>JBDKSP010000072.1:0-2480 GCA_039680575.1 Armatimonadota bacterium
AGAACGGGCACAAAGACATAAGCTTTATCCTGCAGGAAGGAAGAAGCGGACATGAAGTGATGATCGGAGCGAAAAGAGACCCGATCTTCGGCTTCCAGATTATCTTTACTCCTGAGGGCGGCAAATACGCTGAGATATCCGCCAAGGTAGTCCCTCCATCCGTAAAGGTCGGCGAGATTGACCTGGATGAGGCTCTCTCTATGATAAAAGAGCATCCTCTCTCCGCCAAGATTACAGGTGCGAGAGGCGAAACTCCGTCGGATATCGAATCCCTCGCAAAACTGCTTGTGCGCATATCGAAACTGATGTATGAGAACCCGCAGGTAGAAGCGCTCGACTTGAACCCGGTCTTCGTCGATCCCGGCGGAGTCCACATGGTGGATGCCAGGGTAGAAGAAACCTCGAATATCTGCTCCATGCCGGAGGTCGAGACCAACCGGAGCCTGAACGTATTCATCAAGCCGAAGAGTGCCTTCGCGGTAGTCGTATCAGCGAAACCCAACTCCGTCGGCGCAAAACTGCTCGTAAACCTTATAAATACCGTCGGCGATGTAAAGGTTATGCTCCCTACGGGCAAGGGACTAGACAACCTCCAGAAAATGCCGGTGGAGATAGTAGACAACGTCCCGAACGGCTGCGACCTTCTGGTCTACGCAGGTATACCTGCGGATGCTCCCGGTATCGTCAAAAAGTTCAGAGAAAGAGGCGGAACCGGTGCGGTCATCATATCGAGTGACTTTGCAGAGACCGGTAACAAGGCTCTGGAAGATGAACTGAAAAAATGCGCCGGTGAGATTCCTTATGTCGGCCCGAACGGGCTTGGAATATACAGCAAGTACCTAAATACGTTTTTCATCGATGAGCAGCGGACTACTTATCCGGCTATGAACGGTAAGTTTGTGCTCTTCACCCAGAGCGGATCGCTCGCATCCGAAACGTTCTGTGAGTATCTCGCAACGCATGGCATACCGGTGAATGCCGTTTTCTCTCTCGGGAATGGTTCAGGAATCACGTTTACGGAAATACTGAACAGTGAAGCAGATGACCCTGAGGTGAGTGCGATTGTCATACACCTCGAAGGTGCGATCAAAGAGGGAGAAGGCCCGCACTTCATTGCGGCGTTGAAGAAAGCGACCAAAGTGAAACCGGTCATTATTCTCCCGGCCGGACTGAGCGCCAAAGGCAGGAAGAGTGCAGCATCCCACACCGGACGGATGACCGGAGGCGCCGATGCGCTCCTGGCAGCGCTCAAGCAGGGTGGAGCGACCGTCGTGAAGAGCGAAGAGCAGCTTAGACAGGTGCTCTGGATGCTGAACGTACTGCCGAAAGCTTTTGACAAGACAGTGATATTTACGAGCGGCGGCGGCAAGGGCGTCCTTGCTACGGACGCCGCGGAGAGAATCGGGCTCGAGCTGAAAGAGAAACTGCCTGTCGAATACGCGGAGAAGGTAAAGCAGTTCCTTCCTTCTTTTGCCGATCCGACGAACAATCCGTTCGACTTCACGGCCGCAGCGTCACTTGACGCTATCGAGAAAGTGCTGGCTGCAATGAAGCCGCTGGACTGCCCGTGTGTTTTCTATTATGGATACCAGGTTCCCGGTGGTACGACGACATTCAAGGACGGGAAAGCAATAGGGATCGACGCGGTAAGTGCAGTCGACAGAGTAGCAAAGACAGTAAAAGAGTATGATCTGCCGGTAGTCCTCCATATTATCGGTCAGACCGGTCTTGCGCGCGCCGTTGAGCGTAAGGCTGAAGAGTACGGAGTTGTCGTTACGAGGACAAGCGCCATCGAACTTATCCTGGACTCATTGAAGACAGTGATAGGAATCTGGCGCAAATATCCGAATCTCGACTTCAGGACCGAGTGGAACCCGGTTCCTGATACCAGCCTAGACTGCTTGAAGATGAAAGAGCAAGGCTAAGGAACAGGAAAGACCCTGCTCGGTAGTGATTTGTAATCACTACCGGGATGGCAGATGAGGGATCTGTGATCCCGGATGGTCGATTGAAATTTGAACGACCGGGATTAAAAATCCCTTTTTGGCCAATGCGGTGTGGATTGCAAATCCACACCGAGAGGAGAAAAAGATTTTTAAGATAGGGGATCGATTCAATGCTGAATCAGTTACAAGCGGAAGCGCTGTTTGGTAAATACGGAATTATTCTTGAAGGTATAAAGTGCTCCTCCATCTCCGAAGCGGAAAAGGTAATATCAGGAGGAGGGACATATTTTCTGAAGCTGGTCTCATCCAGTGATGAGGCTTCACACAAGACAGAGTTCGGCTATGTAGCCAAGGTCACATCCAGAGAGTCTCTTAATGAGGCTTGGGACAGGATGGTCAAGACTGCAGAGAAGAACGGGCACAAAGACATAAGCTTTATCCTGCAGGAAGGAAGAAGCGGACATGAAGTGATGATCGGAGCGAAAAGAGACCCGATCTTCGGCTTCCAGATTATCTTTACTCCTGAGGGCGGCA
>JBDKSP010000073.1:0-1633 GCA_039680575.1 Armatimonadota bacterium
CGCTGGACGATTAGCGACACCGCCTTACCATGTGCAAAATAAGCACTTGGAGGGGTAGATGTCGCGGGAAGGATTGTCTATGCGCACTGTTCGAGAAATACTAAGGCTGCGGTTAGGTGTTGGGCTAGCCGATGCTATCATGGACCGATTGGTCCACAATGCTTACCGAATTGATATGCAGGGAGAATCGATGAGGAAGAAATTGTCCAAGTTGACGACTGAAAACAACTAATCTATTATTACCAAGTCCAACGTCGCTTTCGCTCCGATAAATCGGTCAGATTAAAACCGAAACGACCGGTCAGATAACTCCGAAATAGATGGTCAGATTCACCGAAATAGGCAAACATGGTCTCGAACTACTCAACAGCCTATTGCAGGGCGCTTGTCGCGGCCTCACCCAAAGACATGCTTACTGACTACGGCCATCCCAAGTTCAGGACCACTCTAAACTCGGATGAACTCGCGCGCATGCAACGTGAGATGGAGACACTCCAGAAAGAGCTCGCAAACCATGAGGATACGTACGGTCAGAACTTCCTGAACTTGGTGATCGTCCGTGGGTATCTCTCGAAGCTCCTAGATAACGGCAGAGTCGTCCGGTTCCTGTCGGCAAATCACAGCGACATCCTCGATACATTCCAGCAGATAGTGGAATCGACCAGTCTGGAAGGGTGATCGAAAAAGAGAAGCAACCCAACACTTTCAGTTGCCTGCGAAGCGAGTAAAGTACCGGGTTGCCTGTTGCCAACACAATGAATGCCTCAGGCCGCCAGAAACATCAAGTCCATTGGAGCCTGTTTGGGAAGATTCTTCTGTTCTTTTTCAGGCGGCTGTAATAAGGAATAATGGCTGTAGGATGAGATTAGCTACCCACAAGCCATATAAAGAAGGTCAGACTACAATGGCTTTGTCTTCTCTCTCAGGGTCTAGGTCGAAGCATACCTGCCGGTCGTCTCCGGGGTATATCTTAAGTGCGAACCCTACATCTCCTGATCCCGTAACGTTTATCACTACGCTGGTAAATGTGTCCGGGTAGAGGTCCACGAGATATATCTTCCCGCCGGGCACAGTCGGTGGATATGATCCTGAATCGGCCAGTCTTACCCTGTTTCCTGTCTGCATAGTGACAGTTCCTACCATGTGGTAAAACTCGAACTCTGCTGTAATATGCGATGAGGTAGAACGGATGATGGCCTGAAGGATTTGAGTGGAGTTGCTGTCACACCTGCCTTTCCAGAGCAGACCGTCTCGGCCGGATAATAAGCTATAGGGCATTGTTCCGGCTCCGTCATTGCCGTAGTCGTACCTGCCGCTCCAGAATATGAGCTTTGTAAGACATTCATAGACCTCTTTTGGAATGAACCCCGCTTGGGCTATAGTTGCAAGTGCGTGCGCAGAGCCACCTGACTCCACATGCGAAACAGGCGCATAACGACCGTCTGAGACAGTCTTTGTGTAATACCTGCTGTCGTGGTCGGATGACGATTTATGTGTATTAAGCGCACTAGTGTTCTGTAAAGTTGAATCATTTTGCTTCTGTACTCGTATATACAGGTATGAAACATCAAGTCTATTTAAGTAACGAGCAACGCTCGCACCTTGGAAATATGATAAGCTCGGGTCGTGACTC
>JBDKSP010000074.1:0-2170 GCA_039680575.1 Armatimonadota bacterium
TTGTGAGATATGAGCGCATACCGGAGAACTACCTTGCTCTTATACAGTTTGCCTGCTGCCTAATCATATACAGGCAGATATTATCATGATCAAGCGCATCACTTGGGTTTTGGGATGCACTCTAAGAGCTTCTGGACTCTTTGATAAACAAGAATGCTCGTCAAGTTAATATGCAAAACTCAATATTCCCTATTCCCTATTCCTGTTCCCTATCCTCACATCGCTTGCCTGAGATGGTCTTCGTAATCACCGACCCGGCCTTTGATTGCTGCTGCGGCTTTCACGAGGGCATCTGCCGCCTGCCGCGATTTGTCCGCTATCTGCACTCTCATGTCCGGCCCGGGGCTGGGGGTATAAAGCAAGGTCACTACAGCTCCGATAGCCGCTCCTATGAATATCCCAAGCAGAAAGTTTTTGTCCATTATCACCACTCCTGTCGAAAATCCATGTAGAGACCTTATACCCGCCCCTACAAAATCTTCAAAATCCGAGTGTTTCGAGCATCAAAGGATTTACGACAGGCGCATCTGGACCTATTTTGTAGGCCGAACTGACTGCTTCGGCGGCGGATTCGACATTGGCGGCGTTATTATACAGCAGAACAGCGACCTCTTCTCCGGCTTTGACAGAGTCTCCAGACTTTTTCTTCAAAATCACGCCCGATGCCGGGTCAATTTCATCTTCTTTCTTCTGTCTGCCCGCGCCGAGCATCCCGGCAGCGCGGCCTACGGCATAGGCATTGACTGACTGGATAAATCCCGATGAACCGGCAAAAATCGGGCGGCTATGTGCGGCTTGGGGCAAGAGCGTTGGATCGCCGAGCACCCGCGTGTCGCTTCCCTGCGCCGATACTACCTCCCGGAACTTCTCAAGCGCCGCGCCTGACGCGATTAACTCTTCAAGCCGTTCCTTCGCAGCCGCATGTGACTCCGATATACCTGTAACTTCGAGTAAAAATGCTCCAAGTTCGATACATAATTCGCGCAAATCGGACGGCCCACCGCCCCGCAATGTCTCGATTGACTCCGCAACCTCGATCGAGTTCCCCACAGCAAGCCCAAGCGGCTGTTCCATCCCGGTAATCGCCGCTATTGTCCGTCTGCCCATCATGTTTCCAATCTCGATCATCGTCCGGGCGAGCTTCCGAGCGCTTTCAATGTCTTTCATAAACGCGCCGCTTCCGGTTTTTACATCCAGAAGGATAATGCTCGCGCCGCAGGCGATCTTTTTGCTCATGACACTCGAAGCGATGAGCGGAATACACTCGACAGTGGCGGTTACATCGCGGAGGGCATAGATCTTCTTGTCGGCGGGGACGAGATTTCCGGTATGACCGGCAAGGACGCAGCCGATACTCGCTGCCTGGTCTAGAAATTGTTCTTTGGTCAATTGGGTGGAAAAACCGGGGATAGATTCGAGCTTATCGAGCGTCCCGCCGGTTATTCCTAGACCTCGGCCGGACATTTTCGCCATGGTAAGCCCAGCGCTTGCAAGGAGCGGAGCGAGGACAAGCGTCGTTTTGTCGCCCACGCCGCCTGTGCTGTGCTTGTCGACGGTGATACTGGGGAGAGTTGAGAGGTCTATTGTCTCGCCGGAGGCTATCATGGCTTCAGTAAGCGCAACGGTTTCATCAGGGTCGAGCCCGTTTATGCAGACGGCCATAAGCCATGCGGACATCTGGTAGTCGGCAACTTCACCTGAGACATAAGCCTTAATAAACGAGCGGATTTCATCAGGCGTGTGCCTGCCACCCGTGCGCTTTTCAGTCAGAAAATCCGAGGTCGGTATCATAATAACTATATAATACCGGCCTCAGCGATGAATTGCTATAGATTAGTATGTGAAAAACGGCCCATTGTACTCGTGTGCTTTAACACTTGGTATAGCTCTTCGACGAGTGTATCTTATGGTAGTATCATCCCCAAACTGATAGCGACACCGAACTTCTCGAATAGCACAGACTTCTTTGAGTTTTTCTAGATGATTAGCTGAATCCAACCAAAAGGCTAAAGTCGTGTCATCGGGTAAAGCGTTATAATGCAGTACTAGTGGGTCAATTGTCATGTAGTGCGCCATTCTACGTAGTCTTCCGTAGAGTCTGAACGCTATGTAGCGGTCGGATGGTGCAGGCTCCCGAGCCGCCCACGGCGTGCCGCCTCTCTTTGGCACG
>JBDKSP010000075.1:0-1667 GCA_039680575.1 Armatimonadota bacterium
GGCATTCGACGGTGGAGTCCGCAGTGGAGTGGGGGGCCAGCGAGGATGTGAAGACGCTGCTCCTGTTCCACATCTCCGACCGCTATTCCGTGGAGGAAGTCGCCGAGGCCGCCATGGCTGCCAGAACCGCATCCGGGTTTCGAGGCGACCTCTACATATCCTGCCGCGACCTTATCGTTCCTGTCGCGTGAGATTCAGGGCCAACGCATCTTAATTGTTTGCGAGAACTGACTCCATGTACCGGACATCGAGTGCTGCTTTGAGCCTGCGGGCCTTGAGCCCAACCTTTGCAGCCTTGTCCTGTCGCAACAGATTGAGCGCGATGTGCCGCAGAGTAGCCAGATTCTGTGGCGCGTGGTCTTTCCTTGTGCGGCAGTTATCTTCTTTGAACACCACATCAAGCACCCAGTGCAGCTGATTCTCTATTCCCCAGTGACTACGGACCGCCTCTGTCATCTTCCCGGCATCTTCATTGAGGCTGCTTATGAAGTAGCGTGTTTCCATTGTCACCTTCTTGCCGACGTGTCGCTCACACTCCACTGCCGCTATGGATGCAAGGTGAGGCCAATGATGCCTCTCGTCAAGCCAAGCCGTGTCTGAGCTGACCCAGCATCTCCTGATCTCGATTCTCCCATGACCCTTGTCCACGTCTTCATAAAAACTGTGCTCTATCTCCTTGAAATCCACGCTCCGGCTCTCCTCGAAGAACACCTTCACATCCTCGTGCAGCGTTCCCTGGTTACCCTTGAGAGAGAACACGTAGTCTCCGCCCTGTCCGACTATCTGCGATGCAATCTCCCTCTGACAACCCATGGCGTCTATGGTCACAATGCAGCCGGAGATATCCAGAAGCCTGAGGAGTTCAGGAATGGCAGTGATCTCATTGCTCTTCTCATCAACCTTAACCTGACCCAGAACAAGACGGTTCTGGGCCGCCCACGCGCTCACCATATGTATGGCCGATTGACCCGCCGCAGTGTCAAAGCTACCTCTGTTCGTCTTGCCGTCCAATGCCACGAACCCTGCGTTGGCGCGCTCATTTATGGCTTGTGTCCAGCAAAGAAAGCACTCCCCGAACTCCCGTGGATCGAGCCGCGCGAAAACACGTGCAAATGTGTCATGAGAGGGAATGCCATTGGGCAACTCAAGACGTTCGGCAAGCCAAGGGTGCCGGGACTTGCCAAACTCCTCTATCTCAACAAAGCTGTCAGCGCCACACACCGCTGCACAGATTGATATCACTACGATGTCTATCAGCTTATGCAAACGAGTCCGCTCCACTCGGGGGTCTGTCATCACAGAGAAATGATCTACAATTGCCGGTGAACCAGTCATTACTACTCCAGTATCAGTTTATTCCACTGGAATACGTCACGACCACCCATTTGTCTCACCACCAAATTAGATGCGTAACCCCTGCCGAAATGGGCGCGCTCCCTTCACTGTTCCCTCCTCCCGTGGTATAATTGATCGGTATTATGGAGGAACACAGCCTCAGAGTTCTTGAGTTTGATAAAGTAATAGCCAAACTGCAGAGCCAGGCGGCCTGCGCCCTGGGGCGAGAGGTCGCCGGTCTTACGTACCCGACGACCGATCTTGCGGTTGCCAGGAAGAAGCAGCAGGAGACCAGCGAAGCGCGAGCGATTCTTCAGTTCGAGGGGAACATT
>JBDKSP010000076.1:0-2656 GCA_039680575.1 Armatimonadota bacterium
TTTTTCAAACAAATCAGCAGCAAGGTAACGAACTCTTTGTCTGTCTGAAAATGATGCATGTCTCATAACATGCATGTATACGTCTTTCGTTGGCTTAACGTCTCAACGTAGAGCAAAGATCAATAGAGATTGGGCGATTGCGACGGCTCTTAAAAACGATGATTGACCCGTACCCGCTTTTTCGTACAGTTTCTTATGCGGCTTTTGGCATGACTGCCTTGGCTGCAAACTGTGCTGGTGACAGGTATCCCAGCGCCGAATGGAGCCGGACCCTATTATAGAAGATTTCTATATACTCAAAGATATCCCTCCTCGCTTCATCTCTGGACTTGTAGTGCCGGTGATGGATAAGCTCGGTTTTCAGAGTCCCAAAGAAACTTTCCATCACGGCATTATCCCAAGGATCGCCCTTGCCGCTCATCGAGCAGATCAATCCGTGCCTTTCAAGCTCATTCTGATAATCGAAAGACGCATACTGGCTGCCCCGATCAGAATGGGCTATCAGACCCGGATCAGGTTTCTTTCGCCCAACGGCCATATCCAGAGCATCTATGATTAGATGCCGATCTATTCTCTCACTCATCGACCAGCCGATAACCTCGCGGTTATACAGATCAAGCACACCAGCAAGATACAGCCAACCTTCATCGGTCGGGATATAGGTGCTCGAAAAGGCCGCGCAAGGGATATATCCGTCATTTGCGCCGATTGGATATATCAATGTCGAGTGCAACGGTAGACGATATATACAACCAGACCCGAATATAGCCCCAACGATCAAAAAGCTCTACGAGTGGTATGCAACCGGAAGCTATTCGCTTAAGACTGTAACCGACAGGATTCATGAGGAAGGGCTTTCGTTCCGCAAGTCTGGGGCGAAGGTTCCGAAAAGCCATATCCATCAAATACTCACGAACCGTATCTACTATGGTGACTTCGACTGGGACGGGCAAACTTATCATGGAATCCATGAACCGATAGTATTGCGGGAACTATGGGAGAAGGTGCAAGACGTGCTGCATGAAAATGGAAATCGGAGGATACACCAACAGAAGCATGAATGGGCTTTCCAAGGCTTGGTTTCGTGTGGTCACTGTGGTTGTGCGCTGGTGGCTGAAAAGAAAAACGGCCGGTACGTGTATTACCACTGTACCGGCCACAAAGGGAAATGCCCTGAGAAGTATGTTCGTGAGGAAGAGCTTACTGAACAGTTCGGGGAAGCTCTGAAGGCTATCAAGCTTGATGGTGATGTGCTGGAATGGGTTATCTCTGCTTTGAAGTCCAGCCATGAAGATGAGAAGAGATACCACAATGAGATAATAGCTTCACTACAACGGGATTATGCCCGGCTTCAGCATAGACTTGACCAGATGTATGTAGACAAACTGGACGGCAAAATCTCTCAAGAATTTTACGACCAGAAAAGTGCTGAATGGCGCAACGAGCAGTCAGAAATCCGTAGAAAGATGGAAAAACACGAGAATGCCAACTATTCCTACATGGATGAGGGCATAAAAATTCTCGAACTCGCAAATCGAGCGTGGGAACTGTATGAAAAGCAGGAAATGACCGAAAAACGGAGACTGTTGGATTTTGTATTCTCGAACTCCACATGGGCGGGTGGAAAACTCACTCCGAACTACAAGAAACCCTTCGATTTGATCTCAGAAGCGGTGAAAATGCAGGCTGAAGAGGAAGAGAGGACAGGCAAGAAGTTCGATAAAACTGCCCAAAATGAAAATTGGCTCACCACTTTCTCTTTCCTCGAAATTGACGGTACTTTTCTCTCTGCCAAAAGTGCACACCGCTTTGCATTTCCTCGAACTCGTATAGGACATTATCTAGTGTCCAAGATTGCCAGTTTATACTTTTGCGATAGGCGCCCTGTCGATCAACTTCGAAGTATCATAATTGTCCAGCTTCGTGTAATCAGTATGTCTATGCGGTTCCCTGCGGACTTGTCTAGTCGGCATGCATAGAGCCTGGTCTCGGCACCATCACTGCATCGCACACACCTGGCAGGCACTTGAGTCCATTTACCATCATATCGTGTTCTTCAGTGCGCCGCGAGTCATCCCAGACGAATGGGATGATAGTCGAATATCGAGAACCGGCAGTACGGTAAAGGCTAGAATCTTCGGCAATCTCGCCAATGATATCTTGAGGGGTCGCGCTGGAGCGCATAAACTTCACCTCTATGATCAGTCCAAGTGAAGGGATTCCTATATCCGCTCTAGGTTGCTTTTGTCCAACAGCAGGCAGATACTCCTCCGCAACCAGATCAGGGAACACAGGCGACAGTATGGACCAGAGCATATTCTGAACATGGTATTCGTTGTCTACGTACCACTTGCGTGCGGTCCCGTTTTTGGTACGTGGTTTGTCTTCCCACGTCCAGAGCCGTAATGCCGCAGGGATGCGCCGAAGATTCTATGCTTTATGTCAAGCCTGCTGTGAGTCTTTCCCCGCAGAATTGTGTTTTGTGAGTATAAATTGACCAGGCGACACGGGCTATCTTTCGGGCCAGACAAACTAGTGTTCTGTAAAGTTGAATCATTTTGCTTCTGTACTCGTATATACAGGTATGAAACATCAAGTCTATTTAAGTAACGAGCAACGCTCGCACCTTGGAAATATGATAAGCTCGGGTCGTGAC
>JBDKSP010000077.1:0-93447 GCA_039680575.1 Armatimonadota bacterium
CATAGTTGCTTGCTAACAATTCTACGGAGTCACAGGGCGAAGGATCACTCCTCCGCCCTTTTTCAATTCACGGGTGGTACAATTTCAGACCGGCCAGTTTGGATCATTTTAGCACCGGCGGGGACACAAAACTTTTTGAGCAGATTCAATGAAAGAGAGGCCCGTCGTCTCAGATGAAACAGTATCTTCTGTTTGCTTATACTCTTCAGGTGTGATGACACAACCGTCGAAATTCTTTAAAGCAAAGGTCTGGGGTGCTACCTTGATGAATCTCGATTTGTCGCCATTCTTCTTGATATCTGTATAAAGCCTTGCGCTCACCGTTGCTTCGGGTGTCTTGCCTGATGTCTGCCACAACCCGGCTCAAAGATCATTCAGTGATCTCCTTGGTGGTAAGTGCTTTTCCTGCCCTTAATAGCACCCGCGCGGTAGCTTCACGGATGTTCATCGGTCATTTCTCCATCGACTCTAATGACATGCACAAGGTTATAATTCCATAGGTTCCACACAAATCCAGCACATCGCTCTTTAAGATACTAATTAGACTTCTTTGTATTATATCACAGTGTTTTTCTATACTTGGTGACTAAATACTGGCAGGTCGCCATCAGACACAACAATCGATGAATAACAGTTAGTTCGTATGGTGCTTGTACTGTGGAGCATTTGAATAGAGATCAGGTGTTGTGGACATCGGATTAAGAAGAATCGAGAAAAAAGCTGACTGCCTGAGCTGTGCACCGAATAGAAAATAGTCCAAAGTCATACTCGTCGGAGTAAGCACAGCTTCATCCATTGCGCGCCATGAACCGCCAACTCATGTCGGTGCTGGATTAGCAAGCTAAGTCCCTGCCAATAGTGACAGGGACTTAGCTTAGATGACACTGCTATAGCGGATATACAAGCTCGATCATTGAGCGTCGGAATCAGAAGAAGCTGGTTCTGCTGCTCTGCAGCACTCCTCAGCAAATTGCCGCAGGTCCACATCAGGATCATTCAACCCTTCTTGAAGTGCTCCTAAAGCTGCCGACCTGACCTTTCCAGATCGGCTGATAGCCAAGTTCCTCAGTCCAACCATCGCACTCCTACGAACATCTGGCTTTCTGTCGTAGATAGATCGGTGTAGCAGCGTAGCAGACAAAGAGTCGGCAACAGTATTCTCCTTGGGTAAATTCTTACTCGAATCTAAGGTACACCTCAACGCGAACACGGCTTTCTTGCGTGTCTCGTCATCCTGAGATTCCATCAATTCCTGGATAATGGCAATGGCAGCAGAACCCGAGCGATGTAATCCGTCTTTAAGAGCTTTCAGCGTAGCCGGTTTCGTAAGATCGAGTTCGCCTACAAGTTTTCGAGTCGAATTAGCTTCTTCGTCAGATAAAGCTGAGCCTTTCTCAAGATCTGCCAATTGTGTAGTTGCCAATCCAGCCAATTCTTGGGGTGGCTCGCGGAAATAGAGACTACGTGAAGTATTCTTTCCGTCATCGGCAGCAAAACTCATGGTTCCAATAGTGAAATAGCTTAACACTAGCAATGGCAAACATAACCATAGCTTTTTCATTGCAAATTCTCCTTTCTTATCTGTCAGGTCACAACCGGATAGCAATAGACTGTGTCTTGAGCCTGTTCTACTGTATGGGTGCAATGCACAGTCTCAATCATTCTTTGCCCTTCCAGACAAATTTTCCAGTCTTGTCTATATAGCTCGGCTCGCCACCAGCATCACGACTACTCAACCATATTCGTGCTAGCCCATTATGGAAACTTTCAGCTTGCTCGGCATATAGCTTGATGATAGTTCTGCCCTGTTTGTCTATAAAGGCAAAATATGGCATGTGAATATCATCATCAGGTGGACTATACCCACGATCTGACGGACAGATGGTCACTAGAGCCAAACCATTTGAGAAGCTCTCAGCGTCAGAGAAGCGTGATGCAATTACCATCTTGCCGGTTTTATCTATGTAGCCCCATTTATTTGACTCGACACACACAGCAGCCAGTCTTTCAGAGAAATTCTTGGCATCTGAATATCTTGGCTTGATTACAACCTTGCCCTGCATGTCGATATAACCCAGCCTCCCATATTCCTCATCCGTTGGAACCGCAGCCAGACCCTCAGAAAACTTAATAGCTTTAAGATATTTTTTCTCTACATCCAAGACCCCTTTACTATTGATGTAGGCAAACTCCTTGTAGCCCTCCATTGCCGTAGGAAAACGTCTGCTAAGTATGATTTTGCCGGTCTTGTTTATGCACGCCAGTTCATCTTCATCTTTTAATGCGTTGAGCCATACATTCGCAAGCCCGTTGAGGAAACTGCCAGCTTCCTCAAACCGCGGCTTGATCACCCACTCACCATTTTTGTTGATGTAACCCCACTTTGTGTTTACGCCTTGGTTCTTGCTGACAGATACAGCAGCCAGTCCATCTGAAAAAGACGTCACCTCATTGAATCTGGGAGTGATTACGACCTTGCCCGTCTGATTGATGTAGCCATATCTGGCTTTGCTTCCAGCGCCTTGCTTTATGGAAGCAAGCCCCTCTGAGAAATAGTCGGCGCCATCGAACTGAGGCATGATGACCACCTTACCAGCCCTGTTGATGTAGCCCCATCGCGTGCCGCTCATAATTGGAAAAAGCTGGATCATCCCATCACTCGATGTACTCCAAGCCGGGAAGATACTTAGCAGTAATCCCAATAGAAGAATCACTATGAATATCTTTTGGTTCATAAAACACTACTTTCCAATAAATACGACTTCGGCATAATAGATAGCTATTTACCGGAAGCTTTATAGACGACAACATCCACCCCGTCTTTATTAAATATAAGGTGATAAATACTCCCATCCGGTGCCACTGTAATATTAGACGCGATGCCTTTGAAAGGACTACCCTGTAAGCGGAGATGTGTCATATATTTTCCATCAGCATCATACCGATTGAGAATTATATCTTTTCCTATTACAGCTGTTGCCGATATCTTTGCTGGGTTGGAGGAGCGAGCATACGAGATGGTAATGAAGCCACCTTGGCGATCACTGAGTGTTGCAGACACTCCGAACCTAACACCAGCATAATGAGAACTGTGTTCAGCTTTATTACCAAGTGAAATCTGCTTTACTAAAGTCCCGTCCATGTCGTACAACATGACATCAATAGATGAGGGAGGCTCTCCATCCGCTCCGGTCGATTTGTAGGCTAGTAGTCTTCCACTAGACTCCATCCCAAAGATTGGTAGAGCTTTTACCATTTTACCATCGCCATCGAGTACCAAACCCAGACTCCTAGGTTTGCGAGTGTTTTGGTCCCAACCATTCAGTTCGACGATTATATTGTCATTAGACATAACCGTCAGTTTGCCTCCAAATCCGCTTAGCAACTCTACATTTTGATCTTTTTCAACCTTGGCCATCTGTGATGGAGGAATAACCTCTACGCTTGAATAAGACCAGATGAGCTTGCCTGTCGGTGAAAACTTCGTAATACGAGAGTCCTGGCCTTCATTATGTACTACGATGTCTCCCTGTTTGTCGATATCGAATACCTGAATGTTGTCCAGCACCGTCCCAGTAACAGCCAATAGCTTCCCGGAACCAGAGAACTTCTTAATCTTGCCGTTAATGTAATCTCCAATGTAGATATTTCCATTGCCGTCCACAGCAATGCCTCTCAAGCCTTCATTGCGCAGCCCTTCAGTGTTGGACTTTGTTTCGTCAACCCACGACACTCCTAACTGAGAGTCTAATACACCGAAATCAATCCGTGCAGTTTTGTGCGGATTGTAATCTATCTCCGCCTGCAAACTGGCATTCGATAAAACAACAAAAAATATCACGCTGAATATCCTAAATCTCATTTAACCGAACCTCCTATTCTTTTGATCAATTATTTTACCACAAGCCTGAATTGCTTATAATTACACGTTGGATCATCATACGGGTCGTTCAACCAATCCTCAAGGCTCTGGTTCTCTTGAATCCTTACCACACTACCAGGAGGATTTCTGTTCGGACTGCCACCGGCTGCTTCTATGATGCTAATGTTATCTCCGTCTCGATAATATACAGAAACAACATGACCCTCGTGTCCTCGCCTAGTGTATTTGCAGTAGCATAGAATATCACCAGGTCCAAACGGATCGTCTTCAGGAAATGCTTCCGTGGTAACAGTATTTCCTGTATAAAGACTAGGCGTAGAGTGCACCCAAGCTAATCCTTGGTTGTTTCCCCAATTATATCCAGCCCACCGCGCTGCCTGAGATACTAATCCACGACAGTCTACACCATACCCACTGTAAGCGGAGCCTCCGTGCCAACTATCTGTGGATCTTCCGCCAAACCAATATCCACCAAACTCGTAAGGTTCACCTTTGTAAGCAAATATCCATCGCAAATAATTGATTCTTCTGTCATTGGTGATACCGAAGTTGCGATGATCTCTTACCGCTATCCGAGTAGCCTTTTCATTATCAAGAGATGTCTTCTTTTGATTATCGAGTTGTACCGTGACTCTAAGTCGAACGAGACCCGAAGCACCAAACTCAATTCCATCATCGGTTGTACCCCAACCACTCCACGTTGACGGAGCGGCTTGGCGGTAATCATATTTTCTGCCAGATTCCCCTTTTGCATAGCAATGGTGGTAGCGTTTTCTCCAGGTAAAGGTTGGGATTCCCCAATTGGCAGTATCCCACTGATAAATCCTGGAGAACTTTGAACTCTCATCCGATAGCCATCGATAATCGGGCCAGTCGTTTGGTAGGTTAGAACCTTGTGCACCGTAGATGTGCCACGTTCCACCATCTCGCCAACCAGATTCTGCTGTGTCCTTGTCGCCAAGGTCGGTGTAAACTCTTTTTTGGCCATTAACGGTTGCCACAACCATAGCTTTAATGACGACATCTGTATTGTCATATGGAAAAGCCATGTTGCTGGTCCCAGTGCCAACTGTTCTATAAGCTACATAGACAGCTGTTATCTGTGGAAGAGTAGAAAAACATGCCTTTACCTTCACCTTATCCTTGGCTCTGTTACCTATCCTGACTTTTACCTCATCATTACTAGTTGTGGTCGAAGATAATAGTGACCTCATTGCTGTTGCAACTTGTTCTTCAGTTTGGGATTGAACAGCTTCGATATAGAGTGTTACTGTTCGCTTATTACTGGTGAAACCCAATTGTGAAGCAGTAAAGGTTCCTGACGGAACATAATCGCCACCCTGTGTCACGTTCGCAGGATCCCGGGCTTGATCTCCGTTCTTTGTCCATATCCTGAAAGTTCCTGGAGCAGGCGTATAAGTAAAGTCGGGATCTTCTCCCTCTCGCGTGACTCCCAAGGGGTCTGAAGCATCATATATCAATTCGATTTGATCCGAAGGTTCTAATGGTCGTTCTAGATCGAGAACCAACGGTACGAATTCAGTTTGAGCCGATATGTCATCATTGTTACCTGGCTCATCGTCCCAGTTAAAACCATCAGCAAAACCTGGGATGTCATCATCGTCGATGTCGTCGCTATCTATCTGAATTTGTTTTGCCATTGTAGCTTCAATTGAGTCTTCCTCAGACGACCTATCAGGCGGATCATCGCCGTTATTGTTGTCCGAATCAACATCCAAATCTAGTTTAGTTCCTTGTAGCAATGCTTCCTTTAGACGCGGAAAATAGTAAGCACCCAAATCATCTTCTATTGAACCATTGATAGCCAAGTCGATATAGTTATCGCTCGCTGTATCACCGTCAATGTAGACTTCAGCCCCAGACGTCGATAGCAGTGATATCACTTGCGCTTCTATGTAAACGCTGAATTCAGTCCCATCACCAGCAAAATGGAACTCAGAGTTTGTGGCAAGGGCTATGAGTTTTCGACCTGTGCCAGAAAGCATGTCGTTGGCCGACGCAAGTGCATCCAGTTGAAGTTCGGGGCCATCATCACCACTGGATCCCGATTGATTGCCGAGATCTATCCATGTAGTTACTGCATCGAAATCACGTGTAAAATCAAGAGTGTTACACAGCTCATCCAGTACCTTGATTCCTGCTATTTTCACCCATGGAGTGTGCGTTCTGATGTAGTTTATCAGTTCTTCGAGCCCGCCTTTTGCTGATGCGCCGTTACTCATAGACCCCGTTACATCGAAACAGATGACCAAACCTACTTCAGCATTGGGATCATAACAGAAACTAGAAAGGGAGGCAGACGCCAGAGAAGTCTGCGAGGCAGACTGCATACTCATCATTTGACTGGCTCCTGCGACCTGAGCACTGATATTCATAAAGAGGTTGCCTTCGTCGCCGATGCCAGCTACAACGGTTACATATATTTGTCCTGAATCGTTTGTAGCACAGCTGCCGGACACCGGAGGCTCATCTATTGTGCCGGTCACCACATTATTTGTGATATTTGTTATCGATGATCCTGTGATCTGGACGATGATATTGGTTCCCGCGATTGGCTGTCCGGTTGAATCCTTAAGCGTGATCGTATAAGTCAGATTGTCGCCAACAGCACAGTAAGGCGGGTTTGCTGTGATGTTTATCGTGTTCCAACTACTACCATCTGTTTCATCTGCCCCAATATCTACTATGTTATCCTGTGTTCTAGACTGGCCATCGATGTCGACATCCGGTAAACCAGGAGCACTGTTCCATCCCGCATCTTTACAAGGCGACCCCGGTTGTATATGAGGATCAGAATTCACACTCGCTATCTTAGGATCAGACGAAATGTCACCAGACGGAGTCGGTGTCCAGGAGTAGTTGGAGGAACCGTTGCTCCAGACGTCATTGTTGCGTATCTGGAATGTTGGCTGTCCGGATTCATACTTGTAAATACCGGACGAATTCGAGGATATAATGTTGTTGGCGATAACCAGAGCCGAGGTAATACTACGCAGGTAGATCCCTCCGCCGCCATACGTTGATGCTGTGTTGCTTGTGATCGTATTACCAACAATCTTACCATTGGAGTTTTCACAGTAGATTCCTCCGCCTCGTGAGTCTGATCGGAATCCCCGATTTCCAACAACCCAATTGTTCAGGATAGTTGGGAGGGAGTTATAGCAGTAGATTCCAGCGCCATCTGCTGAAGCTGTATTGTATTTAATTGTATTGTTGGAGATAGTTGCACTAGCATTATTGCAGTAAATGCCGCCACCCTTGGTGGCACTACCATATTGTATTGTAAACCCATCGACAATACAGCCCTGCCCGCCATCTATTGTCACGATTCGACCTGTTATGCCCGGGCTACCAAGGACAGTCACGTTTGTGGTCCAGTCTCTATCAGTTCTGTTTTCTTCAGAGCCACAGAAGCCACCATATACCTGAACGTATGACGGCAGTATAATGGACTCAGTGTACGTGCCCGATCTGACCCATACTTCACCTCCAACTGCAGAAGCAGAATCGATTCCAGCTTGCACTGTTCTTTTTGCTACTTCCCAAGACGACCCGTCGTTAGCGTCGTCTCCATCCGGGCTCACCATTACGACGCGAGGTGTTATGCTCCAAATAGTGCCATCAGACTCATCAGCACCAATATCAACTGTGCTTTCTTCCGGGTAAATCCTGGGATCTCCGTCGATATCCAACCAGTCTGATTGAACGAAGGTATTGTTTCCGGTTCCGACGCAGGGGGAATCTGACTGAATGTGCACATCGCCGGTGGTATAGTTAGCAAATTTAGGATCAATGGATATATTCCCATTTGTTCCGGTAGGATCAGTTATCCCAGAGTAGTTGTATATCGTGTTCGCATATACACAGTTATTTCTTAACGTTGGCGTGTTTATGCCAGACTTATAGATACCTGAGGAGTTGAACGATACTATGTTGTTGCTAATACTCACTGCGCTATTATCGCAGTAAATACCTGCACCAGTTCCGGTTGCATAGTTAACTGCAATCGTATTGTTCAAGATGGACGACGAAGCTGAATAACAGTAGACAGCACTACCATTAGTTGCAGAGTTTGCCGTGAAGCAGTTGTTTGCAGCAATACCTTGAGCAGAGTAAAGATATAGCCCTCCGCCGTTCATTGCGTTGTTTGAGGTCAATGTATTGTTGGTGAGGTTTGGTGTCCCACCAGAGATGTATATCCCACCGCCGCCGTCATAAGATCCGGTTCCACCAGCACTATTGGCTGTGATGATGTTGTTATTGATCTTGGGAAACGATGCGGTGCAATAGATACCACCTCCATCATAAGTTGCAGTATTCGCTGTGATTGTGTTGTTTGCAATACTCGGAAAACCGTGGTTGCAGTATATACCTGCCCCGTATTGCGCTTTTCCGTTCTTGATTGTAAATCCATCGATTGATGTTGGGCCGGCAGTAGCAATGGTGACTACTGAGCCTCCCTGTTGCCCGTCTATGATGGTTCCTGAAGAACCTGTATCTCGGTCATATTCATAAACCTCTTCTCCACAGAAACCTCCATAAACATAGACAAATGGGCTAAGAGACAGCCTTTCTGGATATTCTCCTTCCTTTACCCACACTTCTCCGCCGTCAGCACTTGCTCTTCCGATGGCAGCTTGAATAGTGCGCATAGTGGACTGCCACGTCGATCCGTCATCTGCATCGTCTCCATTTTGACTGACTCTCACTATGCTAGGAGAGACATCAGGTATGGTTCCGTCAGATTCATCTGCACCAATGTCAACGTTTCCTCCTGTTGGCTGTAACCTCGACTGGCCATCGAGATCAACCCATCCAGATTGCACATAGCCGTTGTTGCCAGTGCCTATACACGGAGAATCAGGCATAATGTGCATGTTGCCGTAGTCTCGGCTTGCTAATTTGGGATCGGCAGAGATATTCCCATTCTGCCCAATTGGATTCCAGCCACTAGCAAAATTAATGTCGTTACCATAAATACAGTTATTCTTAAGAGTTATTCCCCCAAGATAGCTGTATATTCCGTACGAATTGTAAGCAATGATATTATTTACAGCAGTGACCGAGCAATAATAAGAATAATATATACCGCCACTACTGCCACCTCTGTTGTCTGTTATTGTGTTATTTATAATTGCAGGCGAACCACCATCAATGTAGATCCCACCGCTTGTACCACCACAATTAGCACTGATACTATTGTTGGCGATTATTGGGGATGCCGACGTGCAATAAATGCCACCGCAGCCGCCGTTGTCCCCCGTTCCATTACCTACTATTCTATTATTGATGATAGTAGGATTCGCTCTATCGCAGTAGATTCCACCGGCAGCTCCGTTGCGGTTGCCCCAATTGCCTGTTATGACATTGTTGGCAATTCTGCCGGAACTGCAATCGCAGAATATCGCGCCAGCAGGAATATCATTCCATTCATCGGCTTTACCATTACTTATTGTGAACCCATCGATTGAGCAGCATCCACGCATCACTACTACGGTCCAGGTTTGATATCCATCCAAAAACGTGATGTTATCTTTCCAGTTCCTTTCAGAAAGGTTGGCTTCGGAACCTGCAAATCCCCCGAAAAGGTGAACACAAGGAAGTAGCGTGACAGCCTCGCGATAAGTTCCGGCCCTGACCCAGACCTGTCCACCTTGTCCAGTAGTAGCATTGATAGCCGCTTGCACTGTCTGCTTAGCTGAAGACCAAGATGATCCATCATCCATATCGTTGCCTTCAGGGCTGACATAGATAATGTTAGTAGATCCAGTAGGCCAGATGGTACCGTCTGATTCATCAGCACCGATGTCCACTGTTCCCTCTTCTGGCAGGATTCTGGGTTGATTATCCATATCGACCGACGGGAGACCCGAAGCAGAATTCCATCCAGCATTGATACAAGGCGATCCAGATTGCATGTGAAAGTTGCCATAGGATCTATCGGCGAAGAGCGGATCCTGGGAAATATCCCCTTGGCCTGCAGATAGTCCACTAGAATAGTTGTATTCGTTGTTACCAAACACACAATTGTTGCGAAGCGTGACTGTTGCGTTGTCGTTGTGAACACCAGAGCTATTGAAGGATAGGATGTTGTTAGACAGAGTAGGATTACCAGAGTAGCAATATATAGCTCCGCCATAATATGCCGAGTTGTCACTTAATGTGTTGTTTGTAAATACTGCAGAGCTACTGGAGGTATAAATACCTCCTCCATAATAGGGAGATGTATTACCGATGATCGTGTTGTTCGTAATGACTGGGGAACTGCCATAGCAGTATATTCCACCACCATTACCTGATTGGTAATTTAGACCATTGCCAGCTATCCTATTGTTGGCAATAATAACAGGGCTATTGGAGCAGCAGATTCCCCCACCATGACTCCCCACGTTGCCGGCAATCAAATTTTCCTTGATAATAGCTGAACTGTTAGAGCAGTATATCCCTCCACCATTATACTTGGAAGAGTTGGTTATGATAACATTGTGGATGACAGTTGCAGATGCATTTGAACAGTTAATGCCGCCTCCGTAGCCAGATTTCCCATTTCTGATTACGAAACCATCTATGACTGTGGTAATCGTCGCACCGCTCGATACTGTCACAACACCTCTGGTACCAGACCCATCCAGTATGGTCTCATACAATGTGGAATTTCTTAGCTCTCGACTATCCTCGGTGCCAACGAAACCGCCGTACAGCCCGACACCATCTTTCAGAGATATTGATGCAGACTCTTGATACTTACCTGTGGCAACCCATATCTCTTGGCCAGGTGCCGCCGCAGTCATAGCAGCTATCACTGTTTTCTTCGGTAGCTGCCAACTTGCACCATGGTTTGCATCATCACATGCATTAGGATCGGAGCCGTTGACATAAATGACTGTGACAGCGGATACAGTGATGTCTTGATTAATTGTTGATGTTCGTCCCGTAAAGTCGGTTGCTTTTATCCAAACTCTTTGAGTCTGCGGATTCTGCCAACCAAGTGACCAGATATGGGTAGCATGGTTATAGTCTGCAACTGACCAAGTCGTTGGCGGTATATCTACTCTCGTGGCTGTGAAACCAACCTGAACCGAGACAACTCCCGTATCAGCATCCGTGGCAGTACCTGATATCTGGATGGTAGTTTGTCCAGTATGCACCTCTCCTCTTGGAGGAGTGGTCATATCAACATAGGGATCAGTGCTATCTTCAGGTTGAACAACCCGCATATCCTCCTGTCTGCGCAGCCTGAGCACGCGAACAGTCTGAGAACCTGATATCTCACTGCTGCTGATGCCGTTTGCACAGACGTACCAGCCTTCCTCTGGAGCCGCTATCGGTGGATTGCCATCTTGGCTGCCATGCCACTCCCAGCTTACTTTCACTCCCCTAGGACTGCCTTCTCCGTTATTGACATTGGAGCCGTCATCGAGATAGAAGTAGTGTGGATCGGTATTGGGATCAACAGAGGTGACTCTACCACAAATGCGGACAAAGAGCCCCACATTCGGCATCTCGAAAGAACCTGTTATACCGGGTGTATAAACGTTGAAGCCTCCACCTCCAAGGACTCTGTTGTTCATTCCGAGTGTTCCAGGTGGGTCGGTGGACCCGGTGATTGTGACATTGGTCGGTGTCAAAAGTCGTTCTCCATCTAAGCTTGATATAGCTCCGGAGATGGTTATTGTGGTACCTGGCTGAACTGCTTGTGCAAATGTTTGGTTATATATCCTGATTCCAGACGATCTTCCCGGTTCTTGAACATAGAAATACCCAATAGAAGGATATGACCTCGAAACCACTTTGTTGTCAAGAGATAGAGGAAGAGTGGTTCCATCAGCAAAAGTCTTTGCCCATCCTATTGACTGGTGGGTAGTTATCTGGAGCACGCCTTCTAGTACTTGGGGATCATAGCCTGGACCGTCGTTAACGCAAATCACGGGAACTGAATTGACATGTTGTATCTGACCAGTGATCCTATTCACTCGGTCATCGGTCGAGATAGTAAAGCTCCCTGAATAATAACAGCGAATCCAGTCTGCCGAAGGCAGATCATCGGCAATATCAATATATTTGTATGTTACACTATCTACTGTGTCAGTACCATATCCGATAATTCTTTTGCATTGGAACTCTACTTTAGCATAATCTGCCAATCCGGTGACTTCACCTATACCATCGTACAGTGAGGCCAATCGCGCCATCTGTGGTTGTGCTTCGGTTGTGTCCATAAAAACATCACCAACCGATTGATAGTAAGTGGGCGGTTCAGCAGGAGATGAGTTCGGTTCTGAATCCGAAGTGCTTGTATCTGTAGTGAGCTCAGATTGTGTGTTTGACTTTGTAAGTGGATATTCTTCAGTGAGATCGACCTTATAATCCCAGGGTTGTGGAGCCATGATTCCTTTGCTGGTCGGGCCTCCGTGGACAAGGAGCGTTCCATCCTTGTCAGTATAACCCCAGACTATTACATTTTTGATTGCACGTTCGCCACTTGGTAAAGTAGTAAGATAGCCGTCGATGTCAAGCAGTTGACCTCTGCGAAGCAACTCATTTGGCATCGCCAGTATGCAAACCCTAGAAGTAGCATTCCAAGTTTCTCTCACCGTGAAATACGGTGTTGCTTCTCTTGTAATGATCTTATCAATCACAACTGCGTCGAGATAGACATGAGTGTCGTCATCCTGTGATATAGCATTAGCAACAGTCCCAGGTCTTGTCATCCACTCAGGGACTAGCGCCATTGTTGCGGTGGCTAGGCATAATATTGATGCTAGCACGAATAGCACTACTAACTTGGCTTTATTACTCCCGTTCATTCTGACCTTCATTCCTCCAAAATAGTTTACAGACATATTACCAAGCTAGTCTGTCAATTACCGGCTGCCAAGATAACATTAAGATCACATCTTTAGTCTCAAAAACTTGATAACAATAAATTGGGTAAGTAACAGAGTAGCGAGTGAAGTCTGGCGTTATGCTTGAATTCGTCCGGCCAATGTACAACTACATTCAAATCTCCTCCCTGCATGACATGTGCCAGAAGCTTGCAGGCATACTGTCAGATTACCCCAGGAATACAGCTTAGTCAAGGACTACTGTAGTCAAAAAGCAGGCAATCATAATAATCCCATTATGCCTCCAGCTGCACGAGCTGTCAAATATCTTGTCTAGCTAGTCCATTGAGGCAAGCTTGCTAAACCCGTAAACTTCGATATGATGAAACAACAGACTAAGACAGAACAACTGCTCAGCACACTGGCCCAACGCATGCGCGACCGCCGCAAGACCCTGGGGATTACCCAGGAGCAACTGGCTGAGAGGTCCGACCTAAGCACCAACTACATAGCCAAGCTTGAGCTGGGGAAAAGGGTCCCTTCGTTTGGTACACTCATCTCACTTGCGGAAGCTCTGGACGTAGAGGTGTATGAACTCCTTACTGTAAGCACGGAACGTCCCTGGGCTGGTGCCGCACAGGAGGTCGAACGTGTTATGGCACTATTAAACGAACAGGACTCCCAGTTTCTCCTTGGTGAGTTCCAGAACATCGCTCATTACATAAGGTCGCTTCGTAAAGAACAAAGCTAAGCCAGGTTCTCCTTTGACATGGCTTTTGAGCATGCATCCGTCTTCTCTGCGGGTAACGTGATGACTTTTCACCTCCTTTGTTTCGACTGTGACATTAACCCCGTTTGATGTCACAACAATAGTCCCTACTTCTGCGGTCACATAAGTGACTGCTCCGACAGCTTGCAGAGCATCAAGTGTGGCCTTGTCCGGGTGGCCGAATGGATTGTCTCTTCCACACGAGATCACAGCGATCTTCGGTTTTACCTGCCGGAGGAGAGCAGGATCGGTACCATCAAAACTTCCATGATGGGCGACCTTCAGTACTGTACTCTCCGGCCAGAAGTCGACAGACTGTCTCTCCTGACTCTCCATATCTCCGGCAAGAAGGAAACTTGTTTTGCCATAGACTATTAGGATCACAAGACTCTGGTTGTTAGCGCTATCAGCTTTAGCCCCGGCTTGTGGAGCCAGGACTGATACACTGACATCGCCAACCTTTTCAGTAAACCCGGCTTTTGGCGTAAAAAAGAGAATACCTCTCTCATCTATGGTAGAAAGCATATCTTTCTGTGTGCCAGACCCATGGTAGAAGCCGCTGTCCCAGAACCTGCCTACAGGAAATGCATTAAGGACTGCTTTCATTCCTCCGATGTGATCCTCATGTGGGTGAGTGGCTACAATAGTGTCCAGAGCTTTCACGCCTCTACTTTTAAGATAGTCCACCACAGGTCTTCCGGCACTTGACGGTCCGGCATCTACGAGTATTGTCTTACCACAGGGAAACTCGACTAGTATTGAGTCTCCTTGTCCTACGTCTATGAAGCTTACAGAAAGCTCCGCTGCAGCTGACTGCCCAGTCAGTACAACGAGCAGTAAAAACCATACGAACAGCAGCTTTACAGCCTTCATCTTTGTAAGCCTCCACACATGCCACTTAAAAGAGCATCTAGCATATAGGCAGACAGCCCACACAGAAGCGGGTATCATCTCATAGATGCGATAAGACAGTATTCGCGGAAGCTAGAAGCCCATATTTCTCCTCATTTTCATTTAGTCCTTGACTTAATCCCGTTATCCCTTTATCCTTCATAGTCACGGCGACTCCATCTAATCCATAGATCACGCCCAAATATGACGATGTGTGAAAATATTACTTGCGTATGCCTGATTGCCATGCTATACTAGGTTCTGGAAATACTGTCTTCCGGGAAGTGACGGAGAACCTCTCTCCTGAACTTCTTGATATCCTAAAAGAAGCCCAAAAGTTCCTCTCAACCACCGTTGCCGACAGCACCCAGGAGGTCTACCAAAGAGACTGGCAGTCGTTTTCTGACTGGTGCACCAGGATGGGACTTATCAGCCTGCCGTCCACCCCTGAGATAGTAGCCTGCTATTTTACATCCCTTGCAATTAAGGGGTTTCGTGTGACTACCATAAGGAGACATTCCGCAGCTATTGCTGCAGCTCACAGAGCATCCGGCTATCCAACGCCGACTACTCATCCCGCTATAAAGGAACTCCTACGGGGGATGACCAGGAAACTTGGCACACCACCAAAACCTGTAGATGCGCTGCTTTCTGAAGACATCAAGCGGATGGTCAAAGCTTTGCCGGGGACACTGATCGGCATACGTGACAAGGCACTTATTCTTCTGGGGTTTGCCGGGGCGTTTCGAAGATCTGAGATAGTAGGACTGGATACAGGTGATATAAGCTACAGGGATGAGGGAATGCTGGTCCTCATCCGCCGCAGCAAGACAGACCAGAAAGGTGAAGGCCGCTGGGTAGGCATCCCATACGGCAAGAGCCAGGACACCTGTCCTGTAGCTGCTCTTAGAAACTGGCTAAAAGCCTCCGGTATATCAGAAGGTGCAGTCTTTAGGGGGCTCGACCGACATGGAAACATCGTCTCAGACAGACTGTCCAGGAGGGCAGTGGGAGAAGTCATCAAACGAGCCGCAAAAGCTGCAGGGTTTGACCCGAAGAGATACAGTGGCCACAGCCTGAGAAGTGGTCACTGCACCCAAGCGGCAAGGTCCGGTGTTGCAGATAGGATTATCATGCAGCAGACCGGACATCGCTGCCAGTCCACACTCAAGCGTTATGTAAGGCTCGGCAGGCTCTTTGAGGAAAACAGTGCTGACTCGCTTGGACTGTGAGTCTTGCTATGGCCAGCAGGACTTCCTCGTTGGGACTATACTTTTCCTCAGGTTTCCTCCATCAATATAGCACCATGCAGGTAGAACATCATTTTCTGTCACTACAGGTACCAACACACGGATGTAAAGACTCGGACAGCCCGGCATGAACCCTTCCAGACGATCCATTGGCGGCAGTGAGAGCTCTGGGTGTGGAAACACGATCATCTCCCCTCGTATCATCTCTCGGCATGCAGGATCGCAGATGGTATCGACCGCCATCTGATCCAGGTATCGCTCTTGCGTTATAGCGTCAGCCAAAGGATCTGATGTTCCAAAAGCGAGTATGTCATTATCCGGCACTCGAAGGACCGGAATCCTTGAAGGCAGTTCGTAAAGCTGTCCTCGAAGAGCAGCCTCTTTGATATAAAGTGCATCCCGGCAGAACATATCGTGGTTCCAGAACCCTTTCTTTAGCGTGCCGTATACGAAGACCCTGAGCGCAGCGTCTTTGGTCTGCGGTCCGGGTATATTTCTGCTCATAGCCCTTACCTCTCTTTTTCATCCGGGATAATAAACCGTCTAAAACTTGAGTGTTTGCTCGTTCCTGCCAGCCGAAATGGCGTAACACTGTAGCTCATAAGGTCACTGCAGTGGAACGCAGCCATCTCCATTTCCTTTACCGGGACATTCCCCCAGCCATTAGCAGGTGCAAGGACACTCTCCAGATAGTCTGCACATGATGCATAGACTATGACATTAAAACCCTTGTGGTACCTTAGCTCAAGAGGCTTGTTGCCTTTTATCAGGACTATCACCTCCGGATCGAGCTTTGATACTATCACAGCAGTCATCTCTCCTTTGCAGAGTGCAAGGCGTTTGGCTAAAGGCTCTTTATCAATACGACCACCTGCCAGTGAGTTATCTGCCATCCTGAAGATGAGTTCGCTGTCTACTTCAGCAAACCTCGGAAGCTTAAGGCGGCTAAAGAGCAGGTCTGCATTTGTTATTGTTCCGTTATGTGTTCCTATTACGGTTCCTGCCCTTATTGGGTGATTGTTGGCGTTGTTTCTTGCGTCCCCTCTGGTCTGCCAGCGGGTATGTCCTGCAAGCCAGGTGGTGTTACTGTTGACACTTTTGAGCAGGTCCGTAAACGCGTCGTCATCTACAAACTCTCTTGCCCTAACAGGCTGCTTAAATATATTGTGCTCACCGGCTCTGTTAAGCCAGGCTGCACCTGTAGCGTGAGGCCCTCGTGCCTCGCTTCTTAGCAGCAGGTAACTGAAGAGTTTCCGAAAGTAGTCCATCTCCTTCTGATTCCGCTTTTTTGCGCCGAAAATGATCCCAGCCTGTCCACACATCAGAAGTCACCTCTTTCGCTGTCGAGAAATTTTGTCGCCATTTCGATGAGCGTGTCTTCATCAAGCCTCTCGGTTGGTCTAAATCCTCTGAAGACTCCAGCCGCGTACAGAGCCTGGTGCTCATCTATCCACAGGGTAGTCTGAGGAAACCCCATCTCCAGGGCAAGCTTCATTACCACGGGTACATCGAGCATGTTGGTCCTACCCGATGTCCTGACAGCCTCCAGCCCCTCCAGCACATCGGCAGGAATTGGCACCTTAGTCTGCTGCATGGCACACCTCCGGTTCCACCGCAGGCTTCGGGGACTTTGACTTCGGCCTGCCGTTCTTCCAGGCAGCGTCTCCCGGCATGGCATGAAGCAAGTGAAGCCTTGCAGTCTTAAACTCTTCGCCGTTTAGCCCTAAGTGGATGAGGAAGACCCGGAAGTCGTACTTAGCTGAAGCAGGATCATACTCACGTTTCCTGCTCGATGCCCCGCGGCTGTTTAAGGCTTTTGCTGCGATTGCGAGCACGAACTGGACAGCCGCTTTCACCTTGCCAGCGTGAAGTGTCGCCTCAAACATCCTGAACTCAATAGTCCCTCTAAACCAGACGTTGTGGAGGTTTAAGCAGCTGTAGCGGCTTGAGTCATAATGTGCGGGATGGGTATTTAGATGTCCATACCACAGTCTGTTCACCTGATCGAGCGTCTTTGGTCGGCTCTTCTCAAGTCTTTCGATGAACTCGGGGCTTATCGGCTTGGTGTACTGCCTAAGTCTTGACGCACTTACTCCAAGTGCCGTCAGGATGAGTGGCTCCTGCTTGAACATTATCTTTGCGAGGTTTGCGAGTGTCTTTCCGGTAAAGGCGCTTGAGTCAACGTGGATGTGCATTCCGCATTTTCCGTCAACTGCTGCACCGCACTTTCGGATCGCCCTCACGACTTCCTGAAGCGTAGAAATGTCCTCATATTTAAGGACCGGGCTTACCACCTCTGCCCGCAGGTTAGGGGGAACACTTGTTAAGGATGAATCCGCAACGACCTTCCATACTCTTCCCTGTTCATCTCTTACTTCCCACGGATCGTAAGATGATGGGCTTCCCACATGCCTTACTTCACCGCCTAACACTGACTGTATGGCTCTTGCCACATCTCCCCGGCTGCGCCTTATCGTCTCTATCTCGCAGCCAAACCTTAGTTCTTGAAGCTTCACTTGCTGCTTTACCTCCACTAGACTTAGAACAGAACATCTGTTCTCTATCACAATGAATGCCTCAGATCGAAAGAAACATCAAGTCATTTGAAGGGGTTTTAGGAAGATTCTTCTGTTACTTTCCAGGCGGCTGTGATACGAAATAATGGCTGTGGGATGAGATTAGCTACCCACCGCCACAGCCATGTAAAGAAGGTCAGACTACAATGGCTTTGTCTGCTCTATCAGGGTCGAGATCGAAGCATATCTGCCGCTCGTCTCCGGGGTATATTTTAAGTGCGAACCCTACATCTCCTGACCCCGTAACGTTTATCACTACGCTGGTAAATGTGTCCGGGTAGAGGTCCACAAGATATATCTTTCCACCGGGCACAGTCGGAGGATATGATCCTGAATCGGCCAGCCTCACCCTGCTTCCTGTCTGCATAGTGACAGTTCCTGCCATGTGGTAGAGCTCAAACTCTGCTGTAATATGCGATGAGGCAGATCGGATGATGGCTTGAAGGATTTGGGTGGAGTTGCTGTCACACCTGCCTTTCCAGAGCAGACCGTCTCGGCCTGATAACAAGCTGTAGGGCATTGTTCCTGCTCCATCATTTTCGTAGTCGTACCTGCCGCTCCAGAATATGAGCTTTGTAAGACATTCATAGACCTCTTTTGGAATGAACCCCGCTTGGGCTACAGTTGCAAGCGCGTGCGCAGAGCCACCAGACTCCACATGCGAAATAGGCGCATAACGACCATCTGAGACAGTCTTTGTGTAATACCTGCTGTCGTGGTCGGACGATGATTTATGTGTATTAAGCGCATTTGATACTGCCGTGACATCAGCGGTATTGGCTTTGTTCGGTAGAGTGCTTTCAATTGTTGTGATCCTCGACTGGTGGTCGTTAAGCTGCGATTTATCGGCAGCACTCATAAACCCAGCAGCTGAACTGGTTGCCGCTGGATGCTGTGATGTGCTGCTCGATCCTACGTGACCTATCGGTGCGAACCTGGCATTTGACTCTGTCTCAGTGTAGTACCTGCTGTCGTGGTCTGCGGATGTCTTGTGTGCAGTCAGCGCACCTGATAGACCGGTGAGGTCGGATTCGGCTGCATCAAGCCTTATCTCGTGATCTGCAACCGAAGACACCTGTTCAGGAGTCATGAAGCCTGCCATCTCTTCCGTTGCCGCAGGATGACGATCTAGCCCTCCGTGACCTGCGTGATTCGCGAAGCTGGAGACGATACTTCCGCCATCCCCGGACCCGCCTGCTGCGGGTTTGACCTCACCGGTGTCCCGGTTGAATATATGCACCGGCGCAACGGACCTGCTTTTCGCTCCCTGCGGCAGCGGATCACCGGAGGTGTCCCTTGCCTGAAGCGTCGCGATCCACTTCTCTCGCTCGGCGGTCGGCTCTCCGGTCAGTGGGTTTACAAGTGTCGGGTCTTCCGATGCAGTCACGTCTCTTTTGAAGACATCCACGTAGATAATGTGCTCTCCAGGCTCAGAAAAGCTTAGTGTTGCACCCGAAACTTGGACAGCGCAGCCGCCCAGGTAAACAAACCCATCTGTGATTGTGACATCATTGCCCGCTGCCGTAGCTACAAGGCCGGATAGTATTGCTCCGGGAGATAGTATCCTGTCGAAGAGCATCGCGTGGTCGTGCGCCGCTACGTCCTGCATCTCGTTTAGCTCAGTATTAAGAAGGTCACGGTCTTCCCGGTAGCAGACTCTTTTATAATTCTTTGCTGCATCAAATGTGCTGTCATTCATAAACTCGCTGTCTCCTCTCCAATCCAGACTATTGTCCCCGCAGGTTGGTGCTGAAGGACGATCTGCAGAAATTCATCAGTATTAATGGGATCAGTTATCCCGTAGATCCCGTGGTTATACTTATGCCCAGGGAGCTTCTGCCTGCCGAGCCTGGCATGGTAGTTTAGGCGGAGGATCTTCCTGAAGGTCTCGATTATTTCTCCCTTCCAGCCAAGCCTTGATAGCTCTTTTCTTAACCCTTCATATGTGCCGCATCTTCTGTAGCGCTCTATCGCCTCGATTATCCTCTGCCTCTGTGGAGATGGATTTCTTTGTGGGTCATATTCTGCTCCAACAAGCGAAGCAAGACAGCCGAGGAAGTCCGGTGGGCAATACCTCGGAAATGCAAGCCCGGGGATACGGTCAATACGTACCTTCAGGTCATCGAGAGTGAGACCGACGACCGAGAGGAACACATCAATGTCGCCGCTTGCGTCGCTCAGGGTGTACACTTCCGGCAGAAGCCGTTTCATTGTTTCCTTCATCCCTGCCATCACCTGACCACCTGGGTATCAATCGTTACAGTGCCAAGAGTGGGTATCTCCCTGAAGCCTGAGGTAACATCCTTCATTGGCTCCCGGAGGACGACGTGGCTTACCCCCTCCACGCCATCAAGGAGCGCTACAAGATCGGAGAGATACACGGGGCTTCCAAAGTCTTGGCCTTCAAATGCAAACTGCGACTCAAGCACTTCTAGTGCGCGCTTTTTCACCACTTGAATGTCCTGGCCGGGATAGGTGTATAGAAGTGCGCTCACATTGACGGGAATATAGGCGGGATCTACTATACCTGCATCAATGGTGAGAAGTCTTCTCGCATCGAGGTAACTCTCAAGATGTTCTTTCAAGAGTGGTGAGGGTAGTCCACCGCCGTCAGGCGCTATACAGATCCGGACCGTGTAGATCCGTAGGTTCGGGTCATCGTTGATATCCATCACCCTGGCTTTCGCTATTCCTGGGAAGGCAAGACATAGCGCCGTGTAATCGTCTCTTGTCACAGCCTTCCAGGTTGAACGAAGTACCGCCGGTGCGGTCTCTTTAGCATGGTCTGCCGACTCTCGTTCCGATCCACCGGTTGCTGGGAGCGGATTATCGACAGTCAACTGAACCAATTCATTACCGCTCGTATATATGTAAGAGATGATTTCAGTAACGCGATGCGGAGCAAGGTTACCGTCTGGACCGAGCGTCGCTAGGTAAGAGACATCAATTGTCGCACCCTGCCGGGGAAACGTTCCCCATTTGCCGTCGCCAAAGATTATGGAGACTCGATCAAGCCCATCCCGCTCGACCCGGAAATGAGTGTTCTCCGCGCCGCTGTCGGTGAAATGTTCCACCTCCTGCCACTCTACACTGGCTACAACTACTTTGACCGTACCTTCGGCAATGTCTGTTCGGGCAAGAGTAATCCTTGCCATCTGCTGGCCCGTCCCGGTAAAGCTCTCTGTAACGGCCTCACCTTGCACGGCATTAGTCTCAGCCTCGGTCGCACCCGCCTTGATTGTAAGTCCAGCGGTTGTAACGAAAGGAACAGGTGTATTTGCATCGGGCGCTCGCACCAGAGTGCCTGCCGGAATCACTATGTCATCAGCCTGCGACTCTTTTAGGGTAAAGCGAAGCGTGGTAGTCGAAGCGACCGGCCCATGCAAGCTGTAGTCGATTAGTGAACAGAGGTTTATGATGTTCTGCCGCTGCCTGGCTGTCGGAAGGTAGCACTCGGCTGCCTGTGCATCGATGTAGTATGCGAGCATATCTGCAATCCCTGCAAAGAGCTCGAGGAGCACCACTCCAAGGTCACTTGCGTTGAAATCGGTCCAGCGGTCGGTAAGCTGCGGTATCCGGGACATAAGCTCCTCCCGGATTGATTCATAGTCCTTGTTTACGTACGGGAGCCTCCCGCGCTTTGCCTGTGCCATCTATTCCGACTCCCTGTAAAATGGGTACACCATGTTCCCTTCGACCTGGCTTGAGATGAGCCTGTAGCTGATATTTACCAGGACCAGGTGCTCGTCATCCCCTTGTTCGACCGCTATATCCGTTACAATAATCCTTGGCTCCCACTTATCCAGTGCGTCCACCACCTCGTGTCTGATAAGGCCGTACAGTATACGGTCGTTCGGTTCAAAGATGAGCTTGTGGAGGTCTGATCCAAACTCAGGTCTCATAAACCTTTCGCCTTTCCTCGTCCCGAGGGTCTGCCTTATGCTCTCGTGGATGTGTGCGTGGTCCGAAGATGTTGCCGTCGAGATCTGCGTCCCACCTGATCTCCTCTGGAATGTGAACGGGAACTTGAGACCTTTGCCGAGGAACTCAAGCGCAGGGTCTCTGGTGCCGGTAGTCCCATAACCTTCGACTGTGTAGTCATCATCACAGCTCGTATCAACAATGATGATCTGGATGTCGACATAAGTCATAGTCGGCTGTACGATGCTAGAGGTCAGATCACAAGAGATCCCAAACGCCTCCGAAACGGCAAGCGCCAGGTCCACATCCACCAGGAACTTTCCTGTCAAAGCCGCGAAGAGGTCAATATTTATGTCTGCTCTGCTATCTAAATTGATCGAGACATCTGATACAAGACCTGACACTATCGCAGAGATGGTCAGGACATCTGCAAGCAGGCTAAATTCTTCACTTGAAGTTGGAACTATACCGTAAGTGTGTCCAGCCTGGCCTGGCCTTGCCATACGAAACCTCGGTGAGACAGACCCGGCGTTCAGAGGGCTGATGCAGATGTCTACCTCCTTGCCACTATGTGCCGTCACGTCGCAAGGTTCCTTTTATCCTGATGGCTTTCAGATTGCGGATGAAAAGCTTATTCCGGATCGCATATACGCCAGCCTTTATTTCTATTTGGACCAACTTCCCAGGTCTCACTGCCACTTTGTTACTCCCTCACTGCTATCCATGTGCTTGGTCCGCCGCTTACGTAGAATATTTTGTAGGTAGAAGTTCCCAGGTCGAGCACATCTTCGGACGCACCTGCTCCTGAACCAATTGAATACACATCAATAAGCTCACCGCGTAGTTCATCATCGCCAGTGACGAGGATAGGGTACATCGCTACCAGGCGATACCTGTTGTCTGGATCGCTTACACCTGTCTGGTAACCGGAAAACTCACGGGCACTGCATGGATGTGACATCTGTCCGGCATATCCGTCGCATCTGTTCAGTAAATACCCGCCCGGCATGCCTGAACAGCTGACCATTACCGGCTGAGGGTCTTCTCCGATCTTAGCCCCTGCTGCGTATGCAGTTGCAAGAGAGGCTATGGTTACCGTATTTGGAGTAGACGAGACATCGGTTGCTGTGACCTGGGTGCGTGCGATGTTCGCGTTGTCTTTTATGACGTAGAACTTGCCTGGAGAAAGGATTGAGGCATCGTTGACCGAAACAGTGACATTTGTTCCCGCGTCTGCTCCGTCCTGCGTAACAGCGATCTGGTCCGACCAGAACCGTTTTATGACTCCGCTGTAATGTCCGTAATAGGTAGCGCCGATCCTCGTCACAACGTAGACCCTGTCAGGGTTGACATATATCCAGTAGTTAAACGGAGCCGAGTCCGATGTGACAATTACCGTTGACCCGGACGAAAACACAGGCTTTATCGCAGTGTGGCTTGATGCGTCCCAGTAGAGTGCTGCTTTGACCAGGATATTATTGGTGGCCGCATCGTTTATAAATTGCAGATATATGTCTTCTCTACCTGACTCTCCGGCAGAGAATGCAACAAAATACGGCTGTGCCTGTGTCATCTGGTCATCGTGTAGAGTCCAACCACACGTTTCGATGATGAAATCCTTTAACCTGATGAGCATGTCTGCAGTGTTGCTCGCTGTTCCAGAAGTGCTTTTATATGCCAATTGGTCCTCCTTGTCTAGACCAGGCTCATGCTGCCGGTAAGCCTTAGTTTAAGGTCGGTTTTCTTGTCCAATCCTGTTCCTGCGGGAACGCTTAGCCTTCGGAAGAAGGAAACAGTAGAGCTATAGCTCTTATCGCCAAGAACAAGTTCATGCCCAGGTGCAGCATCCAGTCCTTCTTTTGTTGGTGCAAGTGTGCACCAAGAAGACTCGTCTGTCCCTGATGTGTCCACAGGCGCTATTTTGAGGTTTGTATAGTTGCATGCGCTGTAGACTTTTGTGCCCTGTGCATGGGATGCAGGCTGTGTCCCGTAGATTGCCCTTTGGACCGTGAGGACAGTTGTCCCACCGCCTGATATGACCCGCATCTCTTCGGAATCGATGATGATGACTTCCCCGTCTGAAAAGCGCGGGACAGCGAGCACTAAGTCTGAGGAGACTGCGTCAATGGCATCAGAAAGAGTGGTCTGCTCATTTGCCACAAAAAGCTCGCGGTCTTTTGATTCACCAGATGAGCCGTCGAGAGTCTCTGTGTCAGGGCTTGCCATATCGCCTTCAGATATCTGTTCGGTGAGCTCTATATCCTTATATATATGAATTGCCATTTATCCAACCTCTGTATCAGGACTACCTGATATGATGACTGCACCGCATTCGGTAATATCGCCTGTGCGTGCCGCGGGCTGTCCTTCAATAGTCACATTGGCACTTCCGGTCACAATCGGTGTTACGCCGTGGCCGGGTATGGGACAGGAATGAAGGTCACCCTTTCGCGCTGCCGGTATGCCGTTTATGAGTGTTCTCAGAGAGCCTGATATGATGGTGCCTCCGTGGTCCGTCCTGTCTCCAAGTCTTGCCTGAGCTAATCCCAAGGACTATCTCCTAAAGTATGTGAGAGCCGAGCTTATGATGCCGGAGAGTATCCCGCCAATAGTGACAATGATTGCTGCAAGCTTCCAGAGACTGTCGGTCCCGGCTTTAGTGTCGAGTGCAGCATGGATCCCTTTTATCTCTCCGTCATGCCGTAAGAGTTCATCACGGATGCCGCGGACTAAAAGGTCCACGTTTTCCTTATCACTCTTAAGCTCGATCTGCCGCTCTATCTTCTCAAGTCGGCTTTGGATGTCACGCCGGTGGTCTTCGAGTATCTCTCTAAACTCTGCTCGCCAGGTATCGAAGGTCTTTGCAAGAAGCCTCTCGCTTTCAACCCAACCGCACTTTGTCGGTCCCTGGCACTCGTTTTCTGTCATGCTGCCTCCCTATGGGTTGATGTGGACTTTGCCAGCTGAGATGATCGTGATATCGCCGCTTGCGGCGTCCATGACAATCCTGCTTCCTGCTTTGTCGGTGATCTCGACTCTGCGTCCGGACTGGAGTGTTATCTCTTGCCCAGATGAGTCTACAATCCTGATGCAGGCATCAATCTCCCTGTCGTCCAGAAGGATAGTATGTCCTGCTGGAGTCTTCGCTAAGACGAACACCTTTGGGCACCAGTACGGCGGGTGAGCGTGGAACTTCCTATGTTCCAGGTTGTCCTCGGCACTCTTCTCATGCTCTGCCCTGTCCGGACAGACCGTGCATTCAGTGCCGCTGCAGAGGCGTTTTGCTTCATCAGGCATCTCACCGGGGTTCGTACCGGCAAGCCAGACTCCCGACCAGATCGGAAACTGGGGGTCCCCGCCTTCAAACTCCGCCCAGACGGACGCACCCTCAGGTGGGACAAGGAACGTGCCACAGTTGTCTATTCCACCGAATGAAAAGCATGGGTAGGCCCAGTCTGACCAGTTCTCTGGGCCTATTCCAAGGACTGCAGGTATCTCCAGCCTACATCTGCCGAGCCTCTCCGGGTCGTGATTGTCGCGGACGAAGGCACGATACTTTCCGTAGAAATGGGACCCAGCGTGCCCACCGTCTTCAAAAGGAAGTGCCACCTAAAGACCCCTGAACATCTCCCGAACGATCTTTAGTCCGGTAGTAAGCGGTGACTTCTTTGGATCAGCCTTTGCTACGGAATCATCTAGTGCATCTCTGGCTGCAGTCGGAAGGCTTATCTGAGCTGAAGCGACTCCGGTCTTTACTTCCCGGATGCCTAAGCGTTCTATGACCCCGACCACTGCATCGAGAGCTCTTGCCTGGGCTTTTCCCCAAGCTGTAAGCTTGATGACGGCTATGAGGGAAATGATGAAGGTCGCAATGACCTCCTTGTTCTCTATTACAAACCCTATTACTTGCATGAGTCTTTCCTCCTGATCATTTGCTGATTACTTTGCCGGTATTGGCATCTATCCGGACCATCTTTGGCACAGGCTTTACCGGCTGCGCCTGAGTCTTGGCCGTCTCTCTGGACAAGTTTATGACCTGCCGCTTAGGGCTTTGGGGGGCATGAGTCTCGTTTTTCTTGCCCTTAACTTCTGTTGATTTGTTTCCAGCGCCTTTTCCAAGGGCATTTCGCTTTAGCTTGAGCTCACAAAAATACCCGTCCTGAAAGGTGTGCCTGACCGATGTGCAGTAGTATATGCCTGAGAACTTTCTCCCGACTCCACGCACCTCGATGTTTTGCTTGGCAACAAGAGCCGGGATACCTACCGTTACAGCCGTCGCCTCTATCTGCCGCATCTCCGCTTCTTTGAACTGGCTCTCGGACCTGCCCTGAACTGGTTCCTGACGAGGCTCCTCATGGAACCCTTCAGACCGCTCAAAGCTCTGCACTATCTTGCCGGACTCCTGGTCCCTGAACCTGCCTTCGCCGGTGTTGCCGTTCACAAGGTAAGTGTTCTTTCCAAGAGACGTCCGTTCTGGAGTCGTATCGTTGTTTGCTCTGTGTTCGACAGGCCTCTTTTTGCGTGGGTCTACTCCGACGGCTTTCGTCTCTGTCCCCGCACCTTTTGCAAATTGGGACTGAGTGGACGGCTTAAACGACCGGAGCAACCCTTCCTGGTCTGTGAAATACTCAAGGACGATGGCTGGCTGTGACTGAAGGTTTCTTGGGTGAAAGTGCAGTTCGTTGTCCTCAATATAGAACACGTATCCTGCTACCCCTTTTCCGTTTCGGTCCCTGGACCTCTCAGCAAGCTCCTTTAGAAACTTTGCATCCGACCTGGCTCCCTGCACTATGCGAAGATGCCATCCTATAGTCTTAGTTACAACAGATGTTAGCCCGTGTTCCTTAGCGATCTGTTCCGCAATTTCCGAGTAGAGGATCCCCGGTGCAGGTTTTTGCCATACCCTCTGGATCTGCTTTCCTGTAAGCTTATGCCCCTTGTCATATGCCTTGATCTTGATACTAGGCTCGCCGCTTTCAGGGAAGTCATAGTCTATATCCTTGATGACAGCGACTTTTCTTACTGAAAGATCACCTGCGTATCCAAACCGGGCAATGATCTCGTTTCCTTCCTGGAAAAGCGGATCATCGACGAACTGCAGGTTCCTGTCGGAGATGGATATCTCAAGGACATCCATCTCCTCCTCATTGTCTTCAAAGGTGAACGAGGTGATCTCATCTGTAACATCCTTTAGTAGCCTGTGGCCCTCGATCTCTATAAGGAATGTAGGCTGATAGGTGTCCAGTTCCTTGCACCTCTACTTGATATGTACTGTTGGAATCACGGAACTGTCGGGATTCTTTGTGAACTGGCGTTGCAGGCTAACGTGGTATAATGGAGCGAGATATTTGAACTTGGAAGGCCCTCCACTGATGACAGTCCAATTCGACAACTCAATAACGGACCGCGCCCGCGAGATACTCAGCCGGATCTTTGGATACGACGAGTTCTGGGGTGAACAGCAGGAGATCATCGATCATGTCATCCGTGGCGGCGATGCCTTTGTTCTGATGCCTACAGGTGGAGGTAAATCGCTCTGCTACCAGATACCTGCGATGCTAAGAGAAGGTGTGGGAGTTGTAATATCGCCGTTGATTGCCCTGATGCAGGATCAGGTAACCGCCCTAAAAGAGCTTGGAGTGAACGCGGAGATGCTTAACTCCGCGCTGAGCCCGTCGGAACAGTCGAGTGTCATAAGCAGGCTGCACAGTAAAGAAATCGATCTTTTGTATGTTGCTCCGGAACGGCTCGTGCTGGACTCGATGCTCGATATGCTCTCTGGCATGGATCTGGCGCTTTTTGCTATCGACGAGGCCCACTGCGTGTCTCAGTGGGGGCATGACTTCAGGGAAGAATACCTCGCGCTCTCGATTCTCCACGAACGATTCCCCGACGTTCCCCGGATTGCTCTGACCGCGACAGCGGATGAGCCTACACGTAGAGAGATAGTCGAGCGACTGAATCTTAGTGAAGCGCGTCTCTTCGTTGCCGGGTTCGACCGTCCCAATATCCGTTACCAGATTGTGGTGAAGGAGAACCCTAAAAAGCAACTGCTTTCGTTCCTGAACGATGAACATGATGGCGACGCAGGGATCGTCTACTGCCTTTCCCGCAAGAAGACTGTGGAAGTGGCAAAATGGCTTAAGGACGCAGGAAAAAACGCGCTTCCATACCATGCTGGACTAAGTGCAGGCATTCGAAAACGAAATCAAGAGCGATTTCTGAGGGAGGATGGCGTCATCATGGTCGCCACAATAGCCTTTGGAATGGGGATCGATAAGCCTGACGTGCGATTCGTTGCACATCTAGATCTGCCGAAGAGCATCGAAGCCTACTATCAAGAAACAGGACGCGCCGGACGCGATAGGCTGCCAGCTGACGCCTGGATGGCTTATGGGCTGGCCGACGTGGCTGTACACAGAAGCCTCATCGATTCATCGTACGCGGACGATGCTCACAAGCGTCTGGAGCATCGGAAACTGAGCGCTCTCCTGGGTCTGTGCGAAGCCGCGACCTGCCGCAGACAGATACTTCTTTCCTACTTCGGAGATGCGCCGACAGGACCTTGCGGAAACTGTGATACCTGTCTTTATCCCGTCGAAACCTGGGATGGCACGCTTGCCGCAAAGAAGGCTATCTATCTGGTGAAGCAGACCGGGCAGCGATTTGGAGCGACGTATCTTACCGATATAATGCTCGGCAAGACCAACGATCGGATGAGTCGTCTTGGACACGATAAACTAACTGCTTTCGGCAAGGGCACAGAGCTCTCCGAACGGGAATGGTCATCAGTATTCCGCCAACTCGTGTCTACGGGATATCTGGCAGTCGATATGGAGCGATACGGAAGCATTCAACTTACATCCGAGAGCACAAGAGTACTACAAGGGGATGCAAGCATATCTCTAAGGAAGGATCATCTGGGTCGTGAGAAGAAGAAAAAGGTCAGTGCCGCAAGCAAGTTAGTTAATCCAGAGTCGGTTGGCCTCTTCGAAGCACTGAGAACCCGCAGATTGGATCTTGCCAGGGAACTGGGCGTACCTCCCTACGTCATCTTTCACGACTCGACTCTCAAAGCGATGGCCGAAACTCGGCCTACAAGTTTGGAAGAGATGAGCCACATCAGTGGTGTGGGCGAACACAAGCTGGAAAAGTACGGCGCGATCTTCCTTGAAGTGATTGGTGTATCAACTACACCCAAGCAGATTAATCCAGCAATCTCATCTGCATGTGCTCGATAGACGGTATTCTCAGCACCCTCCCTATCTCAATCTCCAGTGGGAAAAATAAACCGTTATAATCACAGACAATCCACCATAAGTCGGCACTTCCGAGGTAGCGATAGGCGATTAGGTCGATCCGGTCGCCTTCAATAACGGTGTGGAAAGTATCGTCGGGCTGTGGAGTCGTATCTATACGTTGTCGAGCGCCGAAAAACTCGTCGCCGCCATCTACGTAGAGTACGCAACCCGCATATCGTGAATCCGGGCCAATCATTTTCTAACCTCCGAATAGCTAACCGACTTCTGCACTACCTCCTCAATGGTCAGGTCCACCTCGGCGTGCTGCGGGAGAAGACTGCTGCTGTCAAACATGTGAAAGTACCGAACCCTCACCTGCCGCACAACGGAGAGGACCCCTGGATAGAGATCTCCAAAGAAGAACAGGACCTTGTGGGGAGCATTTCTCAAGACCGTCTTTGCGTGCTCAGGATAGAGGAGAGATTGAAGCCACGCCACCTTCTCTTTAACCGGCCCCTTGAAGAAGGTGACCTTGAAAGTAATACGCCGGGCTTCCCCCGCCACATATTGGTATCTTGGATGGCTCATCCCAGGTACCTTTATGGTCGCGAAGTCGGTGCTCTTCTCGTCTATGATCTCGTCCGGGTTGTGCTGGAACTCGAGTTTCTCCCGCGTTACAACGTCCACCAGGTATCCGGTTGTAATCTTTACGTCAGTTGGCAATCTGTTAGCTCCTGAATCTCCATGATGGGTTTGCCAAGCCTGTGGGCACGCTCCGTTTCAGTCTGCATGCCTTCAGAAATGCCATTGCCCGTGTAGACCCACACCTCGTCGCAAGACTCCATGAACTTTAGCCCCAACCGTATGCCGAGCACCCGTTGTTTCGGATCGTCATCGTCCAAGAACCGCGTGTAGAGAAGATGAGGAGCGAAGGGAGCATAGCCTGAGCGGATTGCCATCCGGCACAGAGCCTTGGCGACCTCGACGTTCTTTTCCACGTCGCCGGCATACCGACTGCAGATAAAGACCTTCTTCCTGTATCCGTCAGAGCGTTTCATAGTTCTTGACCCTCTGCTCCTTCATGTCTTTGTAGACTGCCCGGGCGATCTGCCGACCGTCGAGCTTCGTCGTAACCGACACCTCTATCGGCCGCTCGGACATGCCATCGAGTTTGGAGAGGATCGCTCCAAGGAGCGCTCGGACGTCAGCTGAGGGTTCACCCGGGGCTGCATTCTGTTCGGACGCGAGTGAGCCGCGCGTGACAGCCAGAAGCTGGGTTCTATCTTCACTTCTGCTGACTGGACCGGCTGTGTGTGGAGTCGAACCAGTGACCACCGGAGTGAGTGCTAGAGTGCCCGCAACCGCGCCTGCCGGAAGCCCTACACTAAGAAGGCTCCTCGCTGCCCCAAGACTGTTCGCGAGTACGCGAGCAGGTAAATCGGATGCTTGTGCAATTCCGGAGCTGAATGCCTCAAGAAGTGCCGATCCACTTCGAGTGATCGACGACAGTGGCCCTTCCTTCGCATCTGAAAATGGCAGAAGTCTCCGAAGCCTCGCGAGCGCTGATCTCGCCGCCTCAAAAGGCGCAGCCGCAGCGGACCTTATACCGTTGGCAATCGTAGTCATCACTGATCTACCGCTCTGGAAAGCTTGAGAGACCAGGTTCCTTGCGCTCGACATGATAGATGAGAAGGCTCCCGATACCGCGCTTGTGACAGTGCTCCAGGCAGAGGATGCTGCGCGGGCTAGGTTAGTGAAAGGTGCTCGGAGCCACCCAATAGCGGATGAAGCCATTGACCTAATACTCGACCATGCCGATGAAGCAATGGATGTGATCCACGACCACGCCGCTGTGGCATTACTTGCCACCCACCTGAACGGTGCGGCGACACTCTCGTATGCTGATGCGCCGATGGATGCGATTGTCCGCCAAGCCGCTCTCGCCATATCCCTTGCCCATAGAAATGGAGTCGCGAGATAGCTCATGACGGCGTCTCCAATGGCTCGGATGCCATTCACAACCGAGATGTTGCCTGTGATCATCTGCCAGACAGTATATATGACCCGACCGACTGTGACGAGCGCCTGGATGAGCATCTTTAGTGGCAGGAAGAGCTTGTAGACGTAGGGCGCGGCCGCCGTGAAAGCACCTGCTATGGTTCTCCCCAGCCAAACCACAGCCTTCACAACGAGCGTCACCACGCGGATGGTGAACACGAAGTTGTAGATCACGAACTTCAAGAGATATGCTCCCACCTGTGCAATCACGCCGAGTATCTTCCCGAGAGTCTGCCCCAGGCTCCGGTATGAGGAGGCATCGATGGCTGTTGCAGTCTTTCCGAAGATACCGAAGACCGACAGAAGCGCCTTCCCGAGTTCTGCAAACGCTCCCATCACAGCCCTTACGGCTGGCTCAAGGATGGTGCGGATCCTGCCGAAGACGGACGAGAACGCCTGCCAGAGCCCCGAGAGGAACTCCCGCACACGGTAGTAGACCTGAAAGACCGTCGTCACGAACTTCATAAGCCCGGCAGCTTCAAGCTTCTTCGCAAGATCCGCAGACATCTGCCCTGTGCCGCCGGAGAGCGACACGATGAGCGCGCGGATACCCTGGAACGCGAGCGAAACCTTGTTCCAGACGCCCATGATCGTGTCTCTGATACCGCCGAAGTTCGTCTCCCATGCTTTCTTCAGGAACACCACCGCAATAACCACAGCAGCGATGACTGCAACGACCGGCCAGAAATACGCCGATACGGCGGCTCCGACACCTGCGAGCATCGGAGTTATGGCGGCAAGTCCGGCTTCAAGGGCAGGAAGAAGAATGCCGATGGTGCCTATAGCGGATATGATCGTGCCGCCGACCACCAAGAGTATCCCGAGAGCAGCGCAGACTGTGAGTATGGCTCTCGTTACCCCGGGTGTGGACTTGGCCACACCCTGCAGGTAGAGGATAAACCGCGATATCCCCTGGAATAGCGGGGTGACTACCGGAAGAAGTGTCCTTCCGAGTATCTCCGCCAAGTTCTGGACCTGCTGCTTGACGATGCCATACTGCGAGCCGATGTCCATGTTCATCGCACGGGCCATCTCAAGCGTTACGGCAGTGCCGCCTTTCATAGCAGTCTCGATGCTCTTGATGTTACCTTCGAGCTGGTCAAGTCCCATAGACATTTGAAGAAGGAACCGTACGGCCTCGTCCGAGCCGAACGCTTTCTTCAGCTTCACCTGTGCAGCTGCCTGAGACAGGTCAGGGAATCCCCGTTTCAGTTCCTCCAGTATTGGCACTATGCCCTTCAGTTTCCCAGTGGAGTCGACGAAAGAGAGACCGAGTTCCTTCCCCGCCTCGGCGACCTTAAGCATGAACGCCTTGTAGAGGGTGCCTGCCTCGCTTCCCGGCATTGTCGTCTGAAGCTGTCCGAGGATCGCCATCTGTTCCTGAAGGGGCACGTTGGATGCGGCCGCTATCGCGCCGATGTTCTTTATCGCCTCAGCCATCTGCGGACCGGTCGTCTTGAACACGCCGACAGTCTCCGAGAGTGCCCCGGAGAACATCCTCGCCCAGTCCATGTCGGACATATCCTTCATGATGGGCTTGAATATTCCGTATGCCGTGGTGAAGGTCTCCACCATCTCCTGCGTTGTGGCTTTGGTCGCTTTACCGGTTATGGCCGCCATGGCAGCAAATGTGCCGACGGCTGTGTCAGAGAGATTGGCAAGCGCTGACTTTACGTCATACGCCGCGCCTATGAACTCGGCCTTGCTTGAGCCTGCCCACTTATTGGTAAACGACTCTGCCGCGTCTTCCATAGCATGAAAGTCCTTCACCCCAACAGAAGCGAGTTCTCCAAGTGCTTTCTGTGTTGCAGCGGTAGATGCGACAAGGCCCGCCGGGACAGCAAGAAGTGCAAGACCTGCGCCAATCATCATCGTGCCGCGCTCGATTAGGCCGAGGTTTCTGGTCATGTTCTCGGATGCCTTCGCGACTGATGAGTCGAGCGTCTCCATCGACGACTGAACACGCATCGCGTTCTGCGTAAAGGCGTCTTTGAGTGATACGATTATGCCAAGGCCAAGGTCATTCATCACTTGCGGTGTCTATTCAAATCCTCTCGCTCGAAGTCGAGCTGATTCTCCAACGCCCGAACAAACTGTTGACGTTTGGAGATGGGAAGAGCGGAGACTTCTGAGTAACTCCAGTGAAGTCCCCCATAGGCAAGGAAGAAGGTGTCCCTTACGAGCGAACTCCTGGGAATAAAAAAGCCGGTTCAGTCTCAAGTCTGGTCCTCAGCCTTGTGCCGCAGGACTCGCAGTCACATTCGATGGTCGTGTCAATCCCGGCATCCACCCGTAGCATCTCAGCACGAAGCGCACTGCGGTCTCGCATGGACATCTCGGAAAGGGCCTTCTTCGTGGGAGCAGAGCCGTCTATCTCTAGGATGCGGATCATCATTGCAGACGAGATGTTTGGCTCCTGCATTTGGGCCAGGCGTTTTTCCTTATGTCCATCAAGGTAGGTAAATCGGACCTTTCGGCCGGATCCCGGTAGTACAAACGTGAATTCCCGATCCTCTCCGTAGGAGGTAACCACGAGATCATCGATATTCACCGTGAGGCGGTTCTTGGCTCTGCACACAGGGTTTGGACAAGCAAGTTCAAGCTCGACTTCTTCGCCTAGTGAGACCTCTCTAAGTCTCACCAGGACAAAGAGCCTGTCGCCTGAGAGCATGTCGAGGACGTCCTTAGTAGATACATCCTCCCTGTCTCCCAGCCGGACTATGCAGTTAGCCAGAACCTGGTTCACTGCGTCACCGGAGCGGATCAGCCTCTGGTTTGTAAGGAGTTCCTCCTCGACCCCAGTCATCTCACGTAGCTCTATCTCAGTGCCACTTGGCAGTATAAATATATACAAGAATATCCTCCAGTCTTCTGCAAACCTGTACAGTTTAGTCCCAATACTGATAGCAGATCGATATCTTCTCAATGGTGTTGTCGGAGCTTCCACCCTCGAGTTCGTCGTACTCTAGGGACTTAATCCATGCGCCATGTAGTGTCCACCTGCGGGTCTCGTTCCCGCTTCTGTCGTAGCGGACAATATCGATGTCTCGCATGTATTCATCCGGGAGCGCCCCGACACCGGCGTTTATGTCAGCCTGGAGCCTGACCCAGTCACGCGCGGATTCATCGGACCCATCGGCAAGGACTCCCTTCTCAAAGGTGATGTCTTCGAACTTGAGTCTTCCGGCGACCTTCTGGTCAAACATGGAGCCTGCGGGTGAGAAGGCGACCTCCTCAAACTCCGTCTTTGGCTCCTGGCCTTTTCTAAAAAGAGCCACATCAAAGCCGTTTATCTCGATGGCAAACTGCCAGTTCTGATAGAGACTCTGGGGCATTGTCACTTCCACTTATCTCACCTCCTATTAGTAGAGCTCTCTAAAGAGAGTCCCTGTCGCCGTCAGGACGAAAGAGAGTTCCACAAACTCTGCCGTCTTCGTCGGCTTCACGAACACCCTCGCAACCATCTGGTTCTGGTCTATCATAGCCGGTGTGTTCGTCTCATCGTCGCACTGGACTCTATAGTCATAAAACCCGCCACGGCTCTTGATATTTCCGAGGAACGGGTTAATGAGCCGGATGAGCCCGCGCCATGTCGCCTGGTTGTTAGGCTCGAAGACCACGAACTTGGCGGATTCTGAGATGGCCTCCTCGATATACATCATCAGGCGGCGAACATTGATGCGGTCCGTTGCGGACGGCTGACTCTGAAGTGTCTTCTGGCCCCAGATGTTGATGCCGGTATCAGGGAAGCTTGCGATAACGTTGATGCCCTCGGAGTAGAGCGCGTCACGCTCACCCCGACTTGTCTTGTAGCCAAGAGACAGCACTCCGAAGATCCTTCCCCGGTCAATCCCTGCAGGCGCGCACCAGACGTCTGTCTTCTCGTCCGACCGTGCGATGCAACCTGCAACCGCACCAGTGGGCGGAATGAGCTTCGTCTTTCCGGTCAGGGGATCGGAGATTTCCAGCCATGGATAGTAGAGCGCCGCGTATGATGAGTTGAAAGCTGCATGTGTATAAGTTTCTTCGCCCTTCCTGAACTCAACCGCCTCAAGTGGCTCAAGGAGGATCGGCGTCTCCGCAATGAAGAGCAGATCCTTTCTGCCTTCTGCGTAGGTGATGCCGCCAGCTATAACCGTCGCTGTCGTCACACCAGGAACCGCAAGGATGTTCAAGGCATCTATTTCATCGAACGCATAAAGTCCGGTATGCTGGGACGAATCGCCGATGTAGTCTCCGTCCGCCATGCCGGTAATCCCGTCATCGCCAGCGGCAAGGTTGAACGTCCCCGCGGCCGGTCTGTTCTCCGCGGCGTTAGCCGCTCCCGAGAGGTCTTCTACGGTGATGAATTCAGACTTCTCACTCACGACAAGCTCGACGTGGTTTGGCTTCGACTCGTCCATCGAGAGGTTTCTGAACACCTCGACAGTCTCACCCTTATACTGGACAGTCAGATCGAACTCGTTTGCAGAGTCGGCCGTGCCATCCGCGATTTCCACCGAGATGCTATCGCCCCACTTGCCTTCGTTTATCGCCGTGGCGCGCAGTGTATCCTTGGCAGCTTCTCCGACCCCTCTGTCCTTGAGTGCGACGGTTGCACACTTGGCTGCAAGCGTCGTGCGGTCGGTCGGGTCAGTCTGGTGAGCCACGCGGTTTACATATAGTACCTGCCCACCGTTATCAAAGAAGGCACGTGCGGCGTACGCGAGGTAGCCATCAGCGATGTATGAGCCGAACTTCCTGACGAACTGCTCCCAGCTTGTCACAAGTGTCGGCTTGCTGATTGGACCTTTCTCAGCAAGCCCGACCATTCCGCAGGCAGAGGTCGATATCTGCTTTACGTAGTAGCTGAAGTCTACTTCTTTTGTGTAGACACCAGGTGAAAGATATGATGTCATCGAGTCCTTCCTCTCTTCTGCTCAGTCTGCTCGAACATCGCCTCCGGCTTCTCTCCTGTGCTGCTGTCCTCCGGCGCTACCGCCTTCTCGATCAGTGAGACCAGGCCGCGCCGAGCCGCAAGTCGAATCTCATTGGAAATCCGGTCCTTCAGTATCTGCCGACACTCCCTTGCCGAAAGGTGTAGCCCTTCACCGTCGCCCGCCAGATGAAGCGCGAGCGGCTGGAAGAGCAGGTTCTTTATCTTCATAGAGATTGCTCCTTATATGCCAAGTTCCAGTTTGAGGCCGGTCGCGAGCTTCCCGCTCACCACCCGGCCATCGTAGATGGGGCAGTCCTCGATCCGGCATTTGCCGGACGCCTGCCGCAGGTTCGACAGGTTCACCCGCCTAAGTCCTCCAAGCGGGACAAGTTCAGTGACCGCAAGTGCCCCGCGATCCGGCACGTCAAGTGTCGGATGAAGCTGATAGAACCGAGCTATACGCTCTGTCAGGTCCAGGAGATCAGCCTCCTTACCACAGGTGACGATGACATCGAAGTCAAGATGATACAGCCTCGGGGCTTTTCGCTGCTCGAACGTCAACTCTGCCTCGTTTCGAAGGACGAGCATTGCTGGCGTCCGGCGTAGAGCATCTTCACTGATCGTTGGTCCTTGGAAGACTACGCTCGGTACGTTGGTCACCTCGAACATATCATCTGCCGCAACCAGCAATGCGCCAGGGTCAATCTCCGACTTCGCAAGCCGGATGAAAGCCTCGACCACCTCGCGGATAAGCTCCACATCGTCACCTCACTTCAGGACCGAGAGGAGCGCCTCACGGTAGTTCCCTATAACCTGGTCTCGATACTTCTCCATCGTCGGATGCAGAAACGGCCTTGGCGGGATAACTATCACGGCACCTGATGGGTGGTTGATGGTCGCCCCGTACTCCATGATCGCGGCGATGTTCGCGACGCTCTCCCCGTCCCTGTAGACACTCGCCCGAAGAAGTCCCACGAAGGCACCATCTGAGAGTATCTTCTGGGTGATGCTGTTTATCAGGAATCCTGTGTCGATGAGGGCCTTCGAGGACCCTTTTCGGTCAATGGTCACCTGCGCGAGTGGCGCGAACGCCTCGCCGCCTGGTGCCTGATCTCGAATCCCTCGCTTTATCTCCCGCACGAGAAGCACGGCGTTTTTGACGGTCGCCTGCCGAATCGCTCGCGCGAGCCGTTGATTGAACCCGTCCGTGAGGAGCGCCTTTGCCCTCTCCCAGTCTCCAAACCGCCTAACCGCCATGAAGCCTCACCAACTCAAGGATCTTGTGAGTCACGATCCCAAAGAGCGACTGGGGTACAACAGTCTGCACCCGGTAGTCCTGGCGCTCAAAACGAACACGATCCTCCACGCGCACATCAAGCTCCGGGAGAACACAAGCTGTGGCATCCGTTCTCTTTGCCAGGTCGACCGGCGGAGTCAGCGAAACTTCGACCGCGAACGCACAGACTTCCGAAAACTCGCCATCATCAGAGCCGTAAAGGGACTCACCAGCCTGCTTTCTGAGGAGCACTGCCGTCTGACCTGACGCCGTGATGAGTTCACGAACCTCCGATGCCACTGCTGTCTTCTCCGTATCAGTGAGTATGGTCATGGTGATGATGATGCCACCGTCCCTGCTCGTATATCACGGGCCTGAGCGGCTTCGGCGTGATGATCGAGCCGTCATCGACTGTTGCATCAGGCTTCATCTCGCGAAGCCGCTCGTGATATGTTGCCGTCAGGTCTGATTCAAGCTTTGCCCAGTGCTCCGGCTGGCTCGTCTTGTCCACACGTTTGTCGCCGGATGAAAACGAGAAAGCGTTCGCGGTAGCAGCGCGCATGACCTGGCACGCCGCGATCTGCGCCTGAATCAAGAGAAGCTCAAGCGCCTCTCCAACCGGCTCCGGTACGACCTCGCCGCCCGAGACAGACATCTCTAATCCGAGATCCCTCCCGACAGGAAAGGCGCTCTTCAGAATGCAGCGCGTGAGCACTTCATCCGAAAAGCGTTCCGCTCCCGGGTCGGCAAGATCGGTCCTGAGTGTGCCGACGAGATCAGCGAGAGCCATCGGCTTCCTCAGTAGAGCCACTGTCCGCAGCATCTCCCGTGGCAGGCGGTGTTACACCCGTCTGCTCCTCGCCCTTTGGCTCCGGTTTCTGTACCGCCGTCCTGGCGGGTGCCTTCGCCTTCAGCTTAGCCTCGGGCTTTGCCTCTGCCTGGGTTTCCACAGTCGCGAGCATTCCCGCATCGATGGCTTTCGACATCTGCGGGGTCAGCTTCTCAAGCTCTACGACTTCACCGGGGGCGAGTTTCAGCCCGGCATCAGCAATGATCACGATGCCGGGCCTGATGTTCTTTACCTTGGTCACTTCATGTCCTCCTTAGGGCTTCACCACGATCTTCGCGAGAATCTCCGGTCGGGTGATGCCTTGGCCAAGCTCCGACCAGACGAGCCATCCGGTCTTGAAGCGGGTCTTCTGCTCGATTGCCTCCGTCTTCAGTGACTCCCGGATCGGCATCTTCCCGACCTCGTCATCCGGAACGATAAGGATCTCGTTGATGTCAGCCGACGCCGTGAGAAGAATCCCGCCGGTGCCGTAGTTCTTGATGACACCCTTCGTGCGCAGCTCGGCTCTCGTCTCCGGGTCGAGGTCCCAGTCCCTCATATCGTTGAAGCGGCGTCCCCGCATCACGATGTACTTCACCGAGAGTTCCAGATCCTCAATGATGGAGATGGCCTCGTTAAGAGCCGTGTCAGTGAGCTTGCCACCGGTGACCTCTATTGTGTTCGCCGCCGGCACTGCCGCCGAGAGCACTGTGAGTGTTCTTCGGTCGATTTCCTTCCGTATCTCGTCGGCTGAGGACGTCTGGATGTCCATCAGGGTCCCGATGTTGCCGTTCTTCAGGACCGAGACATCAACCATAGGGGTCGAGTGGATCCTGTTTGTCGGGAACTCCACCTCGTCCTGGCCCAGTTCCTGTTCTCTTGCCTCTCCCTCTGTGCTGATCCAGTAAGCCTTCACCTTCGGCTTCTTCTGGTAGACGGGCCGCTCGCCTTTCGGGAGGGTGTGCTGCGTGAGGAGAAGCGAAGTGATTTCCTTCCGCTTTATCTCCTGCTCGATGGGTGCCGCTATCGCTGCTGCGAGGGCGCGCATCCCTTCGGGAGACTCCAAGGCCTCGCTCATGAGGCGAGCCATTGTCTCCATGTATTCCTGGCTGTGAATGTTTGTCTTGTTCTTCAAGCGCTCCCTCCTATATCAAGAGCAGAAACTTCAGCGTCCCGCTTGCCGAGGATATGGCGCGGGCCACGACTACGTCGCCTACACCGGCACCGGCAGTAAGCTTTCCCGCAGCAGATACCTTCAGGTCGTCCCCGGCGTTGATGACGCCTTCAAAGACGTCGGTTTCATAGATGCCTCCCATGCAGAAGATTCCGGGCATGTCGCCTGCCTTGTAGTCCTTGATGAGGATGCCGAAGCTCTTCGCGGTCGGATCGGTGTTAACGGCAAAGAGGTCGTTTCCGGCAAGCTTCACGAACTGGCCGCACGACCCCGCGCCCTGCATGTAGCCGTCGCCATAGGCGAGGCCGCGATGGTTAGGATTGAGATATGCCAACTCTTGGTCCTTCCTTTCTAGTTCTCGGAGTGGTCCCCGACGCGTTCGCGGTACGCAGTCATGAAGCCGTCGCGGAGCTTGTCCTCAAGGCTCATCTTCCTGTCGTCCACGTCCGCAGGCCGTACACCAGCCGCAGTCCTCATGGGCGGCGCAGAAGACGCGGACGCGTTCGGCTTCTCTGCTGATCCCTTGTCCTCAGACTTTTCGGAGCAGCCGCATCCGGACTTCGTCTGGATGGCCCGCTCATACGCGGCTTCCGTCGCGGCGAAGGCATCGTCGGAAAGCTCCGCGAGTCTCCCAAGCTCCTTCTCCCGCTCATCGTCGGACGCAAACGGCATGCCGGACTTCTCGAGCTTTACGATGAGCTTGCCTGCGCGGGTCTTGTTGGCAGCAGCCTTGCTTTCCGCTTGGAGGTCCTGGACCTGCTTCTGGAGGTCGAGAACCTGCTGTTTCAGGTCCTTGTTCTCCGCCTCAAGCTCCCTTATGCGGGCCTTGTCGTCTACTGGGGGTGCGCCGCCTCCACCTGGTGGTGCGGCTTTCTTGGCAGCATCCTCGTGCTGCTCATCAGTCTTCTCTTTCTCTTTATCTTCCAATGAGTCGCCTCCTGAAGGTGATTGATCGGTCTGCCTCTCTGAGGCGACCTGAGTGATACGTGCGTTTTCGTCCGCCCCTTTTCGGTCGAGGAGTCCGAGGCCGGTGAACGTGACTCCGTGCAGGATCTCAAAGACCGGCTTCCCTTGATACTCCGCGCCTTTGAACTTCCGAAGGTGTACGCAGTAGTCGTTCTTGTTTGAGACGGTCTTCCCGCAGATGGAGCACTCACCGGCCTCGTAGTCGCACTCCATGGAAACCTGGGCGATGATGCCGCGTTTCATGAGCTTGTAGGCGAGCGCGGCTGTAGGGGAGTCGGCCGTATATAGCTCGCCTGCGCACTCGACGCGTCCACCGGTCTCGTCCTCCACGAACTCGGAGGAGACGATCCCGCCTACGATGTCCGTGAGGTCCTGGGAGTGCTTGAGGTCAATCTTCTTGTTGATAGCCGTCGTGTAGCGGGCCGCAAGTTCGTCGGGAGTGAAATGGTCCCCGTTCCTGTTGGTCCCGGCCCGGCACATGATGAACGCAAACTGCGGATCTGCGGCGTTCTGGTTAAGATCAATAGCCGACGCCGAAAGCGCACTGCCCGAGAGAGCAACATCCACCGGAATGGATGTATGGCAGTTGGCGGCAAGCGAAGCCGCAGCCGATTTGGGAGCCGACCTTCCGCCGGATGCTATGAAGAGCAACTCGCGGGCGTTCTTTCCGCCGCCTCCGTCACCGGAGACGATGTTATACTCGATGTCCATTCCCTTGATCCGCACCTGCCCGAAGCGATCCGCGAAGATATCGTGGATCTCCTTCTCCGTCGGGTACGCTCTGTCACGGTAGGACATGATGACGGTCTTGTACTTGCCGTGCGACTCGGAGGCGAGGCTGTCGATAAGGGAGTGCATACTTTCCTTGTCGTAAGCAGTTCTCGACTTGTAGCTTCGCCTGCCGTCATCGAGGAGTTCCTTATCCGCCCAGCAGTTCATAAGCCCCTCGATGAAGTGCATCGCGCCTTCATAGTCGTTGCTGTTGAACTCCGTTACGTACGGAGGGTCGAGATACAGCACGTCCGCGCCGAACTTTCTAACCGCTTCAACAGCGTCACCCCGATAGGCCTTGCACTCCACACCACTGTCGAACACGAGCCTGTTCAGCTGGCTTGCGTAACGCTTGAAGCTCTCGACCATCCTGGAGACGGGCACGTTCTTAAGCTGGCTTTCCTGGAGACCCGCCATAGCGTCAAGGTCTGCTCTCGTGTTGCGCTTCGAGCGGTGGAACTGCCCGAATGCGCTTTTGGCCTTCACCGTGTTGCCGAGAGCCGCCAGGGCGAGGTCCTTCTTGTAGCCGGAGAGCTTCTGGATGTTCGCCCAGACCTGGTCCAGCCAGAAGAGGACCTTCTTCGTGTAGTAGTAGCCGTAGAAGTTGTCGACGATGAAGGTACCGGCATCCGGATTTGGAGCCAGTATCCGCTCAATATCTTCATCCGAGAGCGTCTCATGCGAGTTCTCCACGACAGCTCGGGCAACGTGGTATGGAAAGAGCAGAAGGTCGTTCGCAATGACCTTCATGCCCCTGCGCTTCATGTGGTAAGCCACGTTCGCCCCGCCGGAGAATGCATCGAGGAACGTCTTCGCGTCCTTCGGCACTTGCCGCTCGATCCAGCCGAGCATCATATACTTGTTGCCCATGAACCCCGTGACCCGGACCGGGTCCATCCCAGCCTGGCATGAGAGTAGATCGAGGTCATCACCATACGGCGCATCAGCGAGTGCAGCCATGTTCTCTTCTATGCGCGCAGTGACCTCGGGTGAACAGTCGTCTTCATCATCGGCCTGCGCCGATCGTCCGGATTTCGTGCAAACGAAAAGCCGCTCCATGGCGACTGAGTTCTCGGAATGCTTAGATGAGATATGGTACTTGTGCTCCATCGACTGCATCCGGCTCTCTTTGCCGTTTGCAGAGATGATGTCTTTCATCTCCGACTCGTTCGGGTAGGCGTGGTCGCGGTAGGAGATGAGCCAGTTCGGGATGTGCTTGGCGCTTGTGAGAAACGTCGTGAAGAACTCACCGGCATTTGCCTTGGTGACCGTCTTATGGTCCGTCTCGTAGTGATGGGTCTTTGAGTCCGAGACGATCTTCAGGCCGTCCCAATAGGTCATCAGACCCTCGACGAAATGATAGCTCTTCTCGTAGTTCGTCGTCGAAAACTCGGTCGCGTAAGGCGGGTCGAAGTAGGCGAGGTCCACTTTTGCCGCCGGAAGCGCCTCGTTGATGTCTTTGTTCTCTGCCTTGCACTCCTTACCGGAGTCAAAGATGAGCGCGTTGATGCGGGCGATATTGTCCGCAAACCGCTCCTTGAACTCCTCGGGCGTGTCCTGGCGCTTCCCGTAGTCTGTGGATGAGGAAAAGTGGCCGAAGCCGCCCTTGCCGGACATGCAGGTCTTCCCGAGAGCGAAGAGAGCGATGTCCTTCTTGTACCCCTCGAGGTTATCAGCGTTTGCCCTAATCTGATCGATGACGCCGTGCACTCCCTTGGCGAAGAAAATCCCTTTGAAGTTGTCACGGACAAAGGTCCCAGCCTTTGGATTATCCGCAAGGAGTGCCGAGAGTTCATCTTCAGATATCCGGACATTCTTGTTCTCTACGATGGCCCGGGCAGCGTGGTAGCTGTAGCGAAGCCTATCGTTGGCGATGACCGAGAGACCCTTGGTCTTGTACATATAGGCGACGACCCCGGAGCCTGAGAATGCATCGATAACCGAATCCACTCCCTCAGGAGTGTGCTTCCAGATCCAGTCGATTAGCTTCTGCTTACTTCCGATATAGTTGGTTATGTATTTCGGACGCTTGTCTTCCGGCAGCTCCTCCGTGACAAGCTCTGCGCCCTCGGCAACAAGCTCGTCGAGGCGGCGGGACGCGTCTGTCTCAAGAAGAAATGCCAGCCGGTCGCGGTCCGTGACAAATAGCTGCATGAATCACTCCGACACTGGTGAGGCCCACTATATGGCCTTCTACTTGATATGTACTTCTGGAAACCAGGAAGTGTCGGAGGATACCAGACGTGGTCTTTGATCGGAGTTGGGAGGAGCATCCCAGCCCCTAGAGGGGTCTGGTTCAACCTCCACTATACGCAAAGTTGCTCGACATGCAGTCAGGCGTGGTCTGCCCAAGGACTACCGGATGGCACAACCATTCGTGGGAATGGACACTTCTTGGGAGTTTACGCGAATGAAAGCTGCGGGCATCGAAACCCAGAAGAAACAGGCAGGCTGGCCCCATTTGTATCTTCCGGCATGGATAGAAATACCCGCAGATGTCAACAAATGTGGGTGATGCTATCATGCGAACAGTGATGCGGCGTGAAGTGGCGGTCGAGTGCCGGATAAGTGCGCGATTGAACGCTTACCACAAGAGCCTGCCCCATTGTCCTGACCGCTCCACGCATTCCCACAGTACGCTGTATAATGGCACTGATGGAACGAACACGCATTTACCCAATCTTGCAGGCTGTTCTGGCCGCGGTTCTGTTTGGCGCAAGCACTCCATTTGCGAAGCTGCTTCTGGGCAGTGTGCATCCACTGGCGTTGGCGGGCTTGCTGTATCTTGGAAGTGGCATCGGCTCGGCACTACTCATGCTGGCGCGACGCTTGATGCGCCAGAGGGATCAGGCAGAAGCACCTCTGACACGGAGTGACCTACCGTGGCTTTTTGGAGCCGTCGCCGCAGGAGGAGTGGCTGCACCTATCACACTGATGCTGAGCCTGAAGGTAACAGCTGCCGCGACTGCATCTCTGTTGCTCAACTTCGAGGGGGTGGCGACAGTCCTCATAGCTGTCTGGTTTCTCCGAGAAGCCGTCGGACGACGTGTCTGGGCGGCCGCAGCGTGCGTCACTGTCGCAGGTGCATTGCTCTCTGTCGATCTCTCAGGCAGATGGGGTATCTCGCCTGGAGCCATCGGGGTAGTAGTAGCCTGCATCTTCTGGGGAATAGACAACAACCTGACGCGCAATATCTCCGCGAAAGACCCTCTCCAGATAGTGGCAGCTAAGGGATTGTCTGCGGGGCTGTTTTCGCTCTCGCTGGCGACAGTGATCGGACAGCGACTTCCCACTCTCGGAAGTGCGGTGACGGCCATGCTCCTTGGCTTTGTGAGCTATGGAGCCAGCATTATGCTCTTTGTTCTTGCCTTGCGCGGCCTGGGGGCGGCGAGGACGAGTTCGTATTTCGGAGCGGCTCCGTTCATAGGTGCCATGCTGTCTTTCGTTCTGTTCAGAATGCTGCCGAATGCTTTCTTTGCCCTGTCGATCCCGTTCATGGTGGTCGGAGTTGCCCTGCTTCTCACTGAGGAACACGCACACGCACACCAACACCTCGCCATAGAGCATGAGCACCGTCATCGACACGATGGGCTGCACCACGCACATTCGCACGAAGAAGAGGTGAGGGCAGAGGAGATCCATTCGCACCGACATCGACACGAAGGGAATCGACATTCACATCCTCACGCGCCGGACATTCATCATCGCCATGAGCACGAATCGCCGTAGCGTTAGCCAGGCCGCTTACCGCCTGCCAGATGGGCATGTGTCGGTTCATTGACGCCCAAGGCCAGCAAGCACTCTCGTCGCGCACTCTTCCGCCGTGACAAACTCCTCAGTTTCTGAAATCTCCCCGCACATCCCGCGATACGGCGACATCGCCGCCCGGTGATACTCCGGGAAGTCCTCCGGCAGACTCTTGACGCCGTTCTCCACCAGCCGGTTGATGACCCAGTCTGCTTCTTCCTGAGCGTCATCATTCCCCGGCAGATACTCCATCAGGATATCGAGCCCCGGCCCGGGCCCCTGCACCCAGACGCCGATTGGCTCATAGTGCGGGCTGGTGTCTCGATCCCGAAGAGCATATTCAACCATATATCTCAGCTTCATTCCCACGTCTCCGCTATCCGCACGTGCTCCTCCATAAGCTCTAGGTCTATCTCCTCGAACATCTGCTGGTTCGCTGCCTTGTAGCTCTGCCAAGTCCTCCAATCCAACACCATGTCGTGCTCTGAAACATCCATGATGAGTTCGATGTGGAACCTGCGGCCCCGGTCATCAGTCAGATCGAGGAGGTAGGTATCATCCCGGCTCCAAGCGACGACCTTTATCGTGTGGGAATACTGCCAGCCGTTGTGGTAGCCCGCGGACTTGAAGAGGAGCCAGAAGTCGATCTTGGTCACGTTGCCCGAACTATCGAAATGTGGCGAAACTCGTGTAACGATGTAGCTGTCGATTAGGCCAAACTCAAGCGGTTCGTCTCTACCTTCCCGCATATCCATCCAGGAGCCGTCCCTGTTGAACGCATCAAAGAGCGACTGTAGCTTTGCTTTTTCCTCTGCTATGAAGTCTTTCATCATCACCTCGTAAGGACTACTTCCTCAACCTTGCGTCCATCCGGCAGCACCGATACCCCGTGCTTTCTGAACACGTCGAGGACGCTTCTTCTCTCACTCTCGCTCCCGACAACGATGTGCTCCACGTTATCGAGGAGAGTCACTGAGTACTTGAGGATGGTCTCGTTGCTCGAGTTGCGGGAGAAGTCCTTCCAGGACCTGGGATCGGAACCACGGTGCTGGACCACATAGTCGTCCTTCACCTTGCCGAAAGCATCGTGGTCGTAGCTTATCGCGTCCATTCGCCTAAGGAGCCGCTTCTTGAAGTAGATGCCTGTGTTTCTGTCTCCGCCAGAGACGGGCGACTTCCTGATCCTGGTGAAGACATAGGTCGCGCCGCCGCTATTCATATCCTCCTCCGGCGACATCCCTCCAGGAGCCACACCAGACCGCAGTTTCTCAACCGTGCTTATCATCGCGCCGTTGTTCTCTAACGCCGTATCGATGAAGGAACTCATGGAGTTGCCGTTGGTAAGACTATGGTATAGGGTGTAGCCTTTCATCTCCTTCTCAAGGTCCGCGTCGGAGAGATCGAAACGATACTGGTGCCGGTAGCCGCCGGCGAGCGACTTGTCCTTGAACCCGAGCTGATACTCACCTACGGGGTCATAACCAGACATCCGTGTGATGTCGGACACACCAAGCCGCTTCTCCCAGTACGACCGCATCGCCTGGACCCGCTCGGGCTTACTCGCTCCCCGCTGGTCGAGCCCTGAGAGCATCTGGGCGTAATCATTCTCACGGTCGGCTTTGCTTAGATACGCCTGTTTCGTCAGATACATCAGCTCTGCATCCTCGGAGGTGGCGACGTTCGCTTTCAGCCCGAGCTTCTCCACGTGCTGAAGCGCCCGGTCCAGGCTCTTCGGATCGGGGCGCTCCGGGACGACCAGCTCAAACTCGCCCTGCTGGGCGTAGTGGTTCTTGTCAGACCAGGGACGATACACCGCCCGGACACCGTCACCGAAGTCTATCTCATACTGCTCGCCTGCCTTCATCGTGCGGCCCCGGAAAAAGGATGTGTTGTTGGCGTCCTCCCGTTCGACCGACAACTCGCCTTTCTTCAGGGCGCGCTTGGTCAAAAGCACCTTGCTCTTGCGGACCGTGAAGTCGACCTTCGCCTCCTTCTTCTTCGGAGAAGCGTGCTTCTTCAGATACGCCGAGAACATCTCGGGGATCGGCTTTCTCTCCTTTGCAGCCTGCTTAACCTGCTCTATCCAGCCGATGTAACTCTCTGCCATCTCGCGCACGTCCGGGTCCGCCGACTTCGCAAGCTCTCGAAGAGCGTCCAAGTGCTTTGCGGCTCTATCGATGGTGGACTGGTTGTAAGCACCGTCTCCTGCGTGGTGGTTGATGGTCTTCACCGCACCGAGGATATCGTCCGAGAAGGAATCCTCGGGAAGCGTCTGCCCGACCTTCGTTGCCGTCACCTGCCGATCCGCTTTCCTAAGCTGCGGCAGGATCTTCGACTCTGCTTCGGGTCGGACTTTCATCTTGATCACGGTCCGGGTCTGCCCGTTCAGAGTTTCCGTGAAGATGAGCGCGTTCTGGTCCTCGATATCGCTCTCGTCAATCGGGAGAGCCTTCCCTTGCCATCCCAGCACCCGTGCCTCCTCGATAATCTGCTCCTCTGCCTTCCCAATCCGGTCCACTGCTTGCGGTTCGACTGCATCCTCAAATCGGAAGCCAGGCTTCTTCAGGATGTCCGCATAGAAGCCCTCGAAGTTGCTTCTCAGGCTGTGCTTCCTTGCGATGGCCAGATCATAGAAGGCCTTCTGCTGTGCCGCATTTCCCTTGAACCTGCCCTCCACATAAGGTCTAAGTAGCGAGAGGTAATCATCGTCAGATATCCGCTCGACCTCCCGGATGTAACGCAGCGTCACCGAGGGATCGACCTTTACCTTACCCTGCTTTGCCGCACGGAAGAGGGTGTTGTAGAACGGCTCACTCTCTCCGCAGGCGGCATTCGGGTGGTAGTCTATCGAGAGCTTGTCTGACCCTAAAAACTTGAAAAGCTGTCCCTTGTCGATGCCATAAACGTGGCCGTCTTTCCCTCTGATGAACTGCTTTGAGTGTCCATCGTGGTTTGAGATGAGCCAGTCGATGACATGCTCCCTCTGGACCTGGGTGATCTCATCCGCTGAAAGCTCCGCGATATCGAAGCTGGAGAAGTCATACTTCGAGGCAAGGTCGGTGCGCCATTTCTGGATGGAGCCTGTGCGGCTGTTCAGGCTGATGACTCTGACCTCAATAGCGTCAGGGTCAATGAGCCTGCCGATTTTGTATGCCGCCTCTTCACCTTGGGCGATGAAGTCATCACTGGTCTTTCCGAGCGGCTTGAACATCCACTTCTCGCCGGCCTCATCGATCCAGAACTCTTTCTCATGCGCGCCGCCGACACTTGCCTTGCCGTCAAACTTGAACTGCTCAGGCTTACCGGTGGCTCCCCAGGCGACGTCCACTGACTCGAACTCCGAACCCTTCTTCGCAAATGTGTTCGAAGAGGCGACCGTGACAGGTTGCTGGATGGGCTGTGCTGGCTGAGGCTTGGGTTTGGCGGGTGCTGCAGTCGGCGTCTTCGCCAGGTGCTTCTCGGCCCATTTCGCGTGCTTTGCCTCAATACCGTCTGTAGCTTTCGAGACCTTTGCCTGGTCGGTCTCCGTGAAGACAGCCACCAACTCATCCTTTGACGCCCACTGCCAGTGCTTGACCTTCGTCTCTTTCGCCAGCGACTTCAGGTCTCCGACTTTCATCGCCGATATCTGCTGCTGGAACGCGAGCTTCTTTAGCGCGACTTCTTTCGCGTGCGCCTCAAGGACAGATGCAGGAAGTCCGGAGCCCTTGGCTAGTTCCGTTTCAGCCGATTTCACCGAATCTAGGAAACCGGAGTAGCTGGAAGGCGATGATGGCAGCACGACCTGTGCCGTGGCATCCTTCAGTGCTTGCTCGGCCTTCTTCAGGGCCTGCTGTTTCGCCGCATCAAGAGCCTGCTGCTTTGCCTGCTCGGCCATCTGCTGACCGGCGGACTTCTGAAGCGCCTTGACGAGCTGCTCCTTGTTTTTGAGGGGTGGAATCCCGAACTTGGTCTTAGCAGCGATGAGAGTCTTGCCGGAATAGTTGTAGTGATCGATGTGCGGCTCAAGCGCGTCCAGCATCTCGATCACCTCGCTCTTTGTGAGGTTCAACGACACCCCGTGCTGCTTCGCAATATCCTTCAGCTGGACCATCGTAAGACCCGACAGGTCCGCCTGAGGCGATGCTGCCTTTGCCGCTTCCTCCAAGAGCTTCGCCTGCTTTACCGCCGCTTGTTTATCAGCCAGAAGCTTCGCCAGATCGTCCTTGCTTCGGAGGGCCGCGATGTTGTACTGCTTGACCTTGGACATGAGGGCAGATCCGGAGAGATCCATGTGATGGACACCCGGCTCCGCCGCGTCGAGGAGCTTTATGAAGTCCGCCTTGGTGCGTGCGATGGAGATGCCGTTCTGCTTGGCGAGCGTCTGGAGCTGCTTTACCGTGAGCGCTGAGAGGTCCGAGATCTGACCCGACTCAAACGCGTCCTTGAGCTTCTTCTCTTCCTCGGCCTTCTGCTTGGCCTCTGCATCAATTGCCTGTGGCGGAAGGATACACGCTTTGGTTTCGCTGGCTGCACTAGCTCCCAGTTCGCCGCCACAGATGACCAACGGCCACGCGACGACGCTCGTGCATCGGCAGTTGGGATGCGCCGGCTGACTGGGGAAGTGGTCGGTGTCAAAAACCTTGCCGTCAAGACCACCGCAGACCGGGCAGGTCCGCTCATCCTCCATCGTCAGCCACTCGAGCCTCGAGACTCCGACTTGGCTGTGGAACTTGATGCGGCCCTGGTTGTGCGCGCGGAGCACTTCCGTCCGGGCAATCATCTCCATCCGGTACTGCGCCTTCGTGAACACCTTGCTCCCGGCGTGGCGGAAACTCTCCTTGTCCTCGATCACGATCCCCATTTCCCGGACGATGTCCCGGACGCTCTTTCCGCTCGTTATCCCGGAGAGGATGGTCCGCTTGATGCCGGAGGCAAGTTCCGTGTGCACGTCCCCGAGAAGCACAAGGTTGTAGTTTGCCATGAAGTCGAGCGCGTCGGTGTCGATAAGCGTGAAGACTGATGTGGTGAGCTTATCGATTCCCTGTGGTGTGAGATCCTTGTAGAATGGCATCTGCGCCGATGCGAACTCTTCGATGCCTCGATAGACGCCGGAGCGGAATGATGCTTGCCCAGCCTTCCTGAACATCAGGCTCTGCTCCCGCTTAAGCGCCTTCATCGCCTCCGCAATCTCGGCGTCCAGCTTCTCCAGACTATTCACCACCGCAAGTTTGTTCTCGGGAAGCGACCCAACGCTGCCATAGCCCAGAAGTGCCTTATGGACCTGATCCTGTGCGGACTTGAGCCCCCCGGTAAGCTGGAACACGACCTGTTCTGCGTACAGGTCCCGAGCCATCAGGCTCTTGTCCGTGGCTTCTCGTATTGCCTGGGCCTGCGCGGTGGTGTCGGCAATCGCACACATCATCGGTGTGGCGTCTGCGGTCACTCGACCCTCCCGCGCCTGATGAACCTGCATGCCGGACTGTCGAAGGTGACATCGGCCCCGGTAACGCCGCACTTGTTCCTGTCGCCCTCGAAGAAACCGCAGGTGTCACATACCTCGTCAGCGTAAGCTGAAGCCTGTGAGGAAGGCCGGTTCTTCGCGGGATCGAGTCCGAGCATTTCCTGAGCTGCCTCGATGCTCATTATGCCGGCGACGACCATATCGACGATTGGTTTCACCTGCTTCTCATCGAGGATGTCCACGGACTTCTCTTCGCTCTCCCGGTTAGCCTCCTCGATGTCCGGGTCGAGGTCCATCTTAATCTGAAGGCTGGACCGGCTGATGAGCTTCCTGTCGTAGAGCTCAATCAAGAGCTTCTTTACGTCCACTGCGTCCGTCGGGTCAAGGTCGTTGAAGACAAACTGAACGTTCTTCCCGGAGTGACCTGATAACTCTAGCCAGTCGCAGTAGATCCAGTCGAGGATTGTTCGTGCCGCGTGCTTTATCTCCCGGATCATGATGATCATCTTCTGCATAGAGACAGAGGCTGTTGCGAAGTTGGGACCATCTCCCGCGACAAGAGAGCGGGACAGTCCGAGCGCGATCACGATGTCTTCCTTGACCTCCTTTACCTTGTCCTCGACATTCAGGACCTGTCCTTCGGTGCCGTGGGTCTCCACCGTCACGTAGAAAGGAACGACCAGGCCGCTTTTCAGGTCCATCTTGTTCACCATGTCGCGGACGCTCTCAAGCATCTTCTGGTCGGGCATCACCATCTTGGCTCCGTATGCCCCTCCCACCTTTAACAGCCGAAAGGGCGTCGCCCAGCGCTTGGCTATCGCCTTTTCTGCCCGCCGATAGTCACGCAGGAGTTCGATTGACTCGAAGGCGGGAAGGACGAGCGAGTTGCCGCGCGGAGAGAACTCAGGTGCATCCCATTTCAGGTGTATGGTCTGCTCGACCGGAAGTTCGAGCCCTTCTCCGGCTGCAGGTGTATCCTCGGGATACTGCCTTACCTCGATAAGCTCTCCGTGAGCATACTTGACTTTGATAGAGACGGGGTTTACGCAGGTGAGGTCTTCGATGCCCTTGCCGTCTTTCGTGAAGCGTTTGAACCCAACGCAGTCGCCCTTAACAAGTAGCTGGAGGATCATATCCTTCACGAACTCAGAGACACCCAACCGGTCGGCAAGCGTGTTCGCTTCTTCCTTCACTCCCTCATCGTCACTCGTGATCTTTATCTCGTCCCCCACAGCGAACGTCCGCCAGGAGTTGATGCAGTTCTTGACGAGCGGCTCCTCGACGTAATACTCCCACGCACGCCTTGCCCGGTCTTCCCATGACTCGGGAATAGCGCAGGTGGCATGAAGACTGCCAAATGCCGATGAGTCGAGGGCAGCGGCAGTTGCCATTGGGGAGACCACTACTGCGTATGCATGGTTCTCCTCAGATGAGAACCCTTGAGCTTCCATGTTATTGCTGTCCAATCCATTCCTCCGATTGCGGTAAGCTTAGCGTTTGTTCGCGCCACGTCGCCGAACGTAGCGCGGAAGCGTCTCTCTTCGATAGATGAGCCGGACGCCTGTTCTTGTCGCGACACAGGCGGCTTGGCGCGCATCAGATGAAGACAGGGTTTGTGAGGACCGGCATCACTGAAACCGTCTCCTCACTGACAGAATCTAGCGTCCCCTGTTCGTGGGAGAGCATTGCGCAGCGGACCGCATCGACGATGTGGTCGTTGCCCTTCGAGTAGATGATGTTCCCGTTTGAGAGCGTATAGGTGTGAGTCGTGAACTGGTCCTCCACCTCAGAGTCCTCTGCCGGGAGTATCATCTGCCGTCTCTGGAGCGCGCCATTGATGAGGCTAGTCATAAGCTCCTTGGTGCGCTTCCGGATCTCCCGGCCGTCCCGGATGGCAAGGGTTGTCATGCCGCCGAAGTCGAAGCCTTTGAGCCTCCCCTCAAGCTGCAGTAGTCGATACTTGTCGAGCATGAGGAGTTCCTGCACAACCGCCAAGCCGTTCCCGCCGTTATCGACGCCGATTCCGACCGGCGTGAAGTACCGCTCAAGGAGCGCGATGGTCTGGGCGATGTGCGGATACGAGACGTGCTCCATATGGATCCGGAGCACCATACTCATAACCGACCGATCTCCCGCCTCAGACTCTCGGAAGACCACGATCTCCGTAGGGTCGTTCGTGTAACCAAGGTCTCCGCCGATCCAGAACACTCCTGTCTGCGGCACGAGATTAAGGAGCATCTCCAGTCGGTCGTAGGATTCTTCTTCGGTCTCGCACGAGCTTAGGTCTTCACCAAGGATCGTGACCTTGCGATATTCCAGAACCTCCTGCCGGCAGATGTTCAGGTTCTCCATGCTGAACGCGCCGTATGAGGGCTTGCCGTGTTCGCCCGCGACCTCGTGCTGCCATCCGGCTGTATCCCTGCCTCCGTAGAACTCCAATAGCTCCTGTTCGCGAGCCTCGTCCCAGTTGGGGTTGAGCCAGGACGGCCAGCGGAACACCTTGAACTGGGAAGAGCTCGTAAGCCGGTAGTAAGTCGTGTCCCGAAGGCCGTTTGGTGTGGAGTAGATACGGAGCTTGCCGCCCGCCTTTAGGCATTGTCTGAGCGCCTTCCATGCCTTCTCCGAAAGCCACGCGCCTTCGTCAACCCATACGCGCTCTACGTGCAGCGACCGGAAGGCATCTCCGTAAGCGCCTGCGGGCCGGAAATAGAGGACGCTTCCGTTCGTGAACTCCAGCCTGAAGTAAGGCTTTCGATATATCTTGGGCTTGCTGTACTTGGTGATCGCAATGCTTCCCATAAGGTCAGGGTTCGCATCAAGCTGAAACTCTATCTCCTCGATAAGCGTGTCGAGATGTCCCTGGTGGGGTGCTGCGACGAGCCCTTGGCCACCGCGAGTCGTGAAGGCGAAGTGCAGAGCGTCTGTCGTAAGCGATATCGACTTGCCCGAATCCCTCCCGTCGAGGTGGATGATGTTCCTCTCCTCACACTGGAGGTCCTCCACCTGGTGCGGCCAGTACCCGCGGGAAGAGCCGTCCCGGTTCCTAAGATAGCTCTGGCCCCAGAGGATCGGGTCCCGAAGGGACATCCCCAGTCGCTCTTCTTCCTGTGTTACCTGACTCAAACTTTTCTCCTTCACTTTGATGCACATCTGGGCACGTATGAGACTTGACTTCATATGCCGATAAGAGCGTGAATGTGACTCACACAAACCACACCAGGAGGTAACTCACATGGCAGATAAGACTCTGCAAGACGCCCTTCAGGAATACCTGGACCACCTGAAAGATCAGGGCAAGAGCGAAAGCACGCTCTACACCTATAACAAGGATGCCGAACAGATCGTCTCGTTCTTCGGAGCGGACAAGAAGCTCACATCGATCCTCATCCCGCACGTCTCGGGGTTCCTCAAGTCAGATGCGCTCCTCAAGCTCCCGAGTGGGAAAGACCGCTCCGAGCCAACGGTCCGGAAAACCATCCGGGTATTCCGGATGTTTCTCGTCTGGGCTCTCGAGCAGGGCTACATCACCAATCTACCACTCCCAAAGGAGATGCCGATGGGAAGAAGCTCCACTACCAGATCGGAGGCAGACGATGCAGACAACGCTTCGGCTGTTTGAGCCGGCTGATGACATTCAATCCCAGGTAGCAGGCTTTGCGGTAAGGCTCCAGGCGCAGGGTAGCTCGGAGCACACCATCTCCGCTTATCTACGCGACCTCACATGCTTCACACAGGCGCTTCCTGCCGTCACCATCCACGATATCACCCCGGCGATGATCGACGCGGCACTCACGGATCCTGCGGTTGCCACGTCGAGCGATGGCAGGCAGAAGTCCCCGGCTACAATGCATCGCATGAAGGCTGTCGTCCGGTCCTTCTTTGTCTGGGCAACCGAAAGCGGTCTCATCGACTCCAGCCCGGCCTCGTCGGTGACCACAAAACGCCTCTCGCGCAAGCCCCCGGAGTTCCTGACCGAATCCGAGAAGCGCAAGCTCCTCAAAGAACTCCACGACCGGTCGAACCCGCTTGCCCGACGCGACCGTGTTATCTTCGAGCTCTTCCTCGGGACCGGCATCCGACTTGCCGAACTGGTAAACTTGGACATAGAGGATGTCGATCTCGACGGAAAACACATCCGCATCATGGGCAAGGGTAACGTCCCGCAGGTCAAGTTCCTGAAGACGACTCTCAGGATGCTGCTGAGGGATTACCTCAAGGAACGCCGTCGGCTCACAACCGGAAGCTATCGCGCGCTCTTCGTCTCCTCTCGCAGCACTAGACTTTGTGATAGGCAGATCGCAGAGCGCCTGAAGCACTGGCTGGACAAAGCCGGCATCAGGAAAAACATCTCGCCTCACGGACTCCGGCACACGTTTGCGACCCACCTCTACGCGAGCACCTCTGACCTGCTCCTCGTGAAGCGCGCACTCGGACACCGAGACATCTCGACGACCGAAATCTACACTCACCTTGCCGACGAGGTGCTGGAGGATGCACTCGAACGCATCTGACGAGTCGTTTGACATGAGAGATAGTTGGTGATACATTGTATGTACGGAATAACCTGTTGAAGGAGCCTGACTATGATTAAGAAACTCACCAAACACGGCAACAGCATGGCACTGGTCATTGAGCGCAGTGTGCTCGATCTGCTGAAGATTGATACCGACACTCCGGTTGAAGTCACGACCGACGGAAGTGTGCTCATAATCACGCCGGTACGGGATGAAGCCCACGCAGCTAAGTTCAAGGAAGCCCTTGAGAAGACGAACCGCAAGTATGGGCGTGCCCTGAAGAACCTGGCGGACTAAATGGCTGATATAGAGTTTCTCGGTCTTGATGAGGTTCTCGAAATCCATCGAGACCAGATCGAGCGCTACGGTGGATCGGCTGGCATACGAGACATGGGACTCTTGCAGTCCGCGGTCGCAATGCCTGCTGCCGGGTTCGGCGAGCGATATCTGCACGAAGACATGTCCGAGATGGCTGCGGCGTACCTGTTTCACATCACGCAGAACCATCCATTTGTGGATGGTAACAAGCGAACTGGAGCCGTTGCAGCAATCGTCTTCCTTGAGATCAACGGCGTTGAACTGAACGCTGACGAGGACGAACTGGAGACCCTTGTCCGTAGTGTGGCAACGGGACAATCGGACAAGGTTGCCGTCGCCGTGTTCTTCAGACACAACTGCCGCAAGTAATGTGAGACGCAACCAACAGCCGGGGAGAGGAACACACAGAAGCTTCTCCTCGGCTTCCATTTGCCCCAGCCATTGTTCCGCCAAGCCATTTGCACCTGCAGACAAGTTCCGAGAACACGTCTTATCCGAACTCCGTCCGTCAATCGAACTGAAAGCCACGCGTGAATTTGGCCGAGCCGTCACGGCAGCGCCGGTGTTATCCGAACTCATTCCTGCGTTTTCTCCGATCCTGACTCGCTTCGTGTGTTCTCAGCCGCGGCCAGCTTCTCAAGTAGCGCCGTGGCCCACTCGGCAGGAGTAGTCTCAGCACCCTTCGGCTCCTCACCCTCACGGGCAATCTTGGTCGCCTTCAGGTCCTTCAAGTGGCAGCGGATCATCCGGTCCAGCCGCTCAGCAGCATCCCAGTCTCCAGCCTCCTGCGCACGTCCAAGCTTCAAGAAGTACACCGCAACGAGTTCCACCTGCATAAAGTCAGAGCTCTTGTTGAACACGAAGTCCTCGTGGAGCTGAGCAATGATGGCGTCGAAGAGCGGCTTCTCTTCAGGCGAGAGGAACCGGTCCGCATAGATGCCGTGCTTTAGTGCGTTGGTGTTGCCTTCGGGAGCGCCGCCCTTGCCTGTGGCTCCGCTGTTTCTTCGCCATCGGCTGCTTCCGGCCTGGTCGCGAACGCCGATGGCCGCTTGGGTCTCTTCGGTTATCTTATTTTCAGTCATAAATGTGTTCCTATCGAGTCTGTTGTTACGGCAAGTCGGAGATGGGCGGGGAAGGCATTTCTCGCCTCCAGAACGCTCACGCCGCCGCCTCTGTATCGAAGAGAGACTGCTGAAGAGCCGCTGCAGGCACGACGTCGCCGCCCGGTTTCCTGATGCCAAACGGACCATTATCCCCAGGCACCACTTTGCCGCCGAACACACGCTTTACCTCGCATACCGTCTTCAGCGCTTCGGGCTCAATGCCGACAAGCTCTTTCACTTCATCCAGAGTGAACGTAACCCTCTCTGACCACTTGGCCGGGATGAAAACAGTCTCGTCTCTTGCGATGACGATCACATCATCGAAGATACTCGTCCGCAGGACTGCGTAACCTTGTGTGGAAAGCCGTAGCCACAGATTCCTGGCTTCGGGAGATGACGGTGTGCCGAAGGAAGCGGTTCTTCGATAGTCTTCGTATGTCTTCTCGGATGGAGGAGTGTATGTGCTGGGCTTAAGCGCTCCAACTGCCCGCAAAAGTTCCTCTTCACCTATATGCTTTACCGCCCATTTGTGGATCGCATTGAACCGGGTCCGCAGTTCCTCGAAGATCTCCGGCTTCATCCGGCTAGCATCATGAGCCTTCTTCACCTGAGTCATCTTGTCTCGAAGCCAGGCATAGTAAGGAGGGTCGAGCTGTCTGTAGCATACATCCGCCATCAGCTCATATCCGTAACGGACGTCGTCGGCATCGAAGGAGTCGAGGTTGGTGGCGACAAACAGGATGTCGCGCGCGTAAGGGTTCGGTGTGGCGTTCTCCTTCACTTGGGAATCTGCTGGTTCGGTCTGTATCGTATCTGCCTTCTCGACGCTCTCGACAAGCGGAAGACTGTTCATCAGGCTCACTCGTATCACCTCGTTGGGGACATCCCCAATTGATATGTACTTGCGAAAACTACGGGGTGTCGGGATTTTTCGCCGAGGGGAAAGGTGGCACTGAAAGGTGGAGGCGAAAGGGGTGAAAGGTTATTAGGCCTGAGAACAACCTTTCACCCGACCCTTTCACCGGCCCAAGAAAGCCTCATTTGAGCTCTTTTTCCTTACCTCTATCTCTATAAAGGTGAAAGGGTGAAAGGTTATTAGTATATACACACCTACATGCGCGCGTGCATGTAATACAGGTGCGCACGCATGCATGAGAAGGGGGATAGAGGATATATTTATTCGCGCGTGTAGATAGGGGTGCGTTTCCGCCGGAACCTTTCACCCTTTCACCCATGAGGCCGGAACATGGGCGGATTTGAGCGTGAAATGCTCTCCTTTGCCCGAGTGAAAGGGTTCCGAAGACCTTTCACCCGGCTATCGTAAGAAAGTGAAAGGTCCCCGGATTCTCAAGGGTCGATTAAGCTATGTCAAAGGTTCGGACATAGTCGGCACCGTCATTCATCCTCACGATGAATCGCGCGTCCTACATGGTCTTCATATCGTTTGCCGCGCTATTCACAAAACGCAACAACCTTTTGACCTGAGACAACGCTACTGTACGATTTGCGGAGTGAACAATTTCTCCACCAAATTGGAAGATAGAATTTGGATATTCGAGGGCCACGCTCATTTGTGCCGATGTGAGCGTGGTTTTGCTTTGTACGGGGCCTGAGTCTGTGACGAGCTCCTCTGGACTGGGTTGAGGTGGATGTCACCCCAAACTTACTCAACAGATTTTCTTTCTATCAGCTTTTCTTTGTTCTCTCTTATGGCCAACGCAGTAATTTCACGAACCATATCTGACTTACCATCAATGTACGATTGACGATCGTCATTAAACTACTTGCATAACCCCACTTTGTGCTTTGATAGTTTCTCTACCCATTCAGGATGGCCACGCATGAAATCACGGAAAAGCAAATGGTCGCGCAATGCAGCAGCGCCGGTAATACACACGTAGAAATGGTGAGGCGGTAAGGATTGCTGCAATTGAGGGTCGGTCAGCGTGAACGCTTCGCGGTCTGGAATGTCTAGATCTCCTAGTGCAGTTTCCAAAAAGTAGTTGTTAATTTCCAGATGGCAACATGCTCTCTGCGATATCGGATCAACAGGCCACTCTGAGATCAAAATAACCGTTAGCCCGCCTTCAACGATTGCATGCCAGAAATGTAATGTTATTTACTGGAAAATGCACTAGACGAACATATCCGATCGTCGCCAGGCAATCTCTGACTGTTGGGAATAGATCACTATCCACAATTACATCGATATCAATAATGGGTTTTGCAGTCATCCCTGGAACGGCAGTGCTTCCAACGTGTTGAATCATATAAGGCACGCTGGCTAGAGAGGGTTCCACAAATGCTTTTACTCTTTCGAACCAATGAGGCCATTCATCATTATAGGGCTGAACCAGGGTAACTCCATTCATAACATATGTCTCTTTCCATCGTAATGACTATTGCTCTTATATGAGAATAAGCAACGCAATTATACATTGATTCGTTCCAGACCACCAAGCTCTAAAGGCCCTACTGTATAGCGAGAGGGCGGAAGTCCCAGGACTCTCTTGCGAGCAACTAATGTTTTCGATAAGTCCCCATCTGTTTCAGCTAGGCCATCGGTAGGTCATAGCCAAGGCATTCAATAGAATTGGACTTGATGACACCTATGACGAGCAGGCACTTGTTCCTAACGCGTAACTGAACTCCTCGACATACCAAACAACTTGACCCTACACCCTGATAATCAGCGCTCAAGCGAGCTTCTCGCATATGGTCATCTTTTTTGTCTAGGTTGCTTCGAATAGATCTTCGTTTAGACTTTCAAGCACAAAGCAATGCTCGTGCAAAGTGGCAACACACCCAGTGTCTCAGTAGCACCTGTCGTTCTGTGAAAACGACCGAGCGTCCACAATTTGTATGTTGGACAAGACTGGAATCCTTTATTGCCTTCTTCTTTTGTCGGAATGCAGTTTCAATAAATAGGAGCAGAGCACCTATTGTCCGATATTTGATATATTTGACAATTCAGACTACCTGCTGTAAATTACTTTATGAGCCCTAGGTAGTTTGAGGACTGCTGTTGGGCTATTTTCGTATTACCTTCTGCCATGAATCGCGATTGGGCGTAATAGATTACACACAATGGAGGAATCGCTATGTCTGAAGATGCGGATCTTATGCATAGCCTACTGGACCGAGAGATCAGCACGGAGTCAGCTGATGAATTCGGTCACAGACACTTTGCAAAGGCACTTCAGAGCCTTATTGAGTTGCCGAACAAACCGCCATATAGCATAGGTCTTCTGGGCAAGTGGGGCACAGGCAAGAGCTCAATCAAAGAGCTGTACCGCGCTTGTTTGGAGGATGATGCCGCAAGATCCAAAGCAATAAAGCCAATCACTTTCAACGCCTGGAGGCACGGCGGTGAAGATATTAAGCGGGCTCTATTGCGGCACGTGTTTATGGAATTGAACGGCAATGAGGATGAGTTGCTTGATGCGCTTTCTCGACACGTCCAGACCGTGATACCGCAGCACAAGAGCTTCCGAATGGTCTTGCGCGACGTGGCGTTGAGGATACCTATCGCGCTTAGTTTGCTGATTATAGCAATATTGGTCAGCGCGTCAGCAACTTGGTACCTGAAGTGGCTACTAAATCTATCTGAAAAGCCAACATTAACACTTATCGCAGGTGCTATGGGGGTTGCCATTACATTTCTGATCGGTAAACTCCTCGAGATTGGTAATTCTACGAACATTACCCGCATAGAGCCGCCCAGTTCTACAGCGGAAGATTACGAACGTTTCCTTCTAAAGCAGATGCATACTTTTAAGGACGCGAACGGTGCGGATTGTACCAGACTTGTTGTGTTCGTGGACGATCTAGATCGTCTCGGACCTGAAGAGATGGTGCGTGGATTGGATGCGATTCGCACTTTTATGGAGATTCCAACAAATCGAATACCTGCCGGGCTAGGTGTAGTATTTGTGATATCGTGTGACGAAGAACGCGTGGCAAAGGTTTTGTCGGACCGTGACTGTAAACCAGGCGCCAGCCTGCCGGGCACAGTGTCTACACTCGGTGATGCTCACCGTTTCTTGGACCGCATTTTTCAATTTCGGCTCGATATACCGCCATTTCCTAAGCGCGACATGCGCACCTACGCAAAGAAACGACTTTGCCAAGATTTGCCTGAAATCGCTGCCGAACTTAATAAGCGAGGTGTGCTCGAAGAGGTCGTCAGCAGATTGATACATGTCGGAGTGCAGAGCCCGAGAAATGCAGTCCAACTTCTGAATATGTTTGCTCAGTGTTGGTGGCTGGCTAAGACGCGTGAAAGAGATGGATCGGGAACCGAGCGAACTGGTGGTCTACGGCAAGGAGCTGTCACCAGTCATCCAATCACCCTAGCGGTCGTCTGTGTACTTCGTGTTGACTTTCCCGACTTCTATGAAGATCTTCTGCAAGAACCAGAGTTAGTAGATTCATTCACTAAAGTCTGCATTCGCGGAGGAGCTTTCGGCGAGCAAGCAGAATCAGTACAAAGAATCTTAAGGAAGTATTTCAATCCTGAAACAAATGATTTAACGAACGAAGACTATCGTCCACTGCTGCGCTATATCAACAGCCTTCAGGAACTCGTATGGCCCTCATCCAAGATGCCACTGCTGCTATTATCTCAAGACCCGCTGACTCGTAAGGTTGGTGATAGGGGCCCGAGGCTCAATGATGCGCTTGTTTCTGCAGATCATCGTGAGGTGCTGAGAATTCTCGGTCATGATAAGGATGCCAAACCATTATCTCAGGATGATATTGACCAACTTCACGAAGTTATGGAGGACTTCATAGAAGACGAATCAATCGACCGACGTAGAAATGCGGATGTAGCAATCGCAGCTCTATTAGACCGATTGCCGGAAAAACACTCGGACAAGCTGCTGATACGTCTTATCCGCCGTTTGATTCAATACCCTGAACTGCGATGGAGGCTGGGCATTGTCAAGATAGGTCATGTCCTTAGTCGAGGGCACACTGGTGACCGAAGAGAATTGGCACGCATACTAGTAGATAGTGTACTCAAAACGGAAGGTGAGATCGGTTTTCGACGTACAGTTGAGAATGCTCTAACACTAGATGAGGCCATATCAGTGGCACGAGAAACGTGCAGCATAGTATTAGAAGTCCGTGCGAAGGACGGTCTGGACAATCAGTCAGAGACGGCCTTACTCAACTGGCTCGAAAAGCGGCATGTTATGGTCGGTGGAGAAGAAGGCCATCTGCAAATCCAGGATTTGGAGCAATGGATGTCCGAGTACGAAGACGGTTTACTGTTACCGATGGGGGCAAGCTACACTCGTTCATTGCTGGAAGAACTGGATGCCGGACACCCAGTTGAAAACGATGCTATAGATCGGGCTCGGTGTGTGTTTGAGATGCTTCGAGGAGGGGATGCATTTGAGCAAGCGGAGCTTTGGGCACAGCTCTGTCGGTACGTTGCCGTGGTTCAACCACAAGCAGTTACACTCGCGCATGAATGTGCAAGCAAGAACGTGGGAAATGCGGACGAGAAAACGATCTCGGCGTTCACGAAATCATTTGCCGACCGTATAGCTAGGCATGCCGTCAAGAATCAAAAGCGCTACGCAATCGACGACTTAACGCAGGGTCATACGCTGCTCAATCTTATCAGGCAGCGACCAGAATCGCTCGATGAAGAATGCCGGCAGGCACTAATTCCACTTGCTAAGTCATGGGGAACGACTGCAGAAAAAGCCAATATGGCGATAGGCATTCTTGATGTGTTGTGTGAGCTAGACAAGCGAAGCAGCCAAATAATATCGGATTGGATCGAAAGGCTATTGAACGACTTGCCTGAGCCATGTCTTGACTGGCTAAGCCAGCATTTCACGGACAAGCTTACTAATAGTCAGCGCACTGGCATAACGGACCAGATGCGCGTCCTCTGTGGCCGAGATGATATCTCGAAGGACGAAGGCAAGCGGTATTGCCGAATACTCAAGACAATGTCGCCTGAGTCCATCAAGTCAAAGCCTATGCAGGATCATCTTGCATTTCTTCTTGACCAGATTGGGGAGCGCTGTATCAGTCTTGATGGATTCTTCTATCGTGTATTCGAGGCCGTACCACCATTACTATCTAGCATTCCGTCGACAATTGTTGGGCCAATGCTGCAAAAGGTGTTTGATGGCCTGATTAATGAGCATGTTGCGTACGGTTGGGCTCATTATTGGATGGTGTCCTACTGGCCGCTTCCAAGTGATAAGCTGCAACCGTATAACCCACAGCATATCTTCGAACAAGGGCCCGTCGTGCTTGGCCAGTTTCCGGCTGACAAATGGGATTGGGCCGTTCATATTGTGACTTCTATGGAGAAGATGATGGAGCGTGGGGTTGTTAGCAACGAGAATGCCGGGTCTTTAGTTGAGGCTGCTTGCCTTCTGTGGCCTTACAAGCAGGAAAAGGCTCTTAACACCATAACCGGGCAGGACGTTTCGCCTGATGTTCGCAAGATCGCCGGTCTTATGAACGGTATTGACTTCACCAACGAGGAACAACGTGACCGTTTGTGTGAAGCTTGGCGGCATTTTGCAGGGCTGATCACTGAAGACGAAAGCCGCTTGGTAGCGAAGTCCATTCTACAAAGTGCTCCTTTAGGAACGGAGCGTGACCCAGACTTGGCCCTTCAGGTGTGGGTGGACGAGAACCAAGTTCATCAATCGATTTTGCTTGATGGTTTGCTGCGTGATCTCGATCTCAATGATGACCAACGACAGAGAGTCTGGTTGCAGACTGAACGCCTTGCTCCTCATGTGGGTCTGAGCGTCTTCATTACTGTTCTTCCAGGGTTGCTTGGACTGCAGGACATTCCGAACACAACGAAGGCAGTGATTGAAGCACAGACGACGTTGACCAGATTGTGTGTAAATGACAGGGATCGAATTAAACTCGGAACGGCGCTGCTAGATGCCTTCTTGCGTACATCATCTTTAGACTTAAAGAATAAGCTGGCTCTATGGATAAAGGAGGCCAAGGCCGCTTCCTCGCTTAACCAGATGCAAAAATTGGGTAATCCGACTAAGGATGATATTCAGATACTTAAGAGTTACTTTCCTGGTTCTCGCGCACTTAAGAAGTACAAGAACATATAAAGGCAGCGTGCTATGGCACGGCGATGGATTTGTCTACTCAGACCAGATAAAGCCTGCTACACAATGATGAGGTCGTGGCGTTACCTCTTACTGACTTGAGATTAAGGAGCCAGATGTGGGAACTGCAGCGGCTGTGTTCTGGGGCAGTGACATCAAGATCTCATCGGCAGAATCCTTATCCGATAACAGTGCATCCCTGCGAAGCTGCAGTTTGTCGAGCACGAACTTGTGGCGCAGTTCTACGTTCGTCCATACCTCACTCCATCTCAGCACGTATACTTTGTAGCGGCCGATCTTGTGCGCTAGATGCTTCTCGCCGTGTGGCTTGCAGTTTTCGATCTCCTGCTCAATGTGCTTGTCATAATCCTTGCCGATGAGGTAAAACTCCCAATGCATATTCCCGGCGTTGAACTGAGGAATATCAAGGATAGTGTTCATATACCGTTTGACCTGCGCAAGCTGCTCTTCCCCAAGGGTGATCGATGGATGCTTCAGCTCAACGACGATATTTTCGATCATGTCAGTATCGTGAAGCCACCTCACAGCAAATATGTCCATCTGCTTTCGCTTATCAGGATGGTCCAGGCTCACTTGTTGCTTCTCACCTCTGAGTATATACATGTAATCCTTGAGCGCCCGCTCAAAACCCACTTCCGCTGCCGCCACAAGGTGGTACTGCTCACCAAACATCCAATAGTGTCGCTCCATAAAGCTTTGAAGGTGAGTCACTTCGTCAGCGTAGAATTGCGGGTCGATGACCATTTGCTTGAGCTCATTCAGGGCAACAAACCTATCCTCAATCAGACGGACTGTCGATACTATGTTAGACATCTCTGTCTTTTTAAGCAGTCTCGCAAGATCTTCTCGCTGCTCGCTGTCCATCTGCACGACTTGCTGGAGTATATCGAAGAGGGCATCGCGTTCATCAGAGTCGATGATTAGGTGCAGCAGCCCGACGAGCGTCCGTGTTTGCTTCTCGCTAAGGCTGGCAAAAATGGCTGGCTCAAGTATGTAGAGCTCCTCCACCACCTTTAGGAGTGTATCGCGACGCATCTGATCCCAGGGATTCTCGCTGAAGTCCGGAGCGATTCTCTTCTGCTGCAGTCCTTCAGTGTAGGATCTTGCCTTCGTCCTCAAAAACGGTTTTCTTTTGCGTGAAAGGTAGTTGTGCAGGAACTCCTGCAGATCCCGAAATGCATCTTTGTCGGCTTTATCCTCGAAACCCAGCGGAAGCTGATCAGTGCCGTTGTCACCTGCTATGCCAACAACTGTTCCCATTCTACTGAAGAGTGGGCTCTGCACGTACACGCTGTGGTAGAAGCCATCGCCTTTCTGGTTCAGGGTAGTGTATTGGTTGGATACTTCAACACCCGACTCGTCGATAAAGTAGTAGCGAGAGTACTCATCATGAAGCTTCTGTGTCCACTGCACGTAATGAATATCAATCATTACCTGGTCGATCTGTCGCTGGCAGCGATCCTGCTCACCGATGAGCCAGGGATAGGTCAATGGCTGGCCGTTGATCACGATCTTTCGTTGGATTGGTGAAGGCAGTTCCAGAAACCAGGCGAACTCCAACGCTAAGTGGTGCTGTAGCTCGTGATCAAGATCCTCGGCAAACAAGTTGTGGCACCCGGAGAACTCAACGCACGTTCCCGTGCGTTGTGCAGAGCTGATAGGGTCACCCGCTTCGTATCGATGGAGCGATTGGCTGCGAACAGTTATCTGGTATTGCTGGTTGCCCTTGTCTGATCGGCACGTTGTTGTCCAGCAGGCTCTCTCAGCGAAACAGAAGAAAGTGAGACGTCCATAGCCGTTCTTGCCGTGCACAGAAGATAATCCATAACGGCGATTGGCGGGGTCGGCAGCTTTATGAGTATCGTAGAACGGTCTAAACCTGTCGTCTAGCTCGCAGTAATCAATGCCAGAGCCATCGTCTACGACAGTGATGCTGTCAATTCCTCCAAGGTCATTTGGTTGCCAGTCGATGCGAACCTCACTCGCCCCTGCGTCGAAACCATTCCACACATATTCGGCGATTGCAGACAATGGTTTGTACTTGCGTAGCGTGCGCCGAATCCCTGGTGTAGAGATGACAATCTCATTCGTCTTCATGGTCTGCCTGTAGCCTACCTCACAATGTTCACAATAACCTACCTTTAACATTATTCTATGGCTCCTTGGCTGTTTCCTGCATGCACGACAGAATGGATCCAATTGATTTGTGTGCCGTGTCTTGTGGTGGTGATGGCAGCACCATCTACTTGGGCTTGGATGTTGATTCGCGATAGTCGCTGCGGGGCTCCCGCGCGAGGTCCGACGCTGACTTGAACTTCCCTTCCTCAAGAAGCTTCTTTCACCGGTAAGCCCAGATATCGCGACAACCAGCGCTTCTTGTTGGGAGCGGAACATCATGGATTACAGGCCGGTCCCTAGGCCAACCAGACAAATATCATAGGCCCGGACGCGGTGTGCTCCGTTAGTGATCGTCACCTTGAAGCCAGCGTCCTCTATAGTCTTCATATCGTTTGCGAACCGCTGGACGAACTGCTGCACGCTGTTCATGTCGAACGACAGGCTGTATTCCTTTGCCACGCGCTTTAGGGCAATGAAAAGCTCACGTGCGAGCACTCCCCTTATGGATGCCTCATCTTCAAACTCGATCTGGTAGCGCTCCGTGAAGATCGACCTGGCCGACCTCCCCGACGGCGACAGATATGACTGCGCATCCGACTTCACCGCGTTCGCATAGGCCTTGAACAGACCGCCAAGCGCGGTCGCGATGGGGTTTGATTCTCTTGCGGCGTCATTTGTGACCATGTTGAGCGCCGTGATGATGTCGGAGAACCTCGGATCGATAGCGTTCATCGCGCTCTCCACGTCCTCCTCCGGCATTCCGGCGATCCCCATCAGGTACATGAGGCTCAGGTAATCATTGCAGCGTCGCTTGCTGTGGTTTCCGAGATCCCGCTGGAGGAGTTCCATCACCCGCTCCTGGGCATCATCCCGGAGCATCGCGAGCACCCAGCTCGTCCGCTTCATTATGACCGAGAGGATCGTGTTCCTGTGGTGCCGGATCTTCGCGAGCACCTTTGCCTCAAGGAAACACTTGTCTCCCGCGTCACCGAGCTCGAACCGCAGGATAAACGAGCGCGAGAGGATCTCCGTCAGGTGGGTCGCTAGCGGCTCTATCCCGGTCGTGTTAATGAGACACCTCGGGCGCTCTATCACCGTATCGGTGTCAGAGCCGGTCTTCCGTTTCTCCTTCGCTATCCCCGTGATGCTCGTCAGGAGGAAGTTTACGAAGTCCTCCGAGACATCGTTTGACTCCACGTTGTCGAGCGAAAGGAGTGGGTTCTTCGAGCCGTCCGAGTAGTTCGCGGCGTCGGTCGCCTTTTTCTGCTGTGGCTGTCCGTAGATGAGCGCTGTGATGAGCTTCGCAGCCGAAGTCTTCCCGGATGATGAACTGCCCTCAAAGCGTGTCATGGGACGTGTCCCTGCGAAATCTATCAGGAGAAAGCATGAGAGCCAAGCAAGGATGAGGAACCGGTTTGGCGATGAGCACGTCAGATTGTCTCCCACGAGTTCCGCAAGGAGCCGATCAGCCTCATGATCGTCCGCGTCGGGCAGGAACGTGATAGGCTCAAGCTTCTCGGATGAGTCCAGAATCACCCCGTCCGCGTTTCCGCCGTTCTTCATAATCTCCACGCCGTCCGGCGTTATCTTCGCAATTTCATGGCGCTCGTTATTCAGGTTGAAGTACACCGCATGGTTTGCCATGTCGGTATGAAGCCACGAGAACTGGTCCCGAACCTCTCCCTTGATGGCCGCGACGTTCGCGAGCACTTCCATAAGAGTGCGGCCCCCGTTCGTGGTTGATACGAGACCGGTCGAGTTGTAGATGACGGCTGAGTAGAGCCTTCTCCTCGTGCGCTCGGAAGAGTCCATCCAGAGCATCACATCGTCATAGAACATGAATGGTTCGCTCTGACGCGTCCGAAAGAAGCGCGCGCCGTTAGATGCGAACCATTCATAGGCGGCCTCGGCAGCCATTGCGTAGTCTGGACTCCCGGTCTCAGCTTCGGTATCGAGGAGCACCTGCTCAACACACGCCCGACAGGACCCTGACGGTGCAGTGCTAACACGCTTCTCCTGCCTGCGAGCCTCTCGAATCCGCGCGGATTTCTCCCGCTGTATGGCCTTTATCTGCTCCTTCAGCGTCCCGACGGAAAGCCCTGACTTCCCGCACCGCTCTACGATCCGACGAAGTTCTCTTGACTGGTCAAGCGGCGAGAGTTCAGCTACCTCGCGGAGCACCGAATCGATGAGCCTGTTCCGCTCTGCTTCAGGAAGATCTGCTGGAATCCTGTCGATGCTGTACTCAAGCGGCGTGACTGCGCGCGCCATGAGCGACTCGAATTCCTCCGCTGAGTGCCGAGCAAGGAAGAACTCGTTTACATCGACTTTCGCCTCCGATAGGAGCCGCTCCGCCTCTTTGAGGTCTTCCGGCGGCTTCCCCGAAAGCCGTTTCGCAAGCTCCCTCGGCCCGACCGCAGCGTCCAGCCCGAACCGATCCCTTAGAGCCAGCCGCGCCGTCTCGTGCTTTTCATCAAGGGGCAGGACCACAAGCCGTGTCTCTATCCCGGCAGAGGCAAGGTGCCGCGCAGTCTTTAGCGCGCCCCGCATACCTACCTCGGAGACTTCGTTGTCCTGGCAGATATAGACCGTCTTCACCCCCGCAAGCTTCGGGAGTATTCGCTGCCAGTCGTCGTCTTTTATCTGCACCGTGACAGGGGAGACCGCCTCGAACCCCCGCTCCATAAGCGAGATGCAGTCGGTCACGCCTTCAGTGATGATGACGCGCCCGGGTCCTATCGCAAGGCAGCCTTCGTTGTAGAGGGAGCTGTTCGTGATACATGGGGCTATGTGCCGGCGGGAGTGTTCGTCATGGCACTTCAGCTTCTTGTACTTGCCCTGCTCCCAGTTGCTGTCCGGCGTCCACGGGGTCTTTCTCCCAATCATAAAGACCACCCGGCCACGGCTCCAGTATGGGAAGACGATCCGATTCACGAACCCTGGGACCAGATCGTCGTTACTGGTCGGGTTGAACGCTCCGGTAGCAGCAAGCTCCCTTAGAGTAAAGGGTGACTTACCTGATGTAAGAGCCGAGACTATACCCGGATGCTTCGTCCCGGCGCTGTCGACAAAGGGCATATTGTCCGCGTATCCAATAAGGAGGGAATCAATGGTCTCAAGCGATATGCCATAATGCGCCGTGAACCATTCCAAGACCTGCGGCGAGGACTTCAGCCGCTCGTTGTAGTAGCGCGCAACAGCCGTAAGCGCCGCCTGGACCCGAAGCTCAAAGGCTCTCTCGGCCTCCGTCTCAGCCAGCTTCTCCGGTGAGAGCCCATAGCTTGAGAGCGGCGGAAGGCCGGCCTTTTCCGCGAGAAAGTCCCGCGCCTGCTGATGCGAGTCGGGCATGGGGCCGGTGACGCCAGCGGTGACGCGCCCGGACTGGACGAACTCCACAAGCTGGAGCACGTCACCGCCCACGCCGCAGCCGAAGCAGAACCAGCACTGCTTGTCGATCTGGATATGAAGGGACCGCTTTGACTGACTCTTGTGGTTCGGGCAGTCGCACTGAAGAAGACCCTCCGACTCCTGGGTGATGCGACCGGGGAGAAGTTCCCTCGCGACAAGTCCGATATCGGTCTCGGTTATCAGCTTATAATACTCTATTACATTGTCGGGTCTTTCCACCCCCATATTACTTGCTCCATTTGCCCGTATCCAGCGGCCGCGTAAGAAGAAGCGAGAGAAACGTCTTTCGCTCCTCGACCTGCTTCACCTTTGCGCAGTGCCCGATCCCCCAGCGGTCTCCCACGATGATCGCAGACTTCGAGGCGCGGGTGACCCCGGTATAGAGGAGGTTCCTGTGGTGCTGAAACGCGTGCGACTTGTGCACGACTACTATCGAGCAGGGGTATTCCGAGCCCTGCGCCTTGTGTATGGTGAGCGCATATGCGAGCTGGATCTGGATAAGCTCAGGAGCGCCTTTCTCGAAGCTGACCCTCGTCCCTTCGAAGTCGACCGTTACTTCACCGTCTTCACTCACTTCCATAACGGTGCCGACTGCACCGTTCATAACTCCGGTCGTGTAGTTGTTCCGTGTCTGGATCACCCTATCGTGCGGGTAGAGCTTTGGACGGCGGCCCGGCTCGGGAGACTCCACGAGCGTGTTCCAGAGCTTCCTCTGGATGAGACGCTGGAGCAGGATGTTCAACTCCTGGGTGCCCAAGGGTCCCTTATGTGTAGGAGTCAGCACCTGCACGTCCGAGAGAATATCAAAGGAGAGCCGCTCGGAGAGGACCTTATCGAATAGCTCGAGTATGAATCCTTGCGCCTCTCGAGGATCCGTGAACTGGTCCACCACGTACCAGTCGCGCCTGCCGTCCGGCTTCTTCTCCGAGGTCTTCCTCACCTCTCCCGAAAGAACTGCGATGCTGTTTTCCTTCAGGACTCCGGCCTGCCGCTGAACGCCGTCCAGGATCACGGTCGGGATCACCCGCGAGCGGACAAGGTCGCGAAGGATGTTGCCAGGTCCGACAGGCGGGAGCTGGTTATGATCTCCAACGAGAACTACGGCAGTGCGCGAGAGGTCTATCGCCTGGAAAAGGTGCCATGCAAGCGGCACATCGAGCATCGAGACCTCGTCAACTATGATGACATCAGCCGTTACTTCCTCGCCCGAGAACTCCGTTCCGTTGTAGCCAAGGAGCCGGTGGATCGTCTGTGCTTCCATACCGACTACCTGCTCCATCCGCTTTGCCGCCTTGCCCGTGGGAGCCGCAAGCACCACGGAGAGATCATACTCATCAAGGATCCCGACAAGCGCCGATATCGTGAATGTCTTCCCGCTGCCCGCGCCTCCGGAGATGAGTGTTATGGAGTGAGTGATGGCCGTCGTGACAGCGTCGTGCTGCCAGGTCTTCAGCTTCGGCGCGCTTCGCCAGACGACCTCGTCTAGGGTATCAGACGCAAGATGCGGGAAGCGCGGATGGGGTTTCCCTCCCTGCCGGAATACTTCCGCAAGGCCCTCTTCCATCTCCCTGATGCGCGGGATCGCGACGAGGAGCCGGCTCTCAGCCCCGTAGCAAGACAGGACTTTCTCGTTGATGAGCTCTTCCAGAGCATGTTCTATCCGCTCCCGGCTGTCCAGGCAGTCCATCACGAGAAGCGCATTTGCCCGGTCGATCAGGTCCTCGTACTCGACCCAGCAGTTCCCCTGATCAAGCGCGTCCTCCACGCAGAAGACGACGCCTGCGCGGATGCGTCCTGGGATCTCCTTCGGGACATCCATCTTCTCGCGCGCGATCTTATCGATCCGCTTGAAGGAGAAGCCCGGCACCATCCGGACGATTGCATAAGGGTCGCTTTTCAGAAGCCCGACTGCAGCGCTTCCGAACTTCTTTACAAGGCTTGTGACCTGCAAGTGGCTCAGGCCAAAGGCAGACACCGCCGTCATCGCCTGGTTCACCTTGGCCGTCTCCTGCCAGACGTCCCTCAGATGTTCGATAGCCTCAAGCGGTAGATGGACCGCCCGGGCGATCTCTTCGGGCTCCTCGGTAAGGAACCTATCAAAGTCGCGCCCGAACCGCTCCGCTATTACCCGCGCCTTTGATGGTCCTATCCCCTTGATATCCGGATGCTTTGCTATGTAGTTGGCGAGCCCCTCCATGTCGAGGTCCTGATCGTACTCCATGCTCTCGACCTCGAACTGACGTCCGAACTTCGGGTGCTTGACCCATCTGCCGCAGAGGATAACGCGGTCGCCGTCCTGAACGAATATGGGACCGGCGAAAGAGATCTTCTCGCCGCTCGTGGTCTTCATTTTCCCAGCCGAGAAAGTGGGGCTTGCGAAAAATACGGCCACGACCCGACCTTTTAGTCTTGTCATGGCTCCTCTTTGGCTTGTTGGCATATGGCATCTACCTTTCCGCTTAGTTTGATCAGCAGTTCCTCGACGAACAGTCGCGCCGCTTGTCTGTTCGCACAGAAGAAGACGGGGATCTGGTAGTCGACGATGATAGAGAGTATGGATCCGAGGACGGAGTTCGGGTGGGCATCCGAGCGGTAGCTCCCGGTGAGGACGTCCATCAGGCTCCCTTCGATGACCACACAGGCGAAGTCACACTCTCGAAGCTTCAGGAGTTCCCGCCGGAATCGTTCGCGCCCGCGGATGACGGTTCCAACGAAGTCCTCCAGGCTCTTTCGCTCTATGGCGAAAGAAGATTCCAGCCCGGAAAGAGAGTAGTCGCCTGCTGGTATCGCGCGGCGGACCACCTCGACCCGGGCTGGATCGAACGCATACGGCTCCTTCTCCCGTGTGTCGACGACTACGACGGGCTTCGCCTTCACTAGAAGGGAGCCAGAGCAGACTGATCGACTGCCCCCGTGTCCTCGATGACGATGCGGCGGTTCAGGTAGACGCTCTCGCTCTCGCCCCGGGTGCGCTTGGTGACCTCAAGCTTCACGTCGAGAAGGTCGTGCACTCTCGAAGGGAGCTCCGAGAGCTTTGAGAGGGTGACCCCGCAGGTGTGGAGGTCGGTCTTCAGCCACTTGAGGCTATCGTTTGTGATGACATTGTTTCGCCAGAGGAGCCTGCCGGCGAACTTCGGTCCGAGGATCTTCAAGGTCCACTTGAGCATAGGGTTTCCGGATGTCTGGGAGCGGGTGAGTTCCACCTTCTCAACATTCACCTGATACTTGCCGTCGGGGATGTCCTCAAACTCACGCTCCTCCACGGGAGCCTCGTCATAGCCTCCATCAAACTGGGCGAGGTCGAAGTTGTCGATATCGGTGTCGCTTGGGTAATAACCGTTGTCCATACTGTTCTCCTTTTTGAGCTTTAGTTGTCGCCCGAAGAGGCGTTGAATGCCTGGCTGAATCTTTCGAAGTCGAGGTCAATGACCTCGGGGAGTCTCCCGGTCCTGTCCCCGGCCTCATAGTAGAGGCTTGGTTTTGTCCTCATGACACGCCGTGCGATGACCCTGTTATCCGGCCCGGGCGTGCTCTCGATGTCGCAGTAGAGGATCATATCGACGAGTCCCAGGACAATCTTTCGCGCCTTCTCAGGCAAGGTCGGGACGGTCTTCGTATACTTGCCGGTCCTCGTCTCAACCTCGATATTCTGCGAGTGGGAAACGAGGAAGAGCCCGTAGGGCATGAACGCGAGCTTGTTTAGGACCCGCTGGAACTCACCCTGGACGAGCGCGTAGCCTTTGCCGTAGGAGAGGTCTGCCTCATGTTCGACCTTGAACTTCCGGCATACATAGTCCGCGCACATCCGGTAGGCGTTATCTATGGTGTCGATGATGACGGTCTTGAACCCGTGGTCCCCTTCGGCTATCTCGCCGCATGCCGTGAGGAGTTCATCCCACGACCGGATCGGAACCTGGAACACCTCCAGGGAGTTCAGACCCGGCTCGGTCGAGAGGAAAAGTGCGCCCTCGGCCTTAGAGCACCAGGTCGACTTCCCGATTTTCGTCGGGCCGTATACAAGCACCGTGAGGTCCGCGAGATCTGACCTTTGTGGTGTCTTTTCGGCTGGTAAGAGCATCTAGAATGCCTCCTTGTCTTGTTCGTATCTATCGTCCGTCCGCAGCTCTTCGTGCGGCGGCTTTACCTCGTAGAAGTTCTCGATAACGTTCTCGCTTCCGTTCGAGCGGCAGAGCGGGAAGTACGCGCAAGGCCTGTGATACTGAAAGCAGAACGATGTGTTCCGGTAGAACACACCGCGCCGCCTGCAGTCGAGAAACTGCTGGGTAAGCTCCCAGAGGTCGCGGGCCAGCATGTCGAACTGGTCACGCGAGAGGTAAAGCATCTCCCGGTGGAACATGTCAGGCTCCGCGTACTTCAAGAGGAGCCGCGACTGGAAGTCCTCATCAGACTCGGGCATCTTCCGGGTCGCGGTCGTCTTCCCGGCCTTCGACTTTGCGAGAAGCTCCGCGCGCCTTGCCTCAAACTCGGCTTGTGTTTCGCCCTTCCCCTGCTGGAGTTTGGCCTTGATGAGCACGTTGTAGATGACGCCCGCGATCCTGATGCCCACTGTTTCCTCGATGTAGTGCGAGTAAAGCGTCACCTGGAAATCGCACCAGAGCTTCTCAAGGTAGTCTCCGTCAAGCCCGGCTGCCGTCTTATGCTCAAGGAGATAATGCTCCCGCCCGAGTCTTACGATCCCGTCCACCTTGCCAGCTAAGGTGAAGGTGCGGGATGTCGCGCCGGTCGCGGGGTTCGTGATCCTGCCCATAAACGTCTTCTCAAGTGCGACTACCTCGAAGTCCTCGGTCCCGTAGCGAGCTCCGTAGCCGCTCATCATTGCCCGCGCCAGATGCCAGTCGGACTTCTCTGCATCATCCATCGCCCGGTTGGGAAGTGACCTGTCTATGTGGTCCAAGACCAGTGAGAAATCCCGGTCAGCATGCCACTTCTCAAGGCACTCGTGAATGAGAGTCCCGAAGGAGAGCTTGTGGTCTTTCTGAAGTGGAACCAGCTCCCGGACGTACCGCCACTCGCAGGCTTTCCGGCAGTTCCTGAAGAGGTTCCACATCGAGTAGGTGGTGATCATAGGTGCGCTCACAGGAGGACCCTCTCCATAAGTTCCTGGTCACTTACCCGCAGGTATTCCTCGGTCTTTGTGACAACGAAGCTCTTCTCACCGAAGTCGCTTACCATGAAGCCCATAAACATCTTCGCAAGGTCGACTCCGACCTCTGTCTCGGCATCGATTGTCACTGTGCGGGACCTCGAGCTAAGCCTTGCTGCACCGTCCAGGCGCACCGCATTCCGCCCGTAAAGGCTCTCAGCCGCCCGCGCCGCCGTCATCAGGTGGAAGTCCACCATACCGACGGGCAGCTCGCCCGCAAACTGGATCTTGTAGACTGTTCTGTTCAAATCCATCCTCCGAATCTTTCTGTCCGGGGAGTATGGCGCGCCTGGAAGAGAAGCCCCCGTGGTTTCCGCATCCACTTGATATGTACTTCCGGGGAAGCGGCATGTGTCGGGGAAATTCTCAGGGCGCAATGTTCCATGTGGGTTGACCGCACAGATGTTCGATTGATATAATATTGAGGCTGCATACTTAAAGTCAGGAACGAATCAACGTGTTCTGGCGTCAGAACATATGGTAGGTTGTTAACTGGCCACTGCCGCGCACGAGGCGGCTGTTTTCTTGTACGGGGATATAATTGGAGGTGGCATGGCTCGGCAATATTCGCTCAAGGGCTTTCTTCGACATGCTCCCAACAGACTGCTTGAAGCTTACTTTGAGCGGCTGGGACTGGGAGAAGATATAGACTGGGAGTATCTTCCCGAAACAGATATAGAACCGGTATTCGCCGCGATCCAGGCGGCGGATGTATCGGCGCAGGAGAGGATGGGACTCGACTTCCACTCTATCCACGACCTGGCGGATGAGGCAGGAATCCAGACGCTCATACAAGAGGCGGAGGAGTCCTATCCGGCGCTCGACCTTGCGGGCGCGCTCTCGGAGATGAACGGCTTCTATGAAAAGGCCTTCTGGGTCTTTATAGAACACCCGGAGGTCTTCCGTATAGCAAGGATCATCGACGGATTCAGTACGAGGAGCGCAGTGAAGCAGATAGGCTTTCCGCTCCTTCCAGGGGAGCCGGATAAAGAGTCCACCGAGAAGCTAGGTGAGGCGCTCTCGGCCTATTACCTCAAGAAGGACGGTCGCGGGCAGGGGTATCATGTGGACTACTACAAGCGCGGCGACCGCCACTACTGGTTTGCCTACCTCGAAGGCTTTGCGAACTCGCTTCTTGTCTACGACGGAGACCACCAGCTCGATCTGCAGACCAACCGGCCCGCTTTCGAGATAATCTTCCGCTACAATGAAGCTGAGCGGTCTCTGGAGCTTCGGGGGGTGACGGGAAAGCACTCCGTGCGGGATGTGCAGATGATCTTCTCACGCGCCATTCTGAAAAACGATGTTCACCTGCCGGAGGACGCTATCACCTACCAGCTTGAGGCGCTCAGGAACAGGGACATCGAGTTCCGGGTCGAGCCGGGTTACGGCATAGAAAGCGTCCGGCTGACGAAGCTCAAGGTAAATGTCCTGGGGCGGCAGGGTATCTCGGTCACGCTCGAGGCAGGTAGCAGGTATGGCAGGGACAGGATTTATGATCTCCTCGAGGATCTGCTTGCAAGCGGCAAGATCCCTGTGGAGCTTCTCACCGTGTCGATGGTGGGTTTCCAGCTTACGTTCTACCCGGAGAACGGCAGGAGGAAGGGGAAGACCATGAGCTTCTGGGTGTCGAGCCCGCACTCGACGTCTCTTAAGTCCGGTGAGAAATACGAGATAGCGAGAATGTGCTTAAAGAGGTGGGGAATCGATGTATCAGGAACTACTGAGGACGGCGCTCCTCAACCTGCACTTGCAGCCCAGGCCATCTTTGACATATGAGGAGGTAGAGCGGTTCGGACCGCTCCACCTCAAGGCTCTCACTGACTGCGGAATCCTCGTCAGGTCGTTTCCCGCCGACACCGTCGTCTGCAGCGAATGTGAGCTGCGCTGCGCACAGGATGTCGAGGTTATATACGGTCCGGACGGCAAAGTCACCGGAGCCTCTATCTACTGTGATGGCCGCGACGATCTTCCCCGAAAGATCCCGGTGGATCTCGACCGGCTGCAGTACTGGCGCATCAGCGCATCCGGGCTCGCCGATGCGCTCAGAGACAACATGCGCCTTGGGTCAACGCCGCAGGAGATAGTAGCGGGCAGGTTCTGGCGGCTCGGCGCGGTAAAGAGCGCGACCGGACGTATCGACGTCTTCATGGCCGTCGGCGTATCGGCGCGTGACTTCTCACGCGTTATGGCGAAAGGGCTCCCGGCGATGGAAGAATGCACGAGTGCAGCGCTCCTTACCCCGGCTGAGTACGCAGGCCGCCGCAATCTCGCGCACGGAATACATGCGTTATCCCTTACCAGGCTCCTCACAGTAGAAGACGGCGCTCTTTCCTTCGATCTCGATGAACTGCTCGCCGCGTCCGGTGCTCCCCGCGCGAGTGCAAAAGAGACCATGGGTGACTTCCGCTTCTCAGAAGGCTTCGTGTCCGTATCCCTGCGTGGCGAGACCTACAAGCTTTCGCGGCAGCAGAGAATGGTCATAAAGGCTTTGTACGAGGCACATATGAACGGCACTCCATGGCTCGGCAAAGATCAGCTACTCGTCGATCTGCTTGAGAGCAACCTCGACCGACTGAGGGACGTCTTCAAGAGCAATATGGAAGCCTGGAAGGGTCTGATCGTCGGAGACAACAAAGGAAATTATCGCCTGAAGGTCGACTGATCAAACGCTTATCCCGCATTTCCACAGAAGTACCCCACCTGCGTCACCACTTGCTTCCCCCCTCACCTTGCTAAACTGATATCAGACAGGCAAACACTCCATCCTGCAAAAAACCCGGCACTCCGTGGATTGCAGTAGTAAATAACTAAGTGGGAGTGAATGGCCGTCTCACCAAAACAGTTGCCCTACGCCGGATGCCGTTTAGTCACCCGGTTGATATCAGAGAGCTATGCGAGGAGGAAGTATGAACAACTGCCAGATGAAATCATCACTCGACGACCCCGAGAGGTGGCTTGTCGAAGCTATGAGTAAGCTCCGCTTCGGCAGGGTCGAGGGACTTCACGTCAAAGACAAGAGGCCGCTCCGCTACCCCGCGCCGATGTTCGTGCGCAGCCGGAAGTTCACAAAGAACGAGGGTACCCGAACAGCGGAAGAGAGGGACTTTGCCCTGAAAGCACAGGTATCCTGGCTCATCTCGGAGATCGCTGAGGTGGGAGACGGCATCATCAGGTCCGTAACCGTGCAGGACGGGCTGCCGGTCCTTGTGGACTGGGAGTCACGCACGGAGCTGTAGCTAACCGCCGCAGCCATTAAAATAACCATTTTCGGAAACATCACCAGACAATTGACTGACCGTAAGGCGGAGGTCGTTGTGGGTGTCGCCAGTTTGGCGGCATCGCAATGCCTCCGCCCTTTTTTTGTTTGGCAGTAAGCGAAGCCCAAAGAGCGTGTGACACCCACAGCGGTCTCCTCCGGAAAAGCGAGGAGACTATGGGAAACACAAACGCATTCGAGGGCCTGGATAGCTACTCGGTAAACCTGATCCACTACAAATCACGCCGGCTTATCGGCTACCTCGGGATGACCGAGTCCGACAGGGAAGACATCGAGCAGGATCTTGCGATCCACCTCCGGCAGAGCCTTCCGAAGCACGATCCCTCTCGCGGGAGCGTGAAGACGTTCATCAACTGCGTGCTCGACAACCGCATCCGAGCGATCATCAAGTCGAGAAGCTCTTCGGTGTTCGACTGCCGTGTGCATGCATATTCGCTCGATGCCGTCGTGCAGGATGAGGACGCCGACGCGATGACCAGGGGCGACATGCTCGATGCTGATGAGTATCAGATGGCGCTCGGAAACGCCGGTCGGCCCACCATAGAAACGATAGAGCTCAGGATAGACGTGGCGCGCGCCGTTGCATCGCTTCCGCCTGACATGCGGGATGTGTGCATACTTCTTTCGAGGACGACCGTAGCGGCAGCCGCACGCGAGCTTGGAATTAGTCGGGCGAAGCTCTACGACATAATGCGCAGACTCCGCGACATGCTCCGTGACCACGGGATCGACCAGTACCTTTAGAAGAAAGTCGGACAGGTGCCTGGTCACCAGAAGTACATATCAACTGGGAGTCACGCGCTCCCAGCCACACCGAAAGAGAGGTAGATAGATGAAACGCGCGATGGGAACATGCGGCCGCAACTGTGCAAGTGACGTGGCCGAGATACTGGCGGCGGGCTTTCTCCGCAGGATAGAGAAGCAAACCGGCGGGACTCCGGGATGTCCGCCCGGCGGACTTGATGTTTTCGAAGATGTGAGCATTCATTGTGACAGACCGGGTGCGAAAGGAGAAGGTCGATGAGCGCGTCCAGGATAGGGCTTGACCCGGAATTCGCAAGGAAGCTCGGACGCTTCGAGGCTAGGCTTGCCGAGAAGGGAATCAAAGTCGTCCTCACCTGGGGCTATCGTTCCATCACGGAACAGAACAGGCTTTACACTATCGGCAGGACCACACCAGGCAAGAAGGTGACCAATGCCCGGGGCGGCTATTCCTGGCACAACTTCGGGCTTGCGGCGGACTACGCGTTTATCGTGAGCGGCAAGGTGACCTGGAATGGACCCTGGGATGTATTCGGGAAGACCGCCCGTGAGTGCGGGCTCGAGTGGGGCGGCGACTTCAAGACGATTCTTGACAGGCCGCACGTCCAGTGGACCAGAGGAAAGACGCTCGCGCAGATGCGGCAGGCGGCACTTCAGAAGAAGTGATACTGCTCAGCCCGTGGAACCTGATTCCTTTCGCCCGAAACACATTGACGAGGTAAGACGATGACGACAGTAGCAAGGCAGGTGGCAGACCTGCAGAACCTATCCCACGAGGAACTCATCGCTCTTTGGGGGACGCTCTGCGGCGGGAAGCCGCCGGCATACAACCGTGTATACATTATAAAGAGGCTCGCGTACCGCATCCAAGAGATTGCCTACGGCGGACTCTCGGAGGAGGCGCATCAGAAGATGGACGAAGTGCTCGCGCGCCACGGCTACGATGAGAACGGCGTGCCCATGCGCAAGCCCGGTCGGAGGATCGGGAGCGCCAAACCCATGCCGGTGATAGGGAGTAGGTTCGTCCGAGAGTGGAACGGCAGACGCTACGAGGTGACGGCTCTTATAGATGGGTTCGAGTTCAACGGTCGGAAGTACAAATCACTGTCGGCGGTCGCGAAAGTTATAACGGGCACGCACTGGAATGGCCGCGCCTTCTTCGGGCTTAACGGGAGGGACAGGTAGTGGAGAATACCAGCGTGCGTTGCGCGATCTACACAAGGAAGTCCACCGAGAAGGGTCTCGAACAGGAGTTCAACTCGCTTCACGCCCAGAGGGAGGCCTGTGAGGCATACATCGCAAGCCAGCGCCACGAGGGCTGGCTTGGACTCTCCGATCACTACGACGACCCAGGCTTCTCCGGCGGGAGCATGGAGCGCCCGGGGCTAAAGAAGCTCATGCGGGACATCGAGCGGGGGAAGGTGGACTGCGTGGTCTTCTACAAGCTCGATAGACTCTCGCGGTCTCTTATGGACTTCGTGAAGCTCGCGGAGTTCTTCGATACTCACAACGTGACGTTCGTTTCGATCACTCAGCAGTTCTCGAGCACGACAGCGATGGGCCGGCTCACGCTGAACATCCTCCTTTCGTTTGCGGAGTTCGAGCGAGCCATAACGACCGAAAGGGTCAGGGACAAGATTGCCGCTGCAAAGAAGAAAGGCAGATACCTTGGCGGTACCCCGGCTTACGGTTATAACGTCGACTACTCCGCAGGCAAGCTTGTTGTAAACCCAGAGGAGGCGAAGATTGTACGGCGCATCTTCAAGCGCTTCATCGAGAACGGCTCCTGTCTCGGTATAGCTAAGGAACTGAACGCCGAGGGCATAACGACCAAGACCTGGACCACGAAGAACGGCTCGTTCCACCAGGGCGGGGACTGGAGCACACAGCACGTCTACCGCGTCCTCAATAACCGGACCTACATTGGCGAGACCGTGCACAACGGTGAATCCTATCCTGGACTACATGAGGCGATAGTATCGAGGCAGGTCTGGGATAAGGTCCAGCGCATATTTGCCGACGGCACCGCGAGAAAGAGGAATCAGGAGACCCACGAGGTCAAGGCACTGCTGCGGGGCATCATCCGCTGCGGCCACTGCGGGAGATCCATGATCTGCTCCTATACCAAGGCCAAGAACAAGATCTACAGGTACTATATCTGCAATGGCGCGATGCGCTTTGGCTACGCCTCCTGCCAGGTCAAAAGTGTGCCGGCAGGTGAGGTGGAGAAGGCCGTGTTAGGTCAGCTTCGGGCGCTCCTCTCATCGCCGGAGGTGATCGCCGAGACTTTCCGGGCGGCGAAGGAACTGGAAGCCCGGGAGATAGAGGCGCTCGGCGAAGAAAAGTCTGCGCTTGAGATGCGCATAGTGGAGCTTAGGGCTTCCGCAAGCAATCTTGTCGCCTACGATGACAACGGGACCGCCGAGCAGTATGCGGAATTGAATGATGCGATACGACAGGCACGGCGGCAGCTATCGGACGTGGAGTCGCGGATAACTAGTGTCCGGGATAGGGTGTTCAGTGAGCAGGACGTCGCCGGCGCTCTCCGCAAGCTCGGCCCGGTTTGGGATGAGCTCTTCCCAAACGAGCAGCACCGCATCTTCCGAGCACTGGTGGAGTGCGTCACCGTCTCATCAAACGGCCTCGACATACGCCTCCGGGCGGACGGCATCCACTCAGTGGTGGCCGAATTGAGAGACGATGAAAAGGCAGTAGCTGTATGAGTAGAGTAAGTTTGGTGGAGAACGATGAGGGAGTCAGGGTCCACGTCCCGATGACATTCAGAAAGCGCTCTGGCCGCAAGGAAATAGTGGTGTCGGGCGGCTTGGAGAACGCAGAGGACAACGGTCCCGACTATCACGAAGCCATGGTTATCGCCATATCCCGCGCACATCGCTGGAAGAAGCTGCTGGACGAGGGCAGGTACGACTCGATAGCCGAACTGGCGCAGGCGGTCAAGGTGAACCGCCACTATCTGGCGCGACTGCTCCAGCTTACGCTGCTTGCACCGGATATTGTGGAAGCCATTCTGGACGGTGACGAGGCAGACGGACTATCGCTCGAGACACTGCGGAGGCCAATGCCTATGCTGTGGGAGGCGCAGGAAATGTCGCTTGGTTCTGGCAATGGGAAATTGGCTAAGTGATAGAACGGCGCTGGATCACACCATCGATATCAAGGCATACTTGCCCGTTATCCCTATACACATAATTGCTGACTATCCGAATGTCGCTGTCCCATCGAGACCCAAGATGATCGCGAAGCTTCTGAATCTTCTGCTGGTCATCTGCTCTCTTCCTATTGATGTCCTGCTCTATGGTGACGCCCCAAATCCAGACCTCTACGGACTTATCCTTCTTGCGTATGAAAGAAACAACATCATATTCGTTTTCTACTGAGCCATCGTCCTTTAGGACCTTCAGATTTGGCAAAGTAATGCCAAACACCACCTGGTTCGCGGGGCTATGAAGAGCTTCCAGGAACGTGTATACCTCAAGTAGGCGTGCGGCTGTGTCGGCATCCACTCCGTTCAGGACTTCTGCAAGCACGTCCTGCTGTACTCTGTCGATCAAATCCTTGGTGCTCTTGGTCTGCTTCTTGCCGAAATACATCGGCTGCCAGAGGAGCATATGGAACCAAAGGCTCTCTGCCGCCATATTCTGCGAGATGCCGATCTTCTTGCGTACGTCTTCGTTAGCGGTGAGCGCTGCATGCATAAGTGCAAGCTGGATGTCCATCGGGTCGTTTAGTGGACTATCATATCCGAGAACACTCACGCTTACGACGCCTAGATCGGCGTCTGGAGACGCAGTGCCTCTCTTCTTGACTATGCCAGCAGCACCCTTCAGCAAGTCTGTGGCCGACTGAGAATAGTCAGCCAGTGACTTCGGGTATTCCGAAAGTCCGTGCTTGATGGGCTTGCCGATTATGCCTTCGAACACCAAGCTTATCACGTGGTTCGGATTAATGGCGGGATATCTGTTCTCGATCAGCTTATCGCACGTGACCGCAAAGTCGTACGAAGAGGGTCGCTCAACCAGGCTTCGGTGGCACACCGATACTGCCAATGAATTGGCCTTCGAGAGCTTGTGACAGAAGACTCTCGACTTGAACGGTGCATGCAGATAGTTGGCGGATTTCTTGAGGAGAAATTCCATCTCGATTTCGGCCGCCGTGCGCTGTTTATCCACTGAGGCAGCAACCTCCCAAGTTGACCATCCGGTTCGAAGCTCGGACTGGAAAACCTCTTTGCCAAACTTGTTGCGGTACATGGTCTCAAACAAATCATCTTCCGATAGAGCCGTGCCAGCGTCGATCCCGAATAGCTCCTCCAAACCAAGCTTTCGCTTCGTCATAAGATCGGCAACCACGCGTTGGTAGAGAGCTACAGCAGTTTGCGTCTCTAGCTTCGAGTAGAGAGAGTCGATCAGGTAGTCATTTAGGACATTGACCAGGCTCCAGTCCCTTGCGAATTCCACATCCGCCAACAGGCCATCTACATCAAGCTGAATACTAACGGTTCCTGAGAATGCGAGGTCGCGCACGACTGAGTCCAGTGTGTTCAGCTTGCGCACCATGCCGCCCCATTCACAGCCTGGGCAAATCATGATCTTGAAAGCTTCCGCTTCAGCAAAACCCGGATCTGCGCCGCCAGCACGTTGTCCAGTCAGAATGCCCATAAGGACGCGATTCTGAGTCAATTTGAGCGCAGCGACCCACCGGTGCAACTGCCTCCATCTATTCCTGTCGATCAGCGTGTCAAGCCAGTCTATAGCTTCGGTTTTTCCCGCGTCCTTGCCATCGCAGTTCCGTCCACAGGTGGAACAAGCGACTATTCTGTCTGCCACCGGCAACAGAAAGTCCCGCAGAACCAACCTGAACTCCTGGTCTACCTGGGCAGCCAACAACACCGCTTTCTCAGTGTCGTACGAGAAGACTGCATGGCCAGTCTGACCGAAACACAGACGTGGCCAGAACGACCAGAGAAAATCCCGAGGAAAACCATCGCCGCCTGTCATTCCGCGCAGCTTCTCGAAAAGGCGGAACAGGCCTATCTGGTGGTGGTAGCGTGTGTGGAATGCGATGTCTGTAATGTGGGATGTTATTCCGAGGATCCTGAGCTGTTTGAGTCTATCGAATTGTGGTTGCGCCGATTCATAGAGCGCCTTCGACTGATTGCGCAACACCACTTCACAGGCGAACGAAGGGTCTATGAATCGGACGTCTTTGGCCACTAGAGTTCGCCTCTTAACGCCCGGTCGAGGATTGCGGGGACCAACGCGTCCAGTTCGGCGGTAGTCTCAGACTGCAGCAGCTTCAGCGCGTCCACCTCGTGACATATCTTGTCAAACCAGAGTTGCTGTTCATAAGATGGGACTGGAATCATGATCTGGAGCAGACCTTTTGCACTCAGTGTGCGATTGCGGTCGGCGCTGCCCGGCGAAGCCTGCCCAACTTCATACAGGCCTTCAGTCGTCAGCAGATGAAAGCAGATGAATCGAGCAGTGGCCACCGACGGTTTTGGCACGCAGGTCAGATAGCGATGGGAGCCGACGCGTCCGTCGTCATTGTCTGACGCGACGGCAATGGCACCTTCCCAGGCCTTGATGTTGCTGATCAGAATGTCTCCCGCTTCGACCCTAAATGGTTTCTGCCAAGTCACTGCGCCGCCCTGGAGGGGGGGCTTGTGGAATGTGCCCCTGCCGAAAGAGCGAACGGCGATTTGCGGGTATTCCTTCTCGGGGTCGACGGCGACCGGGCGCCTGATCAGCGGAGCCACGTGGCCCAAAGGTTGGCGTGGGGCATTCTCGGCGATGCGTCGATAGGCTCCCGCCAGGAGGATTTCCTGTTCCGCCTCGACCTCGTCCCGGATTCTCGCAGCTTCCTCAATCTTTGCGGACAACTCTTCCATTCGTGCCACTATCCGCCGCTGCTCCGCCAGTGGAGGCAGGGGGATTTCGTAGCCGAGAACGTCGGAAGGGCGTATCGCGGCGTAGTTCGTAGAGCCTTGTGCAGCTACTTGTTCCCTAAACGCGGGAGTCTTGATGAACCAGTGCAGGAAGCGCAGATCGAGAGCGTGTTCGTTCACGACGAAGAGGAAGTAGTGACCGCTTACCGCGGCGGCGTCCAACTCCGGGGGGACAACCCCAAAGCCGCCGACTTTTGCGTCAATCTCCGCAACAAGGAACTCGCCAGCGCGACAGACCTGCTGCTTCTTTGTCTTGATCTGTGCACCATGCACCCTGTCGCGCAGCACTATCCCCTGCGCGTGGAGTTGAACCCGTGGCCGCTGGTAGGTCTGGAGGTCGTCGATAATGATGAACTCCTTACGGTGACGCAGCACCTCCCCCAACCGCACTTTGGGCCAATTCGTGGTCATATAGCTTCACCCAAGACCCTTTTGATTTCCGCCACGATGCCCGCTATCCGCTGTTCCTTCTGGAGGATGCTGTCGGCGAGTTGCTCAGGCGGTAGGTGCTCAATATCTTCCTTGGCGTGCGGGTTCTGGCGGTCGAGGTTGCAGCCATTGGCAAGGAGTTCGGCGGCGGACACTTTCCACGCGTGGTCGTTCTCCTCACGGTTGGCATACCAGCTCAGGCAGTCGGCGAACTCCTCGTACTGCATCGATTGAGTTTTGGTGTAGTTCTTACGGCCTCGCGGGAGTGGCTGTTCGTAGTACCATACGTCTTGCGTCGGACCGGAGCAGTCGAAGAAAAGGAGATTCGTGGGGATGCCGGTATAGGGCGCGAAGACCCCGTTGGGCAGCCGAACTATGGTGTGCAGGTTGAACTCCTTCAGAAGGTCTTCCTTGACGCGGACACACACACCGTCGCCAAACAGGACGCCATTCGGTACAACAACTGCCGCTCGCCCTGGCCGTGGAACTCGGTGGAGCTTGCGCATGATCAGCTGGAGGAATAGCAGTGCAGTATCAGAGGTCTGTCTATCTTCCGGAAAGTTGCCGAGTATGCCGCGTTCCTCTTCACCGCCGAAAGGTGGATTTGTGAGTATCACGTCGACTCGTTGCCGTTCTCCAATCTCCCTCAGCGGGAATCTCAGGCTATTCCCTGGATCAATCTTGGGATACTCGAGCCCGTGGAGCAGTAAGTTCATCTGCGCAAGAAGGTATGGTAATGGCTTGGCCTCTCCGCCATAAATGCTCTGTCTTTGGAGCACTTCATGGTCCTCAACTGTCGTGACTTGGGCTTCAAGATGAGTATAGGCCTCCACGAGGAACCCACCGGTTCCGCATGCCGGGTCGAGAACTGTCTCGCCCAACTGCGGATCTAACGCAGTCACCATAAAACGCACGACGGCTCTGGGAGTGTAGAACTCACCGGAGTCCCCGGCCGCGTCGCGCATATCCTTCAAGAGCGATTCGTAGAGATGACTGAGCGTATGCACTTCCTCACTAGAGGTGAAGTGGATACCATTCACTTTGTTGATTACATCGCGCAGAAGATAGCCGCTAACCATGCGGTTGACAACACCATTGAAAACGGTCGCAATGACATCGCGTCTGTCGCCGCCGTTTTCGCCTTGCAGCGCACGCAAGTAAGCGAATAATCCAGGGCCACGATTACCGTCGGGTCTAACGGCTTCGTCGTTATTGATGAATGCAATTAGTTCTTCGCCGGTAATCCCGTCGTCTTGCTCTGCCCAATCCCGCCAGCGATAAGGAGGTTCTATAGCCGGTCTAAAGCGCTCGCCTGAAAGGTCGGCCTCCTCCTCGCGCACGCGTTCCATGTCATCCAGGAACTTCAGGAACATGATCCATGTCAGTATCGGCAGCCGGTCGATGTCGCCGTTGAGTCCCTTATCCTTGCGCATGATGTCTCGTGATGTCTTTACTATACTACTCAGCTGTTGCGCGGTTGTCTGAGGCTGAGACGTCTTCCTTGTTCTTGCCATTGATACTCCCTAAGCGGCATATAGCAGCTCTTGCATGCGATTAACAGCTTGCCGCAAGTTCGCGGCCCCGCCGAAGAACGCCGCTATTTCACTAACATTTCCATAGCCAGAGATCGGAGGGACTTTGAGAACGTCCGGAAGCGCGAACTGGGTTGTCCCGTGCGTCGCGTACTTCTCCAGGAGCGCTTCAAGAACTGACCGAGCTTCCGGAGCATATTGCTCAAAGAAATCCTTAGTATCCTTGCGCAGCCTGTCTGCCCGTTCCCTCCGTGTCCTGAGCGGGGCATTAAACGCCACGTGACACAGCAGATCAAAAGGATCCGACTCTGGATTGTTTGTCGCGGCGGCCAGCGTATCAAAATCAATGCCGCGCTCACTAAGCATCTTCACTATTTCTGCTCGACTACTAGGATCACGCCATTGCGCCCGCAGCTCAGACGCAGACCGGTACATGGTACGCACTTTATCCGCTGTGTAACGACTATACTGAACGACGCTCAATTGCGTTCCATCTGGCGCAAGCTCGTAGACTAGGTGAGCGGCAATGGTGATATGCCCGCCATCTACATATAGTTTGCGAGGCTGATCTGGACCGTCACCGATATCGGGCGGCAGTGGATCCGAAATCACTTCGCCATCCCCGCTATCAGGTTCTTCTGGGTCGACAACCACTGGCTCATCAACCGTATTACCTTCGTCGTCGATTTGCTGTTCTGTGCTAATCGCAGGATCACCATCGAAGGCAGGATCCGCGAACAGACGGGTGCTCTGTGTGTAATCGAGAATGGTGAAGAACAGTTTGTTGTAGTCTTCCCTGACTCTGGTGCCACGACCTATGATCTGTTTGAACTCGGTGAGGGAGTTTACAACACGGGCTAGAACGACAACCTTGCACGTTGGTGCGTCAATCCCAGTTGTCAGCATCTGCGAAGTAGTCAGTATGGTTGGAGTTGTGGTCTCTATTTCCTGGAAACGCCCCAGATGCCCTCTACCTATATCGCCTTCGACTGCTGTAACGCGGCAGACGTAGTCGGGATGGTTCTGTACCAGATCAGTATTCAAGTTCGCCAATGCCCGGCGCATCTCGTCGGCATGTTCCTGATCCACGCAAAAGACAATCGTCTTTGCGAACCGATCAGTCGACTTGAGGAAATCAGTTATGTGTTTCGCGATGGCTTCAGTGCGCACTTTGAGCGCAACAACACGTTCGAAATCGTTAGTCTGATATTCCTCGTCGGGTATCTCTCGACCATATCTATCGATCTCCCCCTGACTGGGTCGCCATCCGGCTGCATCGAAAGTAGTGATAACACGATGCACTCGGTAAGGCGCAAGAAATCCGTCATCTATCCCTTGGCGGAGGCTGTACTGATAGATGGGATCACCAAAGTAAGAGTATGTATCCCTAGTTTCATCCCGCAGCGGTGTCGCCGTCATGCCTAACTGGTAGGCCGGTTCGAAATACTCCAATATCTCTCGCCAGTTGCTGTCATCGCGTGCACTACCACGGTGGCACTCATCAACGACGATTAGGTCGAAAAAGTCCCTAGGGTACTCACGGAAAAGCCCAACCCTGTTCTGGTCTTCGGCAAGTGATTGATAGAGAGCGAAGTAAATCTCGCGGCTCTTGACCACTTCGCCACTTTCAATCTTGAACCTGGCCTCACCGAACGGAGCAAATGTCTTGTCCTTTGGGTCATCGACCAAAACGTGCCGATCTGCCAAAAAGAGAATCTTCGGTCGACGATGCTCGCCCGTTCTGTTCCATCGTGCATTCCAAAGCTTCCAGCACACCTGAAAAGCCACAACCGTCTTGCCTGTTCCAGTGGCCATGGTCAAGAGAATGCGTGGCTGACCTTTGAGAACCGCCTCGATTGAGCGGTTTATGGCGATTTCCTGGTAGTAACGAGGCGTCTTGTCCGATAGATGATGGGCAGGGGTAAGCAGCTTCGAAGCTGCATTCTCGGCCAGACCACAGTGAGTTCGGTATCTGGCCCAAAGGTCACTCGGGGATGGGAACTCAGTAAGAACCGTCTCAACACCGCTGGTGTAGTCGAATTCGATTATCTCTTGACCGTTGGTGGCATAGGCGTACGGAAGCCCCAGGATTTCAGCATAGTCTTTGGCCTGCTGCAATCCGTCTCCTGCAGTCTTGTATGCCGCTTTAGCCTCAATCACAGCAAGGGAGAAGTCACGCGTATAGCGTAGTATGAAGTCTGCCCTTTTCTGAGGACGCCGACGGACCTTGTCACCAGTGACGACAATTCTCCCGTCAGTGAAAGTCCTCTGCTCCGTGAATGAGTGAGGCTCCGTGTCCCACCCGGCAGCTACAAGCCTTGGTATAACTAGTTTTCTACAAGTGTCAGCTTCGTTGGTCAATTGTAATCGTCCCTGAGCTTGGTTGCTCCAGTCATTATACTACAAAGCTATGGTGTTTCTCCATTTGCGGTTCAGTGGGAAAATGGCAGCCTTGTGCTCGGCACGGCTATAGATACAAGACAGCGTTGGTTTGGAAAGCTCTGTCCGTGTGATTGTGTCATGCGTTGGGACCCAGTATCTGCCATACGCACTTGGCTAAGTCATCTCTGTTCATGCCGTCTGGGATACCCATTTCGTCATTCCAATTACTTGGGTACAGCGGTGCGCCCCCAACCATCACGTGCTGTTCAGGGAACGACGGGAGGTAGGCATGCATGTGAAATGTCCAATATGCCAGATTAGTGCCGTCCATGTTTCTGACCATCTCATTCCATGAGGGCCAGCTTGGCCAGAAGCCTTTCTGACGAGCTTGGTGTGTGGGGTCAGTCTTGAGCACAGGGTTCATAAGAACTCCAAGCATGTTCTGTGTTCCAGGAATACTATGGGTTCTGACCCATTGTATATGCTCGTCCAGCCCTGCAACCACTATGCACTTCTGCTTCGCAACTTCAGCCTTATACAATACCGCTGCCAGTGACAGCGCCGGCCGCAGACAGTCTAGAGTTGCCGACTTGGATATCTCCTCTTTGACTTCAGAGTTGTAAGCCTTATTGTTGATGTCAAGTAGATCCTGAAGAGTTAGCTCTGACGCGATCTTCCTGAACACCGTCTGGACCTTGTCGTAGTCCTTGAATAACGGATCGTATAGATCAGATAGAAATGTGGAATCGACTGCGCCTACACCACGGCTCTCCAAGTACTTCATCAATTCTGACCGAAACTTCTCAGAATCCGTTCTACTGTAGTTGTCTTGAGCGCCGCAATCTGCGATCAGCAGTTCTACTTTCCAACCTAACATAGCGAGCAAGCGAATAATCTCAGTTTGTCCTCTATGTATCGCCGTTACTATGTTTCGAGGTACCACTGGCCAGATGACAACGCCTGGGCTTGCCAAATCCCGAGACTCCAAGTTCGATGGTTCAACCTTAGCCTGTTGAAGATGCTCATATACAAGCTTGCACAGACCTAGCTCCGGGTTGTCAGTGCCATACCTCTCCCAGTCGAAATAGAACAACTCTTGCTCCGGGGGATCCGCGATCCCCTTCAGCTCATGCTTGCCGGCGGAGCTGAAGTAGGTGCTTGCAGTGTCCACACCCCATATCTTCTTCATTGCATCGACAATGCTGCTGTTAACGATAACCTCACCCGGCTGTGCTTTGCCTTGAACACGTGCAGCTTGGTTGACAGCTGACCCGAATATGTCCGCTGCAGTAGATTCGACTACTCCAAGGAAGAGCCCAACTTTGACGGCAAGTGGTGGTCGCGACACACAAGGCAGCTCCCTGTAGTACTGCTGAAGGCTCAGTGCGAAGGCAAGAGCTTCCTCCGGCACCTCATATTCCACGACGTGAGCGTCTCCGACGTTCTTGATATAGCGGCCTCCCACGGATTCTGCCAAACACTTCCCAACGTTGAGGTGCTCCTGCAAGTGGGGTAGAAATCCATTATGGCCCAGCTTTTCGAAAAGATCGGTAGATCCTTTTAGATCGGTAAAGCATATAACCTTAATTTTGCTGGCCATCCATTTTCTCTCCTGTTTCTGTTTAGTCCTGACCAAGATTCAAGTATCGTTCTGCGTGAGCAAGTAGATTGACGTTAGACTTTATAGACTGCAGAGACGGGTTGTATGGATCTCGCTCGTCAAGAACAACCTTGCAGATCGACACATTTGACTCCGTGTAGAAGCGCCCATCGGGTCCCACCAACACCACGGAATTCCTGGTGCTGCTTTCAACAATCTCAACCGACATTCCCCGTTGCCATGTTCCATCTGCCGCTTCGCGCAGCTTCCTGAATACATATTCATAAGGACCTTGTGCCAGCTTTCCCGTAATGCGCTTGCCCGTGTCCGTGAACTCACCGCATAGCTTCCGGTAGCCAGCTAGGCTGGACTTTGAAGGTGCAATCTTCAGGACACGCCAAGAACGCAGCCCCAGCCTGAAGAGCTTGTCGCCTAGAGCAAGAAGGTCGTTTGCCGTCTTCTTTGTAGCCACCGACTGGACTGTGACACAGAGACCAGCATCCAGGCAATCACATAGAGCTCGCACCGCGGCCATAGCACTGCTGCTGCCCCGACGGATCGCAGTAGGCCGCTGCAAGTCATTGACCCGAGGGCGTTCCGAATCAAGTGAGATTCGGAGGACTACGTTGTTCTCTTTGAAGAGTTCCAAGCTGCGGGCAGAGAATGTGTAGGCGCTCGTATCAACGACCACTCCGACTCTCGGAGACAGCAAGCGTATAGCATGTGCCAGGTGTGGACTGACAAGCGGGTCACCACCGGTGAGGACCACCACCAGAGGGTCAAGATCGAGTATACGATGGGCGATCTCTTCTACCCGATGATCATCTGGCTCCACATCCTCGCATCGCATTAGGTCCTCAGCGTAACAATACATGCACTTGAGAGGGCAGCGACCCGTTAGCAGCCAATTGATCACGATAGGCTTGTGAGGAGTGGGTAGATTGGTCCACGCATCCTTGTTAGGCAGCAGGTGAGGAGAGCTATATCGACCTTCAGTCAGCGGGATCATCCAGCCTGCACCCAAGCAGCGCTCATATCGTTCCAAGTTGGGACAATCTGCCTTACCATCGAGCCAACGCTTAACAGCGGCTGACTCAGTGGGGTGCACCACGTGGATCAGGCCTGAATATGGCGAGTAGACGAGGAGACCAAACTCCGCGTCATTGCGCACAAACAGGCCACTCTGTGTTCTGCTAGTGGAGCTAGTCAGCATCGCCTTGCCACCCTTATCACGTATTCCGTATGCCTCGCACGAATGCCCCGTGACCTTGGGTTCTTAGTGCCAATGTGGAACGTTTCGTTCGAGTCGAATACCTCTGCCTCGAAGCCAAGGTTTTGCCAGATCTCAACGATTGCCTGGGCAACTGGAACGACTACACCTCTGTGCGTATTGTTCACTACGACTATGTATCCCTCAAACTCGTCTGCCAGCGAAGAGGAGATGTTGCTGTAGGCAGCCTCCAGATCAGCGAAGTAGTTGGAGAAGTACGGGACATAATAGACCTTGTCGTCATAAGCGGCACCACTACTCAGCTTTAGTCCCGCAACCCGCTCAAGAAAGCCAACAACTGCCGACGACGTTGGCTTCCGGTGAATCTTCTGGGAGACGAATGCCGATCCAATAATCCGCTCAGGAGCTAGGTCTAAGTGAATGATTCCCTGCTGGATTAGCCACATCAGGAATGCGTATTCAGGCTTGAACATCGATGAGAAGTCCATTCGATTGGGATACGGAGGCGAGGTGACCATTGCCTGGAATCGCTTGGCTGGGAAACTGAACGTTCTCGCATCGCCGAGGTGCAATTCGTGTTTTGAGACGCTATGGCACCGCCGGTTCTCGTCAAGCCGAGATGACAAGGCGAGGAGGTAATTGTTGAAGTCATCCTGCCAACCAGTGTATACACATAGCCCGCCGGGTTTGGTAAACGTGGAAATATTACCTGGAACAGAACTGGAAAGCCGCCCAACAAAGGGAATCATCTGCGCAAGAGCAGCGTGGTCAATGTCAATGAACGGCGGAAAAGTGGCCGCAACAGCTTTCCTGGAAAGCTGGAAAAGCTGAGTCAGCAACCGATTGGACTCCTCGTGAAACCAGTTATCGCACACTGAAGCTCGGGTCGAAGCCCTGGGCCATTCGCTTCTCCACTTGAGCATGAGTTCTAGGCTGCCGAGGAAGAACTCAGTGAGATTGGGCAACTGAATGAACTGCCAGTAATACTGTGGAACATTAAACTCAACGCAGTATGATGACACTCCATTTTCACTGCAGAAACGCGCCAACAAACCGTAGCCGGACATTGGGTCAAGAATCTCACCTTTATCTTTCAGTGATGTCACCAGCAGACGTTCTACATCAGTGAAAGCTGCATAGCTCCGGCCATTATTGATCAGTGTTCTGTAGACCTCACGTATCAGCGAAGTCCGACTCAGTATAGGTTGTGCATTGGTTCTCTCGTCAGCCACTTGATGCTAGTCGTCCACTCAATAGGTTATTCGACGTGTGTATAAGCGATGGGTATACGCCCAGTTACAGCAATTGTCCTGAAACAGACAAACTTTATTATAGGATCAAGGAAGCTCATCAGTCAACGCGTACCCCGTGCTCTCGTAGCTTACCGTGCTGCTTGGCCCAGCGAGATGCGCAGTGTTTCACCGTTGTGCCCTCTGTCCCTCAGGAACTCACGCAACCGAATCACGTTACCGGGGCTAAGCCCGGTCCCGTGATTCAGAGAAAACCTGCCAGACAGAGACGAAATGTCCCTAGATGTGGGTTTGGGAGGCAAAGCCCGACCACAAGATGCGGTTCGGATAACACGGGGCAGTGAGGCGGTTTGAGCTCAGAAACACGCTGGAAATGGCTTTTCTGACCCAGATAGGAAAAAAGCGAGAAACCATCACTGAGACGGTTTCTCGCTTCACTTTTGGTAGCCCCGAAGGGATTCGAACCCTCGATCTCATGGCTGAGAACCACGCATCCTAACCGCTAGACGACGGGGCCGTATTCTTACTGACAAAGAATTATATCAATGACTACCCTCAGTGTCAAGAGGGCGCGTTGCCTCATCAAAAATCGTACCGAAAGTGAATCGTTGCCTCATTTAAGAATCGTACCGAAAGGTTGATATGCCGATGCTGTTTTTGTAGGAGGAAACGCATCGATGACCCAGCAAGCAAAGG
>JBDKSP010000078.1:0-4151 GCA_039680575.1 Armatimonadota bacterium
CCTTTGCTTGCTGGGTCATCGATGCGTTTCCTCCTACAAAAACAGCATCGGCATATCAACCTTTCGGTACGATTCTTAAATGAGGCAACGATTCACTTTCGGTACGATTTTTGATGAGGCAACGCGCATGTTTGACCACCCCCATTGACCGTGTTATACTTCGAATAATGGGAAAACGGAGGCAGAAAGATGATATGTCCTAAATGCGCATCAGAACTACCCTCGGGCGCACCTGTATGTCCCAAGTGCGGGACGGTTGTTCAGGAGAACGAGCAGGCAAAGCCCGCGGTAAAGCCCAAGTCATACCTTCCCTACGCGATTGCAGGAGCACTTCTTGCCCTCATAATAATCGCGCTTGTCGCAATAATGGCTTTTTCCGGCAAAAGTGTAACCAATGCGTCTCAAGCACCCGTCACAGGCCCATCGGTTACTAATGCGCCCGTAGGAGAAGCAGGCGGTCCATCGGTTACTAACGCACCGGCGCCCAATGCGCCGAATGTATCTGTACCAAGCGCACCCGGTAAGCCCGCACCCCCACAGGATGTGCTCGATTACCTGGCATTCGTCAAGCAGATAGAGTTGCAGAGGCAGGCTTTGATGAAAGATACCAGCCGTGCGCTTACAATGCAGACAAATTCCAAGGGATTGGAAGATATGATCGATTGGGCGATGGATGACAGTTCTGCCGCGAAAGATCCACTAGCCGATCTGAAAAAGGAAATCGGAGTCCACGCGCAGAACTGGAATACTCTTATTCGTAACTTCGATTCCCGCCGAGCGCCGTCGCTGTGCGCTGATTTCGCGGGATCCTACAGACAGGGACTGACGACCGAAACTCAGGCGATATTCCGCGTGAGTTCCATCATAAACGGGATCAGCATATCGAGTTCGGACAGCATGCGGCAGGCGCTTACCCAACTTCAGCAGATGAAGTCTGATTCGAACCTGCAGGGCGGCATCGATAAATCGGTGGAGGATGCGGATAACAAACTCAGCGCGTTGGCGGCTCAGATTGGCATCGAAAAACCGTTCGATGTCAAGAAGGAGTCCGACGCCGGAGGCAGCATCCTGAGCGGGTTCTGATTTTATATCAGGGTCTAGGATGCAGGATATAGGGTTTAGGGGGATGGTGGAGACTTCGCCATTCCCTTTTTTATGTGTGAAACGCGGATGGAAATCAGTGAGAACTTGTACAATCTACCCCTTCTCCCGTCAAGAGAGAGGGTGCTAGCCTGTAACGGCAAAAACGAAGCGGGAGAGTGCTGATGGACCTGGAGAACATAGACTTAAGCGGGCTTGGGGCGTTTACAACCGCCAAGGGCGGCTTTCGGGTGGATAAATACCATCTGGAAGAGCCCTGGAGCTATATTTATACAACCGATAGACTGCTGCTCAAAGTAGACCAGCATGGACCGGATTTTATACAGTTTTCGCCTCCGGGCGGGACGCTGCTTGTAAAAAGAGAACGGTTCCAGACATGGCCTTCACTCTTTACATGGATAAAAACATCTGAAAACAAGGCTTTCACGAACTTCTACCTCCCGATCATCGGCTGTGGCTCACTCTCAAGTGAACCGGAACAGTTTCATTGCGGCTACAACCTGGGGAAGGCCGCCTACACTGTTGGATACGACTCGCTTTTATGCGTAACTGAGCTGTTCGTGCCGAAAGATGATGCTGTCGTTGTGATGACCTGCACTATCACCAACATGGACGCCACCGCTCGCAAAATAGAGCTGTTCCCGGTTATGCGCCCTCACATGGCTGCGGCAGCGCTCGAACCCTGGGACATCCCCGCGCTCTACCAGAAAGTAGCCTACAGCAACGACAGACACCCTGTGTTCTACATAGAACTCCGACATCCGAACGGCAGCCCGGAGATGAGGGAGTATTCTTTCCTTCTGACCGACATCGAAAACCCGACCGCCGAGACTAATTACGATGATTTTACAGGCCAGGGGACTTTCGAAAACCCGGAAATTCTCCATGGCAAGCCGCTTCGCATAGGAAATGATGCTAAATACCACTTCGGCAACTGGACAGCAGCCAACTCGACCGATGGTCAGCAGGGTATTGCAGCGCTCGGCAAGAATTTGCTGCTAAACCCCAGTGAATCGTTTACATTTACAACCGTAATCGGCTCGGTGGATGTCGATGCCAGGGGTAAAAAGCCTGAATTTGAAGAAATAATGCGGTTCGAAAAGTATCTGAAACCGGAAATCAGGGCGAGTGCCGTCATAGAGTCTCAAAAATCGATTGAAGAATTTCTAGATAAGCGGACGGTTGCCACGCCGGATGAACCGTTCAACAGGTACATCAATGAATGGCTACCGCTGCAGTTGAACTGGGTGACAACCCTGGACCGGGGCTGGCCGACGGCGATGCGCGGCACCAGGGACTGCTCCCAGGACAGGACCGGGCTCATCCCGCTGGACCCGCTCGCCAGCCGGAAGAGCATACTCGATATACTGGGCTGCCAGAGGTCGGACGGTTGGTTCCTCAGGCAGTTTTCCACCTCCGGAAAGCACGGAAAACATGATCACAGGCCCTATATGGACGGCGGATTATGGGTATGGGTGCTGATCTACGAATACCTCTGCCGCACAAAAGATTTCGCCATCCTTACCGAGGAACCGGACTGGCTCGACAGCGACGAGAAGACGACGGTCATCAGACATATAATCAAGGGAACGGACTGGTACCTTGCTACGGAGAACATAGGAGAGCACGGGCTCTGCAAGATCCGGGGCGGCGACTGGAACGATTCCATCAACCAGAGCGGCTGCGAAGGCCGCGGTGAGACGGCCATGGGTACCTGTCAGGCGGTGGTTATGCTCAAGCAGAGCGCCGAACTCTACGGCTATCTGGCGATACATCCTGAGATCGATGCAGGCATTCCCGCGGAAGAACTCAAGACACTTGCGGCACACTACGGCAAGTGGGCGGAGACGCTTAAAGACAATCTGCTGGAACACGCGCTGAATGATGAAGGTTACCTGAACGGCGTGTTCCTCGACTCCGGCAAATGGCTTTTCTCTGCAAACGACCCAGACGGCAGGCGAAGGGTGAATATCCCCGCAAATGCTTACGGGATGATCAGTGGAGTCTTGGAAGGAGAAAACTTCGAGCGTGCGCTGAAGATGCTCTTATCTATCAGAACTGAAGACGGCTATCCGCTTTACTACCCGGCTATAGGTGAGCCGCCTATCGAAAAAGTCGGCCGGATAGGAATGGGCGATCTCGGCCCGGGATTGGGCGAGAACGGCGCGATATATAACCACGGCTCCCATGGGTTCTTCGCCAGAGGGGTAGCCCGGCATGGGCAGGGTGACCTGGTTTTGGAATTGATGGAGTTTCTATGCCCATACGATCAGAGCAAGCATCCGGTCTCGCGAGCCAAGGCCGCGCCTTATGGGGTCCCGAACCAATGGCGAACAGCTCCCGGCCAGGAAGGCCGGGCAGGGACCTGCTTTTTGTCCGGCAGCATCTCTACCGGGTTGCGGGCGGTCTACAATGGAATGTTCGGTATAATCCCAATGCTCGACGGGCTTGCAATCGACCCGGACTTGCCTTCTACTTGGAAAGAATGCTCGGTGGATATTGCCTGCCTCAGCGCTGATCTCCACATTATATTCAGGCAGGCAGGAAACGGTAACGCAAGGCTCACTTTCAACGGCAAAGAAGTCTACTCCAAACGAAAAGATGTGCTTCTCGATAAAGAAGTGTTCATAATACCGGACGCTGCTTTCGAGCCCGGCAGGCATTATGAGATTGTGTGGGAAAAATAGCGACAGCAAGCAGTCCGAAGCAATTATGTAGGGATTTGGGGATTGGTGGAGATTCGGTAGGTAGGTTTCGGGACAAGGGTGTCCCGAAACAACGTCAAAACCGTGCTTCTCCCCAGTGGACCAGTAGGTCCACGGTTACTACCCCCGTGGCCCAGTAGGTCCACTGGGTTGGATGAACTGCGGTCCCAAAACATAGGAAGCACTATAGATTTTCGGCTGATTAATTAACGGCCAATCATATATTGTCTGTTGCCGAAAATCTTCCGGAAGAGTTTCAGGTGTAAGTGTAAAATCAACAGATAAAGCTATATCAGAGAACTGTTTATATAACTGTAAGGCTGTTACTTTATCTCCTGAAACTCT
>JBDKSP010000079.1:0-7491 GCA_039680575.1 Armatimonadota bacterium
GCTGTCAATTTGAAGTGCTCACTTCAAATTGACAGCGCGGCTCTATTTACCTATAATAAAACTAGGTATATGCTCACGCTAGGGCTGGACACCACAGGTGGTACCAGCCCATCACACGTTTGGGAGGATCAGAGTGTCGAGATACCATAAGTTACTGTTGCTAATCATAGCCCTTGTAGTCGGTGCAGCCATTGTAGTGTGGCAGATGCCGATGCATCAGGGACTCGATCTGGCGGGTGGCATCCGGGTTGTCCTGGAAGCCAACAATAAAGACCTGCCGGCCAAAGTAAGTGAACGTGCGGATAAGATGTCCGCAGTCAAAGAGGTTATCACCAACCGAGTAGAGGGGACTCTCGGGGTTGCCGAGCCGAAAGTCCAGCTTCAGGGAACAAACCGTATAGTTGTCGAACTCCCAGGTTACAAGGACAAGGATCAGGCACTCAACACGATCAAATCTACCGACCGGCTTGAGTTCTACTGGCTCCGCGACTTGAAAACGGACAAGAACCCTTCCGGCAAGTGGGAGATGATGAGGGATGAAGACAAGAACGGCAACGAAGTCTACTCCTTCGTAAACTCGGCCACGAACGAAGTTCTGAAGGGTGATACCCCGGAAGGCCGGGAACAGATCATGAAGCAGGTGGTAAGGTCCGAAAAGTACGTTCCAGGCGGAGTTAAGCCCGTACTTACCGGAGACCAACTGAAACCTGAGTCCAAGGGAGCCATAAGTAGTGGTAAGCCGGTAATGGTGATCCACTTTACTCCCGAAGGAACGGGAATCTTCCGTGATTTCACCAGACGGCATGTCGGCGATATTCTTGCAATCTTCCTGGGCGATAACCTGCAGACCGCTCCAACGATCAATGAGCCTATTATGCGGGGCGATGCCGAGGTTTCCGGGTTTAATAACCTTACACAGGCACAGGAGCAGTCGAACTTCCTGAACGCCGGTGCGCTGCCGGTACCGCTTAAGATTGTGGAGCTCTCGACCGTAGAGGCTACGCTGGGACACGAGACCGTTTCCCAAGCATTGATGGCTGGTATTATCGGACTTGCCCTCGTAGCACTGTTTATGTTGCTCTACTATAGACTGCCCGGTTTTCTCGCGGACATTGCTCTTTGTATATATGCGCTCCTGACATTTGCAGCGTTTACACTCTTCAAAGTCACAATGACTCTGCCTGGTCTCGCAGGTTTCATCCTGTCGATCGGTATGGCTGTCGACGCTAACATTCTGATCTTCGAGCGTATGAAAGAAGAGTTGAGGAGCGGAAAGACTCTGAGAGCGGCAATCGACTCTGGTTTCGCAAGAGCTTTCAGCGCTATCTTCGACTCCAATATGTGTACCATTATCACATCGGTCATTCTGATGTGGTTTGGCACCGGGTCGGTCAAGAGCTTCGCGTTTACGCTGGCGATTGGTGTTGTGGTCAGTATGTTCACAGCCATCACCGTTACACGAACGTTCCTTCACCTGCTCGTGAGCCTGCCTTCACTGCAGAAACCGTCGCTGTTCGGACTCAGCACATCCTGGGTCGAGCAGCAGGGATCTAATGGTAAACGCGGCCTGGACATCGTAGGAAAGAGAAATTACTACTTCATATTCAGCGGCATCCTGCTGGCAATAGGTCTTGTCTTCATTTCCATGCACGGACTTAACAAGGGTATCGAGTTCCAGTCCGGAACATCGATCCAGACAACATTCCAGCAGCCGGTGACGGTAACACAGGTTAATTCACTCCTAGACCCAATCGGCGTGAAGAGTGATGTTCAGATATCGAACGGAAAGACTGCCTTTATCAGGACCAATCTTGATCCTGAGAAGGATTCAGGTAAGATCACCGATATTCAAAACACACTGAAAGACAAGGTAGTCCCCGGAAAGACTCAGATATCGAGCGTTGGGCCAATCGTAAGCGCAGAACTTATGCAGAAGGCCACACTGGCAGTAATATTCGCCTCCATCGCGATTATCATCTACCTTTCTTTCAGATTCGCGCTTGGCGGGTTCCTGAATGGTATCAAATATGGAATAAGCGCTGTCGCTGCGTTGATCCACGACGTGATCATCACTATAGGACTGTTCGCGCTTGGCGGTAAGTTGTGGGGCTGGGAGGTCGATACGCTGTTCGTTACAGCGCTTCTGACAATCATCGGGTTCTCTGTCCACGACACGATCGTGGTATTCGATAGAATACGAGAGAATGTAAGGCACAGACTGAAGGGCGAGGATTCCGAGGCTCTTGCCAACAGGAGTATCCTCGAAACACTTTCTCGGTCTATCAATACATCTTTGACCGTTATGATGACGCTTGCTTCGCTCGTAATATTCGGCGGACCGATCATCCAGCGGTTCTATATCGCGCTTCTGTTCGGTATCTGTATTGGAACGTATTCATCGATCTTCAACGCAACGCCGATCCTCGTAGTCTGGGAGAAGATAGCGGATGCCAAGAAGAACGGCGGCCAGCGAAAAGCTGTTCAGGACAAGCCGATGGTCTCCGTAAAAGCCATTCAGGATAAGCCGATGGTTACCGTAGCATCCGGCAACGGAGGCAGTGTGGAAGACGAGGTCATCGACGAGGCCGATAAGGTCAAAGTCAAACCCAAGAAGAAGAAAAAACGATACTAAAACAGGGCCAAAACCCGGATAAGGTATCGTAATATTAAGAGCCTGTGGGATAAGCGTATTAGCGCATACCCGCAGGCTCTGTTGATTTCTATTTGAGATTATTAGATTTATGACTAACACGATGTGGATAGCACCGGAATGCGACAGCGCTCTGGCGCACAACCTGGCTAAAGAAGCGAGTATATCAGAAACGGTCGCATGTATTCTGATAAACAGGGGCGTGACTACCGCTGCGGATGTGCGCGACTTCCTTTCGCCGTCGCTCGACCATCTTCACGACCCGATGCTCCTGCCGGATATGGAAGCCGGAGTAGAACGAACAGCGCGTGCACTCGAAACAGACGAGAAGATACTTGTTCATGGCGATTATGACGTGGACGGAGTCTCCAGCGCTGCGCTCCTTATCCGGGTACTCAGGATACTTGGCGGCAATATTATCTACCGTGTCCCACACAGGAAACGCGACGGCTACGACATCAAGCCGATCACTGCGGAAGAGGCCCATGCCGAAGGCGCAACCCTTATCATCACAGCCGACTGCGGCGTTACAGCCTGCGAGACCATAGCGCACGCACAGACTCTTGGAGTCGATATTATCGTGACCGATCACCACGAGCAGGGAAGTGTCCTGCCTGACGCCATTGCTGTCATCAACCCCAAAAGGCACGATTCTACTTATCCGTTCCCTGATCTGGCGGGAGTCGGAGTCGCGCTCAAGTTCGCTCAGGCGCTTGTCAGGCGTCTCGGCTATGACGACCAAAAGTTCATCAAGAGGTATCTCGACCTCGCTGCGCTCGGCACGATTGCCGATGTTATGCCACTTGTCGGAGAGAACCGGGTCATAGCAAAATTCGGGCTCGAAGCCCTGCAGGAAAGCAAAAAGATCGGGCTGCAGGCAATGCTCGAACGGACCAGCCTAAAAGGGCGCAAGCTGACTACACACAGCATCGGTTTTGTGCTTGGACCGAGAATAAACGCGGTCGGGCGGTTGGATGATGCAGCTATCGCGCTCCAACTTTTGCTTACAACTGACACGCACGAAGCCCGCGAACTGGTAGAGGTGCTTGAACAGCAGAACAACGAACGCCAGGTGGAACAGGCGCGTATACTCGAAGAAGCCCGCGCGATACTGGATGAGCGCGATCTGGACTCGACCCGTGCTCTCGTAATTTACCGCGCCGGATGGAACTCTGGAGTAGTGGGAATCGTTGCAAGCAAGATCGTAGAGCAATACCGGCGGCCCGTAATACTCCTTTCGCTGGACGAAGAATCAGGAATCGCATCCGGTTCCGCGCGAAGCATCGAAGCTTTCAATATAATAGAGGCACTCGACAAGTGCAGAGACCTGTTGGAGAAGGCCGGTGGGCACGCTTATGCAGCCGGAGTATCGCTCAAAACGGAAAACCTGTCGCAGTTTGAGTCTAAATTGAATGAAACCGCGCTTGAGATCATAAAGCCGGAAGATATGATCCCGAAGATCGTTATTGACGAGAAAATCGAGCCGGAAACCATCTCGTGGGAGCTTCTCCGAGAGATTAACAAGCTCGAACCATTCGGCGCAGGCAATCCCGAACCTGTTTTCGTATCCACAGGCTTCGATCTGCTGGAAAGGCGAAGAGTCGGCGATGGCTCACACCTCAAGATGCGTGTTTTGGGCAAAGGCGGCGCCCAATTGAACTGCATCGCCTTCGGTCTGGGAGACCTGGAACCGATGCTCCAACTTGGGCGGGATGTTGATCTATGTTATAATATAAGATCGAATAGTTATAACGGATATGATACCGTGCAGCTCACGGTAAAAGATGTAAAGTGGAGCGATGAAAGCCAAAAATAAGAATAACGACTCATTGCTCGTTTGGTAATATGCCTGTATTCAACGACATTATAGAACAGATACAAAAATACAATCCGGGAGCGGATATAGAGCTGGTAGAGCGTGCATACCGGTTTGCGGAACACGCGCATGAGGGGCAGTTCCGTCTTTCCGGAGCGCCGTACATAACACACCCGCTTGAGACCGCGCGGATACTCGCGGACCTCGAAATGGATGTCGTGAGCATTGCCGCGGGGCTGCTGCATGATGTCGTCGAAGACCAGGATGTAACACTCGAGCAACTGGAAAAAGAATTCAGCCCTGAGATAGCCAAGCTCGTCGATGGAGTCACAAAACTGAAACTTGCGGACTTCGAGGTCCAAACGCCTGAAGCGGAAAAACCCGAAATCCCGAAAAAGAAGCACGCCGAGTTTCGCAGAAGCGCTGAAAACCTGAGGAAGATATTCCTTGCGATGGCTAAGGACCTCCGGGTGATGGTCATCAAGCTCGCGGACCGGCTGCACAATATGATGACTCTCTCTGCCTTGCCCCCGGACCGGCAGCAGAAAGTCGCCATGGAAACCATACAGATTTATGCGCCGCTTGCCCACAGGCTGGGGATCTGGAAGATCAAATGGGAGCTTGAAGACCTGGCGTTCAAGTATCTCGATCCTGAGGAGTACGAATCCATCGCGGAGAAAGTCGCGCGGACCAGACAGGAACGTGAGGCGGACCTGCAGGAAGCCGTAGAGACACTAAAACACAGGCTGGAAGAGGATAAACTCGAAGCCGCAATTCAGGCTCGACCTAAGCACCTTTACAGCATCTATGGCAAAATGCGCCGTGAAGGAGTCGATTTCAGCGAGATCTACGATCTTTCAGCGTTGAGAGTTATCGTCAACACCGTTGCGGACTGCTATCACGCGCTCGGTATCGTACATGACCAGTGGATGCCGATTCCAGACAGGTTCGATGACTATATCGCCAAGCCTAAATCGAATATGTACCAGTCACTCCACACGAAGGTCATCGGACCGAGGGGTGAACCGCTCGAAATCCAGATCAGAACGTGGGATATGCACCGCACCGCTGATTTCGGGATCGCCGCGCACTGGCGCTATAAGGAGCAGGCAAAACCGGTCGATGAGTTCGAGCGGAAGATGACATGGCTGAGGCAGCAGATATTCGACTGGCAGGCCGATATGCGCGACTCCAGTGAATTTCTGCGGTCCGTGGTCGATGACCTGTTCACTGACCAGGTATTCGTATTCACACCGAGAGGCGATGTAATCGACCTCCCGGCCGGATCGACACCTGTCGACTTCGCCTACCGGATTCACAGTGATGTCGGAAACCACTGTGTAGGCGCGAAGGTCAACGGGCGGATCGTACCGCTCTCTTATAAGTTCAACAACGGCGACATAGTCGAGATTATTTCGCGCTCGAACAGCCAGCCGAGCCTGGACTGGCTGTCGTTCGTCAAAACGTCTCACGCCAGAAACCGAGTCAAGCGGTTCTTCAGGAACATCAACTTTGTCGACAGCGTTGCTCTTGGCAAAGAGAAGCTTGAGAACGAACTTGTACGTCTGGGGCAGGAAGCCCAGCAACTGCTTCGCCCGGAGAGACTCCTGAAAGTCGCGCAATCGCTCAATATGCAGAACGAAGAGGACTTGATGGCGGCTATCGGCTACGGGCACATAGCTCCGGGTACAGTCCTGAACCGGTTGAGAGCCGATGAGCAGCCAGCCGATGCTATCGTTGTCACCGGCAGGACTCAGGCGGAAGGCGGACCGGCCATCGTCCTCGACGGAGGGATAGACAGCGTCGCCATCAATCGCGCAAGGTGTTGCGCGCCGGTTCCTGGAGATGAAGTTATCGGCTACGTCAGCCGCGGCAAGGGTATGTCTCTTCACCGCGCGACTTGTCCGAACGTGCTCGCATACCGGCAGACCGAACCTGACCGGTTGGTCGAAGTAAAATGGGACCAGTCTGACGGTTCCCGCTACCAGGCGGATATACAGATCGAGGCACTGGACCGCGTTGGCCTGTTGAACGATATATCGTCGATATTCTCGTCGGCAAATACTAATATAACCTCCGCAAAGATCAAGTCGCTGCGTGATAAAAGAGCGCTTCTGGAGCTGTCGGTGGATGTTCGTGACGTCCAACACCTGAACAGCCTGATGACGAGCGTTAACCGGCTGTCTGATATCCTCAAGATAGAACGTGTGGCAGCGCATACGTCGGGCAGGGTAAAATAAACCGTGAAGGTAGTTATACAAAGGGTGAGATCGGCATCCGTAACGGTCGGCGGCGAGGAGATTTCGAGGATAGGCCGTGGTTTTGCCATCCTTCTCGGTGTCGCAAAGGGCGACGATGATTCTGTAATAAATAAATTAGTTGATAAAATAGCGAACCTTCGGATTTTCGAGGATGAGCAGAGAAAGATGAACCTCTCCCTACTCGATATGAAGGCTGAGGCGCTTGTCGTATCACAATTCACCCTGTATGCCGACTGCCGGAAGGGACGGAGGCCGGGGTTCGACAAGGCAGCCCCTCCCGATCAAGCCCAAATACTGTATAACAGGTTCGTTGATGAGCTTAAGAGCTTGGGAGTCCCCGTGAAGACGGGCCAATTCCAGGCTAAAATGCTTTTTTCGATAGAAAACGATGGGCCGGTGACTATCGTTATGGACAGCGAGGATTTTGGAAACAGGTAACAGAGCATAGAGAACGGATTTGTGTGCAGCGGAGTAACACCGCTTTTCTATCGACACCTATTGATGAATACCCTCTCCCTTGACGGGAAGACATTGTTGTTTAAGTGCAATAGTAGTTGCTCGGATGCTTATGACATCCTATTATATCGTTTCAAGCATACAGTCCAATCCTGTGGAAGGTCAAGTGTCAGCACCAGGGCAACAGGAGCATCGTTTTTAAGGAAGCAGAAGAGGAGCGGGTATGTTACATGAAATAGCCATGTAATTTAACAATTACGACACAGGTACTTTGAGGATCAGTGTCGAAGTAGTAATCGTGGGTACAA
>JBDKSP010000080.1:0-34372 GCA_039680575.1 Armatimonadota bacterium
AGAGCTGGGTGTACCGATCTGCGATGAGGAAAGCAAGATGAGCTATGCCGGTTTCACGGCACGATTATTGGCTCACCCCTCAGTCTGTGCCCCAAACTGGCAACCGATTTGGACATATCGCAACGAACTCTGAACTCTTACTTATTTGACTTAGAACGCTAAAAATGGTAGACTTTCTGCTTGGTGAGGAAGGTACCAGGATGTTAAAAGAACCTCAAATGTATGTGTTCGATCTCGATGGTGTAATATACCGTGGAGACATGCCTCTACCGCATGCCAGTGAAACATTGCGGGAACTCAGGCACCGCAACCGCAAAATCTTCTTCTTTACCAACAACGCCACTAAATCGCGCGAAGACTATCGCTCAAAGCTGGAAAGAATGGGGATTTCAGCCCCGCTGGACGAGATCATGACCTCAGCCTATGCCACATCGCTCTACTTCAAGGAAAGCGACAAACTCGGCGGGCGCGTGTACGTGGTCGGTGAGGCTGGACTCGTAAGAGAGATGGAGTCTGCGGGGATGGAAGTCGTCAGAAACGGCGATTCCGCACATATCGACTTCGTAGTAGTCGGACTGGACAGGCAGTTTACTTATGACAAGCTCGCAAAAGCCCAGCAGGCTATTCTAGGCGGGGCCGAGTTCGTCGCAACTAATACAGACTCAACGTTTCCTATTGAAGACGGCGTCGTCATCCCCGGCGGAGGATCGATCGTCAGTGCGGTTGCTACGGCGTCAGGAGTCGAACCGTTTGTGGTCGGAAAGCCGCGCACATACGCACTGAAGAAGATTATCGAAATAGCCGAAAGCACTCCCGATAGAAGCGTTATGGTCGGGGACAGGCTCGAAACGGATGTACTCGGCGGCAACCGGATGGGTATGCCCACCGTGCTTATTACGACAGGCGTCTCTACCCGGAGCGATGCGGAAAACACATCCGGTGATATGAGACCGTCAAGGGTAATCGACGACCTGATCGAGCTTCTGGACGAGTCGGAGACCATGCGATGAGAACTGCGCTCACTATCGCAGGATCGGATTCGAGCGGAGGAGCCGGCATCCAGGCGGATTTAAAAGTTTTTCAGTCCCTTGATGTTTATGGGCTTTCGGCAGTTACAGCCGTTACGGCTCAAAACTCGCGGGGCGTGCATAAAGTCAATAAAGTCCCTCCGAGGACCATAACCGCGCAGATCGATGCTGTGACAAGAGACTTCGGAGCGGATGCATGCAAGATAGGGATGCTCTATACGCTGCAGGCCGTAACGGTCGTGGCCGAGCGAATAGCAAGGCGAAAGCTGCAGAATGTAGTACTTGACACGATCATATTTGCTAAAGACGGGACCCGGCTGCTCCTCGCTAAAGCCGTACAGCGGTTGAGGCGTGACCTTATTCCTCGTTCGACGATTGTGACTCCGAATATTGTGGAGGCTGCAGAACTCGCCAGGGTCGGCATCACCGATCAGTCTGATGCAAAGAACGCGGCGAAGATCATACACGGTTTCGGACCGAAGTATGTCCTGATCAAGGGCGGGCATTTTTCGGGCGAGCCTGTGGACTTGCTCTATGACGGCGAGCAGTTCTTCGAGTATCCGGGAGAACGGATAACCGGACCGCCTATGCACGGTACAGGCTGTGTTCTCTCGGCGGCGATTGCCGCGAGATTGGCGCTCGGTGATTCCGTGCCGGATGCGGTAGGGTTCTCGAAGGATTATGTTACTGCCGCGATAAAGAATTCAATTGTGTTGGGAAAAGGCAGTTTATCGTATTTTACAGGTAATTCAGATAGTGATATAAAGCGCAAGGCCGTGCCAGGAGGAAAAAAGTGACTAAATATATTTTTGTAACAGGCGGGGTAGTCTCGTCGGTAGGCAAAGGAATTACGACTGCCTGTCTTGGAAGATTGCTGAAAAACCGTGGGTTCAAGGTAACACTGCAGAAACTGGACCCGTATATCAATGTCGACGCGGGGACTATGAACCCGTATCAGCATGGAGAAGTCTTCGTAACCGATGACGGAGCTGAGACAGACCTTGACCTCGGACATTACGAGCGGTTCGTAGATGAAAACCTCACCCGGCACGCCAATGTCACTACAGGCCAGATTTACGGCGCTGTAATCTCTAAAGAACGGCATGGGGACTACCTCGGAGGAACTGTCCAGGTTATTCCTCATATCACAGAAGAGATCAAGGAGCGCATCAGACGGAACGCCGAGGATTCCTCAGCCGATATAGCCATCGTGGAGATCGGCGGCACAGTCGGAGACATCGAAGGGCTGCCTTTCCTTGAAGCCATCAGGCAGTTCAGGAAGGATGTCGGCATACAAAATGTAATGTATGTCCATGTGACGTTGATTGCGTCAGTCGGACCGTGGTCAGAACAAAAGACAAAGCCGACGCAGCACTCCGTTATGAAGCTGAGAGAGATCGGCATCCAGCCTGACGCACTCGTCTGCCGCACCAGACGTGCGATGAGCCAGGATATGGTCGATAAAATTTCTCTGTTCTGCGATGTCGCCAAAGAAGGCGTCATCGAGACCCAGGATACGGACACAATTTATGAGATACCGCTCAAATTCGAGGAAATGGGATTCGGCGACCTCGTTATGAAGCGACTCAACCTTGAAAACGGACATGGAAACCTCGATGAGTGGCGTAAAATGGTGAATACAGTCAAGAAACCAGCGCGCTACGTCGATGTAGCAATCATCGGCAAATACACTGGGAACGGTGACGCTTATATCAGCATTGCCGAAGCTCTGAAGCACGGCGGCATCGGGAATAACGCGGGAGTAAGGATAAACTTCCTCGAAGCAGAGGACCTGTCCGCAGAAAATGCCGCGGCGGAACTTGCCAATATGGACGGAATCGTGGTAGCCGGTGGGTTCGGAGGACGAGGGATCGAAGGTAAGATCGCATCCGTTAAGTACGCGCGAGAAAACAAAGTCCCGTTCCTCGGTCTGTGTCTGGGACTCCAGATGGCTGTAATCGAGATCGCCAGAGATGTCTGCGGGCTTAAGGATGCGAACTCCGAAGAGTGCGACGAGCATACCCCCCACCCCGTCATACACCTTCTGCCCGAGCAGAAAGATATAAAAGACAAGGGTGCAACAATGCGGCTGGGAGTATATCCGTGCAGGATCAAAGACGGGACTCTTGCCGCCAGGCTTTATAAAGAAGATTTAATTTACGAACGTCACAGGCATCGCTACGAAGTAAACAACGGCTATCGTCCGAAGCTCGAAAGAGGCGGTCTGGTCTGCAGCGGTGTATCTCCTGACTACAGGCTGGTCGAGATAGTGGAACTGTCGGGCCATCCGTTCTTTATAGCAACGCAGTTCCATCCTGAGTTCAAGTCGCGCCCAACCAACCCGCATCCGCTGTTCCAGGGTCTGGTGTGCGCTGCGCTCGATTATCAGCCGGAGGAGAAGGGTAACGGTAAGCGCCCTGCACGTTCGTCCAAACCACAGCCTGCACGAACTCCGTAAATAAAATACTTGATAGCTTACCTGATAGTATGATATAACCGGGTGTATCGACAATTTGTACGCTCGGTTATTTTCATTACAATGGAGTGGCACTATGACATCGGCTCGCAAACGCAGCTCATTCATCATATTCCTTATAATCGCATCCATGGGGCTTTTATCCGCCCAGTTGTCATCAGCAGCTGTAAAAAAAATGGTAAAGAAACCATCAGCGAAACCAAAGGTAAAGCTCGCATCGACTGCTAAACCGGATGCTGAACCAATCGAGTTTCTGTTCTTGCCGCCTGATGGAACGACATATGTAGAATCATTCAAAGGGACAAGAATTACAAGCGTAGACGGGTTAAAGCGTATCCCGGAGACCACCGAGTGGAAGACGCGCGTCACCATCACCAGGACTACCGATGGTTATCACGTTGTTCGGACTCCGATCTCCTACTCTACGAGCGATATCGATGAAGAATCGATGCAAGCCATAATTTCACGGTGTCTTAGAACAGCCAAGATTGAATACGATCTCGAACTGACCGGTTATTGTTCCAGAGTCACAGGAATGGACAAAGTAGTCGAAGATGTAAGGGCAAAAGTAGAAAAGCTGGAAAAGAATAATGGTATAATCTACGACCCCGAAGACAGCGAAGATATCGATAAGGAATATGCCGATCTGCTCAAATCCCTTACTTCCTCGGAAGAAGGCACATGGAGCTCGAGATATATGCAACTGATGGGACTCTATGTGAAACCTGGGGAGTCCATGGAAGAAGGACATGAGATGTCCATATTCTACGGGTTATCTTCACCCGGAACGATCGCAACTGAGGTATTGGGGACGCAGAAAACCGGCAATCACGACTGTGTAAAAGTGCAGTATACGATGCATACGAACAACGACAAGCCTAATAAGTTCACAGAGCAAATGCTAAAAATGATGTTTCTGTCCTATACCGCGGTAAGATCCAGTTATTACGGCATTTCGCGCTTCTCTGCAGCGGCAAAGATGGAATGTGTTGTCGACCCGGCCACATTACTTTTGCACTCCGAGTCTTCCAAATCCAACTCAGTAGTAGAAATAGCTTTTGAGAACGACATGAAAACTTCGCTTGCTTTCGATGAATACGAACAGTATACTTTTGAATACGAAAAATAGATGGAGGTGCCTGACGGTGAACTCAAATACGATTAAATCCATGTACATAGTCTTGATTATCGCCGTATTAACACTTGCCGCTGGTTATGCGCAGGCAGCAACAGCAAAGACGAGTGAAGGAATAGCCTTCAGGTTCAATCCCCCTGATGGGATCACCTTCACCGAAACAGGCAAGCACACTACCAAAGAGTATTTCTATGGTATTGCCTCCAAACCTGTTGTTATAACCACCAAGGCAAGGATAACTATCAAAAAGACCGACAAGGGATACCGTGCATCCAGAATTCCTCTTTATTACAATGTCGAAGGTAATTCTTCAACAAATAAGAGCACCACTACAGATGCAATATTGAAATATCTCGATTGTACGGTGCTGGAATATGAGCTTAACAAAGATGGCGAATGCATCGGGATCCTGGGACTCGAAAAGCTGATCGATGATATAGAAATAGAAGTGAGAAAAGTAGCCCCTCCGGGAATGCAGCTGAACCCGGAAGTGCTCATGTCGATGATAGCATCGGTAGAATCTATCGAAGCCGTACGCTGGAATGAGAAATTCGGCTATATGACCGGATATTACATGAACGTGGGAGAGTCCATAAAGACATCGACACCTCAAGAACTCCCCCATAGTGGAGATCTGGTAAAAGCGAACTGTGTGATAAAACTCTCTGAGCTTGTCAAAAAGGGAGGAAAAGAACTCGCTAAAATTCAATACAGTTCTTCGCTGGATAATGAAGCATTGAGTGATTGGTACAACAAATCCGGCGCATTTATGATCGGTTCCAATTCAGGTGCTTCATATGAGGCTATGGAAGTATCCAGCGCTGAACGGAAAGATAAAATAGAGCATACAATCTATCTTTCCACTCAACTTCCGTACTTTATCTCATCGAAGTCTACGATGAAAGTCGTAGGCTCTATATCCGATACCAGCAATATACGTTACTCATACGAGGAGTGGGAGCAGTACACTTACGATTATTCCAAATGACCAGAAACGCTATTATTCGACGTTTCGATAAGGCCATCTTTACCGTATATATCCTAATGGCGGCGCGCCTACCGCACGCTGACTAACGGGAATCGGTATTATTCCCATGAAATGAGTTCGCATAAGTGGAAAGTGAAGGATGGCTCAGGCTGAGAAAAGATTCCGAAGCTAACTGGGTGCAGGCAAGGGCAGACTATGCGACTGCCGTCACTCTCCTTGATGCCGGTGTCTACTATGCCAGTGTATTCTTCAGCCAGCAAGCTGCTGAAAAGGCACTAAAGGCATATACTATCGACAAAACGGGCAAGAGCCCCAAGGGTCACAACCTGATTCAAATGGCTAACAATCTGGACGCCCCACTTGAGGTCATGAACGCCACCGCAGAGTTGAACCCTGAGTTCCTGGCAACGAGAAACCCGGAAGCGTCGGACGGCGTGCCCGCGCAGATCTATGACCGCAAAAGTGCAAGGCTGCATCTCAGGTCAGCTCAGACCGTAGTAGACTGGATCAAATCTGTTATTTAATGAGATTTCCGGTAACACCTGAAATCTCCAAAAAGATTTTCGGCAATGGACAGCATACGATTAAGCTGACTAGCTGAAAGTCTATAACCCACACTATTCACTAGCAATGCAGGCTGAGGAAATCAAATAACGTGAGTTATCTTTTAGGAATAGATGTCGGCACCAGTGGTGTTAAAGCTCTGCTGGTCGATCCTGCAAGGGACGGGTTTACAGCAAGCTCCGCAACAAAGACTTATCCCCTCTTCACGCCGAACCCACTGTGGGCGGAGCAAAACCCCGAAGATTGGTGGAATGCTGCCCTTGCCGCAATCGGTGACGCAATGCGGCAGAGGGGTATTTCGGGCAAAGACATCAAAGGCATCGGACTGAGCGGCCAGATGCACGGAGCTGTGTTTCTCGATGAAGCTAACCAGGTTATCCGGCCAAGCATCCTGTGGTGCGATCAACGAACAGCAGTTGAGTGCGACTGGATCACTGAGAAAATCGGCGCGGAACGTATAATCGAGCTCATCAGCAACCCGGTGCTTACGGGATTCACTGCCGGAAAGATCATCTGGCTGCGAAACAACGAACCTGAGGCATATTCCCGCGTCAAAAAGGTCCTGCTTCCAAAGGACTACATACGTCTCAGGCTTTCGGGTGAATATGCTACAGATGTCTCCGACGCCTCCGGAACGGCTCTCTTCAACGTCAAGGGACGGACCTGGTCTGGTGAGATGCTGGATGCGCTTAATATTCCAGGGGAGTGGATGCCCCGCGTTTATGAGTCACCGGAGATAACCGGCCGGATAACCGCCGAAGCTGCTGCTGTTTCCGGTCTCGAACCCGGCACACCTGTTGTCGCAGGCGGCGGTGACAACGCCGCAAGCGCCGTTGGGAATGGGATAGTAGAGCCGGGATTAGTCTTCTCATCGATCGGAACATCCGGTGTCGTCTTCGCTTATGCCGATGAGCCTGTCGTCGACCCAAAACTGCGCGTCCACACATTCTGTCATGCAGTCCCGGGCAAATGGCATGTGATGGGAGTGGTCCTGTCTGCCGGAGGCAGCCTCAGATGGTACAGAGACACTTTTTGCGAAGCTGAAAATGCAGTTGCCGGGCATACTAATCGTGACACTTATGATATACTATCAGAGGAAGCAGACGGTGTCCCTCCTGGGTGCGAAGGTCTCGTCTTTTTACCGTATTTGACCGGCGAGAGGACCCCTCACGCCGATCCTTACGCGCGCGGTGTCTTTTTCGGCATCACGCTCAGGCATAGCAAGCCGTATTTCGCGCGAGCCGTGATGGAAGGTGTGAGCTATGCAATGAGGGACTCTTTTGAGATCATGAAAGAGATGGGGGTTCCGCTGACTCAGGTCCGTGCTACCGGCGGCGGAGCCAGAAGCGCTCTCTGGAGACAGATAGAAGCCGATATTACCGGCAAGGAGCATGTCACTGTCAATACCGAAGAAGGACCGGCTTTCGGAGCCGCACTCCTCGCCGGAGTCGGAACAGGCGTTTATCCGAGTGTAATTGAGGCTTGTAAGTCTGCCATCCGTGTGGAAAAATCTACTGAGCCAATTCAAAATAACATCCCGATATACGAGCGATACTACCGTGTTTACCAGGATCTTTATAAATCGCTCAAACCGGACTTCAGGCTGGTATAGAGCTAGCCCGCTTTATTCGTGAAACGAATAAAGCTCTCACTAAAACAGTGTTATTCACTAGAAACGTGAATAATGCGGGTTAGGAGATTTTGAATATGAAGTTTTTCGTCGACACTGCCAATGTCGAAAACATCCGAAAGGCCTGCTCCTGGGGCGTGGTTGACGGCGTGACAACCAACCCGTCTCTTGTTGCCAAAGAAGGCCGCGACTTCAAGAAGACAATTCTCGAGATCTGCAGCATTATCAATGGCCCCGTAAGCGCAGAAGTAGTCAGTCTCGACGCTGAGGGTATGGTCCGGGAAGCGCGCGAGATCGTAGAATGGCATGAGAATATAGTCATAAAGATCCCTATGACAAAGGATGGTATGATTGCGGTCCGCAAGCTGTCAGAAGAAGGGATCCGAACCAATGTGACTCTTATCTTTTCTCTGAACCAGGCGCTTATCGCCGCCAAAGCCGGAGCAACCTACATAAGCGTCTTTGTCGGGAGGCTCGATGACGTAGGACACGAAGGAATGGATGTCGTCCACGACACAGTACAGATGCTGGACACATATTCGTTCGATTCCGAAGTGATTGTGGCAAGCGTACGCCATCCCCTTCACGTGGTCCAGGCAGCCAGAGTCGGCGCGCAAGTCTGCACAATCCCGTTTGCTGTGCTCGACCAGATGTTCAATCACCCATTGACAGATGCAGGGATAGAAAAGTTTTTAAAAGACTGGGAATCGGTTCCCAAATAATGGGTTTCATCAATAGCCGATATACGATTGGTTGTTAACTGAACAGCCATAAATCTATAGATACAAAACATTACTCACCGGCCTGGTATGCCAGCAACCGGTCTGAAATTCAAGGGTGAATCAGAGTGATTATTGGAATTCCGAAAGAAGTCAAAGTAGAAGAGGACCGCGTAGCTGCGGTCCCGGCAATCGTGGAGTCGCTTGTGCGCTCAGGTCACGAGGTTATCGTCGAGACCTGCGCGGGATGCGGTATCGGCCTTACAGATGACGATTATAAGGATGCAGGCGCAAAGATTGCGGCAACTCCGTCAGAAGTATATGCTTCCGCCGATATGATCGTGAAGGTAAAAGAGCCCCTCCCGCAGGAATATGGGCTCATCAAGAACGGCCAGGTGCTGTTTACTTACTTCCACCTTGCCGCGGATCAGGAACTGACCAAAGCCATGATGGCCAGCGGCGCTGTCTGTATAGCCTACGAGACGATTGAGGCGCCAGACGGCTCGCTGCCGCTCCTTACACCTATGAGTGAGGTCGCGGGCAGGATGGCGGTCCAGGAGGGCGCAAAATACCTTGAGCACCCGATGGGCGGCAAAGGTGTTCTGCTTGGCGGAGTCCCCGGTGTCGCACCTGCTAATGTAGTCGTTATAGGCGGCGGTATTGCAGGCACAAGTGCCGCAAAGATCGCAGCCGGTATGGGCGCTAATGTCATAGTTATCGACATAAACATAGACAGACTTAGATATCTCGACGAGATACTGCCGGCGAATGTTCGGACCCTTATGTCCAATCATTACAACATCCGCTCGGCAGTTAAGAATGCGGACCTCGTGATTGGTTCAGTGCTGCGGCATGGAGCAAAAACTCCTGTTCTCGTGACCCGCGAGATGCTGAAGCTGATGAAGCCGAAGTCCGTGATCGTCGATATAGCAGTCGACCAGGGCGGATGCTTCGAGACAACACATCCGACTACGCATACCGATCCGACATTCGTCGAAGAGGGTATTATACACTACTGCGTGGCCAACATGCCCGGTGCAGTTGCACACACATCGACTTACGCGCTTACGAATGCAACTGCTCCTTATATCCTGCAGCTTGCAAACAAAGGCTGGAAGCAGGCGCTTAAGGACAATCCCGGACTTCTCAAGGGGCTTAACACCGCTTACGGCAAGTTGACCATACCTGAAGTAGCGAATCTCTTCGGCTATGAGTCATATACACCGGAATCGGTGATGTAGTTATCGCCACTCATAGTGAATGCGGTATTAGCCGAATAAAATATCAAAGGCGGGGTTTAGACCCCGCCTTTTTCGTCCAAAAGAGACTTTGAGGGGAAAGCATATGATACTTCGAGCGCACGTCATCATGCCTATAACAGAAGACCCGATAGAAGGCGGGGAAATCTTTATTAAGGATGGCCGGATTGAGGCTATCGGAGAGGATTTATCGGCTGCTTTACCGGATGAGCCTGTCGAGGATTTAGGCCACGCCGCAATACTCCCCGGTCTCGTGAATGTACACACACATCTGGACTATACCGTCCTGAGAGGGATTGTAGACGATGAGCCGTTCATGCCATGGATTCGGCGGTTGACGGACATCGGTAAGGAGATGCAGCCTGAAGACTTTCTTACGTCTGCCAGTCTGGGACTGCTTCAACTCGTCCGTTCCGGTGTAACAACTATAGGAGACTCCACATTCTCCGGCGCTGTCGTCGAAGCAGCGCGCGAAGCAGGACTGAGAGGCATCGTCTATCAGGAGACCTTCGGCGCTGACCCAAGCCGGGACTACAAAGAACAAGTTGATCTGCTGGCTGAAAAAATGGCGGAACTACGAGGCAATTCGGGAGACCGAATTACTATCGGGGTATCTCCTCATTCCGTCTACACTTCCAGCGAGCGGCTTCTCAGGCTGGTAGCCGACCTTGCGCTCGACCAGGGGCTTCCTGTCGCCCTCCACGTTTCCGAAACCCGTGATGAGGTCGTTCTGATCGAAAGCGCTGAGGGACATATAGCCGATTTCTACAAGCTGTTCAGGTTCGACTTCGAGGCTCGCGGCAAATCTCCCGTAGCTTATCTTCACGAAATAGGGCTGCTCAACAGCAATACGCTGGCAGCGCACTGCGTCCACATCAATGATAATGACCTGGATATGCTCGCCGCGGATGGCACTCGCGTCGCCCACTGCCCTAAATCCAATGCGAAGCTCGCAGTAGGTACAGCGCCGCTGAAATCGATAATCGACCGGGGCATCATAACGGGAATCGGCACCGACAGCGCTGCAAGCAACAACGCACTCGATATGTTCGAAGAAATGCGCTTTGCAGTGCTCGCGCAGAGAGCTGTTAATGAAGATGTGACTGTATTAAATGCCAAACAGATACTCGAATTGGCTACGCTTGGCGGCGCAGCCGCGCTTGGTATGGATATCGAGATTGGAAGCTTGGAGCCGGGAAAACAAGCTGATATAATAGCTGTCGATTTGTCTTCACCAGCAGTATTTCCGACTATAGACCCCTACTCTGCCATCGTCTACTGCTGCTCGGCTTCTGATGTAATGCTCAATATGATAGGCGGTGAGATAATCTACCGGTCCGGGCAATACTTTAGGATCGATGCAGATGAAATCAACCGGCAGGCGGCACTTACGGCAGCGAAGATTCAATAAAACCCAGTTTCCGAAACCGATCGAGTATTGCTGGAGTCAGATCGTATTTACCCAGGTCATCGAACGGCACCCATCTGCATTCCGTCGCGTCTGTAGCGGCTGCAGCAGCCCCTGACACTACCGTTCCGAAGTAATCGAGCAGGATATAGTGAAAAAGAATGGTATCGTCCTGCTTTACGATAAGGTCTGACACTCCCGCGAACTCACCGACATCGATTACAAGCCCGGTTTCTTCGAGGGTTTCGCGCTTTACGGCCTCTTCGATCGTTTCACCGATCTCCATACTCCCGCCGGGTATGGACCACTTTCCGAGATTGGGCTCAGCGCCGCGCTTGATGAGGAGAATTTCTCTGTTTCTGACTATGATGGCTGCAACAGCCGGTACAGGATGCTTCATTCCGCTATGCATACATAGTTATTCTTCAAATAAAGCTAACTGACCTTCAAACGAGAAGGATTTTGAGCATAAAATGGCGCAGTTTAAGAAGTGTGTCAGCACAATCTCTGACTATCGCAAGACCGGCAGTAAGAAGTGCGTGCCGGTTGGGTAAGAACGAGTTGACAGCGATCATAAACCTGTAAAAGAGGATTCGATATGGCTTTCTCAAAAGAGCAAATGGCAAAAGTGATGGACTACACGCTGCTCAAGCCGACGGCGACCAGAGATGATGTGCTCAGATTCTGTGAACAGGCAAAAGAGCATCATTTCGCAACAGTTGTCGTGTTTCCGTTCTGGCTTCCGGTCGCAGCGCGTGAACTCTCAGGGACTGACGTAAAGGCTGCAACTGTAATCGGCTTCCCATACGGCGCAAACGGCCGTGCGGTCAAGCTCTACGAGATGCGCGCGGCGGTAACGAACGGCGCATCCGAAATAGATGTCGTGATGAATATATCCGCGCTTAAATCCGGCGAGATCAGTATAATAGAAAGAGAAATAACTGAATTGGTGGACACGACCAGAGCGCTTGGAATGACCGAAGATGCAAAACGCGTGCTCATCAAGATCATCATTGAGGCTTATTACCTTACCGATGATGAAAAACGGATCGCCTGCCAGATTATCCAGAATGCCGGCGCGGACTTCGTTAAGACATCGACGGGAACCGCTCCCGGCGGCGCTACCATAGAGGACATACGCCTGATACGAGACGTTGTAGGTCCAAGTATGGGGGTAAAAGCCGCCGGAGGCATAAGGACTCCCGCTCAGGCTGTAGCAATGCTCGATGCAGGCGCAAATAGGATCGGCACGAGCGCGGCAATCGATATAGTCGAAGCCTATCATCCCGAAGACTTCATGCAGTCAGCCGAAAGACGCCGGAGGTAGCTTTTAGTTAATGGAATCGCCAAGGACATATCGCGCGACTGCCATCGTGCTTCGACGCATCAATATCGGAGAAACGGACAGGATAATTACGCTTTATACTCGAGAGAAGGGAAAGCTCTCCGCAGTTGCCAAAGGTGCAAGAAAGCATCTGAGCAAGCTTGCTGGTCCGACCGAAATGTTCACCTATGGCCGGTATTTTCTTGCAGCTGGACGAGACCTCGATATAATCACCCAGGCTGAGGCGAAAGAGTCCTTCCCCGCTATCCGCCGGGATCTTGACCGCATCGCGCATGCAACCTACATGGCCGAGATGATAAATGCCTTCGTCGAAGAACGTGATGCCAACTACGGGCTTTTCGACACACTGCTTTCCGCGCTTTACCTGCTGGAAGGGGAAATCGATCCGGAGATAGTCACGCGGTATTTTGAGCTCAAGCTGATGTCTATGCTGGGTTACCGGCCTGAAATGGACCGGTGTTTGCGGTGTAATGCGGAACCCTCCGGCGATGGGATCGACTTCAGCCCATCACTCGGCGGGAGAGTCTGTGCGGAATGCGGGCCTATACCGGACGACGCCATACATATTAGCGAGGAAGCAGCCCAGGCTATGCGCACACTGCTCACAGCCGAACCCAGGATGCTGAGAAACCTTGATTTTTCTGATGAAGTGCGGAAAGAGCTTTTCAGAGCGGTCCGATTGTATGTCCGCTATAGAACAGACCGCGACCTGAAAAGTTCTGATTTCATTCAGGCTTTATCGCTTATGGGAACACAAACCGAAGGCGAGTAATAGCGGATAAAGTCGGTTTCTGTTGTTTTGGGACACTTTTGTAGACTGTCCGATCACTAAAAAGGGCGAAGGAGTTGATTTCCTTCGCCCTTAATCTTCGCTTAACTCTTTTGATATGGATTAAGCGTTAACTTTTTCTCTCTCTTCCTTGCAGCAATTCGGGGACTTTGTCCCACTGGTTGTGTCGACGTCGATTCCACCGCGTTTGCTCCACATGGTCGCACCAATAAGCGCAAGAGCAGCAGCCACAACAACTACCGTTCTTGTGGTTACTCCCAGCGATGGCTGTATGACTATCGGGGCCAGAAGAATCGCAACGAGGTTCATAACTTTGATGAGCGGGTTCAACGCAGGACCGGCCGTATCCTTGAAAGGATCACCAACTGTGTCGCCCACGACTGTTGCCTTATGCTCTTCGGTACCTTTACCTCCGAACATACCGTCTTCGATCTTCTTCTTTGCGTTATCCCAAAGTCCACCAGCGTTCGAGAGCAGAACAGCCATCAGCTGGCCTGACAGGATCGAACCGGCAAGGAATCCACCGAGCGCGGCGGCACCCTTGAGCGGATCACCGTATCCAAGACCAAAAGCTACAAATATTGGCGCTGTAACAGCCAAAACTGCAGGGCTCAGAAGCTCCCTTTGAGCAGCAGCGGTCGAGATAGCGACGCAGCGCTGATAGTCAGGCTTACCCTTTTCGGAACCGCTTCGAGGATCATAGTCCATAATGCCTTTGATCTCTCTGAACTGGCGGCGGACTTCCTCAACAAGCTGGAAGGCTGCGCGGTTGACCGCGTTTATTGCGAATGAACAGAACAGGAACGGCACCGCGCCTCCGATTAGAAGACCAATGAATACCTCAGTCCAATCGACTCTGATGCCAATATCAATCAACCCTGCATCAGCCATAAATGACCGGAAGAGCGATGTAGCCGCGATAACTGCTGTTGCAATCGCAAGACCTTTCGTGAGAGCCTTTGTGGTATTACCAACAGCGTCGAGCTTTGCTACGATCTTGTTGGCATTACTGTCTTCGCCCACATCCTTCAGCGCGCCGGACATCTCGAAGATCCCGTTTGCGTTATCGGAAATCGGTCCGTAGGTGTCCATTGCAAGCATGAAACCTGTGGTAGCGAGAAGTCCAAGACCGGAAAGAGCGATTCCGTATGCAGCCATAGCTGCATTTCCTGGGAAGAGGAGCATCGCGGCAAGGATACTTGCACATATCGCGATTATTCCCCAAACGCTCGATTCAAGTCCTGAAGCAAACCCGCTCAAAATAACGGTAGCAGGACCGGTCTTAGCGGCCTTTGCAGCTTCCGTAACAGGCTTCTTGTCAATAGCTGTGAAGTGCTCGGTGATCTTGCCGATCACGAGCGCCAGGATGATACCGACGAGGTTTGCAGCCGCAAATCTCCACCACTCAAAGCCAGGAATCTGGACCTTATTGAAAATGTAATGGGAAACAGCAAAGAATCCAACCGTTGCAAGGAGAGCCGATATATGGAAGCCCTTGTTGATCGGCTTCATCGGGTCCATGCTCATGTCGTCTTTGCCCTTTACTGCATAGATACCGATAATGGACGCAATAACGCCTACGGCTCTAATGATAAGAGGATAAACGACCAGTGCAAGTCCTGCGGCGCCAAGATTGAGCATGTTGGCAGCAGCAGCGCCAAGAATAATCGCGGCAACCAGAGTGACTTCATAAGACTCGAATACGTCTGCAGCCATACCGGCGCAGTCACCAACGTTGTCACCAACGTTATCAGCAATCGTAGCGGCATTTCGAGGATCGTCCTCAGGTATGCCCTGCTCGACTTTTCCGACTAGGTCAGCGCCTACGTCAGCAGCCTTCGTGTAGATACCGCCGCCGATCCTCATGAAGAGAGCAGCTAGGCATCCACCAAAACCGAAACCAATAAGGACCTTCATCGACTGGTTGCCGAAGAGGAAGAATACTAAACATGCACCGAGAAGTCCGAGGCCTACTGTCGCCATACCGGAAACACCGCCGGCACGGAACGCAATATAGAGCGCCTTCTTGAAACTGCTCAATGCCGCGTTTGCAACACGGACGTTGGCTCTTACAGCCATCATCATACCGACATATCCGGCGAGGTAAGAAGCAGCTACACCGAGTACGAATGCAAGTGCGACGCCCAGATAAATCGGCATTGCAACCCCTGGATACATGCCGAACCCGGGTACATTTCTATAAAGGAAGAACAGGCCGATAGCTATAACAATGACAAACCATATCATCGTCTTTACCTGACGCTTGAGGTATGCCTTAGCTCCTTCCTGAACGGCATGGGAAACCGAGACCATTCCCTTTGAGCCGGGGTCTTCCTTCATAATCCTCAAAAACCATAAAAGACCAAAGACCAATCCGAAGATAGCGCATCCAAACACTATCCATATTGACGGCCACATCATATCGAGCTCACTAAAATTGGGAAGCTCGATAGCTTCGCTGGCCCACGACACGCCTGGCAGCGCCAGGAGCGCGAGCGCGCTCATCCCGATAATCATCGAGAGGCGTTTAGCCAGCCCTTTTCGTGCAGTTCGCAACGTTAACCTCCTCTAGATACTCGCGGCCATCAATGGCCACACGAATAAAATGCCGCGCGTTATTTGGAGCAACGCTGCGGCAACATAGCGAATCATTCGCTTATAAACCAACGAGATTATATGCCTCCGTGACTGTTTATGTCAATCCTGACCTACTCGAAACAAGGGCTAGGTGTTCGTGTCTGGTATAGATATCTTTCTATTCATCGCATAAGAAGGTTTTTTGCAAATAAGATCGAAGTCTTTACTGTGAAAGGAGTCAATATGGAGAAATTATCATATAATGGCTGGCCTAACTGCATCAGGATGTCCAGCGGCAGTGTTGAGCTTATAATCACGACCGATGTAGGACCGAGAATTATCCGATACGGGTTTGTTGGTCAGGAAAACGAGCTTTACGAGTTTTCGGATCAAGCCGGAAAGACAGGCGGAAATGAGTTCAGGCTGTACGGCGGACACCGGCTTTGGCTTGCACCCGAGAGGAAAGACCTTACTTATTTTCCGGATAACTCCACCGTAGATTACGAAACGGATAGTAACACACTGCGGTTGATTCCGGGTATCGAGAGCACTACAGGCATTCAAAAAGAGCTGCTCATTACACTTGACCAGAATGACAGCAGCGTCAAAATAGTGCATAAAGTTACCAACCGATCCAGCCACAGCATCGAGCTGGCTCCGTGGGCTCTCTCTATGATGACGCCGGGCGGTTTCGGAATTATTCCGCAGGAGCCGTATTCACCGCATCCCGACATACCCGATTATCCCGGCCAGGTCATTGATCCCAAATACTATCTGCCTGTCCGAACGATGGTCCTGTGGTCATATACCGATCTGAGCGACCACCGGCTGCGGTTCATGCCTAAGTACATCACACTCCGGCAGGACAAAAACACCGCGCTGGCGATTAAGCTGGGACTAAGCAACTCTCTGAGATGGGCCGCCTATGCCAGAAACAGGCATTTATTCATCAAGACGTTCTCATACGACCCAAAAGTAGCCTACCCGGACAACGGATGCAATTTCGAGATATTCACCGATAGCAAATTCATGGAAATTGAGAGTCTTGGCCCACTCAGGGCGCTGCCTGCCGGTCAGAGCATAATTCATGAGGAAACATGGTCCCTTTTCGACCATGTTGATGTTGACCCAACAGAAGAAAGCATCGACGCAAACGTGCTCCCCAAGGTTTTTGCCAATTTATGAGAGCGAACGCTACAATAACTGAGTTTTGAAACGTCTATTATTTATGGGCAGGTTATTGCCCTACCTAACTTGTCGCTGTTGAAAGGAGACGTATACTGAGCATGTCACGCAGAAATATCTACTCATACATCCTGGCCTTCTTTTTCGTCACACTTTTCTTTGCAATATCTTCAACCTGCGCCAGATCGGCAGGGTTGACAGAGGACAAACAACCAATATGGTCGCCGGATGGAAAGAGGATCGCATTCGTCTCCAACAGGCTTTTACCCGAAAATGCACCTGATGGTTCTTCCAATATATGGGTGGTCGATGTAGACGGCAGCAATATGCAGCAGATCACGTATCAGGGGTCCAATCAATTCCCATCGTGGTCGCCGGATGGACAAAAGATCATCTTCCAGAGCGGGAAATCGATATGGCAGGTAGATGTCGACACCAAGAAGTTCATGCAACTTGCGGGTGGAACCAGAGGCTGGTATGCCCCTGATTGGCATCCTAAGAACCCGGGAAAAGTGGTCTGCGCTTACCAGACACAGGTCAGCAACGATAACGACCTTGCAGTCATAAACCCCATGACTATCCTTACACGTGAATCGGGCACTCAGACGGTTCGTGACAGGCCCGGCAGCGATGATATGCCCCGTTGGTCAAAGGACGGTACGAGAATTGCGTTCATCGGCAGAAAAACAGATGCTGCCGGAACCGATAACTTCTACCTTATGACGACCAACCCGGATGGAACAACACTGAAGACACACTGCAGACTCGATAAACCGAGCGGGCGACCATCCTGGTTTTATTCAGGTGATTCGATTGTCCTCGATAATGGTGTAGTTTGTGACCTCGCCAGTGGAAAGACGCGTAACTTATTCGAGGACAAGATAAGTGACCCTGATATCTCCCCGGATGGCCGTATAGCAGCCTACAGTCAGACGATAGATGGCGTCGGGCGTCTGTTATTTACCCGCAAGCTGAGCGGTGAGGATAAAAAGCAGATAACGACATCGCCGTCCGAACCGGCCAAGCCAGCCGAACCCGCAAAACCGGTTGAGCCGGCTGTGAAAGACTGGGAGTTCACCACCGGTTAGCGGAAAACAAAAAAAACGATAGAGGTTTTTTGCTATCAGAGTGTTGAATCGCGAAATGCGCGAAGAAGCACGAAAGACGCGAAAGGGGATTGGTGGAGACTCGTAGCTTCTCTCCTTGCGGGAGAAGGTTGGGATGAGGGGTTGCTGCAAGTCTGTAGAATCTAGCATTGCTTCGGTGGCAAGCAAACCGAAGCAAATTAGTGGAGACTCGTGCTTCGGGACGAAATGCGGTCCCGAAGCATATGAATAAATGCTGTAAATCTCCACCTTCTGCGGTTCAAAAGCTGACATCTGACGACTGACTGCTGTCCCCTATCTCCCGCAAAAAGCTCTTTCCGTTTTTCATAGGCGGCAAGGAAAGGGCTTCGGCAACGGTTACAGCGACATCCGAGAAGGTTTCCCTCACTCCCAGGTCGATACCTGTGTTAAGCCCCGGACCAAGGACGATCAGCGGGACGTACTCACGGCTGTGGTCAGTGCTCGGTGTAGTAGGATCGCAGCCATGATCAGCTGTCATGATTAACAGATCCCCCTTTTCAAGCGCTGTAAGCAGCCTCGGAATCTCCAGATCGAACGCTTCGAGTGCCGCGGCATATCCTTCGGGATCATTCCTGTGGCCATAGCGCATGTCGAAATCGACCAGGTTCGTGAATATAAGCGTACTGGTGCGAGACTCGACTGCATGGATCGTTTCTTCGGTTATATCGGCATTCCCGGCTGCATGAATAGCGCGCGTCACACCACGCCCGGCGAAGATATCCTCTATCTTCCCGATTCCCAGCACTTCCCCACCCTCCTTCTCGACAAAATCGAGAAGTGTCTCTTCCAGCGGAGGCAGCGAGAAATCTCTGCGGCGCGGCGTCCTCGAAAAACTACCCGGCTTACCGGCAAAAGGCCTTGCTATGACCCTTGCAACGGCGTGAGGACCGGTCAGAATGCGTCTGGCAATCATACACCAACGGTACAGCTCATCTACTGGTACGATGTCCTCATGCGTTGCAATCTGAAACACGCTGTCTGCTGATGTATAGACTATCGGCCTTCCTGTTTTCAGATGCTCCGCGCCCAGCCGCTCTATTATCTCCGTTCCGGAGGCCGGAATGTTGCCGAGCGCCTTCCTGCCTGTCTCTTTCTCGAACTGGTCGAGAACATCCTGTGGAAAACCGTTCGGATAGATCGGAAACGGCTGGCGTGTGATGATCCCGGCCAGTTCCCAATGGCCAATAGTCGTGTCTTTCCCGGCGGAGCGTTCAGCCATTTTGCCATAGCAAGCCAGCGGATGAGAGACAGCAGACACTCCGTCTACCTTGATGATATTGCCGAGCCCCAACCGCTCAAGGTTCGGCAGGTTCAGGCCTCCTACTGCTGATGCTATATGTCCGAGCGTGTTGCTTCCGGCGTCGCCATAGTTCGCGGCATCCGGCAGTTCCCCTACCCCGAGTGAATCGAGGACTATGATTATAGCGCGGGATATTTTCATATACTATGCCCTCGGGTGCGATTTTCTATAGACTTCACGCAGGTGTTCGCGCGTGACATGAGTGTAGACCTGAGTCGTTGCAATATCTGCATGCCCCAGCATCTCCTGTATCGACCTTATGTCCGCGCCATGCTCCAGGAGATGCGTCGCAAATGAATGCCTGAGCACGTGAGGAGTTATCTGCTTGGTTATACCTGCGGATTTCGCGTATTTTTTGACGATCTTCCAAAAACCGACTCTTGTCATGGGACCGCCGAGGCGCGTGATAAACAGATACTCGTTCCTCAAACCTTTTGCGAATATCGGGCGGCTCTCGTTCAGATAACGGCGGATCATCCCGACGGCTATATCGCCTATCGGCACAACCCGCTCCTTGGAGCCTTTTCCAACGCATCTCACGAACCCTACGCCCAGGTTCACATCATTCGTGAGCAGGTTTACGAGTTCGGATACTCTGAGCCCCGTCGCGTACATCGTCTCGAGCATCGCCCGGTCTCTTATTCCGTTGGGCTCGGACAGGTCCGGTTGGCTCAAGAGCCTCACGATATCGTCTTCAGTAAGTATCTTTGGAAGCGGTTTTGCCGGGCGAGGATTCTCGATAGCGCTTGCGGGATCGCCTGAAATATCACCCTCGCGCTGAAGAAACTTGAGGAACGTCCTAAGAGCAGCGAATTTCCTCTCCACGCTAGATGCCGCGTACTTCTCGCGCCGGAGTCTTGCGATAAACTTGGTAATGAGTTCTTCATGGATGCCTTTAACGGTATCTACACCCATTTCGTCCGAATATGCGGCAAATTGGGCGACATCCAGCGCATAGGAAGCTATGGTATTCTTCGAAAGGCCGCGCTCGACCATTAGATAATCGAGAAATTTTTGAATATGAGCATCCATCATATTTTCCGGTAGATTTTTATCGTCGGCGACATATACTTCAGGTCATGCGGCAGATGCTCTGTCGAGCCGAAAGAGATATTAAAGGCCTTCAGGTCCTTTTTGAACACCGCAACTTCCTTATAAGACCTGTTCAGTCTGTCCATAAACTTCATGGCGCTTGGAATCCGCAGCCTGCCGGCATCTTCATACTCGAAATCGGTCATTACGATGTATTCCGGCATTTTCCCGCTCACGATCGACGGGTCCCATTCCTGACCCGGATCGGGGTTAACCTTGATACTGTAGCGCGAGTCAACCGTCCCCTGGAACCGGTCGCTGTGATTTATAGCCGTAGAGTCCGGCGAGATCGGCGGAGTATAAAACCACGGCACGGTCGGAAGGCCGATTGTAGATGACGGCTTAACGTTATCATTGAACCACTGAGCAGCCTGTGTTCTCGTGTCAGGTGCAAGGAACAACCGGTCTAGAGATATCGCATAGATGCAGGTATGACCTATTACCGCGGCGCATATACCGACCCAGACCCACCTGAGCAAAGCCGTTCCCTGATCCTTCGCCACCTGGTAGACTTCCACTATCATACGGCCGGCGAGTATCGCAACAGGCGGAAGTATCAGGATCATATAACGGGCAAACCTTACTTCCGACAGTGAGATCATCGTGTAGTAAGGGACAACGAACGACAGTATAAGCCAATCAGCAGGTTTCCGCCGGACCATAGCCAATGCGACTGCAGCAAGGACCACCACAAGCAGGAATACCCCGAGTCCGTAGCCAAGCGAGTTGACTAAAATATCGAACCAACCCGGACCTTTTCCCTGGAACACAAGTCCATGCCCGCTTCCCGCATGCCTCAGCTCATAGATAAACCCTTCGACGAACCGCCCCGGACGAATAAAGACCGCCGGAGTAGAGATAAAGAACCCTAGCAGGAACGAGGGTCCTGCCGTCCAAAACTTTGAGTCTCTTATCCGCTTCAGGAATGGGACCTTGCCTTCTCTCAAAAAATGAGCCAGGAGGACCGGAATGAACACAACTGCCGCATTATACTTTGTCCCTGCGGCAATGCCAGATGCGACTCCTGCCGCGATATACCATTTCAGAGCCGGTTTTGTGATAATCATCGCTGCAGTAAGCAGCGTTACAGCCACCCAGAATGCGGCGGGGACGTCCACCGTTGCAAAATGCGAGTGGACGATGTGAAGCGGGATGATGGCCATAATCAAAGCAGCCAACACGCCTGCCGCGCGGCCGTAAAGCCGGCTTGCGGCACCGTAAACAACTGAAACTGTCAGCGCGCCGAGAAGAACAACTGTAATCCTGGCAATCAGATAAACACTGATAAGCGATTTGTCTATTGTTATCCCGTAATATGGTGCGGTATGAACCGCCAGCGCGCCGAGGTTCATATATCCTGATGGGTAATTATAGAACCCTGGGTCGAGTTGAAACGAGAACGGATCTATCCTCAACATCGCGCCTATCTGGAAGACTTCATCCGGATGGTACGTAAATTGATGGAAAGCATCAGGCAAACCCCAATGGATACCGCATATACGGAATGCGAATGCAGCAATTGTGATGAAAGCGACTGCGGCGGCCACCCAAAACTGCGCGACAGGCTGTTTCTTCATTAGTCCTGGTTAACCTTCCTTCGCTACCTGTGATGAGGATTTCGGTTTTCGCGGACACATCGTTATCTGGATCAGGATAAATATGCCGATAGCCATCAGAACATCGCCGATACTGAATATCCCCGAAAATACTTTTGAAAGCACCCCGGGGAGAGCATCCGTAATGAGCTTGGGGACCGGTACAATATCACCCAGAAAGTTGAACCGGGTGCTCCCCGACATTACGATGTGTCTCATCCCTTCTGACCGCGTCAGCACATCCTCGACTCCCGCGATAGTGGCGGCCTTTACGGAAACAGGCATCTTTCCTGCATTGAATGCTATCGGAAACAGGTTCAACACCCATCCTGCCAGGAACCACTTCATCCCCGGCAGTTTTCGATTCTCCCAGAAGAATACAAGAAACGCAATGCTTGCGATTATGTGCAGCAGGCCGGTCAGATGCGACCAGAGAGGGGTTTTACCTGAATATTTTCCTATCACCAGAGAAACAATGATGATGAATGCCGGGATAAAGACAAGCCATAGGCTTTTTATCTCCAAATCCGCAAGCCGCTGGAGTCGTCCACGGCGTATGAGCGCTATTATAATCGAGAGAATACCGACCTCAAACGCCAATTTCACACCTGCCTTCACACTTTTCAAGGACTTTCAGAAATGCATCCACAACTGAAGGATCATACTTGTTACCGGAACCGCTTTTTATCTGCTTTATGGCCTCTTCTTTCGGTTGAGACTGATGGTATGGCCTATCCGAAATGATGGCATCATAATCGGTAGTTACAGCAAGAATACGAGATGCAAGAGGTATATCCTCACCCGATAAACCTTCAGGATAGCCGGTCCCGTCCCAATGCTCATGGTGATGAAGGATCGAATCACCCAAAAATGAAAGCGATGGCACCGCATGGACCATCTCTGCGCCGAGTGTTGAGTGATTCTTTACCTTCTCCCATTCATCAGGAGTCAGGGGATCGCTTTTGTTAAGCAGCATTGCCGGAACATTCACTTTCCCGATGTCCCTCAAGAGCGCGGCATATTCTATCTCCAGCCGCTTATCCGTATCTATCCCCAGTTCATCCGCTACATCGGTCGCATAATCAGCTACCCTCTTTGCGTGGCCGATAGTACCTGAGTCCCTGGTTTCGACGGCAGCCGCAAGAGCGTAAAGCGCCTTTTTGAAGGCCAACTCCATCTTGCGGGGTTGATAGAAGCTGGAATAATACCAACTTCCAAAAGTTATGATCGCAGCAACAGCCACCGCAATTATAACCGGCGTTGTCCACTGGCTAGTCATTGCCTCCAACCCTTATCCCCTCCCTGTCGACCATCTTGAGAAATGCGCGCACGACATCCGGCGAAAACTGTGACCCTGCGCCTCTTCTAAGCTCATTGATCGCCTCATCGATACCAAGCGGTTCTCGATATACCCTGCGTTTCAGCGCGCCGCAGACAGGGCATATCTCCGGGCGCCCGCCGTTTTCGGGCTTGAAACCACACGTATCGCACTCCCAGTCAACGGACATCTCCCGGTCGTCAGTCATGGCATCGAAGGCATCAGCGACAGCGATAATTGCGGCCTCTAGCGGGACTCCGCCGTTTCTAACCCCATCGTCAGGATAACCCGCGCCGTTTGCCCATTTGTGATGATACTTTATCCAATTTACAGTCTGGTTCAGAAAATCGATATGCGCAACGATCTCAGCACCTTTTACCGGATGCTCCTTGATCTTCGACCATTCTTCATCCGTCAATTTTCCAACTTTGTCTAAGATTTCCTCGGATACTCCTACTTTTCCGATGTCATGCAGCAGCCCGGCGTAAGGCATCAGCATAATCGTCTCGGCGGAAAGCCTGAGCTCTCTTGCAAGCCGCTCGGAAAGCTCGGCGACACGCTTCAGGTGTCCCCTTGTATACGGATGGTAATGCTGCATGTAGGTACCTAGAGTAGCAATGGTATCCATATACATTTTTTCCCGCTCGACTGCCCTCTGCACTGCAAGCCGGAGTGAAAGAAACGGTCCAAGCGCTACTAACCCGCTCAATATCCCGACATGCAGATATAGATAGATCAAAAGGACGGTGACCGGCGGAAGCAGCAGGTATTGGCTCCATGTCAGACGCACGCTGCCCAGGAGAAGGATTTTCAACTTGAGGACAAAGCTGTACCAATCACTGCCTTTTCTAGACGACTGAGGTTCATTTACCAGAGCTGCAGTGGCGCACCGCGCTTCATCAACTATAAAATATGTAATTATGCCGACCAAAAACGGCAGCGCGGCATGTAGAAATAGTGTACAGTTCGAAGCAGCCATAAAATATCGCTGATCCAGAACATGCCCCCCTACGCACAGGTATGCGAGCGCGGCAAGCCCTACATTTATTACATCAAGCGCAGTATTGGCGGTTATAATCTCGAGCGCCCAGAGAAATGGATAATCGGATCTCTCTTCCCAAGCGCCCGCTAGAGTCCTGATAATACTGTGAAGGCGTCCCGTTCCGGTATCCGACTCATGGTTTTTCAGCCACCTGGCGCATATCCATCCGGTAATATTGACTGCGGGCAAGGGAATTGCGGCGACAAGCATTGCGAGGACAGGTCCGAAGAGCACCATGGTAGCCCAATGCATGGGAACGCTTATTGTTACTTCTCCCAAGCCACGCGGCACCGTAATTGGGGTAAGCTCCGACCATATTGCAAGTACTGCAAAGGCTAACGCCCCTTTCCAAGCACCTGCCTCAGGTGGAATCACCCATTGCATTACAACTGCCATAGCCACCGCGGTCACTATCGACCCACGGTAAAAGAGATGGAAGGACCTCTTACTGCTTGCCATTCGAATCATGTGGGCTGCTTAGAGCTTGGTTTTGATATTCTGGAATAATGACCCTAGTATAAAATGCCACCTCTAAGGAGTTTTGGGTAATGAGTGACAATCTTACGGACACATAACCAGTCATTGATAATGCTGCATCTATTGGTTTTGCCAAAACTCTTATTGTAACCTCTATTGGTAAAGATGGCGAATATTTTAGCACAATAGTAATAAAAATATTGAGCCAACGGCAACGACAGTATTACTTCAAGAACTGCTGTGTACCTGCATACATCCATCAGTCCAATAATTACGAACTATGGGGGCGGCCACTGTCTCCATGTGGCTCCGCAGGTTGCAGCCAGTGTCGCCAATGCGATCAGTACCTTGAACAGGCGTTTCATGTTTTCAACCCCTTTCGCGTGATTACTACCCCTTACCGCTCAAGAGGGGTGCATTCATCGCTTCGCTCGGGTTGACTTTACCGCTCACTTTGGATCTGCCGCTCGCGCCGTTGGCTCAATTCAAAAACTATTCTCTAATTATCAATGTAGTTCGCCGGTTAATGGCATCTAATGTAGCATTAACCACAGCTTTCCATAAATCCTGCCTGACTATTGCAGAACCTGTTAAATAATCATCTCCGCGGTTCGTGACAAAGTTGATCAATACCACAACAATGTTCTTGCCGGCCAGATTGACGCCTGTAGTCATATCTTCGACTATCATAGTGCCATCAGCCGCGCCTGCGTCTTCGACCGCACGCAGCGTTGCGGTTGCAATGAGCTTCATCTGACTGCTGCTCGAACTCAATCCTGTAGCAGTCCCCGTGTAAACCACGCCGTCTCTCCCTAGATGGACCGTAGCTTCCGCTCTGCTCCCTTCAAGAGAGATCGAAACGTCCGAAAACCTTAATCTACCCTGCTCCTTTTTCTCATTGCCCTGAAGTTGAGCTACGCTGACCTTTCGATGATCGATCTGGACTCCAAGTTTAGCCATGACTGCCGATTCAATGTCACGCACAACCTGCTTGGGGGCTCTACTGGCTTCCGTCAGAACGTGAATCTCCTCGATCTCTCCATCATCGCCTGAGACTATTCGCGCCGATATCACGTCGCGCAGCCGGCATATAACGGACTCAACATCAATCAGATCGTCGATATTTCCTTTTCTCTCGACTGCCATTCTCCGCTCTCCTTTCGCCGCTACTTCCTTAAAGCGGCACCCTCTCTTTTCCTCTTCGCCATTCGTAACTTTCATCGCCCGAATGGTCTTTTGCCTGAAAACCGGCTATATAATTCTTGCTTTGTTCTCCAGCTACCCGCGGAATACCGCTTTGAACTTCGATGCAAGATTATCTTTTATATTCTCAAGAACAGCGTTGATTTCCTCATCCTTAAGTGTCCGTTCTTTTGATCTGAAAACTATTGAGAGTGTAAGGCTCTGCTCATCTTCGCTCACATGCGGGCCGACATATACATCCAGAAGGCTCATATCTTCAAGAATAGCCCCACCGGCTTCGAAAACAGCTCTTCTGATGTCGCCGTAAGGCACATCCCGATTCACAACGGCAGCAAGATGGCGGTAAAGAGCCGGGAACTTCGGAAGATGCTCGTATATTATCTTCTCAGGGACAAGCGACTTCAGCAGCTCGACACTCAGTTCGAATATATACGGATGTCCTTTTATATCCAGCTCGTTTACGACTTCTGGGGCGACTTCGCCGATGATCCCTATCTCCACATTACCGGCTGTAATCTTTGCGGCTCTCGTCGGATGAAGCATAGGATGCTCAGTCCGCTCGAATTTCACGTCTGATATCTTCAATCTATCGAAGATATTCTCGACAACTCCCTTTATGAGGTAAAAATCAGCCGCCATCGCTTCTTTGTTCAGATTCCAGGCGCTTGACCATTGATTTCCGACCATTGCGCCTGCCACCGACAGCCACTCAGTCACAGTCTTGTCCTTTTCCAGCCAGCGATAGACTTTTCCAATCTCATAGACACTCATATCGCGGATTCCGGTTGCCTGATTCCTTACGATAACCCGGAGCAGGTTCGGCGCAATCATTGTCCTCATCCCCGCTGTTTCCCAACTGAGCTGGTTTCTGACGAAGATCGAGTCTTCCTGACCGGCGATCCGGATGCTATTGTGATCTATAAGGCTGTGTGTCAGGACTTCCTGCATCCCGGAGGACATAAGCGTCCGCCGCAGTTCCTGAACGAAAAGCCCCATGTCGCTGTCTTTGCCCTGGAACGGCGCGGGTGGAAGAGTGCTGCCGATATTTTCATAACCATAAGCTCTGGCAACCTCTTCGATCACATCCGCCTCAAGCCGTATATCCGGCCTGAACGTCGGAACCGTCACGACAATACCTTCGTCCTCGAGAGTTGCCGGTATCTGGTACACTTCAAGAAGAGACACCATTTCCTGGGCGCTCAAAGAAGTGTCGAGCATTGCGTTTACCCGATCGGGGCGGACAGTAACCTTAGAAATGTTATCTTTAGCGGGATATAAGTCCACAATGCCTTCGGCTATCTCACCGCCAGCCAGGTCTCTCATAAGCTCCGCTGCGCGCTTGGCTGCCAGGTCCGCCATACCTACATCCACCGAACGTTCGAACCTGTAACTGGACTCAGTTACAATACCGAGCTTCTTTGAAGTCCTTCGGATAGAGACTGGATTGAAGTGCGCGGACTCTATGAGAATATTTTTCGTATCGGGCTTTACTTCGGAATCGAAGCCGCCCATAACCCCTGCAAGCCCGACAGCGCGGTATTTATCGGCGATAACGAGCATATCATGGCCCAACTCGCGCTCTACGCCGTCGAGTGTGGTCAGCTTCTCGCCGGCATCTGCGCGCCGGACTATGACCTCTTTCCCATCCAGAAGGCTGTAATCGAACGCGTGCAGCGGCTGACCCATCTCAAGCATGACATAGTTGGTAATGTCTACTATGTTATTGATCGGCCTCATTCCCGCGCGGATCAGCCGGTTCTTCATCCAGGCTGGGGAATCCTTCACCGTCACATTGCGGACGACAACGCCGGTGTACCTGTCACAGAGATCAGGGTCTTTGATAGTGATCTTTATCTCTGAAGCGGATGACGGCGGGACGTCCGGAGCTTCCGGCTGGGGTATTTTGACGGGACTTTTGGTAAAAGCGGCGACTTCGCGGGCGACACCGATAAGCGACAGCCAGTCCCCACGGTTCGGCGTGACCTTCGTGAGCATCACACGGCTGTCCACCTCATCAGGTACGCCACCCGAGTGGACGGTCTCCTCATTGTCCGTCGAGACGATCTCCTCGACCTCAAGCCCGGCCATAGTAAGCTTATCAGCCAACTCCTCGACCGATTCGCCTGTCTCTACATATTCATTAAGCCATTCAACTGGAACTCTCATATTGCCTCAAAATGGAAAGCTTGCTTTCCATCAAACTTCTCACTCCTAAAACTGGGACAGGAACCTGAGATCGTCCTCCATAAACAGGCGGAGATCGTCGATCCGGTGCTCGATCATGGGCATTCGGTCTATTCCAAGCCCAAATGCGAACCCGCTGTATATCTTCGGGTCCATTCCGCAGTTTGCCAACTCGTTAGGATGTATCATGCCGGCACCACCGAGCTCCAGCCACCTGCCGCCGCCGATACTGACGGCAATCTCCGCACCAGGCTCGACAAACGGAAAAAAATCCGGTCTGAACCTGGTTTTGGCATCCGGACCGAACATCTCGCGGCAGAAGTGGTCGAGCGTACCCTTCAGGTCGGCAAATGTGATGTTCTCACCTACGGTAAAACAGTCTACCTGATGGAATGTGTGGCCGTGCGTTGCATCGACAGCTTCGTAACGATAGCATTTGCCCATCGTGCATATCCTGAACGGAGGTTTTCTCTTCTCATACACCCGCTTATGCGAAGCGGTGGTCTGAGTACGGAGAAGATATGTGCTATGCGCATCGTGAGTATCCCTGTCAGTGACATAGAACGACATCTGCTCATCCATTGCGGGATGTTCTTCGGGATAATTAAGTGCTTCGAAGTTATAGTGGTATGACTCGATTTCCGGGCTCTCTACGACCTCATAGCCCATTCCGATGAAGATATTTTTGATTCGCATCATCGTATCGACGAGGATATGTGGCCTCCCGGTCTTGTATAACCTTCCAGGCAATGTGACATCAATCGATTCTGCCTTTATACGGAGCTCTGTCTCTTCCGCGGCAAGCCTGTTCCGGCGGTCGGATGCTTTGGCTTCCAGTTCGGACTTCGCCTCGTTCACGCGGCTTCCGAACAAAGGCCTCTGTTCCGGCGGAAGCGCTCCGACGGTTCTCAGCAACTGAGTCAGCCTGCCTTTTCGCCCGAGGTACTCGACCTCGATCTCATCCAGTTCCTTAGTAGACTTCGCAGCCTCTATTCGCCCGGAAGATTCCTTCACAAGATCGGTTATCGTGTTGAATTCAATCATATTACTCCCAACACAACAATCAGAAGGGTATTGCAAGCCCCTTTCGGGACTCTCCCATGAGATTTTCAGACAAACAAAAACTATCTATGGAGTTTCAGGTAATGATATTACAAGCTCTGATACTACTGAGAAGACTCCGATCGAGAATGGAGCCTTGATTCTGAGATCAGCGCCCAAAACTCCTTATATATATATCTATATGTAAAAACCCAACGAGCAATGACCAAAACAACAGTCCTGCCTTGAGCTATTTCAACACTCGCGGTAGATCAACTGGTTTGGTTATTGTACGTTGGGCGATAAATTGAACGTGGATCTTTCGGGGTAATCCCCGGCGACCCATCTTAGTTTATGCTGATACCTGGGCTCTCGCCTGTTCTACAAGCTGAGAAAACGCCTGGGTATCATTGATAGCCATCTCAGACAGCATCTTTCTATCCAGTTCTACACCTGCTTTAGAAAGTCCTTCTATAAATCGGCCATATGTCAGGCCTTGCTCTCTGCATGCGGCATTAATTCTTGCAATCCATAGTCTGCGGAACTCCCGCTTCTTGTTTTTCCTGTCACGGTAGGCATACTGCATGGAATGCATGACTGCTTCTTTAGCTGTCTTGAACAGCCTGCTTCGTCCACCCCAGTAGCCTTTCGCTCTTTCCAGCACCTTCTTATGGCGCTTATGCGTCATTGTGCCGCGTTTTACGCGTGGCATGTATCCGTTCTCCTAACTTAGAGTTAATTAAAACTCATAACTTTGTATTTGTGTAAGAGTTCACACTCTACAAACAACGTCACCCTGAACTTGTTTCAGGGTCTATTCCCGGTGAGATCCCGAATCTTTCGAAGATTTTCAGTATAGCTGAAACTCATTATTTCGGGATGACGTATGAATACCATTTAGGTACCGGGCAGCATCCGTTTGATCTTCTTGAGATCGCCTTTTGTGACCGCAGTCTCTAACTCAAGCCGGCGCTCACGTGAGGATGACTTCTTCATCATAAGGTGGTTCATTCTAGCATGTCCATGAAGGACTTTTCCACCCGCACTAATCTTGAACCGCTTTGCGGCGGTCTTCCTGGTCTTAATCTTAGGCACGTTTTACCTCACATCAAATAGAAGTCAGCTTATACCGCCGACTTTGGGCTAAGTATCATCGTCATCGTCCGGCCTTCCATGGAAGGCGCTTTTTCAACTACAGCGATCTCCTGCGATTCTTCAGCGATCCGCTGAAGCGACTTCCTGGCGAACTCGGGATGAGTGATTTCCCTACTCCGAAAGATGACCGTAAATTTGACCTTGTCACCTTCCTTGAGAAACTTCAGTGCATTCTTGAGCTTGAACTGGAAATCATGCTCATCAATCCCCGGCCGCATTCTGATGCCCTTAACTTCCGAGGCTTTCTGCTTCTTGTGAGCGTCCCGTTCACGCTTTCCCTGTTCGTACTTCCACTTCCCGTAGTCCATTATCCGACATACGGGGGGGTTAGCTGTTGGTGCAACCTCAATCAGGTCCAATCCCTTTTCACGTGCAAGCTCGATTGCCTGTCTGAAAGGTACGACGCCGACTTGCGTCCCTGCGTCATCGATCAACCTGACTTCACGGGCACGAATCCTCTCGTTTACCCTGAAATCTCCTCTGCTTATAGTCGTCTCACCTCAAGTTCGGCTAGAGCATCATAAATTGCTCTTCCTGCCGGATTTTCCCTGTTAGTATAGCGAACCATCAAGAAGCTGTCAACTCCCCTGCTAAATCCAGTATAAATTCATCGACCGGTCTTGCACCGAGATCGCCTTTATCACGGGAGCGGACGGACACCTGGTCCTCTGCTATCTCTCTGTCACCTACTATCAGCATATATGGTATCTTCTGAAGCTGTGCTTCACGAATCTTATACCCTGTCTTTTCGTTCCTGGTATCGACTGTTGCTCTGAATCCCTTCTCGACGAGTCGAGCGGCCACTTTATGGGCATACTCCTGGTGCCGGTCAGCAATCGGCAGTATGATCGCCTGCACCGGAGCAAGCCAGAGCGGGAATGCACCAGCGTAGTGCTCGACAAGCACTCCAAAGAACCTCTCGATCGATCCCAAAAGCGCTCTGTGGACCATTATCGGCCGATGCGGCTTGCCGTCTTCGCCGATGTACTCGATATCGAACCGTTCAGGTTCATTGAAGTCGACCTGGATTGTGCTGCACTGATGTTCCCTGCCGAGAGCGTCTTTAATCTTGACGTCGATCTTCGGCCCATAGAACGCGCCGCCGCCTTCATCGACCTTATATTCGAGACCTTTATGCTCCAGAGCCTTCTTAAGAGCATCCGTAGCTTCTGCCCAACTTTCCAGTGTCCCGACATACTTGTCTTCAGGCCGTGTCGAGAGGTATATACCGTACTCGTGAAACCCGAAATGGCCAAGAATGTCGATTACGAAGTCCAGTAGCCGTATTATTTCATCATCCAGCTGGTCAGGTGTACAGAAAATGTGCGCATCATCCTGAGTGAACCCTCGGACCCTCATCAGACCGTGCAGGGTGCCGGAGCGCTCGAACCGATATACGGTTCCGAGTTCCGCCCATCTGATCGGAAGCTCTCTGTAGCTCCTCAACCTTGCCTTATAGATAGCAAGATGGAACGGACAGTTCATCGGCTTGATCCGATAAGGAACGCCTTCGACTTCCATCGCGCCATACATACTCTCAGCATAGAAATCGAGATGTCCGCTCGTAACCCAGAGGTCCTGACGTGCGATATGCGGTGTCTGAACCAGCTCATACCCACCTTCGAGGTGAGCCTTCCGCCAGTAGTCTTCCATAATCTTCCGTATCAGCGCGCCTTTTGGATGCCAAAGCGGGAGCCCTGGGCCGACTTGCTCATCGAATGAGAAGAGTTCGAGTTCCCTGCCCAGTTTCCTATGGTCGCGCTTCTCTGCTTCCTCAAGGCGCTGCAGATAAGCATCCAGCTCTTCCTTGGTAGGCCATGCAGTTGCATAAATCCGCTGAAGCATTGGGTTCTTTTCGTCACCCCGCCAGTATGCACCGGCGATGGAAAGGAGTTTGAACGCACCGATCTTGCCTGTGCTCTCGACATGCGGGCCGCGGCACCAGTCTACGAAGCCGTTTTCCTCATATATGGTCGATGTCTCGTCCTCATTCTCGCGGATCAGTTCGAGCTTGTACGGCTGGTCGGCAAAAATCTTCTCTGCTTCGGCCTTCGCCACTTCTTTACGGACGAACTTATTGTCGGCCTTGACGATCTTGACCATCTCGGCTTCGATCTTTTCGAGGTCTTCCGGCACAAACGGCTCCGGCTTGTCAAAATCGTAGTAGAAACCGTCCTCAATCGGTGGCCCAATTGCGATTTTTACCTCAGGGAACAGGTTCTTGACCGCGTGCGCCATAACATGCGCCGCAGAGTGCCGCATCATTTCAAGAGCATCTGTCTTTTCCATAAAATTATCTATCTCCAAAGCCTTCGGGGTGGTTTCTATGCCACTGCCAGGCTGTTTCAATTATCGTTTTCAGTTCCGCATACCTGGGCTTCCATCCAAGCTGTTTTTTGATCTTATCAGAGCTTGCTACGAGCCTTGCAGGGTCCCCTGCTCTCCTCGGAGCATCGACCGCCGCTATTTTCTTGCCTGTAACTTCTTCGGCGACGGTAATTACTTCCTTGACGGAGTATCCACTGCCGTTACCCATGTTATATACGTCACTCGAGGCACCGGATTCCAGCGCTTCGAGCGCCAAAAGGTGAGCTTGGGCAAGATCGGTCACATGCACATAGTCTCTCACGCATGTCCCGTCCGGCGTCGGCCAATCCGTGCCGAATATTGCTATATTATCACGTTTACCCAGCGCAACGTCCAGCACAAGCGGTATCAGATGATGCTCCGGCTTGTGGTCTTCGCCTATCAAACCCGATGTATCCGCGCCTGAAGCGTTAAAGTATCTTAAAGCCGTCCATTTGAGCCCGTATGCATGATCATATTCGGTCAAAATGCGCTCCAACATGAGCTTTGATCTGCCGTAAGGGTTTGTCGGGTCCTTTGGATGGTCTTCAGGGATAGGGACAACCTCTGGTTCGCCGAAGACCGCTGCGGTCGAGGAGAAAATCATTCTCTTCACACCGGCTGCGAGCATCTCCTGAATCAAAGTGAGACTGTTCTGGATATTGTTTACATAGTATTTCTGAGGGTCCTTGACCGATTCTCCTACATCAGCGAACGCCGCGAAATGCATTACGGCATCAATCGGATATTTCGCAAATACGCTTTTTAAGAGTTCGGTATCACCGATGCTTCCGATAACGACTTCGCTTCCGCTCGACGCGCCGGTATGCCCGAATGACAGATCATCAAGGCAGACCACCCGCCTGCCCTGGTCCATCAGATGCTTGACTGCATGAGACCCCACATATCCTAATCCGCCGGTTACAAGAATCGCCATAGGTTCCCCCTGAGATGCCTGCATAAATTCTAAAATATGCTTGCTCAACCGTTCTGGAAACAATAAAACCGCCTGCTATTTCCAGCACTCCGACAGGCATTAATATACCACTTTCCCTCATATATTGGCAAATAAATCAGTTGGGTGTAATACCTCATCGACGCGACAAGCAGCCACCAGACACAACTCCCGGCCACACATTTGCCCTAATATATATAATCTTATCTTTATATTTTACCAGCTGCCCCGCATTGCCTATGTAAGGGTTCACTCTTGCAAGAATTATATATCACCCTGAACAACCAGCATGTCATCATGGATGGAAGCACGTCACCCTGAACTAATCGCGCCTACGGCGCGGCACGCTCCGCGTGAATCCACCACAGCGGGTACATAATGCCAGGACAGGATTGACACTGAAAAGTCGCCGGTTGTCCTGGCAGCCCCGGAT
>JBDKSP010000081.1:0-28107 GCA_039680575.1 Armatimonadota bacterium
CCCGCAAGATAGCCCGAACTGCCTGGTCGGTATATACACATAAGACAGTGTTTGAGGCAGAAAGACTACTTGTGGGCTTGACATAAAGCATAGAATCTTCGGGACCGCAGTTCGTCCCGAAGCACGAGTCTCCACCAATCCCCTTTCGCGCACTTCGCGATTCAGAATCTTTGGTACCGCTTCGAAATAAGACGCGTTTGCCATTCGACATGAAGCCGGATTTAAAGGTTGAGCTGCCTGATCCTTTCAGGTTTGAGGATGGGGGCAGGGTTTTTACAGCGCCGGGCTCTATTTTGACTGCCGAAACTGGCTCGGAGCAAGGCCGGTGAGCTGGCGAAACTGCCTGCTGAAAAAGTACACATCACGATAACCCAAACGTTCAGCTACAGTCTTAAGCGGAAGTTCGGTGTGTATAAGCAGTTCACATGCTGCGCTGATCCGCCTGCGTAAAAGATATGTGTGTATGGGAACTCCCACGAAAGCTCTGAACCGGCGGCGAAGCGTGCTTACCGACATACAGTGTTCCTCGGCCAAAGCTGAGTAGTCCGGCTGATTTTCGACCGTGTTATTCAGCCGGTCGATCAAAGTCTGCAGCCACACAGGGCGGTCTATCATCTCATCACGAGCCTTCGCCAGATCGAGGATAATCCGTTCCAGCTCATTTGCAGCGGAAAGAACGGCCAGCCGGTTACCAGCGTCTATCAAAGAGTGTAGATGGTCTATGCGTGCTCCGAATTCCGCCGAAGGCTGTATTCTGTGCGGCGAGAACGGCAAAAGCCCTTCATCTACCCAACCGTCCACTCTCGATCCTCGAAAGGTAACGAAACGGTGCGACCAGAAACCGTGTTGTTTTGATGGACGGTATACGAAATGCGGACCGGGGTATGTACACCAGACCCATTGCCCGTCCAGACTGTAATGCCAGTCATCTATCGACAGATCTACGCCTCCTCTGTCGACGAATTGCAGGCCGTAATATCCAGCGAAGACGCGGTCTATGGTAAATCTGTAATCGGGGAATGAATTGGATGCAAGAAACTCCAAAGACATGCACATATAATACAAAACATTAGGCAGGATGTCCATTGCAGGCGGCGAAATGTGCCTGTATATTGGATGTACCGGACGCCGTGCTGGTGTTCTCGAATGAACGTATTGTCCGATGCAAACCATCAGCAAACGAAAGGGCTGGAAGAATGAGCGAAATGGTCGTTGGAATCAATTTATTTACCCTGCACGAACAGTGCAAAGACTTGGCTGGGTTGAAGTATACGCTGGTCAGACTAAAAGAGATTGGGTATTCGTGCGTTCAGGTGTCGGGGGTTTCGCTGGAACCGGAAGTTATAGCTGAAACACTTAAAGAGACCGGCATGAAGTGCGCTGCCACTCACATGGGATGGCCGCAGCTCCGTGACACTACCGAAAGGGCTATAGAGATCCACAAAATGTACGATTGCCGCCATACCGCGATAGGAATGCTGCCGCAGGAGTATTTACGGGGAGTATCAGGGATAGACCGATTCTCAAGAGAAATCCCTGTCCCTGCTCAAAAACTTGCGGATGCGGGAATTACGCTCTCTTACCACAACCACCACATAGAGTTTACCAAAGTAGGCGGCAAGACATGGCTTGAAACCCTTTACGATACAATCGATCCTAAATATCTGAACGCGGAAATCGATACCTATTGGGCACAGACTGGCGGCGGCGACCCGGTGCTCTGGATACGCAGGATGGCAGGCAGGGAGCCGCTCTTGCACGTTAAGGACAAGGTTGTCACGTTCTCCGGCGAGCAGCGCTTTGCCGAGATCGGCATGGGTAATCTGAACTGGCCGGAGATCATCAGAGCGGCGGAGGAGTCGGGAGTCGAATACGTCCTTGTCGAGCAGGACTCGATGTATGACCGCGATCCGTTCGAAGCGGTCAAGATCAGCTATGATTACCTCGCTTCCATGGGGTTATCCTGAAATGGACAGGATGTTGAAGAACGCACCTGTAAGAATAGGAATTGTCGGCATTGGCCGCGCCGGTTGGGGCATGCACTGCGAGGAACTCCGGGGTAAGGAGCCGATGTTTGAAATCGTGGCAGCCTGCGATCTGATAGAGGAACGGCGCCGCAAAATGGCCGAAAGGTTCGGTTGTTCTACCTACTCGCGCATAGAGGACCTCATCGCTGATCCGCAGGTAGAGCTGGTGGACATTGCCACCATGTCATGCGATCACTTCGCGCATGCGAAGATGGCGCTCGAGGCAGGGAAAGACGTTTTTCTCGAAAAGCCGATGTGCACCAACTGCGAAGATGCTCAGGCACTGGTTGATATTGCCGCTTCCTCAAATGGCAAGCTGTATATCCGCCATAACCGGCGTTTTGAACCGGGTTTTCAGCATATTAAGGAAATAATCGCATCCGGTATTCTCGGCGATGTGTTCGAGATAAAACTGCGCAGGGTATCTTTCCAACGCAGGGACGACTGGCAGACCCTGAAGGAGTTAGGCGGAGGCCAACTGCTGAACTGGGGGCCTCATATTATAGACCATGCACTGAGGTTTCTCGAATCGCCAATGAAGTCAATGTGGAGCGATCTGAAACTCGTAGCTGCCGCGGGCGATGCCGAAGACCACCTGAAGATAATTCTTACCGGCGAAAACGGGCGCATGGTTGATCTCGAGATAAGCGGCGGCGCGGCAATCGGCGAACCAGTCTATCTGATATGGGGTACGCGCGGCGCGCTGTCTTGTGACGATCAGAGCATTACACTTCGTTACCTTGACCCGGACCAGCAGCTTTCCAAGCGCGTTGCAGATCCTGGGACACCGGGAACCGACTCTTTCGGCGCGCCGGAGACTCTCAGTTGGATAGAGAAGACCATCTCTATTGGTCCTAAGGAAAAAGTGGATATGACAAGCATCTGGGATGCGCTGTACCGCTCGATCCGAAATGGCGAACCGTTCCCGATCAAACTGGAAGAGGCAGTCGAGGTGATGAAAGTAATCTCGGACGCGAGGGCAGCATCCGGCAGTCTATCAGTAGGGAACAGGTGACAAAGAATAGGGAATAGAAGGGATGAGAGTCCTGATGGCCCTGGGGATCCATGCCCAGGGCCTGTTTCTTGGACATCCATGTCCCATGACCTTGTATTCAACACACTCCGCAGCGGGTGCATGACCCGATGTTGCAGCAGGTCGTCAACTGCTCCTCAAGCGCACGCATGAACTCTTTCCTGAGATAATCTTTCTTTATAAGCAGGTCTATGTGGTCCCAGGGGAGGATTTCGTTCTCTCCACGCGGGCGGGATGCATAGAAACCTGTATCGATTCCCGCCTCAGATGCCGCTTTTGCGTAATTGGACCCTTCCGCTGCCGCCGCTGCGATTATTTTGCCCATCCTGCGGTCGCCGCGGGCAAGCCATGCCTGTACATGAGCCGACCTGGGGCTCTCTGACGAGAGTTCGATCCGTTTTTCGCCTTTCAGAGCGTTTTTTATCCGCTTCAGGCTGTTCGACAGCTCTTTTTCGGGGGTCATTCCGCACCACTGGAATGGCGTCCACGGTTTCGGCACGTAGCAGCTTGCGGAAATCTGTAATCTCAGTGACGGATAATTTTTGGCAATCTTCCTGGCAAGCATTGGTATGGCGTCGACGTCCTCAGGTGTTTCTCCAGGCAGTCCCACCATAAAATAGAGCTTCAGTCTGGAAAATCCCGCTTCGGAGGCCATCCGTGCGGCATCCATGATCTCGTCGTCGGTTATCGGCTTGTTGATGATCCATCTAAGCCGCTCGGTACCGGCTTCGGGAGCTATCGTCAAGGTGCGCTGTCCGCCTTTATACATCATCCGTGCGAGATCATCAGAAAGGCTTTCGATTCGAGTGGATGAGATGGAAAACTCTCTGCCTTCGCTCGTAAGTGACTCGCAAATGGCGTGCGCTTCAGGATGATCGAATACGGATGACCCTACAAGTCCGACCCTCGCGCCTTCGGGAAGCTCTCCGATCTGCCGTGGCCTCGGCGGAAGCCCCATGTGACCGGCAACGCAGAACCGGCAGTGCCGTTTACACCCGCGCATTGCCTCGGCAAGCAGCATATCCGAAAACTCCGCGTCCGGCGTAAGAACGATTGCCTGGTTCGGGTAGCGCTCCAGATTGTGAACGATCCGTTTTGTGACTTTCTGTGGGGCAGGGGAGCGGACTTCCATTCCCGCGATTGTACCGTCAGGGTTGTAGCTCGGTGTATAGAACCTCGGAACATAGACGCCGGGAATCTCAGCAAGTTTAGCGAGCAGATCATCTCTGTCGAGCCCGCCTGAATCTTCCAGAACCCGGACAATATCATCGGTAACCTCTTCGCCATCGCCTATCACGAAGGCATCTATGATCTCCGCAAGCGGTTCCGGGTTAAAAGTAGCGCAGGGACCTCCCGCGATTATCAACGGATGGCTTTCATTCCTCTCAGAAGCAAAAACCGGCAGTCCTGCGAGTTCGATTATCTTGACTATATTCACATAATCGAGTTCATAGGAGATCGAGAAGGCCATTACGTCGAAGTCCGCGAGGGATGTCTGTGATTCCAGGCTGAAAAGCCGTGTGCGCGAGCGTATGAACTCGCGTTGGTCGGCAGGTTCCGGTAGAAACACGCGCTCACAGACCGCGCCTGGCAGGGCGTTGAGTATCCTGTAGATGATCTGGAACCCAAGCGCGGACATACCGAGCTTGTATGGCCCCGGAAACGCAAGCGCGAACTTTAGTTTTCCCTCAAGCGGCGAGTAGATGGTCCCGGTCTCCCGCTCAAGAAGCTTTTTCGCTTTTTCAATCAGTATTCTAGACATGTCTGGCTACATGTTATCTGAAAACATATCCGGCGGCAAATCTGATCACACATGCGGTGTTTCAGATTCGATATATCGTGCGATAAGGTCTATTGGAGCGCTGAAATACTCGAAAGAAGGTGAACATACATGGTCGAGACTATTGAGACTATTCGTCAGAGAAGAAGTATCCGGGCATATAAATCCGATCCTGTGAGCGAATCGGACTTAAGAGAAATAGTCGCGGCTGGGTTCTGCGCGCCGGCTGCGCAGGGCAAACGGGCTGTGCATATAATTGTTGTGAGAGATTCCGATAAACGTTGGCAGCTTGCCCAGATCAACCAATGGAGCAGGTATCTGGTGCAAGCTCCGGCCATAATAGCGGTGTGCGTGGACAAAGATGCGGCTGGAGACTTCTGGGTAGATGATGGTTCAGCATTTATGGAAAATCTTATGCTTGCAGCCCGCTCAAAGGGGCTCGGTACATGCTGGATTGGGATCCACGACGCGATTTATGACGGAACCGACTCCGAACATACTGTTCGGGACATACTGAACGTACCGGCGAACATGCGGATACTCGCGCTCACTCCCGTGGGCTATCCGGCGGAAGAGAAACCTGCGAAAGATTTGGAATTTCCGGAGAAAAATGTCCATTGGGATACCTTTGACAACCAATGAACTGAGTTGAAGATATGCTGCGGGAATTAAGCTGGATGGTTGCTGTGCGAACATCGATATCTTCCATTCCCGCAGCATGAATCCTCTATTTGTGCTGATTCAGTTCCATCTTGTCGAAATTATCTCTCAGCAGCCGGAGTTCGTGTTTTTGCGTCTCGGTTGCGAATCCGTCGCAGAGATAATCGGACCAGATGATCCCCGGTGCTCCTCCTTCCTCATAGGTTGCCTTCCACCAGGGGTAAGCAGCAAGCAGGCAGTGTATCATCATACCTTTACGGGGTTTGTCCAGGTTGTAATTCCGCTCATACTCGCGGCCATAATAAGGGTTCAGCAGAATATCGCGCATGTGGTCGAACTGTGGCAGGTAAATAGGGATGATACCGTCCGATACCATTTCGCGCATAGCTTCGCGCCACTCAGCTTCTGTATAGGGTAAGGTCGTATAATCGCTGTGGTATTTGACTACGCCGGTGCTCTTCAATACATCGTGCTCCAGAGCGTTCTGCCTTTGAGCATAATAGACATGGCGCCAGTGCATATCGTTCGATTTTGGATCGCCTGCTACTGCCAGATTAGCTCCTTCGGTCCTTAAGGCAATGTCGGCATTAGGGATTTCTTTCCGTATAAGCGCAGCCGCCTTTTTATAGATAGCTACTCTAAGCTCTGTGCGGAACATATCCCAGTCCGCGATGGCAGCATTCCAGTCGTGGAAGACATGGTCAGGTTTATTGTATACCGGCTCATGTGAGAGATTATCTCCCTCGACACCCTGGTCTTCCTGAGGGTCTATCTCGTCAAAACTTGTATAATTCGAGCCCCATGCCTTGTTTACGCCCTCAATGGAGCTATATTTTGTCTTGACCCAATCCCTGAATTTATTAAGAGCCAGAGGGCCGAGCAGATAGCGGAGATTGGTATCATCTCTCAGCCATCCCCAGGTGTCTTCTATCTCTACCGGCACACGCCCGTCTTTGGCCGTGAACCAGTAATCTCCCCAGCGCTTGTGGTTATATACCGCCCAGGCTGCAATGACTTCCGGCACCAATGGATTGCCCAGGTCGACGGAAATGCGCTCCGTGTGGGAGTAACCTTTGCTTGTAGTGGAATAATTGATTTTCCTGCCGAGAAGCGGTTCGACATTGTTGTACCAGTTCGTGCTTGATGGCGGGTATACGCTCCAGCCCAGCACTTTCATCTGGAACCGGCGCATAAGCTCGTCATACCAATACTTGTAGCACGCGCTGTGAAGATCTATACTTTTCCGGCCTGTTAACTCCCTGAGCCACCAGCCGCCTGAGGTGTTCGAGATGACATTTACACCGAGGCCTTTCATCTCTTTGAGCTCATCAGCCATATGTTTCTCCGGGAACGGCCCAAGTTGAAACCCTGAGCGCATGGCTGGCATAGCCTGAGCTATGATTACAGGCTCTTCTCTGCCGTTTTTGTTCAGCACCATCACGTTCTTCGGGTTATATTTGACGCGGAGCGTCTCATCTGTGATTTTGATCGGGATCTTCGCGACTGCGATTTCTCTGGGGTCAGTCAGTATTAACTTTACGGCGACATTCTTCGTCCAGGGCGCAACCTGAAGATAGAGCGTTTTTTCTTGATGGGTGCTCTCGCTGGCTCCTTTGTATACATTGAACGAGGTCATGAACTCTTCGAAAGTGTCCAGGTAACCCGGCATCTTCTCACTTGTATCGGTCATCGTGAACGTTGAGTCGACAGGAGCGCTGCTTCCGGTTTTTGTAACCTTGATCGGGACTTTCAAAAGTGCGAACTCGCGTCCGCCCCAGATATTTGTGCCCCATTCATACGTGTGGTGGTATCTGTAGAGCATCTGGAAGTCGATCCTATATGATCCTTCGATTAAACCACGGTTGTAGCTGCCGAAATCCGGCACAAAGAAGTTGACCCACTGTTCCACTGACTCGCCAGGGTAGATATAGTTGATCTGCCGCTCGAAGAAATTGACGGTATGTGCCGACCACAGCTCTTTCCCGTCTTTGTCCAGCGCTTTCAAGACCGGCGATGCGAAACTTGCGCCAAAACCTTCCGGGTCGAGTATTGTGTCACCCGTATTTGTGATGCGGAACTTGAACCAGACGATTCCGGCTTTTCGTATATCGGATGAACACACCATTGCATCACGTTTATAAGGAGGAAAAGGGCTGATTGGGCTTTTTGCGTCAGGTGTGAGTGGTATGTAATTGTCCCGTTCGTAATCAGCTGAGACATTGCCCAGATATTCGATCTTTATGCCCATATTACCGGGGATTGCGAGGTCGTAGATGGCTTTGTCTCCAGCTTTTTCGGGGTCTTCGAAAGCTGCCGCCTCAACTGCCGCCCATCTTGCTCCGGCAGGTTGGGCGAGGGTGTAATTGATCGGAATAACATCATACGCGCGTGCTGTTTCCGGTATAGAGAATGCCAGCTTATAGTTTCCAATGTTCATCTGGCCGCTTTTGAGCTTTGCGTTTTTATAAATATCGAGCTGCCCGGACTTACGTGCAGCGTCTGAAAGTGCAGTATAGCTCACAGCAGGCTTGTCTTCTGCAAAGAGTGCCAGATGTGCGAGAATCAATAAAACTATAGCGAGACAAAAAGAGAACATTCTCAATAGTATTTCCTCCATCCATGCTTATAATACTACTTTGATCAGCGTTGATGCTACGCCAACAAAAGCACTCTTTTGCTTTTGTCCCTCGTATGCTAGAATTGCATTGTTTTTATACTATTTATGGGGAGCCAGATATGTCACTTAAGCTCAAGAGAGAGCCTGATTTCGAACAGTTCAGAAAAGTAATGTTGAGGGAAGGGAAACCATCCCATCTGCCGTTTTTCGAACTTCTTGCGAGCCCGAAATTCATCGCCGCCCGCACTGGCACGGATTTCGAGAAGCTGGGATTCTACGACACCGGTTATTGGGAGATCTATGTGGACTTCTGGCTTGGTATGGGTTTTGACTGCATACCGATGGAGATTCCGCTGAACTGCAAGCTCGGCGAAAGGCACAACCAGCTTACCGAAGGAAGTGAGGCGGCTGCCATTATCCGCACAATGGAGGATTTCGAGAAATACCCTTGGCCGGATGAGTCCGCTCCTATAGAATTTTGCCATTTCGAGACTGTGGCGAAGCTTCTTCCGGAAGGTGTAAAGATCGTCGGCGGCGTCGGCATGGGACCTTATGAATGGGTCTCTCAGATGATGGGCGTAATGGGGCTCTCTTACGCGCTTATCGACGACCCGGAGCTTGTAAAACTGATGTTTGAGAAGATCGGCAGTCTGCACAGAAGCGCCGACCGTCAGCTTGTGCAGATGGATGCGCTCGGTGCGCTCAGACAGGGTGATGATCTCGGCTTCAAGACAGCGACATTCCTGCGCCCTGATGATCTTCGCAAGTATGTCTTCCCGATCTATAAGGACATGGTAAAGCTGGCACACGAACAGGACAAGCCGTTCCTGCTCCACTCCTGCGGGAACCTCGCGGAAGTCTACGATGATCTAATTGACGACTGCAAGATCGACGCAAAGCATTCTTTCGAGGATGCTATTATGCCTGTTGCCGAGTTCAAGAAGAAATACGGCAAGCGGGTCACTCCTATAGGCGGACTCGATGTAGACTTTATCTGCCGGGGCACGGAAGATGAAATCCGAGCCTACACCCGAAAGCAGATTGAGGCTTGCTTCTCTGACGGCTACTGGGCTCTTGGCACAGGCAACTCATTGACCAACTATATGCCGGTGCGGAACTACATCACAGTGCTCGAAGAAGGCATGAAAGTGTGCGGATAATGCTCCAGTGTCTACTGTTTGCCGGCTAATTTTATGGTTGTTCGAGAGATTATTAGCTTCGGACCCTATACAAAGGCTGCAAACTTTGGTATAATAATGCGGTTCGAGGGCCGTTAGCTCAGTCGGCAGAGCATCTCCCTTTTAAGGAGAGGGTCATTGGTTCGAATCCAATACGGCTCACCATTCGAACAGTAGAGGTCGGGATTTCAGCTTAAATGAGCTTGAATCTTGGCCTTTTTTGTTGGTAAGCAATCTCCCTTTTTACCGACATGGCAATCTCCCTCGACTGCTGCGAAGCAAGCTCTCTAGCTGTTTGCCACATGGATGTCATAAGCTTGCTGTGCTTTGGTGCATTCCCAGGCTTGTGGTTACTCGCAAATAGTGGTCTGCGCAGATCACGGAAGGGTTCTTTTGCATTCTCCTGGATCTTGGCAATACTGGCTTGCTGTGGATCGCTAGTGCCGCTATTCGAAATACGAAAGTTCGTGATCAAAAATAGCGGTTTTGAACGGGCTGATGGCTATGGCTCGCCCATGGTTTTACTGATTGACCTCACATTCTTCCTTATGGCATTTCTTGGCTTCTGTACGATAGCATGGTTTGGTTATGTCGCTTTACGAGAGACCAGAAAATCCGCAGAGGCTAATGAGCAAGGCAATTACTCCTGTGACATTGGTAGAATTAGTCGATAAATAATATAATCTACTAAATCGAGCGATTGACTTTTCTCATTGGAGATACAATATGAAACTATCCACCCGCTCAAGATATGGCCTTAGGGCAATGCTGGTCCTGGCAATGCATGAGGGCAGCGAGCCGGTTATGACAAAAGAGATTGGTGAAAAACAAAACTTACCCGTCACTTACCTTGAGCAGCTTATGCTGGCACTTAGAAAAGCCGGTCTGGTAAATGCAACTCGTGGTGCAAAAGGCGGTTATGTGCTTTCCCGTAATGCAAAGAATATTTCACTTGCAGAGATTATAGAAGCACTTGAGGGACCACTGGACATAGCCGATTGCGCAGATGTGCCAAATTGCTGTCTGGTTCCTGATGCATGCGCATTTAGGGACGTTTTCGCAAAAGCAAATAAGGCGCTGTATGATGTATTTGATCAGATCAGCCTTGCACAGGTTGCAGAAGATCAGAAAAATAAAACAGCCGCACATGTGGGAATGTATTATATCTAAAAGAACAGAGCCAGGATATCATAACGCTGGCTCTGTATAAGAAATAGCTTTGATATTATACAGACTTTGCCACCAAGCGATTCAAATTACCGTACTCAAATACCTTTCACCAGTATCCGGCAGGATAGCTACGATCAGCTTGCCTTTGTTCTCAGGGCGCTTGCCTATCTGTAAAGCAGCGAACGCAGCAGCTCCTGAGGATATACCGACAAGGACTCCTTCATCGCGGGCAAGAGACCGAGCAGTCTTGAACGCATCCTCATTTTTTACCTGGTAAATCTCATCTATGATGTCTCTGTTGAAGACATCAGGCACAAATCCAGCGCCGATCCCTTGTATCTTATGTGGACCGGATTGACCGCCGGAGAGAACTGGTGAGCTGAACGGCTCTACAGCGATTGCTTTTACACCCGGTTTGCGAGCTTTGAGCACTTCGCTGATACCGGTTATTGTTCCGCCGGTGCCTACACCGCCAATTACAATATCTACCTCGCCGTCAGTATCTTTCCAGATCTCCTCAGCAGTTGTCTTGCGATGAATCTCAGGGTTGGCCGGGTTCTTGAACTGCTGCGGCACAAATGAGTTTGGTATCTTTGCTGCCAGATCTTCTGCCTTCTTTATTGCGCCTTTCATGCCGTCAGCTCCCGGAGTAAGCACAAGTTCCGCTCCATAGGCTCCAAGTAGATTGCGTCGTTCGATGCTCATTGTATCGGGCATTGTCAGGATGATCCTGTAGCCCTTCGCTGCCGCGACAAATGCGAGTCCGATGCCTGTATTTCCGCTGGTAGGCTCGATAATCACTGAGTCGGGCTTCAGGATGCCCTTGTCCTCCGCGTCTTTGATCATCGCATAGCCGATACGGTCCTTGACACTCCCTCCGGGGTTGAATGACTCCAGTTTCACGACAATCCTGGCGTCAACTCCCTCTGCTGCTTTGCCAAGCTGAAACAATGGAGTGTTTCCTATTAGATCCGTTAGTTTATTTGCGATTTTTGCCATTGTATTTCCGTCCTTTCTGTATACTCGCAGCCGCTCCGTGCACTTCGCCAATCTCTATTACCGATAGCTGATTATATAATCATAGTAAACCAGTCGGAAAACTAAATTTAAATAATTCTAGTTACCAATTGCCTGGTTGTCAAGAGTGAATATGAATACACGGGTAGAATCGGATAGATTGTAGATTCGATACTGATACGAGGTATGCTTACATGGACAATGAGGCCTCACCGCCGAGACTCAGCAGGATACTAAGCCTGTTGGATGCGGTAGCGATTGGGCTAGGAGCGATGATTGGCGCGGGCATCTTTGTGGTCATCAGTGTGGCTGTAAATGTGGCTGGCGGAGGGGTAATAATTTCTTTTGCGATAGGAACCATCGCCGCGATTTTTCCCGCGCTAAGCACAGCGCGACTTGCAGCGGCATATCCGGTATCGGGAGCTACCAGCTTCTATGCTGCTCATTTATTAGGACGTCCGTATGGTTTTGTAGCCGGATGGATCTTCATATTCGCAACAATATCGGCTGACGCAGCGGTAGTTCTTGCATTTGGGTCTTATCTACACTTTCTGATTCCGGATATTCCATTGCGTGCAACTTCAATTACCTTTGCCGTTATTGTCACCACCATAAACTACTTTGGCATCAGACTCTCAGCCAATGTCATTGATATCCTCGTCATCGTTAAGCTGGCTGTACTTCTTTTCTTTATAGCAGTTGGAGCGTTCTTCTTTCGGGTAGAAAGGGTTTTTCCGATGATGCTGCACGGTGTAATGGGTGCGATAGAAGGTGCTGCAATAGTGTTTTTCGCATATGCCGGGTTTGCACGAATAGCGGTAATCGGTGAAGAGGTCCGCGATCCCATAAGGACCATTCCCAAAGCTATACTACTGGCTCTTGGAACAGCGACTATACTATATCTGACAGTAGCGCTTGTAGCGCTTGGTCTTTTGGGAGTACGCGGACTGGCGGGAGCTTCTGCACCGCTATCCGCCGCCATCAGAAAAACCCCTCTGGATATAGGTCCTTATATAATATCCATCGGAGCATTAACTTCGATATTTACTGTGTTTCTTACTGATATGCTGGGAGTCTCAAGGATGTTCTTTGCTTTGGCACGAAGCCGGGAACTGCCGGATTGGCTTTCTCATGTGCATGAAAAATACGGGACCCCACATCTGGCAATCCTGCTGAACGGCGCACTTGTTGCTGTACTTGCTTTGATAGCAAATCTCCACAGTGTAGTAAAGGTTGCCAGCTTCGGCATGCTCGCATATTATGGACTGACTTGTCTTGCGGCGCTCAGGCTGCCATCCACAGGGGGAAGGTATCATCGAGCGTGTGATGTTGCTGGGATCATCTCTTGTTTCGCCCTGGCATCCTTTCTTTCATTGCATGTTATACTGCTTGGCCTCCTGGTGATAGCCTTTGGCATAGTTTATTTCTTCACTCGGAATGTTTTCTCATCAGATGGAGGTCCTTCTGATGCTCACGTTTAGGTAAACCAGCCATACGTCACTCTTGATTCTGTATGGACGTATGGCTTGATAAAGCTGGCTTGGGGTGATAACCTAATATAGCAAACGAAGTCGATCACTTTTGTTGAGTTTCAGGTAATACATGAAACTCTCTGGGGAATTTTCGTTTATAGACGAAAAGGATGCCAATGGAGACTAGAATACTTGATGTACCGGTGATCCTGCCGGATTATTACGAAGACTGCGAACGATGTATGATGCGGCTGAAAGATGCTCTCGAAGAGCTGGAGGGCGTTTCCAGTGTTCAGATCGGCGCGAAAGGCCTCAATATATCCCTTACTTATGATGCCAACACTATTTCCATGGAAAAGATAGAGGATAGAGTAAGGCAGCTCGGTGTCGAAGTTGCAGAACGTTATGTCCATGACTCTCTTCATCTTGAAGGGTTGGATTGTCCTGACTGTGCAGCAAAGCTTGAAAAAGCTGTAGGGCGCATGAACGGAGTTTTGTGGTCGTCGGTCAACTACGCGACATCGAAACTCTCCGTAGAGTATGAGCAGGAGAAGATAGAACGTGAAGCAATAGCGGACCGAGTGCGCAATCTGGGTTACACTGTTACAGAGACAGTTCCTTCCGGCGCGGAAACGCCTGTCCAGAAGTCTGCATGGCTTAACCGGCGGGTAATAACCACCGCAGCTTCCGGTGTCTTTCTGGTTGCAGCCATAATAGCGTCTTACCTGAGAGCTCCCGCCTTTGTTACTATTCCACTTTACGCCGTATCCATCATATCAGGCGGGTTTTACGCAGCCCGGGCTGGAATTCTCAGTCTGAAAGCGTTCTCGATGGACACTAACCTCCTGATAACCCTTGCCGTAGTCGGCGCAATTTATCTGCATGAGTACGGAGAGGCTGCCGGAGTGATTTTCCTGTTTTCGTTAGGCTCAGCGCTGGAAGCTTTTACCATAGACCGCACGCGCCGGTCCATTCGAGGCCTGATAGGGCTGAGCCCAAAAGAAGCATCGGTTATAAGAGACGGAAAAGAAGCGAAAAACCGCGTAGAGGATATAAAAGTCGGAGAGACAGTCATAGTGCGTCCAGGAGAGAGGATACCGCTGGACGGTGTTGTGGAGCGGGGAGTATCATCTGTGGATGAGTCTGCCATCACAGGCGAATCAGTGCCGCGCGAAAAGTCCACAGGATTGCCGGTTTATGCTGGTACCATCAACCAGCGTGGTTCGATGGAGATCAGGGTAACAAAGCTCGTAGGAGACGATACTCTTTCAAGGGTTATCCATCTCGTAGAGGAGGCGCAGGAGCAGAAAGCGCCTTCACAGCAGTTCAGTGAGAAGTTCGGTAGGGTCTATACTCCTATCGTAGTCGGCCTGGCAGTCGTTATCGCCCTGTATGCCCTGATAGATACTAACCCGGAGCTTTTTAGGCGGTCACTTGTGCTTCTTGTGGTAGCATGTCCGTGCGCGCTTGTTATATCTACCCCGGTTGCGATAGTTTCCGCGATAGGTAACGCGGCAAAAAACGGTATTTTGATAAAGGGTGGTGCATACCTGGAGGAAATGGGCAGAGTGTCGGTCGTGGCATTCGACAAGACAGGGACGCTCACTACAGGACAGCTTGAAGTCACGGATATAATCGCACTCGATTCCGATAGAAATGAAGTGCTGAAGATCGCAGCTTCCATAGAAAGCAGGTCAGAGCATCCACTGGCGGAATCGATACTCAAGAAGGCTTCTGAAGAGAAAATAGAGTTGTACGACCTGGCATTCTTTGAAGCCTTGCCTGGAATCGGCGCGCGTGGAGTGATGGACAGCCAGGTGTGCCATATCGGTAACCAGAGGCTGCTGGAACAGTTGAAAATCCCTGTCCCTGAACCCGGTACTGTTGAAAAGATTCGAAGAGAAGGCAAGACATCGATGTTCGTTGTGAGCGAAGGCAAGGTAATAGGAATAATCGCCGCAGCCGATACCATAAGGGAATCCAGCAGGGATTCCATAGCTGCCCTAAGGAACGAAGGAATAGCTAAGACGATCATGCTGACCGGCGACAACACCATTACGGCACATGCAGTTGCCGAGCGGCTTGGCATAGACGATATCGAGGCCGAATTGCTCCCGGAAGAGAAAGTCGATCAGATCAGGAAGTTAGTTAGCCGCTACGGAAAGGTCGCCATGATCGGGGACGGGATAAACGACGCTCCGGCTCTCGCGGCAGCTACCGTAGGTATTGCGATGGGCGGCGCGGGGTCACATGCGGCGCTCGAGACTGCCGATCTTGCGCTGATGGCGGATGACCTGGGTATGCTGCCGTACGGAATACGCCTCAGCAGATCATCCCTCAGGGTAATCAAGCAGAACATAGGGTTTTCGGTGTTTGTGGTAGTCGGACTGGTCGCAATGACATTGGCTGGTTCACTCAGCCTCACACTTGGTATAATCGGTCATGAGGGCAGCGCGCTGCTTGTTATAGCTAACGGGATGAGGCTCCTTCGCCAGCGCGTGTGATAAATAAAATTCAAAGGGGATACAGTGTCTGAAGCAGCAACATTAATCATAATACGTGCCGCGATAACTATTTTTGCCGCGGCTATAGGAGGTATGTTCGGAGTAATCTGGAAAAAACCGGGTCACCGAACACTTTGCGCTCTAGTCAGTTTCGCAGCGGGTGCACTACTGGCGGTCACAGCCGTAGAGATAATTCCCGAAGCTGCAGGAATAGAAGGAGTAGGGTGGATTCGCGCTATTCTGGCTGTGACTGCAGGAGTAATCATATTCTATCTGATCGGGAAGTACGTCTACTATATGTGCCCGGCCTGTGCTGCTTCCGCTATAGAGGTAAAAAGCGGTTATATTCGACTTGGTGTGCTTTTGATGGTCGCACTCGGTATCCACAGCACAGTCGACGGTCTGGCAATAGCGGCTTCGTCCAAAACAAATCATGAGATAGTGGCGCTGCTTGTACTTTTCGCGGTATCCTACCACAAGATCCCTGAGGGGCTTGCGCTTGTGTCTGTTGCACGGCTTGCGGGGTACCAACGATGGAAATCTTTTGTTCTGACCCTTCTGATAGAGCTAACTACAGGAGTCGGTGCGTTCATAGGGCTTATAGCGCTGGGAGCGCTTTCGGAATTCTGGCTTGGTATGATGCTCGGGATAATCGGCGGCTCATTCCTTTACGTAGTCGGATTTGCTATTCTTCGAGAGATGATAGAGCACGAGCCTAAGTCGATCCTGACATATTTCACACTGGGTTTCGTTTCTATCGTCGTAATCGGCCTTTTGCTGCCGATGTTCGGAATCGCCCACGCTCATTAGTCCGTGGATTATACGTCGTCGAGGTCATGAAAAAGGTTAGCGAAGCGCTCGGCATACTGGTATTCGATAGCGGCGAACGAAAGATCGAGTGCAAGAGTCCACAGGGCGACGAGCGCTTCATCTCTGGGAGAATCAAGGATTCTGCTGAAGAAATCCTTGATTACTTCATCATACGAAGTTGCCGGCTCATTGATGACAATTCTGTCCATCTGACGGCTCTGAAAGACTTCTTCCTGAATCCGGTCGAGAAATTCACGCACATTCGCAGGTGTTGCGTGCTTAAGTCCCGGCCCAAACTCCGATGTTACTAAATCTCTGAACTCTTCAATCTTCACGTTTTTACTCTACTACCGAAAAAGTATGATGTCAATTATTTTGCGAGGATCATCATCGCGTTCTATACAGAATATTAGATGAGAGCGTTGTAAGAGCATCCCTGGCGTCAGAAGGCGGAAGACTCTTGAGGTGATCGTTTGCGCGTTCTATAAAGGATTTTGCCTGCTCTCTGGCAGATTCGACTGCACCCAGCGAGCGTATCTTTTCGCAGAGCTTGCGGACATCATCTTCGGTGTTTTCCGGTCGTTCAAGGGCTTTGCGTATGGATTCTTTTTCTTCTTCCGGTATGGCATCAAAAGCAATCAGCACCGGCAGGGTAAACTTTCCTTCGCGTAAATCACTGCCGATTGGTTTTCCGACAACATCCTGCTCCCCGGCTATGTCCAGAATGTCATCAGTAAGCTGGAATGCCATACCGAGTTCCATTCCGTACTTTGCCAGTGCTTCTTCAGTCGAACTATCTGCGCCAGAGAGTATCGCACCGCACCTGCAGCATGCTGACATAAACCCGGCTGTTTTGTTGCGGACGATTTCCCAATAATTCTTTTTCCAGTTTTCTATACTGTGCTCGCACATCGACTGAAGCACTTCGATTTCACTCATTTTGGTCGTCGTGTCGGCGATGGTATCCATAATCCGCTGGTCATTGTCCTTCAGGAGGAGCCTGAATGCCTTAGCGAGTATGTAATCCCCGCTCAAGATAGATATCCTGTTGCCCCAGAACGCGTTTGCCGTTACCCGTCCCCTTCGAGAGTCAGAATGATCGATCACATCATCATGCATCAGAGATGCCATGTGTATAAGCTCGACCACAGCAGCTACGGCCGTGACTCTTTCATGATTGGTGTCGGTGTCAAACGCAGTTTGCGACGATAAAATGACGAGTGCAGGTCTCAATCTTTTACCACCTGCCGAAAGCAGATGGTCAAAAACATCGTTTATTGTCTGAACATCGGAATGAATAGTCTCCGAAAGGAAGTTTTCAACTTCGCGGAGCTCTTCTTGTATTGGCGCCCGCCAATCCACCGGTTTTTCCGTATATGCTGCACGCCATGCCTTAGCGCTCATTCTTGGTACCCATATGAATGCAAACAGTGCCGAAAGTCAGGTTGCGAATATGTATATCTACAAGGCCGCAACTCCTGAATATATCGGCCAATTCCTCTCTAGAACAGAATCGTGCCACCGAATTAGGCAGGTAATCATAAGGTTCACGTTCAGCGCCGAACAAACCGGCCAGCCGGGGCATTATTCGGAAGAAATAAAGACGCCATAGCGGTTGGAGTATCCGCGAATTCGGCCCCACAATTTCCAAGGATATTACCCGTCCTCCCGGCTTTGTCACTCGTGTCATTTCAGCTATCGTCGCTTGGACACTTGCGACATTGCGAAGCGCAAAGCCGATCGTGGCGCAGTCAAAAGCGCCGGATGCAAAAGGCAGGCTTTCCGCGTTGGCTGTAACAAGCTCAACAGTCTTCTCATCAGCCAGTTTTTTTGCAGCCAGTGCGATCATCGGCCTGCAGAAATCGGTCCCCACAACTAAGCCGGCAGATCCTGCGGCAGCGGAAAGCTCTCTGGCGAAATCACCCGTTCCGGTCGCTACGTCGATTGCTGATGTTCCCGGTTCGATCCCGGACATTCGGACGGCAATCTTTCGCCAGCTTTTGTGCATGCCGAGGCTGATAACGCTGTTCATCAGGTCGTATTTGGAGGCGATAGATCCGAACAATCGGTTTATGTACCGCTCCTTTTCCCTGCCGACCAATTTACCGCGCAATCGTGCCTCCGTTTCAATGAACTCAGCTGAACCGGCTCATTCATGATGTGCTAAAGCCGGTAGCGTGTAAGCCCGTGTGCCATTATATCCGTTTGCCGGTTTAAACGTCAACGAGTAACGAAATCTGGAAATCTATTCGATGCTTGGCATTGACACCCTTGCTGCGCGATTAATATAATCTTATGGACAACGATTTATAATCGGGGGGAAGATATTGCTCAGACCGGAAGACTTTTTTGACCTTGATGGCTACGAATTCAGTGGTGTTTTCGATGGATGTGAATATGTATGGCAGGCGCTCTCAAGAATCGGCGCCTTCGCTCTTAATTATATAACCGAAGTCGATGGCGAAACGACGGTCTTCGGTGAAGTAAGGCCCGGAGCATACATAGACGATAAACACAGCGTTGTAATCGGTAAAGGAACAGTTGTAGAGCCGGGCGCTTACATTCAGGGACCTGCTATAATCGGTGAGAATTGCCAGATAAGGCATGGAGCGTATATTCGAGGCGATGTCATCGTAGGAAACAAGTGTATAATCGGCCATGCAAGTGAACTGAAGAATGCGATAATGCTCGATGGAGCACAGGCTCCGCACTTCAACTATGTGGGCGATAGTATCCTTGGACGCAAATCTAATCTTGGAGCCGGGACCAGGCTGTCTAACGTGCCTACTGTGAGCGAGAGGGACGAGAAAACAGGTAAAAGGCCTACGATAAAGTTAGAGATCAACGGCAAGATATACGATACCGGCCTGCAGAAGTTTGGCGCGGTCATAGGAGACGGGTCTCAGACCGGCTGTAATACAGTTACCAATCCGGGCACACTCCTGGGGAAACGCACGGTAGTCTACCCGAACATTTCTTTGCGCAAGGGTTATTACCCTCCTCATCGGATCATTAAGCTCAAGCAGAGTATAGAGATCGTAGAGCGGACTTAACCGCTCGTCAGCTTATCGGCAGCGTCATTATCGTCCGTATTGATGACTGCCGATGCTACTCCTCCGCCGGGCGTGACTGTGCCGTAGATATATCTTATATTTATATCCGCGGCTGAGAGTTTTGCGCAAAGCTCTGAGAGAGAGCCTGGGCGGTCGGGGATCTCCACGACTATTACATCGCTTCTTATAAAGCCATAGTTAAGTTCAAGCAGGGCTGCGGCAGCTTTATCCGCATCATTGGTAATCATCCGAATTACGGCGTGGTCTGTCGCATCTACAGTCGATATTGCCTTGATATTTATATTGAACCTGGCCAGATGAGCGGTCATCCGGGCGAGTTCGCCGGTACGGTTGACTAAGAAGACGGATATTTGAGTATCCTTCATAAGCGGCATCCTCCTTTTGCTGATTATATGCCCCGATGATACGGAAGGTAAAACAGCAATATTAACGACTATGTTCTTTGCATGCGACGCGCATTCAGCAGTTCGACGACTTCCTCGTCCGACGTCTGCCCGAACTCGATATACCAGCTTCCGACGGCGAAGAATGGGGTGGGGGTCATGAGCGCGTGGACCTCATCGGCAAGCCGGGAAATACGTCTGAGCGAGTCCGGTGCAGCCACAGGGACGGCAAGAACGATCCTGCCAGGGTTGAGTTCACGTAAGGAGTATAACGCAGCCTCTATAGTATAGCCTGTGGCTATGCCGTCATCGACAACTATGACCGTCCTGCCGCTGATGTTGGGAGGATCGATAGTTCCTCGATACTCCCTGAGCCGCCTGTCTATCTCAGCAAGTTGTCTTTCTGTTTCCCTTTGGATGTAATCCTGGGTAACGCTGAGATACGATATAGCTGATTCGTCGAGGATCGCGTTTCCTTCGTTCCAGGGAGCTACCGCGCCGATTGCCAGTTCCGGCTGGTCAGGCGCGCCCAGTTTTCGCGGCACTACGACATCGAGTGGAAGGTCCAGTGCGATGGCGATCTCGTAACCGACCACGACTCCTCCCCGTGGGATAGCGATTACGAGTGCATCAGTGCCTCGATACTGTTCGAGAACCTTTGCGAGTTTTTTTCCGGCATCTGCTCTATCTTCGAATACCTGCATTTCAACTTTCAGCTTCGAGTGCCTGGTCCAGCACCTGATCTATGTTGTCTACATATATGAACTGAAGTTCTTTCTGGATATTCTCTGGGATATCCTCCAGAACATCTTTTCTGTTCTCTTCCGGCATAATGATCGTCTTTACGCCTGCACGTCGGGCTGCTAATACCTTTTCTTTTATACCACCGACCGGAAGCACTTTACCCCTCAGCGTAATCTCGCCGGTCATGGCGACATCATTTCTGACCTTCCGGTTTGTTAATAGAGAGGCGAGAGCTGTAACCATCGTAACACCGGCTGATGGTCCGTCTTTGGGGATCGCCCCGGCAGGAACATGCATATGAATGTCCGACTTTGTAAAGAATTCCGGGTCAATCTTTAACTTTGACGCCTTGGAACGGATGTAAGAAAGCGCCGCCTGAGCGGATTCCTTCATAACATCCCCCAATTGCCCAGTTAGGGTCAATGTCTTGCCGCCAGCCATCCTGGTAGCCTCAACAAACAGCACATCGCCGCCTGTAGGCGTCCATGCCAGCCCCAGTGAGATCCCAGGTTCCGTAGTACGGTCTTTTATTTCCTCAAAGAGGTATCTTGGCGAGCCGAGATAATTTCCCACTTGCTCGACAGTCACGTTCACCGGTTCTATACGCCCCTCGGCATATTCACGGGTCACTTTTCTGCAGATAGATGCTATTTCCCGCTCCAAGTTGCGGACTCCGGCTTCTCTGGTGTAGCCGCGGGCGATGTCACGGACTGCGTCATCTGTCCACGTGATATGCGTGCCTTCCAGCAGACCGTGCTCGGCAAGCTGTTTCGGGATCAGATGCCTTTTCGCTATCTGCAATTTCTCCTCCTCGGTGTAACCCGGCAGTTCCAATATCTCCATCCTGTCTCGAAGCGGCGGCAGTATAGTGTCGAGCATATTCGCAGTAGTGATGAACATAACTTTCGACAGATCGAACGGGACCTCCAGGTAATGGTCTCTAAAAGAAAAGTTTTGCTCGGGGTCTAGAACTTCCAGAAGCGCAGACGACGGGTCTCCCCTGAAATCGGCGCCGACTTTGTCGATTTCGTCGAGCATGAATATAGGATTATTGGAACCAGCCCGGCGTATGCTCTGGATGATCTGCCCCGGCAGTGCCCCGATGTATGTACGTCTGTGTCCCCTAATCTCAGCTTCGTCCCTGATGCCGCCGAGTGACATCCTGACGAAGCTGCGTCCCAATGCTCTCGAAATGGACTTGCCCAGTGATGTTTTCCCGACCCCAGGAGGCCCGACGAAGCACAGGATAGGATGCCTTATCCCGCCTGTTACTTTGAACTTCCGGACAGACAGGTACTCCAGTATCCGTTCTTTCACCTTTTCCAGACCGTAATGGTCCTCATCGAGTATTCTACGGACCTCACGTATATCCAGATTGTCTTCCGTGCTCTTTGTCCAGGGCAGGGAAACAAGCCATTCGATGTATGTTCGCGCTACTGTATACTCCGGTGCAGCAGGCGGCATACGGCTCAACCTGTCCAGCTCCCTTTGGGCTTCTTTTTCGGCTTCCGACGGCATTTCGGCCTGCTTGATGCGCTCACGGAGTTCTTCGGCTTCAAGCACACGTTCATCACCTTCGCCCAATTCCCGCTGTATAGCCTTCATCTGCTCTCGAAGGTAGTATTCACGCTGCGTTTTACCAAACTCCTGGTTGACCTCTGACTGGATTTTGCTGCCAAGTTCCAGCACTTGGGCTTCCCTCAAGAGTATGGTCAGAAGCCTGGTCATCCGCTCGCGAATCCCGACTGTTTCGAGAAGCTGCTGCTTTTCCTCAACGGGAATTTGCAGATGAAGCGCGATTGTATTCGTCAGAACTGAAGGTTTGGTGACGATATTCGATACGTTCTCAAGCTCATCAGGCAGGTTCGGTGAAAGACTGACAACTTTCACGAAAGTATCTGCGACATTACGCCTGAGAGCTTCGATCTCCATGGCTTGATCCGGCGTCCAATCGATTACATCAGGTACTTCCTCGACTCTGGCCTTGATATATGGCTCTCTCTGCACTGCTTCGATAATCCTGAACCGTTTCGTCCCTTGAACAATAAGCCTTTGTCCGTCAGGGAGCCGGATCATGGTATGAATAGTTGCGGCTGTGCCGATTTCATACAGGTCTTCAATTCCTGGGGTTTCGACACTTGAGTCCATCTTGGCGACGAGACCGATTATCCTGGTGTCACTCACTACTGCGTCGTCTATCAGCCGGATGGAGTTCTCTCGACCCACCAGAAGAGGCATCACTACCGCCGGGAATAGAACACTATCATTAAGTGGAAGCAGACTCAGTATTTCAGGAATCGCAGGAAGATGGTCTATAGTATTATTCTCGCGACTCTGCGCTGTTTCCTGTACGTTATCGATTGTCTTGTCATTGACCTTTGCTTCCATATTATGCTCCAAACAAAGAGTTTCGGCTGAAACGATATTCATATACCAGTTATATCAATTGCCAATACTTTGTAAATATACAGCTTCAATCATTGGTTGTAGGGACGATACGGGTCTTTTTCTCCTGTCTTTTCGGTAGAGAGATAAGAAGAAATCCTTCTTCGTATGTTGCGCTTAGCTTATCTCTGTCTATTTTGATTTCAGATGGTATTGCAATTATCCGTTCAAATGGTCCGTAATATATTTCGAGCTGATAATAGCGCACCAGTCCGCGCCGGTTCACATTACTTTCAGAGCGAAACCCTTTTATCGTCAGGAATCTATCATCAGCTGATAACTGTATTTCCACGTTTTCAGGTTTTACACCGGCTGCGCAGACTTTCACGATCAGCGCATTCTTCGTTTCATAAACATCTACGCGAGGGGTCCATACTTCACCAGCCGCACCGGGAAGCCGGAACATTTGTAAAAGCATATCATCCGATATACGGCGCATCTCGCATTCGAGCTCTTCAAGCATTTCCTCGTAAGACTTGAATATCATAGCTATTTCCATCCTTTAAGAACGGCAATTATCTCTGCTCATCCGACTCTCGAACGACATCCTGGGTGGCTATACATAGTTATAAGTTAAACAATAGTAGACAAGCCATCCGAGGCGTAGGACAGGCGTCCCCTAACGCATTACTTACGATCGAAACATTGCAGTAGACTTTACTGTACAGGGGATACCCATTTTTACGGGAAAGTATTTATGAACGAAAAGAGGTAGGGGATTGTGGATTGTGTGGGTTATAATCGTAGGTCATAGGGCGTGGGTTTTACCCGAAAGAGGTTTTTGCCATCCCTTTCCCTATTTTCCTATGCAGAAATCCTCGAAGATCCGGTCGATGAGGTCTGCTGACGCAGTGTCGCCTGTTATGTCTCCGAGGCTCATTCGGGCGGCTATCAGATCTACGGAAAGAAAATCGATTGGCAAGCCATGTTCTATGGTAATGAGCGCCTTTTCCAGGCATTCCTTTGCTGCAATGAGAGCTTGTTTGTGCCGCAGGTTCGTGACAAGCGATCCTTCGCCGCTGCCGGCTTTCCCACTCATAACTGTTTCCGCTATTTTATCTTCAAGCTCCTCGATACCAAGCCCTGTTGTGGCCGATATTGGGATCGCGACTATGTTGGGGAACTCTCGATGTAGCTGCTTCAGTGCATCTGGCTTGTCTTGATCGTTCAGCAGATCGATTTTGTTCAGCACTATCAATACCGGGGTCTGAATACCGGAGAGTATCTTTCTATCTTCGTCAGTAAACCCGGTAGAGGCATCAATTACGAACAATATCAACCCGGCTGCGGCCATTGTTCTTTCCGTCAACTCGACGCCGATCTTTTCGACCTCGTCCGCGGCTGTTCTCAGACCTGCAGTATCCGCCGCTATGACAGGTATTCCACGGATATTTATCGATTCTTCGATAACATCCCTGGTAGTTCCCGGAATATGGGTTACAATAGCGCGATCCTGCCCTAGAAGTGCGTTCAGCAGGCTGGACTTGCCGACATTCGGCCTCCCGATTATCGCAAGCGAAATGCCTTCGCGGTAGATACGTCCTCGGTCGCTTGTGGAGATCAAATAATCGATATTCTGAGCCAGCGTTTTGATCTCGGTTGAAAGAATATGGCAGTTGGGCTCCTCGACATCTTCAGGGAAATCTATAGCAGCTTCGATACGAGCCAGTATAGAGAGGATAGCATCGGTGATTTTGGATACTTCAGAGGAAAGCGCGCTGCCAAGCTGCCTAAGTGCTTGACGCTGCGCATAGTCCGTACGGGCGCGGATAATGTCATTGACAGCCTCTGCCTGGGCGAGGTCGAGGCGTCCGTTGAGGAAAGCCCGCTTGGTAAACTCACCGGGGCCGGCAGGCAGCGCTCCGGCGTCGTATGCAGCTTCAAGCGCCTTGCCTAGAGTCACAATTCCGCCATGACATGAGATTTCGATGGTATCATCACCGGTATAGCTCGCGGGCGCTTTGAAGACAGTAAGCAGGATTTTGTCTATAAGCTCACGGTTTGCTGGATGTACGAGTGACCCGTAATGTACGGTGTGAGATTTGAAGGTCGATGGAGTCCCGGAATTACCCACGAACAAGCGGTCTCCGATTGAAAATGCATCGGGACCGCTTATCCTTATAACTCCGATGCCGCACGAGCCTATCGCGGTCGCTATAGCGGCTATTGTGTCCATGTTACTTCTGTGGAGAGATTACGATGTGCCTGTCCTCGCCTTCGCCCTCGCTGTACGTGACAACATTGGGATCGTCTGCGAGCAAGACGTGGATTATCCGCCTGTCTCTTGCTGACTGCGGCTCCAGCACTGCTTCTTCTCCGAGTTCTTTGACCTGCCGGGCAATCTCAAGTGTTTTATTCTCAAGCGTCTGCTTATGCCGTTCCCGATATCCTTCTGCATCAAGCAGCGTACGTATTTTCTGCATGGAACTGCGATTAATTGCTATTCCGACGATGTACTGAAGTGCATCCAGTGTTTGTCCATGTCTTCCGATGAGTCTTCCTATATCGTTCGAGTCACCGGTAAGATTGATCTGAATTTCCTCGTCATCTTCGGATACCAGTTCAGGTTTGACTTTGAACTGCATTGCATTGAGTATGGTCTCAAGAAGGCCTAAAGCCTGCTCGCCAAATGATCCTGATTCCTCAACCATTGACTGATCCTCCTTGGAGTTGTCAGTTTTATTCGATGAAAACCGGCTATAGCCGAAAATTATCCAGAGAGCTCCTTTTGTCGACTGAAACTCACTAGTGTCTTCTTCTGGAACGCCGTGATGACCTTCTTTCCGGCGTTGGTGCCTGGGCTGGTGCTTCAGCCTGCTGCGGGCCATGAATAATATGATACTGCTGCCAGGTCTGCAAAATATTAAACGTCAACCAATAAAACACGAAAGCTGAAGGCAGATAACCAATGATGAAGAAGAACATCACAGGCATCATTATAGACATCGCTTTCTGCTGTTCGGCCTGCGTCGGATCTACAATTGATATTCTCTGAGATATGACCATGCTTATCGTATAAAGTACCAGCAGGATAAGGTCGGGCTGCGCAAGGTTTGCAGCGGTTAACCAGACAGGATGGTTTAAAATTGGAACATTGAACAGATGCTCGACAGGCTTCCACCCGATCCAAAGGAAGGTGCCATGCGCAAACTGTTGCTCGTAATATCTGATCATGGTGTAGACCAGGATCAGTATAGGCATCTGTATCAATATCGGCAGGCATCCTGCGAGAGGATTGACACCTTCGTCTTTGTAGAGCTGCATCGTCTTTTCGCCAAGTACACGCTGATCGTCTTTATACTTCGCCTGCAGCTCTTTAACGAGCGGCTGGATCCGCTGCATATCCTTCATGCCCTTGAACTGAGCTTTTGTGAGAGGAGTGATAAGAATCTTGACGATGACGGTAAGCAGAATGATCGCAAACCAGTAGCTGAACCACGGAATACGGTTCGTAATCAGGACAAGACTGTCCATGATCTTATAAAGGATCTTGCTCCGGTTCTCCATGTCGATCTTTTCAGCGGAGTATTTCTCGTAGACCTGCGCCTGGACGACAAAAGCTCTGATCTCGCGGGCTTCCTTCTCACCATAGTTTTCCTTAAGCTCATTGAAGGTGCGGCCGCTATCGAATCTATTAAGAATTACCCGGAATGTTTCCTTGGCGGTATAAGCGTTTTGAAGCGGGACCGTTTTACCAGGGGTAAATATTTTATACCAAAAGCTCGTAGTAGGTATATTGCTATGGTATACCTGGCTCATTCCATCTTTCGGAGTGGAATCTACAGGGACACCAAGATAAATCTTTCCCTTAGCCAGAGTAGCTTCGATCATTATCGTTGCATCTTCCGGGTTTTTCTTGGTATCGATGTTCGCAGCCTGGTCAAGAACTTTTATTGTAGAACTGAATTTCTTGCCCTGCTGCAGAGAGCTTTCGGTTTTTTGTGCTTCGCTGGCAAGTTTGATCCCGCGCTTAAGAAGATCCGGTGCTATTTCGGGATCCGTAGTACTAAGCCTGGCACAGCCGGAAATCAGGAGCTGAACCAGAAAAAGCGCCGCAATAATGTATAATGATCTAGTTATTTTCATTCGGTATATTATCTTACGGGGTCTTCTCCGCCGGGAGCCCAAGGGTGACACCTCGAAATCCGGCATATTCCCATCCAGACACCTTTCAACGGACCGTATTTTTCAATAGCCTGAGCTGTATATTCGGAGCAGGTGGGGGTGTATCTGCACATCTTGGGTAGAAAGTATCGTGAGAAGGGTTGGTACCCTTTTCTGATAATGAACACCATGATCCGGCGTAACATAAATATTTCCCCAGCATCCGTGAGCACACCTGCAAAGTTTTGACAGTTGATGTAACGAGAGAGCAATATCGTTTCAGCCAAAACTCTTTCGGAAGAGTTTCGGGTGTTGATCTTAGAATCAAGACTCTATATTACCCGAAACTCATTAATCGCTTAAGCAGTTTCTCCATATCGGCTCGAATACATGAAAGCGATGCCGCTGCTGTTCCTCGCCGAGCAATTACTATAATATCGTAACTGCCGGAAATCCGCTCTATAAGTGATTTTGCCGCCTCCCGCATTAGCCTTTTTGCTCTATTCCGTTGCACAGCTCCTCCAACCTTTTTGCCCGCGGTAAAACCGAATCTAATCTGTTGTTTACCCGACCTGGGGAGCACGTACACGACGATGAGGTCCGTAGCTCCGGACCTCCCTCGACCATAAACAGTTTTAAAGCTTCTTGAAGAAGTAAGCCGTGCCTGTGAAGGCAGCATCTCACGCACTCCTTATGGGCGTGCTAGACGGTAAGCTGCCAACGGCCCTTCTGCCGTCTCGCACTAAGCACTTTGCGCCCGCCACGGCTGGCCATCTTTGCAAGAAAACCGTGTGTGCGCTTTCGACGGCGAACTTTCGGTTGATATGTCCTTTTCATATAATAACTGCAACCCCCTAACTGGCAGATTATACCATAACGACAGATCAGTTACAAGATTCAATTGTAAATTGAGGTTGTGAATTCCGTTTTTATGAGAAATAGAGCCGCCCGAGTCTCCTCGAGCGGCTCTTTCTAGATAGACAGATGCTTTAATAAAGCATCATGAGTAGTTAGTTGGTCCTCTTCAGCATGAATCCGCTGAATGCATAAGAGATTCCACTGTTGCTGCCATCGCCGCCAGTTGAGGCT
>JBDKSP010000082.1:0-35968 GCA_039680575.1 Armatimonadota bacterium
ACACAACTTGCTAAAACTAAAGCAAACAACAGACAACAGAAGCGTAAGACGCAAGATTAACCTGTGCTGCTGGGACAATGACTTCCTGGCTTCCGTAGTTGCTGGATTTTAGTGCGTAAGCCCTGCCCATCCTCACATAAAACGTTGACTTGAGGGTTGTACAGAGATATAATCACGAAGTAAATGTCTTATTCTATACGAGGTATTATACAAATGGATCATGCCGAGGCTAAGAGAGTTTGGCTGGAGGCAGTTGAGCGTGTTAAAGACGTCACACTCGCGCCAACGCTATGGCGCGCCTTGGAACTGGGCCACGGGGTGACGCTCGACGGTGAGTGTTTTATTATCGGCTTCCCGCCGAGCGATTCACCGATGAGCAGTTATCTCACAAACTCTGACCACCGGACCACTATCGAAAAATCTCTTTCAAGCATAATCGGGCAGACTGTTCGCTTCAAGGTTATCGAAGGAACAACTGAAGCTGATTACGAAGCATACAAAAAACGCGAGCAGATAGCGGCTGAGTCACGCAAGGCAGCGCAAGACCGCAAGTATGTCGAACGCGCTGCCGAAAGGCAGTGGGATTCGATCGCGGAGCAGTGTTCGCGTAAATATGCCAGAACTCAGCTTCGCCAGTTGCCGCATGTTCGTGCGCAGTATATGTTCGAAGCGGTGCAGATCATATCAGAAGCTATAGACACAATCCATCCTGACGGCGAAATAGATGAGGTCAGCCACAGAGCACTAGGTAGAGTCGTTGATAAAGTAGCGACACTCGCCGATGTGCCTGGCGCCGTTGTCGGCGCGGAGCTTATCCGGTTCAGACGGGCAAAAAGGAACTCACCCGTCGCATAAAAGGATTAATGTTACGCTTCGGTGGCTTTTTACCCGAAGCGTAACTCACTTCTTTCGCTTGCCGCTCCCCTATGGGTTTTCGACTGTTCTCTTATCAGCCAATTGTATACCTGCTCATTGTCTAAAATCTTGCAGTAGAGTTTCAATTGCCATCTGAGACCAACCCTGGTTTGCCTGCCTTCACTCACGGGTAATCCACTACCAGACCATTCTACATTTATGATATGGGAGGAGATACAGCCATGGCGGAGGCAATGACTGAAGAGAAACAGACGATTAAAGAGTCCGCAGCGGCAGCAAAACGAGGCATCAGCCGAGCCAAAGAAGGCATACTTTTGGAAGTTGAGAGAGTAACGCCATCGTCCGTCTATATGTATGCTGCCGGCGCATCAATCCTCGCGTCGGCAGTTCTTTTCGCGCGAAGGTCCAGAGACTGGGCGCTATTTGTTGGTCAGTGGGCTCCGACACTCCTGATCTCAGGTTTGTTCCTAAAGATGCTCTACTCAAGGGAGAAACCGGTAAATGAATAGCCTTCAGCATAAATGACAATATTCAGCTTTCACAAGACGGTTTCGGGGTGCGGACACGTTCAGTTCCCGCACCCCGATTTGTGTACGCCCGCCATCCTGCAGCTTTGAAACAGTGGAACAAACAGGAAGCGGGACATAATCAGAGTATTTGTGAAGCAGATCGATGTAAACCCCGATACTGGAGAGGTAACCATACAACTTTTCAAGCTTCCGCTAATAGCGAAGACCCCTAAAAAGCAGAAAGGGACCCCCACAGAAGTAGGAGTCCCAATCGGGTTGGGAGCGGGGAGAGGATTTGAACCTCTGACCTTCGGGTTATGAGCCCGACGAGCTACCGGACTGCTCCACCCCGCGTCGACATTGATATTATAGCAGAAACACTTTTCCATGTAAACACTTTTCGCAAACTTTATGCCTGGTTTCTTTTGTTATCGGTAAACTAAGCAAAAAGGCCGGGGTTACCGGCCTTACTAAAGTCTGATTAGCCTAAGCTCATAGTTCTTACTTTTGTTCAGGTTGCGTCTCTGGAGCCTTCACTTGCTCGCTATCCTTATTTTCGTCCTTCTTCGCGGATTCAGTCTTAGCGGCAGTCTCGATTCTTGCGGTTTTTATGACATCGCCGATCTTAATGTTTTTTACTACATCGACACCCTCGATAACTCTACCAAATACGGCGTATTTCATATCCAGATAAGCAACCTTGTCCAGAGTGATGTAAAACTGACTGGTAGCGCTGTTCGGATCGGAAGACCGAGCCATGGCGACCACGCCCGCAGCGTCGTGTTTCAACTTCGGGGACACTTCAAGAGGTATTCTCTTATCAGAACCACCTGTGCCATTCCCCTTTGGGTCGCCGCCCTGTATTACAAAACCCGGTTCGACACGATGGAACGTCAAACCATCATAAAACTTCCGCTCAACAAGCTCTATGAAGTTCTTTGTGGTAATTGGTGCATCTTTTTCGTAAAGCGCGAACTTAATGGTCCCTTTTGTAGTATCCATTACTACCACACGCCCAAACTGCGGCGTATCATCCTTGGGTTTGTCAGTATCAGTTGCCATCACAGCACCTGTCATGAGCATAGATATAGTTAAACACATAGCGATTAACCTCATTGTCCTTCTCCTGTATTTGCTGATATTCTTATAAAGTGATTAACACCCGAAACTTATTTATGTGAATGGTTATCCGGTGTGCCTGCACTATTTGAAGGCGAAACGGAAAGGGTACCTGCTGAGGCTTTCATCAGTTTGTTTATGCATGTTTTGATCTCATCCATATCATTAGCTGTGGGATATGAAATCAGGACATCCTTGATGCGATCGCCCTTTTTGATTTTATTTATGACATCAGATCCTTCGTAAACGATCCCGAAGCACGCATAACCAATTGTCTGGATCTGCGCAGCCGGTAATTTTGTTACAAAAAACTGGCTGCTGGCGCTGTCGGGATCATTCGTTCTTGCCATTCCAACCATGTAGGCAACTTGAAATCCCAGCCCCTTTTTCATTTCCAACTTTATTTTCTTCTCGGAACCACCTGTGCCGTCTCCCTTTGGGTCTCCACCTTGCACGACCCACTTTTCGACACGATGGAATTTCAAACCCTTGTAAAACCCTGACTTTGCGAGTTCGCAGAAATTCTTGCTCGTGACAGGCATGTCCCTTTCGAAGATAACGAACTTGAAATTGCCTCTGTTGGTTTTTACTAATGCAATGTCTCCGGGCTCAAAAACGGCTTTTTCAACGGAAGGGGTAGCCGGGGTGGTATTCTTTTTGTCTGTTGCTGCACTTTCATTTTCATGCATATGTTCATTCGGGAGGGCGTTATGCTCAGCTATTATCGATATTCCTATGAATCCAGCTAGCACAACGATAAGTACAATGTAAAGTTTCATCGATCGATCTCCAGATATCGATAGAGGTTATCTATTGATGCACCAATGAGTCTCAGGGATTTGTAAAATCTTTACGGATATATAGCTATAGATTTTCGGCTGATTAATTAACGGCCAATCATATTTTGGCTGTTGCCGAAAATCCTCCGGAAGAGTTTCGGGTGTAAGTGTAAAATCAACAGATAAAGCTATATCAGAGAACTGTTTATATAGCTGTAAGGCTGTTACTTTATCTCCTGAAACTCTATAGGTGTGGCATTGATTTTACGTACATGAAACTTTCCCAGACTCTGGTGCAAATAGATTCAACCATATGCTAGCAGAAGTCAGGCTGAAGTTCAAGAAATCACAGTATTTGCAGGCGCAAACAATAGTCCTTCAGGTTTGAAACAACTCTTTGGTGTTTACTACCGTCCAAACCCCATTCTCCCTCACAACAGTATAGCGATAACCTGCACCTGTACGTCCATTCCAGAAATTTGCCCCTTCCACCTCGACATTCATGCTATTTTTCCTGCATAGAATTATTTCCATTTAGCTCATGTTACTGCTTACGCACGCTCCGTTTAATGCCATTGTCCCCAGGGTAGACTATCCATGCGGATGAGTTACATAACGTTCGCCGGGCTGTAGCTTTTGCCCGCTGAAAGGATGGCTGAATATGGGTAATGGCGGAAAGCCGGTCGATGTCAAACGCGCAAGAAGCAACATCGAAAACTACGGAGACCCCTACATCACTTCCGTAAGACCAGAAGAGATCAGAATATGCAGCGTCTGCGGTGCAATATTCTCAGGTCAAAGATGGTATCTGAAAAGCCAGGTTGACCCCGATAAACTAAAAGACCAGCAAGTCCGTTATACGGTCTGTCCTGCCTGCCACAAGATCAGGGACAGATCACCGGGGGGTATTGTTCAACTAATGGGTAAATTCTTAATTATACATAAACAAGACATTCTGAACCTCATACGCAAAGAAGGCGAGCGCGCGATGGCTATAAATCCACTCGAACGGATAATAGACATCGAGGGTGAAGGCTCGACTTACGATGTAACGACAACTAATGAAAAGCTCGCACAAAAGATCGGAAGGGCGCTTCATAAAGCGTATGATGGGGAAATCATTTACAAATGGTCGGAAAATAACAAGCTTTTACGAGTTATATGGCGTCGTGAGCAGTAATGTGAGGTGAATACGATGGCGAAAGATAAATCTAATAGATTTCTGATAGCACTTGGAGGTTTTGTTGTCGGCTCACTGGTCGGACTTCTATTTGCGCCTCAAAGTGGCCGGCGTACTCGCGCGCTTGTCAGAGATAAGGGCATCAAATATTCGCACGACATCGCCGATTTCGCCGGTAAGAAGACACGGCATACCGGTAACAAGTTGAAAGGGTATGCCCATGAGGTCAGAGAAGTCGTCAACAGCAAAATGAAACAGCAAAAGGCTGAAGTATCGTAATTACAGGGGATAGTGGTTAGGGGATAGTTTGGAATGCGGCGTATCCATAACCCATGACCTCACTATCCCCCAACCTATTTCCCTAACCCCTATATATTCTGACAGGAATTCTCTCAATGAAAGACGAATCATTAAATAACAGGCACTAAAAGCCTGCCTGTTTGCGTATATTTCCATGTAGTCTGATATTCCGGAATATTGACCGGAATATTTACGTATCACGAATGGAGGTAATTAGTGCAATGTGGGAGACAGTGAAAAAATCGCTCGCTTTTGGGCTGGGTGCAGCAGTGTTGACCGCTGACAAGGTTCGTGAGTTCGCAGATGAAGCCGTGAATCGCGGTGAAATGAGTTCGGACGAAGCAAAAGGCTTCATCGACGATGTGATAAAACGCGGAGATGAAGAGAAGCGAAATGTCCAGAACTGGATGCGTGAGCAGGCCAATAAAATCATGAAGGACGCCGGCTGTGCGGATGCAAGCCGCGTAGAAGCACTCGAAAGGCGGGTCCGCGAGCTTGAGGCGCAGATGGCCGAAGATCAGATGATGGAAAACGAGGAATAGTCTTGTGATTCCTCGCCGAAAGCATTTGAGCAGGCTTAAAGAGATAGGGACCGTGCTTGCAAGACACGGTTGGGGGCATATTGTCGCAAGGTTCGGTCTTGCAGGTATGCTTCGACTTCGCCGAAGAGGTATTGAACCGGAAGTAACACCGGAGCCTGAGCACCTGCTCTATATTCTGCAGGAATTGGGGCCGACATTCGTAAAACTCGGGCAGTTACTCAGCACCAGACCTGATATTCTGCCCGAGCCTTATATAGCTGCGCTCACAAAACTTCAGGATACAGCCAACACGGTCCCGGTCGATCAGATCAAATCGATCATACAGGAAGAGTTGGGACAACCTGTAGAATCGGTGTTTGCCTATTTTGATGAGGTTCCGCTCGCTGCGGCATCGCTCGGACAGGTGCATGCCGCGACGCTTCATGATGGGACGCAGGTTATAATCAAAGTACAGCGCCCCGGCATCACAAAAGTCATCGACCGGGATATCGATATCATGTATATGGTCTCGAAGCTTCTCGAACGCCGTTGGGAACGCGTGAGGACGTATGCGATTACCGAGATTGTCGACGAGTTTGCCATCACGATCCATGAAGAGCTCGATTATACGATAGAAGCCAACAACACGGATAGACTTAGGGCTGTTCTTTTGCATGAAAAGAATGCCCGTGTCCCAAAGATCATGTGGGACATTGTCACCAAACGGGTGTTGACGATGGAGCGGATCGACGGCATTAAGATCACTGACATAGAGCGCCTTAATGCAGCCGGATTCGACACAGTGCAGATCGCCGACAGGCTGTCGGCAGTGATGTTCAAGCAGATATTTATCGACGGCTTTTTCCATGCTGACCCCCACCCAGGCAATATTCTTGTTACACCGGACCAGGAAATTGCGCTGCTTGATGCTGGACAGGTACGCCAGCTTGATTTGGAGACCAGGACAGGACTTCTCAGGATGGTGATTGCATTCGAGCACCAGGACACGCACCTTTTTACGGAAGTAATCACTGAGATCGGTATTACGAGGGGTGAGGTCAATACACAAGCGCTATCGCAAGACCTTGAGAAAGTGCTGCGGCAGTTTTACAACGTTCCCGCCCAGGCTATGGATATAGGCAAGATCCTGATAAGGGTTATGGATGTGTCCGCGCGGCACAAAATCCGGCTACCCGTCGGTTTTTCCGTTATCGGTAAGGTAATGGTTAACCTGGAAAGCATCAACCGAATGCTCGATCCGAATTTCAACTTCACGAAAGCAGTGCGCCCATATATAGCAAGGGCGGTAAGGGAGGAACTGAGCCCGGAAGACATACTGACGGATAGTTATCGCTCACTGATAGACTTGAAGCGGCTTATATTCGGCTTGCCGGACCATCTGCATCAGTTACTCCATAAAGCCGTCTCCGGCACACTCCGGATCGAATTCAAGCACAAGGGGCTAGAGGAGCTCGAGTCCAGGCTGGACAAGATAACGAACCGGCTTGCATTTGCGCTCATCGTCGGTTCGACGATCATCGGAAGCTCTATTATCGTCATATCGAACCGCCAGCCAACCGGAATACTCGGACTTCCGATGCTGGGAGTCGCCGGATACCTGTTTGCCCTGGTTATGGGTATGTGGCTCCTGATTTCGATCATCCGTTCAGGAAAGTTGTAATAATACAGCAAACATAGTCAGCGTAAATGCGTATATAGATTGATATGCTTACATCTACCTTCATCCACGCTCAGGGTATAGGACTGGCAACCGAAAAACGAATATGGGAGTCCGGTGCATCGGACTGGCTCAAATTTGTTGAGATGCAGAGTGAGATCGGGCTTTCATATCGGCAGCTTGCGCTCCTATCTCCGGTAGTAGAAGAGTCCATCACCCGTTTCGACGCGGGGGACTATGCATATTTCGCTGAATGTCTACCTAAGCGTGAGCACTGGCGCGCTTTCGGCGAACTGGGAGACCGTGCGGCGTATCTGGACATCGAGACTACAGGGACCAGCCTGGGAGATGGGATTACCGTCGTTGGAATATATAACGGCAAGACTACCAAATCATTCATCAAAGGGTTCAATCTGGAATCTTTCGCCGATGAACTGAAGAAATACCCGCTTGTCATTACTTATGCCGGATCTACGTTCGATATCCCTCATCTCCTGCATGCATTTCCCGGTACAAAGATCGATCAACTCCACATAGACCTCTGCCCCACACTCCACCGACTCGGTTACAAGGGCGGGCTGAAACATATCGAGCATGTTCTCGGTCTTGAAAGGCAAGACGAAATAGCCGGGCTCAGCGGCTGGGATGCTGTCAGGCTCTGGCGCGAATGGGAATACGGCAGTAAAGACGCGCTGGATACGCTGGTAGAATACAATAGAGCCGATGTAGAAAACCTCAAGACTTTAGCTGAATTCGCTTACACAGGGCTGCGCCACGCCCATATGGGATAATCCTACCAATTCCTCATTCTGTTGGTTTCCAACCGTCCATACGGGGTAAACTGATTCTGACTGTCTCAATTCGGGTCATCTCGTTGACAATGTTTTGAGTATATGGTCATTGGGTAAACGAGCACACGATTGGACACGAAGCAGACAACGCAGAGAAGAGCCGGAGGACGTGTATATGTCAATACAAGTAGCGCAGACAATCATTGCTATCTGCATGATCGTCCTTACGTTTTCAGCCGTAGTAGTGGCAATAGCACTTACGGCGCTCGCCCTTCGCCTGCGTGGTTCCGTAGGCACACTGACTAAGAAAGTCCAACCACTGATTACTCAAGCTACCGAAACAGCAAAAACCGCAAACAACGTTGCACAGACAATAAAATCCGGCACTCAGGAAATAGTGAATAAGGCTGAAGATACAGTGGAAAGCGTCTCCAAGAGGGTAAAAATGACCTCCAACATCATCCAGGAATCGATCAGCCCGCCCATTATTACGCTCGCAAGTGTAATGACGGGTGTACAGCGGGGGCTTGAAGTTTTCAGTCAGGTTAGGAGACGAGGGGGAGACGGTCATGCGCACTGAGAACCGTAATTTGGTAATCGGAACGATTATAGGTGTTGTAATTGGCGGAGCGGCGGCAATTATGCTGGCGCCGTCACCTGGCACAGAGACCCGGCAGCGGCTGCGACAAGCCAGCGGCAGGACCAGAGAAAAAGCAATGGGACTGACAGCGAAAGGCCGCGAATACCTTGAATCGAAAAAGGCACAGATCAGAGAGGCAATCGAGTCCGGGCGGCGTGCCGCAGAGGAGAAGCTCGAGGAACTGGAATACCAGGTCCAGTCAAGTAGTAAAACCGGGGCAACCTGAACGGGGAGTATGCAGGTTGTTGCCCGCAAACCGGCGGGTAATAATATTTGCGATAGTCGTGTCTGTACACAACTCCGTTCCGGGGATTGATGCAAACGCGAACTAGGAGGGGGTGACCTCATGGCTGATGATAGACCTGGCCCGGAACGAGGCTCCGAGGGAGCTCGGAAAATCGCTGAGGCCCATCGCGGCTCACATGAGCACGATAAAGAAGGTGGATTCGCCGCGAACCCTAAACTTGCAAAAGAAGCAGGACGGAAAGGCGGCGAAGCCGTTAAGAAAAAATATGGTCCGTCATTCTACCGTAAAATCGGGAAGAAGGGCGGTGAAACCGTCAAACAGGAACGAGGTTCCGAATTTTATGCTGAGATAGGCAGGCGCGGTGGTGAAATGCGAAGTTCACGCATGAAACAGCGCCGGGAAGAAGAAGCCCAGGAAGAGAAAAAAGGGCAGAAATAGAGAACTCGCTGATAAATAATCCTGTCTGCATCATTTCAATGCAGGCGAATGCCTAAGGCGTAGAAGGTATACAATGCCTTTTACGCCTTCACATTTCTGTGCTGCACACGCCTCAACCCTATTAACTGCATGGTCGCGCCGATAAACATAATACACGCTGCAATCAGAAACGTGTAGCGTAAATCCCAATGGTTGACTGCAAAGGATGCAGCAAGTTTCGCTCCGGCTATAGGTGCGATGGTTCCCCTTATTCCGATAAGAAAAGAAAAGAGCGCCTGGTAATGCGAGGTTCTTTCCTCCTCGGAAAAAGCCAGTATGCTGTTGAAATAGGCAAGCTCGATTCCTGCATTTGTTATCCCCGCTATGATATGAGCGGGCAGAAGCATCCACCAATTAGTCGAAATGCAGTATCCTAACGATACAAATATTGTCAAATAAACGTTTACTACTGTTGCTTTGAGTGGGCTTCTCCGGTCCACATACCGCCCCCAGTAAAGATATGCGAACATCCAGGCTACGCTTTGCACATTCGTCAGGACCGCGAGCTGCCAATACTCCATATTGAGTGATTCATTCTGAAATATGGGGTATATCGGAAGGAGCATGATCGTCCCAAACCCGAATACCAGGACAGATACGGCAAACCACCCAAAACCATGGTTCTGGAACGGGATAGCGAGCGAAGATTGTAAGAATTTAGCCGTCGAGCGCTTGTTTTCCAATTCACGCTGGCTGGGATAAGCTGTCTTGATCCGGCTGAAAGCAGCCGATGACATCATGCCAAGAATTGCACCCACTGGAAATATCCACCTGTAGCTTACGGATTTCAGAAGCACACCTACGATGAGCGTCGCGATTATCGTAGTAAACGCTGTAATCACCCGGACATAGCCCATGATTCGTCCGCGGTGCTCGTCGGGATATATATCCTTCATAATCGCAGCGTAGGCAGGAGATGCGACTGTAGAGCAAAACTGGCCGACTATAACAACTAAACTGAAGGTAAGCGATGATGTAGCAAAGAGCATCGCGATAAAGACAGCGCGCGCAAAATACCACGATCCGACAGCAAACGGCATTTTGTGCTTCCCCTCCATCGCGTTAGCCCATAAAAGCGCAAAGCAATTGCCGATGAAGGGTGCTGCTGTCATTATCGCGAGCAAAAGCGGACTAGTATGCAGTTCTTTCTGCGCGATGAGCAGGACGAAAGGGAATATAATACCAGTGTAGGATCCGGCAAGGCCTCCTGCCAATGAATCGTAATAATATGATCTACGCGCCTTTGCCGGCACTAGTTTTTCAAAAATCACTTGAAATCATTTCTCCAAACAAAAAGACCCCACCACATGTATACAGTGGAGCCTGCTGCATTTTAACCCTTCGGGGATTAGAAAGTTACCTGTTTTACGTTCTCTATACCGTCTATGCACTCGATTTCATGCATCACATTGTCCGGTATCGGGCTATCCACACCCATTACCATAACAGCGCAGCTTCCACGCTTCATTCTTCCGACACTCATTCCCGCTATATTGATCCCATGGCTGCCGAGCGTGCTTCCTACGCTTCCGATAACCCCTGGCCTGTCGATGTGCGGAGCAAACAGCATTGTCCCTTCAGGTACAACATCGACCCTATAACCGTCCAATGACACTATATGGATATAGTCCTTGCCGAACACCGTTCCGCCGACTTGTTTGTTACCTTTGCCGGTAATCGCATCGATCAAAATAAGCGAGGTGTATTCCCCCTTGGAAGGACTACGGCTTTCCGCGACATGGATCCCCCTTGATTCTGCTGTTACCAGTGCGTTTACGAAGTTGACCGTCTCACTTAATATGGGTTTCAGCAGTCCTACCAGAACAGCACGGGTGATCGGACCGGTTTCCTCATTAGCCACTTCTCCCCTATACGAAATGTTGACGGAATCTATCCTCCCATCAGCTGTATTCGTAAGAATCGAGCCCATCCGTTCTGCAAGAGCAAGATATGGCTTAATACTGTCATAGACTTCAGGTGAAATCACAGGCATATTGACCGCTGCGCGTACCGGCTTACCTCGCAGATAATCGATTATCTGCTCCGCTACATCCACAGCCACTCTGTTCTGGGCTTCTTTTGTGGATGCGCCCAGATGAGGAGTTGTAATGGTGTTCGCCATGTCCAGCAGCGGATTATCGGGAGAAACCGGCTCACTGGAGTAGACATCCAGAGCTGCTCCGGCCACTTTGCCATCCTTTAGCGCACCGGTAAGAGCAGCCTCATCAATAATACCTCCGCGCGCCACATTTATAATGCGGACCCCGTCCTTCATCGCCCTAATCTCAGCCGATCCGATAAGCCCTTCGGTTTCTTTGTTCTTTGGAAGATGAAGAGTTATATAATCACTTTCCCGTAAGAGCTGCTCCATGTCAACTAACTGCACACCCAGCTTCTTTACTGCCTCAGCAGGAAGAAATGGATCATAACCGATAACTCGCATGCCAAAAGCCAGAGCGCGCTTTGCTACCTCGCGACCGATTTTGCCAAGCCCAAGTACGCCTAAGATTTTATTATATACTTCTACACCAATATATCGATTGCGCTCCCATTCACCCCTCTTTACTGACTGATCGGCAGCGGGAATGTTCCGCGATAGCGCGAGCAAATGTGCCATCGTCAACTCCGCGGCGGCTATCATGTTTCCTTCAGGAGAGTTGACGACCACAATACCCTGCTTTGTTGCGGCAGGCACGTCGATGCTATCCACCCCTACCCCGGCTCTTCCGATAATACGGAGCTTTTTGGCTGCAGCGATAACGTCGGATGTTACCTGTGTCGCACTTCTAACCACAAGAGCATCATATTCACCTATCGAGGCTAATAGTTCATCCTTTGTAAGAGCAGTCCTTATATCAACTTGCGCCGTACGCTTCAGGATGTTTATTCCTTCCGCTGATATCTTGTCAGCCACGAGGATCCTTGCCATAAAATATATGCTTCCTTTCGCTCCTAAGGACTTGTTCATCATTGTATATAATTATCGAGTTAGACGTAAGCACAATGGAAACCTTCAACTATATATAATTCAAGATTTTTTGCTAAGAACGCGGTTATGGTTCTAATCTTGCAGTAGAACTTAAGGGAGTATTTCTGAGTTTGGGCTTTCGAGTAACATTTACATTATTGTTACAAGAATGTTGTCATAACGTTGCATAGTTCTGGTAGCGTTTGTTTACAGATTTCGACCTGAAGAGTTTCAGGTATTAACTGAGACTCTTTGACCTACCTTATTGTTTTGCTTGTCTGTAGGATGGGTAGTAGGCTCTATATTGCATTGTTCGTGAATATACTGAACAGTGCTTTATCAGCAAATTATTATGAATTCTCCAGTCACGGCCTCATTATGGCGTCCGTGGAACTGAACCGTCGCATGACGCGGCGCTCCGACACTTTACATTGCCGATAAGGACCCGAACCATAGGATTTAGAATATCACTATAATCGGAAACACCGTAAGGTAGCGACGAATAGCGCCATTATATGTTTTTTGGCTTTTTCCCTTGATATTTCCAGGTAGAAGCGATGGGAGACCTGCCTACAGAGTTTTGGTAGTTGATGTAACGAGTAATAAAATCGTTCCATCCAAAACTCTTTCAGGAGAGTTTCCGGTATAAGCGTAAAACCAACAGATGCATCATCATTGACTGGTTATGTGTCCGTAGGTTTCTACATCAATACCCGAAGCTCCCTAGATGCAGGCTCACCAATCGCCGAAAAAGAAGCAAGGTAACGGGGAAGAATGTTGTGCCATGCCGATGAAAGGAGGCTGGACACATGGACAGTGAAACGCTGCAACTGTCTGATCATCATCAGGGTGGTAAGCGCTCAGGTGCTGCCATATCCGATTCCATGGATATGTATCTGAACAGGATCGGAAGGCGGCCACTGCTTTCACATGCAAAGGAAATCGAAATCGCCCGGCTTGTTGCCGCAGGCGATGCTGAAGCAAAGAAAACGCTTGTCGAGTGCAATCTCAAGCTTGTCGTCAGTATTGCTAAGATGTATTCCAGGTCAGGCATTCCGCTTCCGGACTTGATTCAGGAAGGGAATATAGGTCTTATCAAGGCTGTTGAATCATTCGATTATACGAAAGGGTTCAGATTCAGCACCTATGCAGTAGCTTGGATCAGACAGGCCATTACCCGCTCTATCGAGCGGCATGGACGCACTATACGGGTCCCGAGCTATGTAATCCAGTCGATCCGAAAACTTCATCGGCTTCAGTGCAGCTTGATGAACGAATTCGGCCGTGATCCTACAATCGATGAGTTAGCTCAGCAGGCTGGACTAACTCAAGAACAGGTTACAAAGCTTCTGGAATCGTCTGAGGGGCTTGTATCGCTTGATGAATGTATCAGTGAAAATGGCGCTACAGCCCTTATGGAAAGGCTGATAGACGCAACGTCCGAAGACCCGGAAGCTAGAGCTTTGAGGCATGAGATCGCGGAGATCGTCACAAAACTCGTAGAAGGGCTTAGCACCCAGGAAAAATTGATAATTGAAAAACGGTTTGGCTTGGACGATGGAGCCACGTCAACCCTGCAGGAAATAGGCCAACAACTGCATATAACAAGAGAAAGAGTACGGCAATTGGAAGCCAGAGCTCTCAGGAAACTTCGCATAGCCGCTACCAGAAACCGGCTGGACGGCTACTTTGTAATATAAAGCAGTTACCCAAAAATACAGGAGAGAGGGTGTGGGTAGAATGGAGGCTTGTACTGCTGTATCGCCGCGTAGTATCTGCGACGATGAAGTACTTTCTCGACTCACGGAGAGGGAGCGAGAAATATTACGGCTGATCTTCGACGGTAAATGTTCAAACGAAGTAGCCAGTATATTGTGCGTAAGCAAACGGACAGTTGATTTTCATCTGGCAAGAGCTTACGTGAAATTGGGAGTATCGAATAGATTTCAAGCGTTCAAAAAAGCGATTGAACTTGGGATAATAGAGTCTTAACTGCTTTGATTGCTGTAAATTCCGGAGACTGCTGGCCGGTAAGGGAGTCTCCGGTTATTTTTGTGTGTTCCCCGACAGAGTTCGAATCATGTCCTTCGTCTTCGCCACGTCAGATGCTGCTACAACCACATACTCTGCGCCACTGTTATCTACAGCATCAACTACCTCTTTTTCCGACAGGATTGCCTGTTCATCTTCTTCTGAAAATTCGATGTGTTCAGCAGTTGCGAATTGTTCCGAAAGTCTTACGATCCGAATATCTGGATTATCAAGATGAACCTTCATCGGCTTACCCGCGGAAAGAGCAAGCAGTGTCTCAAACAACTCGACATCCGGGTCCGATAGCTCGGAGTGATGTGACCTGGTCTCTTCATCAACCATGCGCGAAAATAATACTACCAGCGAATCCGCTCCCTGTGAAATGGCGATTTCTGCGTCCTGGATAGATGAGACGACAGCGGAAACGAGTACAACCCGGCCATTCTGTGTTCTAGCGGGTAGATGTGCGGATTCCAGAAACACCCGGCTCATCTGCTGAGAGGCCTGGTTATTCTGATAGCGAATGACTGTTTCCGCATTCGGATCGATATAAACAACCCCCTCATCTCCATCAATTATCACCAACTGCTCGCAGTCGAGCGATTGAAGAAGTCCGCCTACACCCGAAACACAGGGAACCGCTATCGGGAGCCCTGGCTGATCGTCTGTTTCCGAAACAATTCCGGCCGTACGTATTCCAGGTATTCTTACGGCAGAGCCTATGGAGAGCAGATCACATATTATTATCGCTTCCGGATAATCATCCGGCTTAAGTCCCATCTTCAATGATTTGAGACCCTGCCTCATGATGTTTTCCGGTACTCCTGACAGGCCGCTTTGAATATCGACGACGGTGGCCATTGCAATCGCGACTCCCTGTATACGGGGCGTTCCATGAAGCTCACGCATAAGGTTCCACCATCACCGACTGCTGCTTTCTTGAGGCTTGGGAGGAGTCTTTTCCGTTTCTTCCGTCTCATCATCAAGGTTTACCTCGACAGTTGCGCTGCCGTTATCGGCCTCAAGCCATTCGGCGCCTTCCTTGAGCGACGCTTTGACTGTTCCGGGCGAAGTAAATGTCTGTCCCTTCTCATCCGTTGCTTTGACGCCGCCGGTGAGAGTCAAAAGCTCCTGTTTGACATCGTAAACAGCCTTTTGTGCAACGATCACCCGCTTTTTCTGCGTCACTTTGATGTTTCCGTCGGCTGCCGCCACTTTTTTCTTATAAAAATACTCGAGTTTATCACATGTGATAGTTGAAGGATTACGAAGCTGCACCTGCACAGATTCCTCGTTCTTTGCTGTATCTGATCCTTTTGGCTTTGTGACCAGCTTAACATTGCCGTCGACTACACTTCTACGTTCCTTCAGGTAAGCTACACCTTTTGTCCCGGTTATGTCGTTCTCAGGATCGACGATCTTGAAATTTCCCTCAGCGACTACAATTTCTGTCTTCTTGGTGTATACAGCCCGGTCTGATGTCATCGTCATGTCCTGATACTTCACTATTACGTTCCCGGTTATCGTATATACCCGTGCATCGGCATCTCCCTGGACCTTCCAATGGTCACCATTAATGGTCGCTGATTCCTTTTTCGGCTTTGCCGGTTGCCCATCGTCCGGCGCACCGACACTCAGCGTAACTGCGATAACCGCGAAAGCCACTACCGTGAGAAATGTCATCATCTTTTTACTAAACTTTGAGGCAGCATAGCTTCTCATTACGTTTTATCCTTCACTCTCTTACCGGACTCGACAATATCTCCGATCTCGACAACCATTTTTGCTTTTTCCATCCTGACTTCCTGATTATCGATGTCCGCGACCAGATCTCGCCCTACCAACACGTTTCCATCGGCAGTGAAACTGACTTTTCCAGGGCATCTGAGCTCTTTCATATAGCTAGACCACCGTGCCTGCGCTGCCTGAGCGGTGTATCCTTGAACCGATACGACCTTAACGCCATTCGTCACTTCTACATCGCCGGTAGATGAATCGTAAACAGCTCTTCCTGCATTAATGGTCACAACACGCTTTCCATCGTTGAACAGCCTGCCGTCCGATATGCCGATCAGCTCCGTTCTGGATCGCCCACGAGATACATTAGCCCGCTTTGCCTGAAAACTCCATATCTTATTACCGCCGGAACGGCCTATAACTTCTACGTTTTTCAGGCTTAAAATGATTCTGGGATTACCCACGATTTTATTCGTAATTTGATACGGCGAGTACTTCCACAGGCAAGCGAGCATAATTATCAGCCCTGCTGTTATGGCCAACACTGCCATGCTTATTAGGTATTTTCGCTTGTTCGTGTTCTTCATCATATGGTAGAAACTGCCGCATATAAAGCAAACTCCCCCTGATCCGAAGTTTCAGGGGGAGTTGTTGACCAGGTAAACTAGAGCACCGGCGCTGGCGGCGCTTCATCGTAACTTATCAAATATATAGTACCAAGATTTTGTCCTGTAGCAGGCGCACTCGGGAGTGTAATCGATTTCGCATTATATGCCGTTCCATTTATCTTGGCCCAGAAATTATAATAACCTTCTCCCGGAGTCGCACTGCTGCCGTCTACGGAATAGGTCTTTGCAGTCGGAATGGAGGATAGTTCCATTCTGAACTTCCCGCTGCTGTCAGTCTTTACGACAGTGGTGCCGACAGTGATTTTTGCGCCGACAATCGCTGTAGTCGTACCATTCACCAAAACGGTTCCGGTAAGAACATACTTATCGGAATCGTTGCTATCATCATCACTGCTGCTGCTGCTTCCACCGCCGCCTCCACCGCAGCCGATCACGGCTACAGCGAGCAGTGCCAATAATGAAATCATTATTATATTTCGACTCATTCTCTCTTGTCTCCTACTAGAGATTCTCCCGGTGGACTCGGACCGGAAACCGCTTTCTATTTAGCAAGTGTAATATTGACTGTGACGACTTTTGTCAGGTCACTTATTGTTACCGATTGTTCCTTGGTTACGAAACCTGACTTTGCCGCGCGGACTTTATATGTTCCGGACGGAGCCCAAAAATAGTACTTACCGTCGCTCGATGTAGTCTTTTGTTCATAAGTAGTCGTGCCGGAGAGCAGTGTCACCGTGACTCCTGATGCATTTGACTCGCCGGTAAGCGTTATTGTTCCTTCCAGCGTACGAGGAGTAACATCAGGAGGATCGCCGCTCAACGGTGCCATCTTTACGGTATCAGACAGTGTATTACTGCCTGCTGTTATTGTAACAGATACTGAACTGATCTCATAATCATCTAGTTGTGCCGTAAGTGTTCCACTGCCGGTGGACAGTCCAGTCAGTGTGAATTTCCCATCAGAACCAGTAGTTGTACTCGATCCACCAAGCGCGACACGAACTCCGGAGAGCGCCTCATCTGTTGAGCCATCGACGACTTTCCCGGTCAGAGTAGCTCCGCCGCCACCGCCTCCTCCTCCGCATCCGGCAAGAATAACGGCTGCTACGGCAATTATTGCTATTATGTTAAACCATTTTCTCATCGATTTACTTCCATCCATCATCTTGCTATAAGCACGGGGCGGATATTCTTAACCATCTCGCCGTCTTCAGTAACCGCTTCCAGGTTGAGCAGATACATTCCTGCCGGAACGGTCTCCCCGCTATCGTCTCTTCTGTCCCAGACCATATTATTAATCCCGGACCGGGTAGTCTGTCCGGAATTGAGCTGTCTTACCAGCCGTCCTCCAGGTGCTTTAATCTCCGCTTTGACCTGTGCAGCGGTAGTCAGGTTGTAGCTGAACGACATGCTCGTTCCCCTGGTAGGTCCGACAAGCAGATTCGTTATCATAAGCCTTGTAGACGGTGATGAATCTGCTGTTACGGTAAATTGCCTGGTGCTTCCATCGCCTGAATTGAACCTGTAGCTGGATGTAGTCCTCATAAACCGGCTGGCCCCTGTGGATTGGTCCGTTAAAACCAACCTGCATCTCTTTGGCGCACCGGAAATATCACCCCACTTGACCACAATATCCTGGTTGGGTTCGGACGGCGTTACGATCATATCCCAGGAGACCTTTGATGCTCCTGCAGCACGGGTATCGACGGCGCATGCAGTCCCAGCTCCAGCTGCTTTTGCCGTTATATTGACTCCGTTACCATAGGAAGGCGGAGCTTCCGAATCGAATGCGTTGTCGAACCCATCTGTAGCGCCTGCCGCTACACCCAGAGTCACCCCGCTGGCATCACCATCACCGGAATGAGCCGAAAGGTTTATTGCCCAATCGCTGCTCGATACAATTGATTTTCCCGCGCCTGTCGATGCTCCTGTCGATGCCGCTCGACTGGCTGCTCGTCCTGGTCCGGAAACTGTCAGAACCACACCGTCAGACACATTGCATTTTATCCAATAGCCCTCCCAGGGATCGAGAGATGTCGCTGCTGTGTAGCCTGTCCCCGGAGTGTATTTCCATATCGTTTTACCGATGAGGCCTGTTGACCATGCGGTCGAAAATGCGACCGGGTCGTCGTTTCCTTTCTCAACCATAAGGCTCGAAACTGAAATAGACGAAGTGAAAGGAGTCCCTATCTGGTTCCATCCCGCGGAAAGCCCTATACGGTAAGAGCCTGCAGGATCGGGAACATCCCCCGTGACGGTGACAGTAACGGTGCTCGGGAACTTCGCCCAATAAGCCCTTCCAGGTGCAAATGGAGGTGTCTTCGGATACATTTCGTATTTATAATCCCCACTTAAAAGCGGGTTCCACCTTGCCATGAGAAGGCTGTTCGCAGGGATTACCGGAGAACCGCTTCCGTTATCGAGAGCAGATGCCTGATCCTGCGTATACGTTGTCATCGGGAGGGAGATCATCTTTGTCCCGTTAGTAAATGTATGCACCAGTGTCGTACTAGCTGAATCAGCATAAAGAAACGCTATATAGTTTCCGGGACCAACGTTTACCGTCTTTGTGATCGGGGTGCCGCCGGTTTGAGTATATGTAATGTTGAGTTTGCTGAACCCTAGAACAGATGTCATTGACGATGTGCCGAATGCACCTTTCACTACGCTTGTACTTGCTCCAGTGGCCTCAGCGTCCACCTTCACTACGACAGTTCCGGTATCCGCGCCGACTACAACACCCTGAAAATTGTTCGGTGATGACGAAGTCCCTGCCAACCCTGCCGGAAAATAGACCCTGGTGGTCTCTGTGCCAAGTGTGTAATCGATTGCTATACGCTGAGCGCCGCCCAACGTACCGACATAGAATGTCGGTTCGTAAGAACCTTCTCCATTGGTTATATCGACCGTCTCATACTGGCCTGACAGGAACAGGTCGGTCGTATAAATATAATCCCAGTATACGGGATATACCGTCCCTGCGAGCGGGGTTTCATCCCCCGTGGAGGTAGTATTGTAATAGACAAGGACCGTAGGCAGGGAATAGCCTTCGGTGTCCGGGTCATCAGGCGTATCCGGCGGAAAAGTAAACACATAGAGTTTCTTGCCGATGGAAACGCTCGTATCGAATATGTACTGCTTACTGAACCAGTCGTCAAACGACTGACCTTCTACTGTTGACGTTATTGAGGATGCGATCCCCTTAAGTGCGGGTACATTTCCTGCAACCCCCGAACTACCGGACAACTGCAGGTAGTATTCTTCGTTGAAAAGCTTGAAGAACGATTGTCCGTCAGTCCTCAGCCGCTCCGTGTAGACCTTGAGCCATGCCGTGGACGACATCCCCAGCCTCGGGATTATCATACCTCCAAACATATCCCCACCCTGCAGGGAATCAGTCCAGGATGTAAGGAATTTGTTGTTTGAAAGAGCCGGCTGGTTGAGCATCTCATAATTAGTCATCAGGTAGTAAAAAGCATCACCAAGGCTTCGTCCGACGAAATCCATTTGTTTCAGGTTGCTCGATGTGTCTTGAGCAATCTTTTTGTCTATCTCCTCACCTGCCACAACAGCCGCGGCCCGTGTGAAACCTTCCTCCCAGGCATCATAGCTGAATGCAACCGTATCGTGGAAGGCATGGATCATCATATGAAGGAGACTCCGCTCAAGACTGACGTTACTGGAGTATCGCCACAGCTTAATCTGCGGCTGAACCCCGCTTCCGGTGATGTATACACCGCCCAAAAGTGAGTCTTTCTCCGTTTGAGTCGTGTCATTTATCACCTGCACGGTTATCGTCCTTGCGGGACTGCCGTAGATCTGGACAAGGATCGGGTAAGCGATCTGAACGAACGACTTCAGCAGTGTTTCATCAGCCGCGCTCCACCCTGAATAAGTAAAAGTGATCGTACCGCCGCCATAAGTTTGTTCAGCACGTGTCGGTGACTCGAAACTACCGTTCGACCGGACCAGGACAGTGGTATACAGCATAGGATCTACATCAGGCTGTATCATTCCCGCTTTTCGCAGCATCGCTATCTGCCTGGACATACCTGTTGCGGCAGCTCTCGTCTTTCCGGCGATAGCTTTTGCCACTGCCGAATCCACTTCAGCAGTGTCGTTCGGGTTTGTAACATCGACCACGACGGCATTCTGCGGCCCATTCGATATAGTGGCAAACGGCGTATTCGATACATTGTAATAGTCAGCGCCGATTGCAGCCCGGCAGAGTATAGATAAGGCAAAAACGGCAGTTATAGCTGTTATATTTCTAAAATTCATTTTTACTCCCGTTACTAATTACGGTAGAGCTGTGTTCGACGTTTCGCTATTGTTTTGTGAACGAACGCAGCTCGGATATGGCAAATGCGTCTCCCTGGTCGAAATCAGTTTTGTCTGAAGACATTACAACCCAGTAATACGTTTGGCCTTTTACCAGTGAGAAGTCCGAGTCAGAGAAAGTTACCGATGTTCCTGTTACTACGTCCGATTCACCCCACACGGGAAGATGATCCGGCCTTTGCGCGTCGCCCTGCGGAGTGAAGAGTGAATCCAGTATCGGATAACCTTCATAAATGAATACCTTATAGCTGCGTGCGCCGCTCAATGACACCCAGGTAAATGTCGGGGTGGCTGTGCTGACTTTGGCTTTATCAGGCGGGGACTGTACCGTCAATTTTCCGAGCGGTGTGACCGATGCCGGATAGCTCATATCACTCTCCGCATCAGGATTGAAATTGTCATTGGCATCCAGATAACTGGTGCTTACGGAAGTAACACCATACCAGTACGTCATACCTGCTGTAAGGCTCGAACTAGTATCGGAGTATGTGACGATAGCCGGGTCACGCACAAAATCCAGTAAATAATTGTCCGTTGTATCTATATTCGATGTCTGAGCTCTGTAAATAGAGAATCCTGCCAGGTTCGAGGGAATATCTATCCCGTATTGGCCGTTCCAGATGGAATACCAGACTACATCGTTCTCTATCAGCGTGCCTGAAGGCGGAGACCTTCTTGCGGTCTTATTTTTAAGCGCGACCGCTTTACTGCTTCTTTCAGAAATGCAGGATTTCAAGGCATCGTATGCGCTCATCTCCGCGCGGGACGTGATGCTCGTCGGAAGCGTATAGGATATGACATAGATCGCGCCTTCACTCGTCCAACCCGTCGGTGTAGGCGGCGTTATCTCGTCAGAAGCTTCCAGCTTGAAGTTCAACGTCGTCACCATATCCGCGCCTACTGTCGCCGTCTTTGTAACATTCTCGAACCCGCCAGGCTGGCCGGACTTACCCGCGAAAGAAGCGATAACATCATATACGAGTTCTTCTTTTTTACCGTCTACCGTAATACTTGAAGGTAGATTGTCTATGACATACGCTCCGTCTTTGTCGGTTATTGCGACCTTGCTTATGACCGAAGCTTCATTTGCGGCCTTATCCTGAGGATAACGAGCCACGGCTATTACTCGCACACTAGACAGAGGATCGTTTCCGGTGTCTGTTACGGCTCCCTTAATATCGCCAAGCTCATCCCAGGGTCCGATGACGATGTTCATGTTCTGAGTCGGGCCATCCGCATACACATCGACCGCGCGTGTGCCCGTCCATTCTTTCCCGTCTATGACTGCAGACGCTTCTACATTGACTTCGCCAGACGATAAGCCGGTAACCTTATATGCCCCGTTCATCAACGATTTAGTCGCATCCCGGCCATCTATACTTATCGTTGCGCCCGGTATATAGTTGCCTGCGACATCCGTTACAGACCCCGAAAGGCTGATTTCCTTGTTCCCTCCGCTGCCGCCGCAGCCGGAGAGAAACAGTGCAACTACCGTAAAAAGAATAATAGGCAGAAGAATCCGTTTCATCACCTTCACCGCTTTTCATAAATGTGTATTTTGCAGATGGCCTCTATAACTGACGGCCTATAAATAAACGACGTGAATATTACCTGAACCTTGCCCCGATCTGAGCATTCAGCATGTTTGCGCGATAGTTATTTGCGTCATTTTTGCTATCTTTATAATCGATTATCCGCCAGTCCACCTTAAGTCCGAGGATCGAATTGAGCGGATACTCTACACCGAAAGCGAGGACGTTCTTCTTATTGCAGGTTATCCCTGCCGTAGAGGAGTTCATATATTCAGTGAAAAGATAGCGGCCGCCGCCGATCTCTCTTCGCAGATTGGCGCTTATACTCTTAAGATCGACTGTGCTGTTCTGGTATTCATAAAGCGAATCATCCGTTGACGAACTGCTCAACCTCGTTCCTGACAGCATCTTTTGATAACTGAGATCGAAAGAGTATCTCTTTACAGGCCCGACGCTGAGGGTGAGAAAACCGATCCGACTCGTCATATCACCGCTCGATCCGGTATAACTACCGTCTTGTTTGCTGGAATGAGCATAGATCTTCAATATTTCCGACGGAGTATACGAAAACCCGAAATCGGTCCCTGAAACGGAGGTATTCGTGCTGTTCTCTCCTTCGGACGACGTATAGTCGAAGCTCGTATTGAACGAAAAATACTTCGATGGAGTCCAACCCATACTCACCATGCGAGTGGCTGACTTGCTGTAATACGAGTTCACATAAGTGTCGTTTACGTATCCTTCCGACCCCGATATGATGCTTGAAGTGACGCTGCCTGAGTCCGATATTCTGTAGCTGGCGGACAGGTTCCATGACGTCGAAGGCATGAAAGAGGCTGTTATCTGGTAATTCTTGGCATCCGAGCTGGAACCGCTGCTGTTTGTGACATTACTCTTCGATACATCCGCTGAGAGAGAAACTCTTTCGCCGGGTGTGTATCTCAATCCGAGCCTGGATGTATCTACGGTATTGCTGGTAGAGACAAGCGATTGGTCTGTTGTTGATAGGTATGTATAGTCTCTGTCAGACCTGCTGAGCTCTCCGTTAAAATTCAGCTTTTTCCTTCCCCAGTTCATGACGATTGAGTCAGTCGAAAGTGAATTTTTCGTGTCGTTCAGGCCGTCGCTGTCCGATCTTGTACGGGAGAATTTCAACGCCGGTAATTTCTCCGGTTTCCACTCCAAAATGTTCGTTGTCTGTGTCGATAAAGTCGAGAGGCCGCTTGTTGTATCGTCATCGGTACTGCTCGAATCCGCTCGGTGAAATCTTTCTAATTTAGTGTTCCATGACAATTGGTCGCTGAATTTGTATTTTATGTTGATATTACCGCCCCGTTCGTTTCTGAAGAAACCCGCGGATTCGACCGGAGAGTAACCGGCGTCTATATCTTTCAGCCCCGCCGAATACTCGACTTTACCGTATTTACCTGATGCTTTCAGTGAAGATGCGCTGCCATCTGTCTCCGTAGAATCACCGGAGGACCTGGCAAACTGCCCCGCCAGGGTCAACGCCTCGGACAGTTTCACTTTTGCATCTACACCCATCACTTTTCTGTCTCCACTGACCGCATCTTCAGGTTGAGGCACGTATGTGACAAGGATTGTCGAACTCGATAATATAGCTCTCGTAAATAAAATGTAGTGCTGCGAGTAATCTATGCTGTAATCCGCCGCAACGGACCCAATAGCGACAGGAGATTGCAGCACACCATCTACTTTCACTGTCACACTGCCTGCGAGCGGGATATAGAGCAGTTCATACTGGAGTCCCAGGCTGTTGTTGCCATAAAACGACTCCGTGATCTCCTGGTATTTGTCCGAATTACTATCCGCTGATTGAGTCAGATACGTAAAACCAACGCCGGCATCCTTTCCGACAGGTACATCCGAGCGAAGCCCATAGATAGTTCCGGCAGTATTATTGTAACCCTGTGTCTCTAGGCTGATGCTTATCGTCGAAGTGCTTGCGATTATCAGATCATCACGAAATGTCAGTATTCCCGAAAATGTATCGAGAGTATAGTTGGACAAACCTGTGCTATCTGAACGTGTTATCTCCCTTTCGTCGATTTTCACTCTCTCACTGCCGTCCACTATCTGCGTAACGCCAAGATAGTACGGACCAGGCGTGTTATTACCGGCGATTGTTACCGTTTTTGTCGCTGCCTTAGTCCTGGAGGCAATAGCGGTCATGGAGCATATACCAAAATCCTGGGTAATTGTCGCTCCTTTTAGCTGCTTTGAGAAGGGGATAAGATCATTTCCTGTAAGCGATGCGGATATATCCCCTATGGCCGCGCGAGTCGGACCTTTGTTGTAGTTTAGCACAACAGATCTGTCGCTTGGATTCCATCTGTTGTTGGATAGCGCAGCGGTAATCGACATACCTGACCAGATATTACCTGTTATCGTCAGGTTCGTTTCGTTCAGGTAACGGGAGTTGTATCCATAGTTGTCATCGGTGAACATATCCTCGCTGCCGTTGACAGAGAGCGACTGCAGAGTATATGTTTTCGTGCCGGACACGGACAGGCCAGTGCCTATTCGATGCCAGAAAGGATCAGCCCAGGCCGACACAGAAGCGGCAATGAAAACCAGGACCAGAAAGATGATAAAAATACGCTTATTCATAAAATCAGACAACAGGTAATATCAGTACTATATTTTGACTTAACAGCTTATGCTAATGTTCCTCTTGAGCCGTCAGCCGGCATGCAAGCACTGCATTCTCCATTGCTGCGACACGGAGATCGGGAACGAGTTCACCTAGACGTTTGGCGAGGCCGGTCCTTTTGTTCCAGGCGTCCATTATCCGCGAGGTAACAACGGAAGCTGTCAGGTCTTCAATCTTAATCGACTCATCCTGGCCTGCCACCTGCGCAAAAACCTCAACCTTGGGATCGTAGGAGATTGCAAGAAACGGGATCCCTTCTGATGCCGAGAAAATCAGCGAATGAAGCCTCATACCGACGACAAAGGACATCCGCCCTGTTGTACTCATTATCTGAGCGGGTGTGTAATGCCCTGATATGACAAATGACGGCGCTGTTATCTGCGATGCCACTTGAACACTGATGCTAGTATCCTTTTCACGCTGCATCGGAAGGAATACAAGGACCGCGCCGATCTTTGAGGCAGCGTTCTCCAGCCCCTGGGAAAGCGCTGGAAGCCAGTTAATGTCGTTTTTCCAGTGCCTAAGCGAGACTCCGATCAAGGGGACACCCTCCGGTACCCCAGTCGCCCTGAGTATCTCTGTGGCGTCCTCATCCGGCGCAGGCTTCATAGCAAAAGCCGGGTCGGCTGTAATTTTAATATCCGGATGGGTTACACCGATATCCTCCAGGCAGGATTTCGATGCAGCATCTCGAACAGTGATGAGGTCCACCCTGTTAAGAACCGATTTCACAGCCCGCTTGGCAGGGAAACCAGTCAACGGACCTATCCCTTGCGCGTAGACCATTACTTTCTTACCTAGCCGTTTCGCAAGCCATATAACACTGAGGTAATAACCAAGCGACCTGGCACTGGTAGTATTTTGCAGAAGGCTTCCGCCACCCGAAATAAGTAAGTCAACCCCTCTCAATGCAGAGAGAAGCTCGCCTGGCTTCATTCTGTCTGCTGCATGAATACCATGCTGCATTTTGGTACCTGCCGGGTCCGCAGACAGCGCTAAAAGCTCCGCGCCCGGGCACGCTTGGGCAAAAGATTCGATTATACCTGACAACACGGCCTCATCGCCGGTATTACCGAAACCATAATAACCTGATAGTATAATTTTCGTAGCTACTTCCGCACCCTCACTCGCTCCTGTGCCGGTTCTTTTTCGGCGGATTCCGTCTTGTTCCTATTGAAGCGCGAGAACAGCAGTAGAAGCACTATACCCAATGCCAGGCCGAGCACAGAACCGATAGCAACCCGATACGCGGATATGATAATCGGCGTGTGGATATGACAGAACGTGTTGACAATGGATACCTCACCGATTGTTCCGATAACGAGCAGAAGTGCAGCCCATCCCCTGCGGCCGCCCAGAGCAGCGGCTATACCGAGGAAGAGAGCAGGATGACCAACCAGGAACTCCTTTGTCCTGGGACGGACAAAAAGGATTTTGTCGAGTATCGACCTGAATTTGAGTTCCACGCCTGATACCCCTACTCCTGAATCATTTCCTGAACGCGCGAGGAGCAGCCCCAGCATCACCAGTATTACAAGCGCAATCGCTGTATGCCATATCAAAACAGGCTGAGTCGCAAGCCGCTTATAGGCGGCGTTAATTCTCTCCACCTGCTCGCGCCAGGTCGCTGCGCCCCACCCTATCCCGGCGGCAAGCACAAAAGCGGCAATAAGTATCGGCAGAATATGGGCGAGCTTGACTCCCGCAAACTGATCGACCCTCACCATGAAACTCTCCCTGGCGAGGAGACCCGCGATCATCATTCCTCCGGCAGCGGAGATGGCCACGACACCTATGAACCTTCCGGCTGCTTTCCATAGATGAGCCCGAAGCGGTAAACCGTCCGAACTCTCAGGTGTGCCGTAAGCTGCGAAGATCACAGCGAGAGAAGGAAATACTATAGCGGAGACTAAACCGATGAGTTTGCCCCCTGGAGGTATTCCCGATGCTGCCATCCCGGCAAAAAGCAGTGCGATAGGGATAAATGCGGCCCATATATGCTTTACTGGAAGTTTCACAATGGACACAAAAAGCAGCATAGCGCCCGCCGCGACACCAAGCGCCATCATAACCAGCGCAGGGACAGGGACTCCGGGATCAGCAAACGGACGCGACACCCTCAGACCCATTCCATTGTCTTTTAGCCTATCGGATATCTTCGTTATGTATTCGATATTCGATTTAAGAAGCCCAGCGTCACCAAAGTCGAACATCCGCACATAGAGCAGCCGGATATCTCTTTCCTTGGCTGCCTTGACGAACCGTTCTATGGCTGTCGTTCTGTCGAGTGTATCCATTTCAGCCGCTGTGATACTGTGTACCCTCAAGACATCCGGCAGCATCTTTTCTGCAAGATGCTGGTCACCTTTCTGCTTGGAAAATTCGATTGATCCAAACACGAGACCATGCGCTTTCAACGCATCAGCGACATCATTTATAGCTCCACGGAATCCCAGCACTTCATCGCCGGAAAAAATGACGGTCCTCACACCCTCACGCTTGAGCTGACTCATCGTCTTTTCCATGTTTTCGCGGCTTACACCCGGATAGTTGCACAACCGGGCTACAACTGCAAGACCGGTTTCTCTGGCGACATCGAATACTTCATCAGGAAGGGCTACAGGCATAGTCAGCACATAATCAGGTTCGGCTTTTACCCGCAGTTCCCAGGTAGACAAGCCATCTTCAGTGGTTTTAAACGGTCGCGACACCGTTACAGGGATGTTCGATTCAATCAGTATTTGATAAATATCCTGAGACGAGCCGGTCAGCGCCGTAATACCGTTCGTTTTTCCTATGGCTACCTGCCCTGATGCTATAAGGTCAGACACTATCGGCTGCTCCACCGATAAGCTGGTCACACCGGCAGCCTTGAGCCTTGTAAGTGCCTCAGAGACCGAAATATCCGCGGCACCCGCGAGTTTTGCAACCTCCGAGTAATCTACGGCTATCTCGACCGCACGGTTGTGCGTCTCCACCCTGTAGCGAAGTGAAAGAGCCCACATGGCTCCGATCACCCCGATTATGAGGAGAATTGTAAGGAGTCTATTCCGCCTGAATATCATTATTCTTCGTACCAATACCTTCTATAATTCCGTTCTCGCCGCTGCCTGCGGACCAGTCTCCTTCCGCCAAGCAGCATAATGAGCGCCACACCGGTCAGGAACCCGCCGATATGCGCCCAGTAAGCAACGCCGCCGCTGCCGGGGGTCATACCCCCGCCAAGCATGGCGCTGATAATCTGCAAAAATATCCATAACCCCAGTACAACTACGGCTGGAACGGCTGCGGTAGTCACAAATATCCCTATGAATAGCAGAGTGGTTACCTTATTTTTCGGATAAAGGACCATATAAGCGCCGAGCACTGCCGCAATCGCTCCGCTTGCACCTACCACGGGGACCTGCGAGGAAGGATTGCTCAGTATATGCGCAAAAGCTGCCAGTACACCGCCTACCAGATAGAAAAGCAAAAACCTGGCGTGCCCCAGCACATCCTCTATGTTATTACCGAATATCCACAGGTAGAGCATATTCCCGCCAAGATGCAGCAGACCTCCGTGCAGGAACATCGAAGTTAAAATTGTTATATAGACAGGCGAAGGGCTGTCGTGCGGTATTATTGTCGTACCGATTTGCGCCGGAAGGTTTTCACCAGTCCAAATGTCTCTTGGGAGCATGGAAAGCCCCCAGAGATTGCCAACAGCACCATGCGCGCCAAGTCTGTCGATGATAAAAAATACAACGTTGAGCGCAATGAGGAAATAGACGACATAAGGCGTCAACCGCGTCGGGTTCTCATCCCTGATGGGTATCATCTACTCTCCTCCTGCCTGAAATTGAGTTGATTTTAGCACAAAGCCCTCCTACTGTAAATCGCCGCCGGGTCCAGCCGATACCCTTTATTGACAGTTACCCTCTTAGTAAAGTAAAACTTATTGATAATTCACAGTCAGTACGCTTAGGGGGCGCAGCAGCTTATGATCAAGACTTACCTGTTTACGGGAAAAGAAGCGATACCGGATGTATCGCTAGATGATTGGCGATCTCTCGTGGAAGGAGACAACAAACTTCTCTGGGTAGATATCCGTTCGTATGACCGAAGCGAGATGTGCGAGCTTGCGAAAAAGTTCGGGCTGCACTCCGTGGCCGTCGAATCCTGCCTTGACCATTATCGAAGACCGCACCTCTATGAGTTCAAGGACCATTTTTATATCAATCTGACTGCGATCAAATCCGGTGGAACTAACGGAGTAAAGGGCACTGAACTTCATGTCTTTGCAGGCGGTAAATTCATCATTACGGCATACAAGGACAAGCAAAACAGCGCCATAGACCAGACATTACTGGAGTATCATGAAACCCCTGAGCTCACCGAACGCGGACCGATGCACGCTGTCTATGCGCTCGCTGAAGACCTGATCGAGACTTACTTCCCCTCAGTCGAAAAGCTGGACGATGAAGCTGATAAACTTGAAGATGAGATGCTGAACTCCGCTAATCAATACTTACTCAGAAAACTTTTCGACCTCAAGCGCTACACGTTCGAGCTTCGCAAGCTGCTTGGTCCACAGCGAGACATATTCAACGAACTGGGCCGTAGAGATTTTTCCTTTATGGAAAAAGAGCACCTTGTATACTTCCAGGATGCCTATAACCGGATGATCCGCCTATTTGACATGCTGGACACAATCAGAGAAATCCTCTCCGGCAGCCTTGATGTATACCTTTCGGTCGTCTCGAACCGTACGAATGACGTTATGAAAGTCCTGACCGTCGTATCAACGATCTTCCTGACGCTTTCTTTCATAACCGGATTCTATGGTATGAACTTTATTCACCTACCCTGGCTGAATGCGCCAAACGCATTCAGAAACATCATGCTGCTTATGACAGGACTCACAATCGGCATGATGTGGTGGTTCCGCCGCAAAGGATGGATGTAATTAGCTGTCAGTTATCAGCTTTCAGCCGCCAGCAGGATCTGTTTCCTGAATTATTTCTTGAAATATTTTGAAGCTATCCTAATGCTCAGGTATCTAACATTACTGAAGACATCTTTCAGGAGGTATACGAACTTGAAACGCTTACTAACTATTATCGCAGTGCTTACGGTTATAACAACAGCGGCGACCGCACAAACTGTATCGGGACCCAAGGAAGTCCAGTTGACCGTTTATAACGGCAACTTTGCTCTTGTGAAGGATACACGTACAGTCACGCTTAACCAGGGAACCAATTCCATAGAAGTTGAGGATGTGGCAGCTCTTATCGATCCGACCAGCATCCTTATCAGATCGCTTTCAAACTCCGGCTCATTTTCCATTCTGGAGCAGAATTATCAGTACGATCTGATCAATCCTGAGAATATCCTGAATAAATCGGTCGGACAGAGGGTGACATTCACGATTTTCGACGAGAGCGGAAAGCAGTATACACAGAGCGGAATATTATTGAGTCCCGTGTCGAACGGCGGAGTAGTAATAAAAACGGATGACGGAAACGTAGTCCTGAGTCCACAGGGGCAAGTATCTCTGGTGAAGATGCCGGAAGGGCTTCGACCCCGACCGACTCTCAACTGGCTTCTGCGAAGTAGCAAGTCCGGCAGCCAGCAGGCAGAGATCAGCTATATGACGGATGGAATTGGCTGGAAAGCGGATTATGTAGTCCTCGTAAACAAAAACGACACCGCGCTTGACCTTAACGGATGGGTGACGCTTAATAACCAATGCGGCACGACATATAACGACGCCAAACTGACGCTGATGGCGGGTGATGTCAAAAGAGCACAGGATAAGATCTATGGCGCAGCTAAAAAAAGGGCATACAGTCCAGCACAAGTACTAACTGAAGCAGAGACAGCGCCACAGTTCGAGGAAAAGAGCTTCTTCGAGTATCACATGTATACGATGGAGCGCCCGACGACCATCCGTAACAATGAGACGAAACAACTATCTCTTCTGAATGCTGCTAATACAAAAGTAACAAAAGAACTGATATACGACCCGCAGGACAACACGAACTACCACAAAATAAACGTGGTCCTCCAGTTGATGAATTCGAAAGAAAACAACATGGGCATGCCTCTTCCCGCTGGTAAGATAAGGGTCTACAAGCTGGACGATCAGGGAGCGCAACAGTTCATTGGCGAAGATATGATCGATCATACTCCCAAAGACGAGAAAATCCGTCTCAACATTGGAGATGCCTTCGATGTCGTCGGTGATAACAAGAGAACCGATTATCAGAAGATCTCGGACAATGTTGTCGAAGAGAGTTTTGAGGTAACGGTCCGCAATCACAAGGATTCCCCTGTTGAGGTCAATGTGATAGAGCATGCCTATTCCACTTGGAGAGTTGTCAAGTCCAGCAGCGGATACAACAAAAAAGACGCACAGACGATAGTATTCCCTGTAAAAGTCCCTGCAAATGGTGAGACAACCATCACATACACGATCAGAACATCCTGGTAGAGTTACATAAAATGCTTCGGGGTGACAAATCGCCCCGAAGCATACACTAAATATGTTATCCCGCTAAACTGACACGTAATTCCGATCTGATCACCTGTACATCAAACCTGTCTTGTCGCGCTGTTCCGGTTTATCTACCAAAAGGCTGGAAGATAGACCAGTCCCCTTTTTCACTTCATATATCCAGTTGGTAATCTGTCCCCAATAGTAGTGAAAATCAAATCCCACATCAAAACCTGCATCATACAGCAATTTTGCGCTGTATGGAGCCAGCGTGGTCTTGTTTGCTGACTTATAGTCACCCACAAACTCATCGACAAGAGCGTTAATGCGGCTGGTCAGGCCTTTAATCTGGCTTGTAGGTGACATGCCGACCAAGCTTGTCTCCCATGTGCTCGCGAGGCACTTAATATCCGAATCACGGTCCAGAACGACTGCCTGGTAAAGGTCGAGACTGATCGAATATATATATCCGCTCCCTCCTGCAGGCTTTATCGAATTGACGTTGATGTACAAATACGGAAACCCGGGAGTTTTCCGCAATTCCTCCTCGGATAGGACCTTGATATTCGCTTTCTTCAGCCTTCCTTCGGCTGTATTCTCGATCATACTTACAGTCACACCGTCCTTGATAATGTCAGGCCTCAGATCCTCGACCAGTACCATTACCCCATCAAGCCCCCGCAGGCTTCCCGTTTCCGGATTATCGTCAGTCTGTGCTTTTATTGGAACCGCGGCACAAAGCAGTACCAATGCTGCTATCCAAATGTGCCCGGCTATCAGCTTGTTCATTCGTGTCCCCTCCCAAATGAAATCCGGCTTTCCAGCCCATATCGCCAAAAGCTTTCATGGTTGTGATACCCGGTGAGACATGGAAAGCCACCAATACCATTGCGCAACTATTTACGGAACGTTGACAAAGGGTTCAACGTCACAAATAATGTCGAGCTATAAGCCGGCGTACTCACACAGTAATTATAAATAGCCCCACAATAAGCAGCCTGCTCGCCATAATCAGATCTCTCGGAATATCGCTATATAAGCAAGCTCAGCAGGATGCTCGCAATGGATGAGGCAACAAGACAGGAGGTCGAAAGTGAACAATAGAATATTCGCGCTCTTTCTCGTTCTGGCGATAGCAACTACAATCATTGCATCTGCCGCATTTGGCGCTGCCATAAAGATGTCATCCGGGTTCTATTATCCTACCGAAAGGACCTGGACCGGTACAAACGGCGGCAGCGCTGGAGATCCGAGGCAGCCTTGGAACGACGGCAGTCCAGGTGGCCGGATCTATGGGTATCTTGATTCCGCGGCTCCCAGTGCGCTGGGTAAAAACCACGTCGGCATGGATATCCGCACCCCGTACAGCAATCCTGTATATGCGATTTCCGCAGGAACTATCCAAAGCTACTATAACAGCGGCGATTCGCGCTATTGGTGTATTATCGTCAAGCACCGAATGGCAAATGGGTCGTATTTCTACGCCGTCTATGGACACTGCCGGATGAAATCAGGCTACTCCACCGGTAAAAGCATAGCTGCGGGGGAGAACTTCGCCTATATTAACGAGAGTGTCAACCAGCACATCCATTTCGGGATAAAGATGAATAACAACTTCTCCACAGGATGGGGGCACCTCGCGCTTGGCAAGGATGCAAACTCTATCGGTTGGCGTCCGCCCAGAACATGGCTGCTTGCAAACGCGCCTTACGGCAGCAGCGGAGGAGGTACGGGGGGTGATACGGACGATCCTACCTCTCCTGCGGACACTACGGCACCGGCTATTTCGATCGCCGGCCCGAATTCGAATAACACCATCTCCTGGACTATCACGGATTCCGGCTCCGGTGTCGCCACGGTCACCACACAGTGGGATTCGGGATCTACTACCACTGTTGCAGCAAGCGGGAGCGTCCAGGTCCCATCTACCGCACAAAAATTCACGATCCGCGCGACGGATAAAGCAGGAAATACTGCAACCAAGACCGTGGGACCTTTCAACGTGCAAGGAATGATCGTTACAGTTGCTTCAAACTTGTTCAAAGACGGGTTCTATGCCCAGCAGTTGGACGGTTCTGAGGGAGTGCGGATTCAGTACGGTTCCGGAGGCGGACCCGATGTAGCAGAAGGCAACCTTATCGTTATCAACAGCTCCGGAACCGCCACCGCGAACGGCGAGCGGTACCTTACGAACGCGAATATCTCGGTCACTGGATCTGCATCTCTACATGAGCCGATAAAGGTATCAGTTCCCGATCTGAAAGTCTCGGTCGAAGCCGTGGATGTAGGGCTGCTTGTTACTGTTACAGGCAAAGTGACCTATCTGAAATCAGACGGCACCGCGTTCTATGTAGACGACGACACTGGAGTGAATGACGGCTTCCATACAGGCATACGAGTGGTATGTGACGGCTTCACAGATGGAAGCTTGATCGCCATGCCGAAACTTGGCAGCTCAGTCACAGTTGTAGGAATCTACTCCAGAGCAACAGTACAAACGAAGATCGTACCGACTATCAGGCTGCGTTACAAAGAAGATATCACAGTCTGGTAATTATCAGAGACTGGATATATGGAGAAATCGGGAGAGTTCTTTACAGACCCTCCCGATTTCTTATTCCAAACGTTTCGCCAATAACTAGTTCCGATCTTGCTTATTGGTTCATCGGAGGTACAGGAGCCAGCAGTCCGGACCCTGTGAATGCCGGGAAAAGCGCTATGCCTGTATCCGTTCGCAGACTGATCTTATGGTTCCCCTCTTCTACATTCGTCGCCACAATCATCGATTTATTTCCCATATTGACTTTCGAACCGTCTACGAACAGCGTATTACCCAACTGTACGTTTATGTTGTTGCTCTTGAGGAATGACTGAGGCCCAAGAATAACATCATAGAACCTGTCACTTCCTGTAAGGTTCTCATCTTCGATGTTTGCCACAACAATCGGTGTATTGTCTTCGGCTGTCATTACCGTGTAGACATTCCTTATCTTGCCGCTCACATGCACCATGTTGTTGGGGTCGAACTGGATAAGCGGCACCTGTGTGCTTGGTCCGGCTCCGACCGGAGTCACCGGTGTGAAGAGCGACGCGCCCCAGTTAGTTCGCAGACTGATAAAGCTCTCGCCTTCCTCAACATTTGTCGCAACTATCATATCCGTGCCGTTGATATTGACTCTCGATCCATTCACATAGAGCGTGTCTCCCGGCTGCAGATCGATATTGTTCTGTGTAAGGAAAGCCATAGGCGCCAGTACAACATTGTAATATTTGTCTTCACCGAGAGGTTTCTCCTTCTCGATCCTGGCAACTACAACGGGAAGATTGTCTTCCGCGGTTCTTATTGCGTAAGTATCCTTCACCTTTCCGCTCACATGGATGATATCGTCCGCATTGAACGGGATTCTGGCGCTCTGGTAGACCATATTACCGCTTCCGCCGCCAACCGGAGGAGGAGGAGCTACAATCAGACCTGTGCCTGCTCCAGCACCGATAGGTGGTGGGGAAACCGCTGTCATTGAGAATAGCGGCACGCCTTCACTTGAGCGGAAATAATAAGTCCCGCTGGGGACCCTGACTGCCTGTGCTACAAGGTAAGCTTTGTTGGAGACGTTCCTCAGCGACCCTGTAACGGTTATCGAGCTGCCGGGAGTAGGTGTGAATCCGATATTGCTTAAGTACGATCCCGGTCCGAGAAACACATTGTAGATTCGGTTATTGGATAATACGATAACCGACTTCGGTCCCATTGACGGGTTGCCCGGATTGTAATCTACGGTTGCTATTATTGTTCCGGAAATGGTGGCGACAGACTGCGGATCATACCTGAGATCGAAATTCGCCTGAGCCAGTGCCATTGCCGGAACAATCAACAAGACAACCAATACCACTGAGATAATAATCTTCGTGTTCACTGCCTCTTTACTCCTTTTCATAAAGCAGTTCCTGATGAGACACCTTCTCATCAGCCACGTATTACTTACCCCATTAATGGCAGTAGCCAATACGGACACAGTATTTTTGTGGCTACCTTATAAAATGGCCGCCAATCCATGGTTTTTGCAATATTACGCACTATTTCTTCTCAGCAGCACCCTCATTGTAAAATACATATCACCTTCGGGCGTCAGAATATCGATATGCTCTGTCAATCAGTACAAACAAAAAACCCATCCAAGCTCACATAAACTCAGATGGGTTTCCATTGGTCGGGGCGGCGGGATTTGAACCCACGGTCTCCTGCACCCCATACAGGCGCGTTACCAAGCTACGCCACACCCCGGCATCGATTGGATTATACCTTCAACCCCGCGCCTAAGTCAAGCGATTAAAAAGTTCCCAAATCCTCCACCAAGTGCGATAGGTGTGCTCTGTTGACCGGATCAGAGTCGTTTTTCGACGAACAGAGGGTCGATAGCACGACTTTGTGGTCGAGAATCGGCCGGATTTCGGGCCGTTACGCTA
>JBDKSP010000083.1:0-27900 GCA_039680575.1 Armatimonadota bacterium
CACACAACTTGCTAAAACTAAAGCAAACAACAGACAACAGAAGCGTAAGACGCAAGATTAACCTGTGCTGCTGGGACAATGACTTCCTGGCTTCCGTAGTTGCTGGATTTTAGTGCGTAAGCCCTGATAGATAATGATCTACAGGTAGAATTTCAGTTGTAACACAGTCATATATGTAAGAGAGGAAAAGCCAATGAAGGAGTTCTTCCCAGGCATACAAAAGATCGAGTTTGAGGGTCCTGATTCAAGGAACCCGCTTGCTTTCAAACACTATAATGCCGCGGAGATGACTCTTCGGGCAGCGTTCGAGTTCTTTACCAAGCTTGGAGTCGGGTTCTGGTGCTTTCACGACAGGGACATCGCCCCGGAAGCCGATGATCTCGCCGAAACGAACAGGCGGCTGGACAGGATCGTCGATCTTGCGGAAAAACTGCAGAATGACACCGGCGTCAGACTCCTCTGGGGGACCTCAAACGCCTTTACCCGCAGGCGGTTTATGGCCGGAGCCTCCACTAACCCATCGCCTGATGTATTTGCCTATGCTGCAAGCCAGGTAAAGAAGGCTATGGAGGTAACGAAGCGGTTGAAAGGCGCTGGATATGTCTTCTGGGGCGGGCGCGAAGGCTATGAAACGCTGCTCAATACGGATATGAAGCGAGAATTGGAGCATCTTGCCATATTTCTCAGGATGGCAGCGGACTACAAGAAAAAGATCGGGTTCGAGGGGCAGTTGTACATCGAACCGAAGCCCAAGGAACCGACGAAGCATCAGTACGACTTCGATTCTGCCACAGTCTACGGATTTTTACTGAAAAACGGGCTCGATAATGATTTCAAAATCAACGTCGAGGCAAACCACGCGACACTCGCTGGCCATACGTTCCACCATGAGCTTGAATTCTGTGCGGCAAACGGAATACTCGGTTCCGTTGATGCAAACCGGGGCGATGAACAGCTCGGCTGGGACACGGACCAGTTCCCCTCGAATATCTATGATACGACGCTTGCAATGCACACGATCCTTCGAAGCGGAGGGTTTACCACAGGCGGGCTGAACTTCGATGCGAAAGTCCGCAGGCAGTCGATAGACCCGGAAGACCTTTTCTATGCCCACATCGGTGCGATGGACGCATTCGCGCGAGGATTGAAAACCGCTGCGAGGATTATAGAAGACGGGCGGCTCGCGGAAATAGTGAAAGAACGCTACAAAGGCTGGGACTTCGGTATCGGTTCCGAGATCGAGAGCCGCAGAGCAGGGTTCGAGGAGCTTGAAGCGTACACGCTGGAACATGGGGAGCCACACGTCCAAAGCGGCCGCCAGGAAATGATCGAGAACATATTGAACGAATATATCTGATGGCTAGCTGAAAACCTATAATCGGAAATTCCGGTAGTTTTGTCGGTAATGGCGTATCGCTGTAATCCCGAAAAAGAATAGTGGGAGGGAGACGATACGATGTGCAAGGGGATCGAAACCTTAAGAAGTGGACTGGAAGCTTTTAAGGTCAGTGATTACACGACGGCTGTGAGTTTACTCGAGCAGGCTACTATGGAGGACCACGAGGACTACCAGGCGTTTCTCTATCTGGGCGCGGCTTATACCGGCGCAGGCAGGAACAACGCGGCGATAGGGGCATTCAGAAGGGCAGCGGAGCTTCGACCTGAAGATGCGCGTGTGCATTACAATCTCGGACAGGCATACGAAGCTGCCGGAGTACCGAGAGAAGCTATGTTCGAGTATACTCAAGCACTCAAGATCAATCCATGTTACGCGAACGCTCAGACAGCGTTGACATCACTCAAAGCCCGAACCTCCGCTCAGAACGGTCGGAGAATGCAACTCAGCGCGTAGCGGGCTCCGTTTATTTGTTCGTAGACTGAGCCTGCTTGTTGAGACGGCACCGAGCAACAGGCATCCATGCATGCTTTGGGCGGACGGGTCTGCCGGGTTTGTCGAAGAGGCACGAACTACCTCTTCGACGAACCCGGACTAATATTATCCGGCTCAAAGCGCCCGGACATAGGCGTTTCCGGGGACTCGCTTGACTATTCCCTTCATTTCGAGCATCGTCAGCATTCCGATTACCTGCGAAGCGGGCAGTCTAGTCTCCTGGATGATCTGGTCCACATGTTTCGCCTGCAGCGACAGTGTCTCTACCAGTTTTCGCTCTTCATCCGTAAGCGATTCAAACGCGAAAGTCAGTTGAGGCTTGAGATTTTCTTCGGTTTGAATTCCAAGGTCTTCCAGTATCTGATCAGCCGACTCTACAAGCGTCGCTCCATCGCGAATGAGCGCATGGCAGCCCTGGTTACGGACATCGTCGACATTACCGGGCAGCACGAAGATATCACGTCCCTGTTCCTGCGCATACCGGGCTGTTATGAGCGCGCCGGAGCTTGGAGGGGCTTGTATGACAAGCAGTCCGATCGAAAGGCCGCTTATTATCCTGTTTCGCGCAGGAAAACGCCAACCTTCTGGCGGAGTACCCGGAGAAAACTCAGAGACCACCGCGCCGTTTTCAGCAACCCTGTCGAACAGCTCCTTATGCTCGGCCGGATAGCAGATATCGATCCCACAGCCGAGCACAGCGACGGTGCGGCCGCCTGCTGCAAGTGTTCCTTTGTGAGCTGCGGCATCGATTCCCCTCGCGCCGCCGCTTATAACCGTCAGTCCCCGGTTCGACAGGTCTTTGGCTATTCGCTCTGCCATACTCCTGCCGTAGACAGAAGCCTTTCTGGAACCGACGATGGCAATGGCGAATTTATCCGGTTCCTTCAACTCTCCACGGATAAAGAGGACTATCGGAGGGTCGATGATCTGCTGCAGATTAGCCGGGTAGTCTTTGTCCTGAAAAGAAATCAGCCGGATATTCTTTTTCTGGAGGGTATCAAGAGAGCGGTCAAGATCGGATGGCTCAGGTGATAGCAGTTTTTCAAGAGAGCGCCCGGTCAGCCCTTCTACTGATCTAAGCTCGGTTTCCGTCGCCGAGAAGACAGCTTCAGGGCTGCCGAAGCACTCAACGAGAGCGGCTGCCCGCCTGGGGGCAAGTTCAAGCTTGCTCAGGCGGAGCCAACTCCTTATATCGGTTCGGTCCATCAGGGCATGCCGCCGCCGAACCCACCTGGACTGGGAGGAGGCGGACCGTCACCTCCTGGTCCACCGGGAAATGGCTGGTTGCCAGAACCCTGCCCGGGATTATTCTGTGATCCTCCCGGATTCTGACCACTATCGGGTGTGGTCGTCGTCGGTACTGTCGGCTGCGGGCGAGTGGCAGGTTTTTTCTTCTTGGTCTTGTCCTTGGTTACTACCTTTGGAGGAGGCATCGAGTTATCAACTACAAAAGACCAAGTATACTTTACCTCGTTGCCCTTCCAGTCATCTGCAATAATGGTCAGAACATGCCTTCCGTCAGAGAGCGGCCTGACCGGGCTGGTAATAGGTGTCATGTAAGAGAGCTTCAATGTCGATGCATTGAAGGTGTAGTCTACCTTTTCATCATCCACCAGCAGTTGGATGCTGCCGGGATTGACGCCGGTGCTCTCATCAAAAAGGACCGCTGATACCTGTATGGGAGGATGACCCGACATAGCCGTTCCCAGAAGCGGTGTCACATTGAACAGCTTGGGCGAGGTGTTGTCCGGGGCGTCGTTCCTAAAGCATCTGAGCGATCCGTCGTCGGTCAATACGAAAAGCGAGTTGTTGGCGACCACCGGCGGAGCAGAGATGGATGTGAAATCCGCCGACTGATTGTTGTTGCCGACAATCGAAGGAGTGTTTGTATAATTCCACGTAAGATTGCCGGTCTCTGCTGAAAATGCATATACCATACCACGGCTGGTCCCGACGAAGACCGTGTCTCCTGCAACAACGGGAGGAGCAGTTACGGGTATTTTGAGATCAGGCGCAGCAGCCCACTTCGCCTTTGCGGCGGACAACCCGACTGTATAGGCGTAAAGCTTCCAGTTGCGGCAGACCACGTAAACATCATCCCCCGCTACGGCAATCGGAGTAGCCACATCGCTCTGCAGATTGATCACATAGCGCAGTTGACCGCTCTTTACGCTCAGGACATAAATGCTGTTTCCCGACGGTATGAGGACCATATTGCCGGAAACCACCGGAATGCTCTGCGCGGTGGAGGTCGGGAGCCTGTAAGTCCATCGAATCTTGCCGGTGGCGCTGTTCGCTGCGTAGATATTCGCGTCCAGGGAAGTGAAAACAACTATTCCGGGAGATATTGCGGGAGAAGCGGCAACATCGTCATTGGTGCGGAAACCGCTGGTCCATGAAAGCTCGCCGCTCCGCGCATCTACAGCATAAAGGTTATTATCGTCAGAGCCTACGAAGACCGTGCCATTCGATACAATAGGTGTAGAACGGATTGCGCTTTCCATGGAAAATGTCCAGGACATAAGCCCTGTGGCTGCGTTAAGCGCGTACAGTTTGCCGTCCATACCGCCAAAGAACAACAAGTCTTCCCAAATGGTGATCCCGGTCTTTACAGCAGACTTTAGGCCTTCCGGACCTGCCGGGAATTTCCACTTCAGATTTCCCACGGCTGTATCAACCGCAAATATATGGTCTCCTGAGGAAAAGTACGCGGTGTCTCCGAAGACTGACGGCGCGGATGTATTATTGGTAGACTTAGTGGTGTTGTACTGCCAGTGCAAGGTCAACGGCATGGTGAGTTTCTGCGGTGTATAACCTGTCTGGGCTTCATCATATCTGGCCATCGTCCAGTCACTCTCTGCTGCATGCGCCACTGTGCCAACAGCAAGCACCATGACCAGAGCGACAACCAAGCGCTTATAGATCATCGAAATCCTCCCTCGAAACAGACAAATGTCTTAAAAGAGCATTATTCACGATAAATCATGAACAGAGTACTCCCGAAACGAATCAAGCACCCTAGCACGATTATATCAGGTAATACCAAAGTGAAGCAATGCGTCAATTACTCTTAATAGACCTTGCCGGGAGGTTGTGTGTTCCGTTTGAACGCTATTTTACCAGAGATCAATGGTAATATCGGCGCCTCCGACGTTGACATTCGCCTGTCCTGATGCCGGGTTCACATTAAACACCAGTGGTCCGAAAGCGCTGCTCATACCGCCGATCCTGCCGGTCCGCTCGATGTTGCCCTTGGCAACGATCTTTATATCAGCTCCGGATGCCGAAACCTCGATGTTGCCTTTGAATGTGTAAACCGCAAGCGGCGTCTCAATGGAAGCCCTGCAGGGTAAAAAACCGTTTGCTGTCACTCCCTGCTGATCGACCGCGTATGACACTTTCACCGGCATTTCCCGGCAGAGCCGGACAACACCGTTTCCTGTAATGCCTTTTCCCGGTTCGACCACGAGGTTCGCGTCGCATATCGGCTGCCCCTGCGTCTGCACGGTCCCAGTGCCCTGCAGCCCTCTTCTATCGAGCATGAAGCTCCCGTCTATTCTGACTCCGCCAACATTGAAGCTGGTCCTGGTGCTTCCGATGACCAGTCCGGCAGAAGAACGGCTAAGATCAATCCGGCAGTTTCCTCCGCCGGGGACCGCCACGTTGCCTGTAGCACGCCCTGAACCATCCGCGTCTGACGACCCCTTTATATTGCTTATGGTAAACCCGCCGAGTTCCATCGTTTCCGGCCAGTCAGCAGCAAGAACCGGAACCGCGAATAAGGCTATCATAATCCAGACAATAAACACTAATCTCATTGTATTAAGTATCTTTTACCAACCGAAATATATAATCGATTATCCGTAGAATATCTTTCCATAAATCTTCAGACGAAAAAACTGAATAAACATTGCCTGTAAGTAGTTGACAACTATTTGTGAACATGGTACAGTGTGGCAACCGAACGTTTGTTCGCTATAATCGGCGGAGGTATTGTGAAATGGGCAATGGACAGGGGACTTTACTGAGGGCACAAGCTGAAAATGGCAGGCATCCGGCGGACCGGCTGCTGCTTGAGGAAGCCGCGGATGAGATGCTTCGTGAGGAGGCTGGCGGGCGGAAGCGGGTCTATACGGAGAAGCAACTGGCAAGGAAGATAAGGCTCGAATCCAAACGGATTCCCGACGCCGGGGAGTGCTGTCTGCCTGCGGAAGCGCTGGATTACCTGCTCAGAAAGCAGATCAGCCTGATGATCGACTGCTCTCGACTGTCAAAACTGCAGGCGGCGGTGCTCTTTATGGTATCGGAGGGTTACAGCCTTACAGAGATCGCCAAAGACTTCGATATTTCATACGACTCGGTGCGGCGCGCTCTCAGAACAGCGCGTTCAAGACTGTCCAGGAACAATTCTCCCTACGATGGCCTGTACGAGGTCTACTGGAGCGAAGTGCACAGGTATATCTACAGGAAACGCACGGCCTGAGGGACTTTTACCTCCGAAAACGGGTGCATGTCCGGCATAAAACAATAGGGCGAATGGTTTTAGGCCATTCGCCCTGTCTTGACATATCCAACCCGGGTGGGTTCTTTTTTACTTAGCCGGCTGCGGTGCGGGAGCCGGTTTGGACTGCGTCTTCGGAGCAATCTTGGTCGGAGGGACCGTCTGCTCGTCGGACATCTCTGCCGGCTTCGGATCAGGAAGCGTCGGCACGAGGATGTTGTTTATTTTTGCATCGGATTTAATCGAATTGAATACTTTGCCAAGCTCCATCTGCATCCTCTGGGCAAGGATCCGCTTTCTTATGGAATCCTTCTCAGCCGGAGTTGCATTTTTTCCGAGCTTGTCTACCTTCACCAGGTGATAGCCGAATTGTGTTTTGACCGGCTCGCTGATCTCGCCCGCTTTCAGATTGAAAGCAGCGTCCGAGAACTGCTGGACCATTTCATTCCGCCGGAACCAGCCAAGCTCTCCACCGTTTTCTTTGTTGGACGGGTCATCGGAGTATTCTTTTGCGGCTTGCTCGAAAGACTTACCGCCTTTGATTTCCGCCAGTATCTTCTCAGCAGTCTCTTTGGCCGCTGTATCTGCCTTGGTTTTTTCCTCTAAAGTTGCATCCGGTGAGGTCGTCGCGGGTCTAATAAGGATATGGCGTGCCTTAATGAACTCGGAATACTCGGCATCGGTCAACTGAGTCTGCTTTTCGAGGATCTTCTCAAGAGCAAGCTGTACCGTAATTGTCGAGTTTATTCGGGCCCGCGTCGCTTTGCTTCGCTGAAGAGTCGCGTCAAGCGTATCGCCTGGCCTGACATTGCTGGACGCTACTTCAGTAAGCCTTGCATCGATATCAGACTGAGTAACGCTGACGCCATCCTTTTTCAAGGCCTGAAGTATCATCTTCGAATTTATACACTCTTCCAGCGCTTGAGGAGCGTACCAATCCCATAAAGCGTCCATCAGCTCACCTTTGGTGATATTCTCATTACCTACGGTGGCGACAACGGCGGAATCAGGTCCGGATTTAAATTTCTTCAGGTTGGCTTCCATTGTCGGCTTTATTGCCGTGGCAGCCGGTTTTACTGCCTGAGTAGCAGGTTTTGCGGCAGCCGGTTTAGCCGGCGCCGGAGTAGTTTTGGCGGGCGCTGTCTTCACAACAGGCGCCTTCTTTACCGCTGGTTTTGACTGCTCAGCAGCCCAGACGGTGCTCGGAATGGCTACAGCCACTACCAGCGCGGTTGTGGCGATAAGCCTCTTATTGAGCATAAGTTGCACTCCTTTCAAGCTTGAGGTAGTTAACAGGTAAATGTTACTACAATATAAATCAACGGTCAATAATGTCAAATGTCAACAGTCTGCACGGATAGAAATATGGCGCCTCCTGGGGATAGCGATGGGTAATCTTGACTGCCTGCTAACCCTGATCTATAATTCCCCCGGCAGATATATGATATTGGAGGCATGAAGCTATGAAGATAGGTGTATTTACAGCACTTTTCGGGCAGCAGTCCAGAGACAAGGCACTTGATTACATCGCGGAATCGGGAGTCGAAGCGGTCGAGTTCGGCACGGGAAACTACTCCGTGGACCGGCATGTGGGTGTAGACCGGCTGCTTTCGGATGAAGGCGCACGTAAAGGACTTCTCAAAGCGGTCGAATCCAGAGGGCTCGTAATCAGCGCGCTTTCCTGCCACGGCAACTCGCTTCATCCTGATGAGAAAATAGCAAAAGCACATCACGAGACAAGGCGAAAGACTATCGAACTTGCCGAAAAACTGGGAGTCACACACGTGGTGGATTTTGCAGGATGCCCTGGGGACGGTCCGGGTGCGACAAAACCGAACTGGGTGACATGTGCCTGGCCGCCGGATTTCACGGAAATTCTTGACTGGCAGTGGAACGAAAAAGTTATCCCCTACTGGGTGGAAGAGGCCAAATTCGCCGAAAAACACGGCGTTAGGATCTGCTTCGAGATGCATCCTGGGTTCGTGGTCTATAACCCGGAGACAATGCTCCGCATAAGGGAGGCTGCTGGAGAGGCTATAGGCGCGAATTTCGATCCGAGCCACCTGTTCTGGCAGGGAATCGATGTTATTGCGGCCATTCGCAAGCTCGGCAGCGCCATTTATTATTTCCATGCCAAAGATACCCGCATCGATGAGATCAATACGAGCATAAACGGTGTGCTCGACACCAAGCCTTACTCCGAAGAGATCGACCGCTCCTGGATATTCAGGAGCGTCGGCTACGGTCACGGCTATCAGGTCTGGAAAGACATCGTGAGCACCCTGCGGATGGTCGGTTACGACGATGTGCTTTCAATCGAGCACGAAGACAGCCTGATGTCCGTAAACGAAGGCTTCCAGAAAGCTGTCAAGTTCCTGAAGCAGGTCGTCATGACGGAAGAGACAGGCGCGATGTGGTGGGCGTAGTTAGCTGATTGCTTTTCGCTGTTCCCTTTCCGGATCGGAGCTGCAGATGAGATTCATAATATTATTGATGGCTGCACTGGTCATGGCTATCATGCTTGGATCATCTTCAGCCTGCCAGGAGAGGGTAATCCAAGCCGTGAAGACGACGCAAGCTCCGGTTCTTGACGGTAAGCTCGGTGACGCCTGCTGGCAACGCCCGCCTGACGCCGTCGATTTCTGGATTACTCAGACGACAACCCGCGCATTGGAGGATACCGCCGCGTGGATCTGCTATGACCGGAAGAATATCTATGTCGCCTTTCGCTGCAGCGACAGTCAGCCCTCAAAAATAACGGCCCAGCAGAAAAAACGCGGCGGGTCTATACGGACAGACGATTATGTGGCTATCGATATAGACCCCTGGCATACCCACAGGACTGCTTTCCAGTTTTATGTGACCTCTCTTGGGACACAAGTGGAGATGCTTCCCGGCGCTGGTGGCAGTAAGGTCGAGTGGCTGGGTGATTGGCATGCCGCCGTAGACATCGATGGCTCCGGCTGGACGGCTGAGATGGCGGTCCCCTGGTCTAAGCTCAAATATCCGGCAGAGCAGGATACAATGGGTATCTCTTTCTACAGACATCTCGCAAGAACGGATCAGTATTGGGTCAGTCCCGATTTGGGACCGAATTCCGATGAAAATCTCATGCTCGACTGGACTGGCATCGAAACCCCCTCACCCAAATTGGACAGAGTTGCCCTGCACTACTCGAATGTTGGGTTGGGCGGCGTCAGGTTCAGCAACGGTATCGACCTCAAACAGCAGTTGTCGCAGGAGACGAATGCGCTTATTACCATCAATCCGGACTTCGACAGTGTCGAGCAGAGTGTAGAAAGTATCGATTTCAGCTATTCTCCCCGGGTGCTCTCGGATAACCGTCCATTCTTTACCGAAGGGAACCATCACCAGGACGATGAGTCCCGGATGTTCTACAGCAGGGACATAGAAGATGTGGATGCCGGGGTAAAACTGGCAGGCCAGACAAAGAACCAGGACTTTTCGGCGCTCATGACCACCGGCGGCAGCGGAGACAGGCATATGTATTATAAATCCCGCTGGGACCTGGGTGATGTCAACCGCTTCGGTATTGCCGCAACCTCGACACGTGAACCGGGAGTGGAAAATAGCGTTGCCTCGTTCCATGGCAGGCTGGGAAAGAATACAGGAAAACGGACCGATTACATCGAATACCGGCTCATGAAGAGCTTTAGTGAGGGTGATAACCGGGATGGGACTATTTCGACGTTCGGCGCAAGCGGAGAAGGCGGCACGCGCCAGCTCAGTTGGGGACTGTGGTACACGGATATAAACCCGGATTATTATGCCGCGGACGGCATAGTCACCGATCCGGATCTCAAAGGCTGGAATTACAGCCTGGGATACGGAGACGACCAAAACCTGGGTTGGCTTCGCGGCTGGTGGGTGAGTCTCAGTGGTAACGATCATCGGTATCATTCCGGCTTGACTTTATCTAGAGGACTGTCCATCTCGGCGAGCGCATGGACGGTAAACAGCCAGTTTTATGCGGGCACATCCTGGAACCGTCGCGGAGAAGGGAGCACGGATGACGGCAGCTATACCATCTACAATGACCGGATATACTCGCTTGGTACCGGCTGGAAACAGAACGATATGTACGCGCGCGGTTGGATGGACATCGACTTCGGCAGGCAGGCCGGAGGGAAATCGTTTCATGCGCAAATAAGGCAGGGAGTGAAACTGAGAAGTATGTTCCGCTCCGATTTATCGATAGAATACCTCAGGATGACCGGACCGTACGCGCGAAAAGACAGGCAGTCTGTAGCGTCGCTCATCTATGACCTGTCGAGCGAGAGATCGATATCGGCCAGGGTTATCGAACTGAACGGTAAGTTGAACCTGTCTATGGGTTTTCGGCAGGCCGTTCGACGCGGAGAAGACATTTACCTGCTCTTTGGCGACCCGAACGCAGACAGCACAAAAAACAGGGTGATCCTGAAGCTGATCCGTCCGTTGTTCTAGCGAGGGATGAAATCGAGCCTGCAGGTAAAATAATATATTATTTATAGATGATATTAATACCAATATACGGCGGATAATATAGTGAAAAAAGCAACCTGGCTGGAGATTATCATCGACAACTCGAAATATAAATAGAATCCTTCATATATTTTCCATAATCACTCTAAAGTAATTTCCCTAATTTGGCGATGATAATGTCGTACGTACAAATCCACATTATTCACTCTTATAACGGATAATGTCTTCCTATCAAGCGCATATTTGTTCTTTGTCTACGGGAGCAGAGTCTTGGGATTGTCCAGAGGGATTTATTTTTAGTATGTTGATATCCCGGTTATCGCTTGGAACCAAGGTATTTCTTATCTCAGCCTTTGTGATGCTCTTGACATCGCTGGGAGACGGCTTAATCCTCTATAGAGGAGCAATCCGCTCTCTTAGGGAAGAAGTCAGGTCCAAGCTTATCTGCAGTGCGAGAATCGCTGCGCTTCAGATCGATGCCGACCTCCACCGGCAGGTACGACTATCCGCGGATGAGACTACTCCAGCCTGCAAGAAACTTAAAGCCAAACTGGTTTCCATACTAAAGTCCAGCCCGGACATGCGCTATGTATATACGATAAGCAAGACCGGCAAAAAAGGTGTGCTGCAGTTTGTTGTCGATGGCGAAACGAACCCCGAGTTGACCTCACACATAGGTGATGTGTACGATACCCGCATCAGTTCCGAGATGCTCAAGGGGTTCAATGAAGCTACAGCGGACAAAAAGCAGACATCCGATAAGTGGGGAGACTTGCTTTCCGGTTATGCTCCTATAAAAGATGCAAATGGCCGCACGGAAGCTATAATCGGCATGGACATGTCGATTGCTCAGCTTAAAAAAGAGGAAAGATCTCTGAGTGTGGTCGCGGTAAAGACCGGTACTGCGGCATTCATGTTGTCGATCCTGCTCAGCCTGGCAGTCACAAGGTCCGTACTCAAGCATGTAAAGGTTTTTACGAAGGCAACCGAGCGAATCGAAGGCGGCGATCTGGATTTTCAGATAGATGTCGGAGCATCGGATGAGATCGGCCAGTTCCGACGAGCCTTCAACCGTATGATTAAAAGCCTGAAGGAAAACCATGGCCGGTTGCTGGAACAAAGTACCCGCGATTTTTTGACCGGGCTGTTCAACCACGGGTATTTTCACGAACGACTGGCGGATGAAATCGAGAGAGCTAAACGCTATGACCGAAACCTGTGCCTCTTGATACTCGACATCGACAAATTCAAGGCCATTAACGATACATACAGCCATCCGGTGGGGGACGGAATCCTGCGTCAGGTGGCGCTATTGCTTAAGGAAAATATCCGTAGTATCGACATAGCGGCGAGGTATGGCGGAGATGAATTCGCAGTGATATTGCCCGAAGCCGACATAGATCAAGGTCTGGAAACAGCCGAAAGGGTCAGAGCCTTAATCGAAGAGCATGATTTCTTCCTGAAATCACAGAGATATTCATTCATCGAAGATTGTGCGTCATCAAGAGTCAGCAAGCTAACGGTTACTATAGGATTAGCCGGTTATCCGCGTCACCATCACAGCAAAGAAGGCCTTATGATGGCTGCCGATATAGCTCTTTGCCGCGCAAAGCATATGTCCCGAAACAGTGTGTGTGTATACGATTCATCTATCTGCAGCGAACAGAACGTAGACCCGCAGGCGCTCTACCAGATGCTGAGAGACCCCAGCGCCGCTGCCATACAGTCGCTCGCCGCCGCGGTAGATGCCAAAGACCGTTATACGCACGGCCATTCCGAGCGGGTTACGGAGTACGCCTCTATGGTGAGCAAAGAACTTAGTATGGATGATGACCAGATAGAAGCTGTAAAAGTTGCAAGCCTGCTTCACGACCTGGGCAAGATCGGAATACCGGACTCTATTCTGAACAAACATGGAAGCCTGACTGAGGAAGAGAGGCAGACCATACAGCTTCATCCGTCCATAGCTGAGAATATCCTGCGGCGCGCCCCCCAGCTTGACCTTATCGTCCCCGCCGTTCTTTTCCACCACGAGAGATGGGACGGAGGAGGGTATCCTGATGGGCTCAAGGGAGATGAAATCCCATTAATGGCTCGAATTCTTGCCATTGCCGACTCTTATGACGCTATGACATCCGACCGGCCTTATCGAAAAGCGCTTTCCCACGAAGATGCGCTCCTTGAGATCGCAGCAAACGCCGGAAAACAGTTCGACCCGGATCTGACGCAAGTGTTTATCTCTGCCATGTCCGCCAATACCGGAAATATGAAGGCCGCATAACATTAAAACTGCCGCAGTAGTTCACCTTCATATGTCACCCCGAATCAAGTTCAGAGTCCACTGGGTTCCTCTGCCAAAAACCTGGTATATAGCCTGGTATGTCCATTGTGGAATAATTTGTAAGAAATACCGGGAAGTGTTTTGTGTAGAGGGTATCATTATTAATAGCTTCTTTACTCGCTTCTCGCGAATAGCAGGAGGAATGTCAGGTGGATGAATACTGTTCGAAACCGGCACAAAGCGGCTTTTATCTGGTGATCATCGCAGTTCTGGCAGCATTCATGCTGCAGGGCTGCGGAGGTGGCGGAGGGGGAGGAACATCCACAACAGTCAGTACCGGCATCTTGAGGGGTGTCATCTACGCATCCGACGGTGTCACTCCGGTAGCAGGAGCCACGGTCTATGTCCCGTCCGGTAGAGCATCGACACCGGAGCCGGCCATTACATCGACTGTAACGGCTGAGGATGGATCGTTTACGCTTACGGGTGTTCCCCAGGAAATACGGTGGTCAAGGTCACAAAAGACTCGTGGTCGCAGAGCATCAATGCCACTGCAATAGCGTCCGAGACCGTAGTCCTTCCAAAAGCGACTACCACGCTTCTGGATACAGCTCCAGCTTCACCTTTCGATAGCGGCTCGGAGGATTCGGGCGATTCGGACGATTCAGACGATTCAGATGAACTCGATGCACCTCCGTCTTCACCTTTTTAGGTGCGCTGATAAGAATACGGAGGATATGCCTTCGGCACAGCCTTAACAGGGATTTAGAGAGATGGTGGCGCCTTCGCCGTCTCTTTAAATCCCTCCTTCTTCATAATCCGCGTTAAGAAGCCTCCTTACTGGTTGGATAACTGTTCCTTTGGGGAATATACAAGCAGCCTTTACGATATTTTAAGCCGTTTTTCCAAAACCCGTTAATCAACGCTCACATATGTGGTGGTGATATGAGGCTTGCAGCAATCTATACATCGCTGGTCTTTATCCTTTTTGCACAGGCTGTAGCACAAGATGAAACGGTTGCGCCGGTAACTGTCTACAGAAACGTCGACCGGATCGAATTCACCGGTAATACAGTCATCTCAAGCGATGAATTGCTCGAGATCATCGGGATCAGACCCGGGCAACTCCTCACTAATGTTGAGCTCAGCAGGGGAATTCAGGCTATAACAAATGCGTATATGGATCGCGGCTATCTCGCTGTCGTGACTGGTGATATCGTTGCTCCGTTTCAGGAGACGGGGATCCTTCGCGTCCCGATTACTGAAGTCCATGTGTCCGAGGTCAGGATAGAAGGGCTGCGGCGAACGAAAGAGTTTGCTATCCGACGGCTGCTGGAAGTGCAGCCGGGGGTGTTATACAATATTGCCGCCCTTCGCAGGGATGCTGAACGGCTGTTTGCGCTCAATGTATTCGAGTCAGTCAATGCGAGACTTGCCGAGGCAGATGAACCCGGCAGAGTTGTTGTTATATGGGAGCTTGTCGAACGGAAACGCACAGGGTTCATCACGCTCGGCGGGAGTTACAGTTCGAAAGATAACCTTGTGGGCAGCGTGACTGTCACTGAGTCAAATGTTCGAGGCCTGGCGGAACAAATCAGGCTGACGGTAAACGTCAATAGCCTGGATACCAGGTTTGGCGGAGAGCTTCTTTACTATACTCCGTGGGTCGCTCCAAAAACATCGATGACACTCAGGGCTTTCGACCTGGTTAGTTACAGGTTCGGGAGAGACCTTGTGAATGGGATGGATTCCGACAGGTACTTTGAGCGTGGAAAAGGCGGACAGGCGCTTTTTACCAGAACGCTGACCAATGTCCGCCGGCTTGTGGGTGGAATCCGATACGAAGATATTAACGTATCCAACCTGCCGGTGCAGCTTTTTGTTGATAATACTCCATCCCAGGACGGGACAGTCGCTGCGATATCAGGCGAGTATGTTACCGATCTTCGTGATTCGACCGTATATCCAACTAGCGGGATGCTGTGGCGGGCTATCATGGAGCCTGGCCGCGTTAACCTGGAAGATAACGGTGACAATTGGATCACGAAAGGCTCTGTTGAGATGAGAAGGTTCTTTGCGCTCGACAGGATACCCGTATTGCCCGGCCAGACCGCAGCGCGAAGGCCGCGAGTCATTGCTGCGCGCCTTATGGCTGGATCATCCGTCGGTGACATTCCATTCTTCGAGCAATATTTCATTGGCGGGCTTGGAAGCCTGAGAGGTTACATCGAAGGCAGGTTCTGGGGAGATAACATGGTTCTTGCGACTGTCGAATACCGCAATCCATTCGGAAAATCGTTCACAGGAGTAGCATTTGTGGACGCCGGTGATGCCTGGGGAAGCGATTTCCAGTTCCAGCCAAATGTCGACACTGATTTCAGACAGCACAAGGGCTTTTCTCCTCGAGCTGGAGCTGGAATAGGTGTGCGTTATACCAGCGATGTTGGCTCATTCGGTCTGGATTTTGCCTGGGGTGAGGAGTTCCGCACCCACATCACCCTTGGCGATACATTCTGAGAAATCAGATTATCTCCAGATAGTCCTTGTCCGGCAGTTGCGGGAATGGCGCTGCAGGGAGCGTCTGATACCAGTAGGCAACAGACGAAATGTCGTCCTGAAGCGGCAGATACCGCCCGCCGCTTCGCCACCCAAGCGCCTGGATGGTTACCCTGAGGTCATGCTCGAACCGGACCGGGTCGGCTATATGCCAGCGGTACAGCCCGAACCTCGTTTGTGATCTGTACAGCCCGTCCGGGCGGATGACCTGAGGCAATCCTGCGTAAGGGGTTGTAAACTCACGGTAGCCGCCGTTTTCCTTGCCCAGGTCGAAGTCGTAAGAACCGCAGAAATAGTCCTCAGTGCCTGTCCCGCAGATAGTGGGCCAGTCTACATCGCCGTCCATATAGAACTTGATCTCGCCTTCGCCCCACCAGCCGCAGTTATTGACTCCCCATGCCATGTAAGTCCCGACGTATTGCCCCTGTCCTTTGACTCCATCCAGGATCGTATGGACATCTTTATACGGCAGAGGGTTGACTCTTCGGAACTGGGCATGAAAGTAGGCTGCATCCTCCGGCACATCGGTCAGGGTGTAGTCTATCTGGTAGAAGAGCACCATAGGCTCGTCGTCGATGTTAGTTACTGTCATTTTGCAGGATTTTTTGAACGGCATCTCCCAATAGCTGTTGAGTCCGCTTCTGGGATTGACGCAGACGGCAAGAGATGACACCTGCGCGTATTCGCCCCAGCCACAGGCGAAAAAGTCACCAATCGGGCATTCCACGGAGGGTGTTTCGCTGCCGTCCCAGTAGATTCTCAATATGCAGAACCGCCAGTGTCCGCTGGGAGTCATCCATATGTGCTGGATCGCGCCGGAGCCTTCGATGTCGGCCAGCGTCAGGCATTCGCCAGGCTGGATATTGGCAGCGGGGGATATTTTCCAGCCTTGCCCAAGGTCGCGAGCACATTTCGCGTTGATTCCTTCCGTTGCCATCCCGGCTTTGCCTTTTTCTCCGGTCGGGTTCTCAGCGCTTATCGAACGGGTTTTAGCCGACGACAAACGACTGAGGTTTCCCATGTGTACTCCAAGGCCGTTGAAACCTGTCATGTGACGCATGATTCCTTTGCGTATGTTATTGGGATATATTTATGGATGGGCGTAGATAGCGGCGGCAACCACTAACGCGGCAATAAAAGCACAGAAAATCCTTCTCATCTGATTTCCTCATACTGCAACATGCCGCTTGCCCTGCGGCATCAAATTATAGATTTTAATTTTCCATCATTAATTAGCTATTGCAAAACCCGTACCATTACCAGCTTTTTGGGGTATTTATTGCTGAGGTTTTTGGCTGCAGAACATACGTTCGCAGTAATGCCCTGCAAATATCATTGTTTTGACCCCATATTTTGGCTGAGTTGTTGTCTTATAATAGTGAACAACAAAATGCTGGCTTGGCAGCTAGAGTCATGACAGGGGAGGGCGGGATGCTATCGAAAAAGCAGCGAAAAGCAATCAAACTGATGTTCCAAAAGCCTGACGAAGAAGTGGCGGCTGAAGTCGGGGTATCGATAGAAACTATCGCCAGATGGCGGCGTTCCAAGGAGTTCCAAAAGGCGCTTATCGCGGAGGAACGGGTAATCAGGGCGGCTGCCGCCAGGATAACATCGGATGCGTCGCTCGTCGCTGCGAAGAACCTGCACAGCCTTCTTTCAAAAAGCGCCGATGGCAAGCTGAGCCTCGATACGCTCAAGGCGAGCGGTGCCTTTGCTGAGCGGGAGGAAGAACCGGGAGAGACTCTTGAGGAGATCATAAGAGAGGTAGCGAAAGGCGATGAGAGCGGAGATTGACGCGAAACAGAGGATCGCTCTTGCCAAAAGGCTTTTCGGATGGCGGCCTCACCCAACCCAGAGAATATGGCTTGCGGACGAAAGCCGGGTAAAGGTTGCGGCCTGCGGACGCAGATGGGGGAAGACAGAGGCTGCCGCAGTCGATGCCGCAACGTTCGCCATAGCGGCTCCGGGTTCAGTTCAAATGATCGTAAGTCCAACTTATGATCAAAGTCGCCTCATTTTTGACGCTGTCGAGCGGATGATATTCGACCAGCCGCTCACCAGACGTGAATCGAAAGCCACCAAAACGCCCTATCCGAGGCTCAGGATCGGAAGAAGCCGGATTATGGCCCGGACGGCGGATGAGGATGGCCGGAACCTTCGAGGGCACTCCGCCGACAGGGTGATAGTCGACGAGGCGGCTTATGTGAAAGACGCTGTGGTCGAGGAAGTGATCGGTCCGATGCTCGCCGACCGCGACGGACAGCTCGTGATGATCTCGACTCCTTTCGGGAAGAACCATTTTTATCGCGCGTTTGTGAACGGGGTTGCAGCAGGCGAGGGTTCTAGTAAGCTGCATTTGGATAATATGCAAATGGTTGCATCCGAATGCAGCGGATCTGCACCTGATGGAACAGGCAGCGAAGCGAAAGGCCGTGAAGAGCGGGGGATGGATGGAGTTTCATCTCCCTGCTCCGGCCGATACTCTTCATACCGGTTCCCATCCTGGAAAAACCCTCACATCAGCCGCGAGTATATCGAATTTCAGAGAAGTGTCGTCACCCCAAGGCAGTTTGCAGTCGAATACGAAGCGGAATTCCTGGACGACCAGACCTCAGTATTTCCGTGGGAGACCATACAGTCCGCAGTAAACCTCGGAAAGATCGAAATTGCTTCTGAAGAGCCGTGGATTGTCGCCGGGGTCGATTGGGCGAGGTATTCGGACTATACCGCAGTCGTGGCAATCGATGTAGGGGCGTCACCTTCGAGAGTTATTGCCATAGACCGCTTCAACCGGCTCAGTTGGGAGTCCCAAATCGAGCGGGTGGCGGCATTTCTGGAGCGGCATCGTGTGAACGCTGTGCTCACGGACCAGACTTCCGTTGGCGATCCGCTTTTAGAACAGCTGAGGAAGCGTCTCTGGGAAAACGGCGCGGGGATGGCAGTAGACGGCTTCACATTTACCAATTCCGGCAAGCGGGAGATTATCGACAACCTGGTTATACGGCTCACGAACCATGAGCTTGCCATACCCGATGATGAACAGCTCATCCGTGAGCTGCAGTACTTCGAATATGAGCTGACGACAGCCGGAAACGTGCGGATGAACGCCAGGTCCGGCTACACGGACGATATTGTGGCGGCGCTCGCGCTTGCAGCCTGGAGAGGCAGGTCACATTCGGGACCGGCGAGGTTTTTGGCAAGCGGCGAAAGGAGAAATAATGCTTACTAAACTTCGATCAATACTAAAGAGACCAAAAATGAAGGAAATGATGGTAGCCGACCGGCTGGCGGGGGCGCTCGGGCGTGTCGGAGCGCTGGCCCCGGACGATCTGGTCACGAGCCGCGGCTATGAGATCTACGATCGGATGCAGTCCGACAGCCAGGTCAGGGCTTGTCTCAATATCAAGAAACTCTCTATTCTGTCCCGCGGATGGCAGGTGAGACCTGCTTCCGACAGGCCGGAAGATATAAAGATCGCCGATTTTGTGCGGTTTTGCCTGTCCGATATGCGCGGGTCGATCATAGATGTGCTGTACAACGTGCTCGATGCCGTCGCCAAGGGGTTCTCTATCTCAGAGATTAACTACAAACTCATCGAAAAGGGACCTTACAAGGGAATGATCGGGCTCGATTCGATCAAATCGAAAGACCCGTCGGGAATCAGCTTCGAATCGGACGAGTTTTTGAACCTGATTTCTCTCAGGCAGAACAGTTCGATAGACGTGGGACTTCCGCCGGAGAAGTTTTTGGTCTACACCTACATGCCGCGCTATGAATCGCCTTACGGGACATCGGACCTTAGGGCGGCATACAGGCACTGGTGGAGCAAGGATGTAATCCTCAGGTTTTACAATGTTTTTCTTGAGAAGTTCGGCTCGCCGACTGTGCTCGGGGCTTACACTAGAGGCACTCCGAAGAGTCAGCAGGACGATTTGCTCAAGGTCCTCGACAGAATCCAGCAGGAGACGGCGATTGTGCTTCCTGAGGACATAAAAGTCGAGCTTCTGGAGGCTCAAAGAAACGGTGAGTCCGGCTATCTGCAGGCGATAGAGTACCATGACAGGCAGATCGCCAAATCCATCCTCGGCCAGACGCTGACGACGGATGAGGGAATGCGTTTCGGTTCGTTTGCGCTGGCGAAAGTGCATCTTGACGTGCTTAGAATGGTGCTGGAAAAAGTGAAAAGGGACATAGAAGAGTCCGTAATGACCGAGCAGCTCATCCGCAGGCTGGTGGATTACAACTTCCAGACGGACTTTTACCCGGAATTCTCGCTTGGGACGCTCCGCGAGCGCGACCTCGATCTCTTGGCGGGTGTTGTGGCGAAACTTGTGTCCGGCGGAGTGGTCGCACCGGATGAAGCCTGGATCAGGGACTATCTGGAGATACCGGCGGGATAGGTTTTGAATCGCGAAATGCGCGAAGAAGCACGAAAGACGCAAAAATGGGATTGGTGGAGATTTTTTATGCTGCGGGAATGGCAGATTTAGGATAATTGTGCAATATGCACAGAATCAATTCCCGCAGCATAGAATGAGGGGTTCTTCAATCCTTTTCAACGAGAGGAATATCCGATGAACATACACAAAAGAAACGATGCCGACCCCGGAGATGGGATACAAAAATACGGAAATGTCGAGTTTGCCGATCCGGTGAACAAAAAATATCCGATAGACACGCAGGAGCATATCCGCTCGGCGTGGGCGAAGATACAACTGCCGCGAAATGGGGTGCTTTATAGCCAGGACGAGATCGAATCCATCAAAAACAGGATCGTCCAGGCAGCCAAAAAGTTCGGTGTTCAGCTTTCAGAAGATCCCATTGAGCGGGATGCGAAGCTCTTTACTGCCGGGGACTATCCCGACCGTGGAATCGAGATCACGAAAGACGATCTGGACAGGATGGTGGAGTCTCATCAGCCTGTTCCGATCAAGATCGAGCATATAGACAGCCCGCTTGAGTTCGGAATGGTGACGAAACTCTGGCGGGCGGGGAAAGACCTCTTCGGCAGGCTCGTATTTACCCCCGAAGCGTGGGCGCTGATACAGTCATCAGATGCGAAAAAGCTCTCGGCGGCTGTAAAACGCGATAAATCCGGCATTACGGAGGTGAGCATAGTCAAACATCCGAGAATTGCCGGCGCAGCAGTGTTCGGCGGTGATACGGTCGAATTTCAATCTGAGATAAACGGAGGAGAAGAGATGTCAGAGACGAAATCAGCAGAGTTTTCTAAGAGAATATCAGACCTTGAGCGGGAGTTGAAGGCGCGTGACGTGGATTCACAGATAGACACGCTGAAACGGGCAGGGAAGCTTACGCCTGCATCGGAAGAGCTTGCGAGAGCTATCCTTTCGGCGGGTGACTCGCAGGTTGTGACATTTGCCGATGGTGAAGAGAAGCCGCTTACGGAGACTTTTCGCAGGTTTCTCGAAGTTCAACCAAAGGTAATCGAGTTTTCGGAGCTTTTCGACGGAGCGAAAGAGCCGGTGGAGATGAGCGAGGCTGAGCGCGAGCTTTATTCGAAGCTGGGACTGGAGCCGGAGTCTGTGGCGAAGTATCGGGGAAGGTAGCGCTTGGGAGGATTTAAGGGTAAGGCTCGTGGAAACACGTGTTTCGGGACGAACTGCGGTCCCGAAACATAAGAAAATTACCGGGGGAGATAAAAAATGGGGAGTGGATAGCTAGCTATCGCACTCCCAGAGAGGCAGTGTAACAAAAACTTTATCTTGAGCTATGCTGCTTTGGGTTGATCTATCGCCTGCGTTGATTCGCGGGATCTGCACAGATTGGCAAAAGCTGCTTTGAACAGCGTATCGGGATCATCCGCAGCACAAGCCGGGTATGTAGCAAGCCCAGTATGCGCGGAAACCGGGATTTTCCGGCCGCGGGATACGATATCGCATGCGGCTATCCTTTTATCCAGCCGCCAGGCAACTATCTCGGCTCCGGCCTGATCGGCGCATCTCAGCATTACGAGGAATGAATCACCTGCGTATCTTGCGACGAGGTCCGAGCTTCTGATCTCTTTCAGGATGATTTTCCCGACTGACTGAAGCACTCTGTCTCCGGTCACGTGCCCGTGGACGCTGTTGATCTCTTTGAATCCGTCCAGGTCGACCAAGAGCAGCGATATTGGGTAGTCATGCGTTTTGGCGGTCTCAAGCTCGCGCGAAAGGCATTCCCAGAAATATGCTCTATTGGCAAGCCCTGTCAGCGGATCGACTATCGTGTGAAGCATGTTCCCGCGTGAGGCGGTGGCAAGCTCGGAAACCATCGACTGAAGCGCGTTGAGCCCGGGCCAGACCTTGGTCTTCCAATCCGGCGCGGCGACAGGAATATTCGATGCGTATTTCACTGCCTTAGGAGCAGGTAATCCCGAATCAAGAGCGACAGCGAGCGCGGTGGGAGCGCCCGGTTCGGTTGTGACCAGTGATGTAACGACATAACCTACAGTCTCATCTCCTGCCTTTATCGGCAGCGCGATATCTGTGAGGTCCATCGAACAGGTAAACTCGGCATGGGCGCTGCCCTCTGCTTCGTGTCTGCCGCAGTTTTTGCATGGTTTCTTGGCTTTTCCCTGCTTGGTGAACTGCCAGCAGAATGTCTCCAATTTTTCGGACATGGTCACAAGCCTGCCGTTCGAGGAGACAAAAAGTATCGGGATGCCGAGCGCTTCCGAGAAAGTGTCCTGCACCTGCTGGAGCGTCGTTTCCGAAACCAACTCCGTAAGATCGTCGAGGACTATATCATCCGTACTTTTTGCTATGTACCGTTTCAAATACCCACCTCCAGGCCTCAAATCTGAACCATATTTGATTATGGCAGGCTGTGCGAAATACTGGAGGGGCCAAAAGTAAGAAAGGAGCATACCATGACTGCAACTACTACTGCAAGAGAATCCAAACGAAAGGACGGGGAGCTTATCGCCTACAAGATGGCCGCCGTCAAAATCCCGAAAGGCGCGCTCGTCAATATCAACGCTGCCGGCTTCGCAACGAATGCATCGGACACAGCCGGAGAGACCTTCGTCGGAGTCGCCTATGAGACCGTCGACAATTCCGCCGGAGCAGCGGGCGACAAGGAGATCAGAGTCGAGACTACCGGTACATTCGTTTTTGCCGACGGGGGCTCGAACGGCGCGCAGACAGATCTGGGAATCGAGTTCAAAATCGTCGACAACCAGACCGTGACCGATGCTGCCACCACGAACAACATCAAGGCCGGGGTGTGTGTCGAATCGGTCGATACTACAAACGTGCGTATCAGAATAGACCGCTACGCAAGCTAAAGGAGGTGCTCGATATTGCTCACAGCGTCAAATGAAACGACCAAACGCTCTCAGGAAGTGGCTGCAACCAGTGACGGTGCGCTGCGCGTCGATCCATCAGGCAGCCGTTACCAAGACCTGGGACTCGTTATCGATGACACTAACGTGGCTGCCGGGGCTTATATCTGGAGCAGCTACTACGAGAACACTCAGTGGGTCCGCAACCTGGTGCTTATGGTCAAGAGCGACAAACAGTATAGAGCTGTCGTTGTGGTGAAAGACACCGGCGGCATAGCTAATGGCGACTCTAATTACGATAGCCTTACCATTGCTGTAGCTGCTTCCGGCAGTAGCTATCGGCTACACAGACTGGGAGCAAGCACATCGATACCAGGAATCCTTGGTTATGCCGCGAAATTCGGTGTCAAGAACGAAGACTCATCGGCTGCCGCGACATCCGTTCAATTGCGCATACAACTTCTTGGGCTTTAGGAGGAAAAATGAACAATCTTATAGATGCACTCACGAACGCGGGACTGGTCGAAGGCGGGATGATCGTGCTTGAAAGGTACGAAGACGGCACTATAAAGCAGACCGTAGATATTCAGACCTTTTCAGGTTTCTTTGCTGCGGCTATAGATTCCGCCGCACCGGGAAGCGAGTATGATGCGCTCGTTGCCGCAGACCAGGGTAAAGGCTATGCCCGGTTCTTCGACCAGTGGCACGCCGCAGGAATCATATAACGAATTCAACCAACAAAGGAGGTTATACTAAATGGCTCTGGTAAAATCCGATATGCCCAGGCTGCTCGAGGCAGGGCTGAAAACAGTATTTTTCGAGGCTTATGATGCCGCATCGAACGACTCCGAGAAGATCATGACAGTCGTTCCGAGCGAGCAGGATACCGAGACTTACGCATGGCTCGGCTCCGTGCCGAAAATGCGCGAATTCACAGACGAACGGCTTCCGGCAGGACTGCTCGAGCATGAGTACAAGATCAAAAACAAGACATGGGAGGCTTCCATTGCTGTCGACCGCGCCGCGATAGAAGACGATCTCTACGGACAGATCAAACTGAGGGTCCAGGGGCTCGCGCGTGAGACCAAGAGGCATATCGACGAGATAGCATTCTCGCTTCTCACTTCCGGGTTCAGCGCCGTCTGCCATGACGGGCAGTATTTCTTCGACACGGACCATTCCGAGGGAATATCCGGCACACAGTCGAACAAATGTACGGATGCGCTCTCGGCGACTGCGCTCCAGAACGCGATCACAGCGATGTCGAAGTTCAAGGACGACAGGGGCAAGCCGCTCGGTATCTCGCCGGATGTGCTCGTAGTCCCGCCGGACCTGCAGTGGACCGCGCTGGAGTTGCTCAAATCGACTTATTATCCTGAAATAGTGGACCCGGCAGTCGGTTCCCAGAAACTTGCGGGAAATCCGCTCAAGAACCGGCTGGAACTGATCGTTTCGCCGTATCTTACGGATACCGACAACTGGTATCTGCTTGCCACGAACTGGGTGGTGAAGCCGATCATCTTCCAGTCCCGCGTGCCGGTGGAGTTCGCCGCGCTTGAGAGCGCGAGCGAGAACGGCTTTATGCGCGACCAGTACATCTACGGCGTCCGCGCAAGGTACAACGCGGGCTTCGGCCTCTGGCAGACGGCTTATGGCAGCCTGGTAGCGTAGGGACAGTCGATGGAGATTCGTGCTTCGGGATGAAAAGCGATCTCGAAGCATAGGATCTCTCAATTCTCGAACCGGAGGTTTTAGATGGCTATTTCTATTACAAATGCCGATGTAAAGCGAAAGTGCATGCTGCCTGCAGCGGATACTACTTACGACACCTCCATAGACGCGCTAATCGCTGAGATGCAGCCTGCAGTGGAGTTTACCATTGCGGATAACTACCTCGCCGATACTGCCAATACCAGGCTCCAGTCGGCGCTCAAGCTCGGCATTCTTGAGGTCGTATCAGGCGAATTCCTGCAGCAGCTTGCCCGCGAGATAGGGAGTACCGAGGAGTTTTCAATCGGCGGGGTCACCATAGGCCAGATCAAGGAGCATGGCCCGGTGCTTGTTCAGCAGGGAGCAGCGCGGCTGGCACCGTTCCTGAAGAGTATGCAGCAGATGATGGCTGAATCGAGCATATCGAGTACCACGAAAGACACCGAGCCGGTATTTACGACTGACGAGACGGAGCAGGACCTATGAGCGTGCTGTCGAGGATCAACAAAAAGATCGCAAAACACGGGGAAGACTTCCTGATAAACGGCGTTACTCAGGGCAGGGGGTTCTTCCAGGTATTGAGTTCAGGCAGCATGGGGATGTATTTCGATTCTTATGAGACTTCGGCTATCGTGCGCCCGGCGTTGATCCTTGTTACGACAGCTGATTCCCCGATAGCGGTTTCAGACACCGTGACGCGAGATAGCCGGACTTACACAGTCCGAAAGATCGTGATTCAACAGCTCGGAGGGACGGCTGTGGTCAAAATAGCAGCGTTTTCATAAGAAATAAGGGAGGCTGGGCGATGAGAGTGACTGCCAATGAGTCGGGTGAGGGAACTATCCTCGCCCGCCTTGCTGTTATCGAGAGCAAGATCGAGACTCTGATCGAAGAAGTCGCATCTGTCCGCGAGTTCATTCCGGCGAAGATGGTCGAACACGCCGAACGGATAACCGTGCAGGAGCGGAATATGCGGGCCATACAGTGGCTCGCGGGAGTTTTTATGGTCGCTATTATCGGGGCCTTTGTGGCCCACATTCTGGGGAGGTGAAATATGAGCAACATATCATTCGGAGACTGGACAGCAGTTGCAATAGGCGTCATCGGTCTTGTTACAAGCTATGTGAGCAGCAAAAACAGGCTGCCGAAGTGGGCCAGGAAGTGGCTTTCTCGAATCGGTAGCGAAAACATCGTAAAAGCCATAGAATATGCTGCCAAACTCTCTCTGTTGTCATCGGATGAACGGCGAAAAGAGGCGGTGGCCTATCTGATTGAACTTTCAGAGAAGGAACTGGGCTTTGCTGTTCCGGAGAGTATCGCAAACCTGCTTGTGGAATTCATCTATCAGCAGTGGAAGAGGAAATAGGATGGTTTCTCCGATAAAGGGCGGCATCGCAAACCGGAGGTACAACAAAACGCTTCATGGCCGGAGCGTTTATCGAAAAATGGACGTACCCGGGCACAATGTAGTGCTCGGGTACAGCAGTCCTGGTGTCGGCGACGGGCTGGACATCTTTACCAATGCCGGTGAGCCAGTTTTCGCCATGCATGGCGGCAGGATCAACCGGATAGCCGACCGCAATGGCCGATTGGCCTGCATTTATATTGCCGGGAAGGACATGACGACCGTTTACGCCCACCTGCATATTCATGAGAAGATCAGGTTAGGGACAGTCGTCCGTGAAGGCGAGTGTATCGGCTGGGTGGGGCGAAAACTCAAGGACCCGCACCTGCATCTTGAAGCGTGGACTGGCGGAAAGTGTATCTCAGCGAAGACGCCGGCGCAGCTTGCGGTAAAGATAGGACAGATAATAGCTGCGAGTCTAAGTAACATCCTGTCTTAATAGCAGGCCAGCTTGACGTAGTGGCCGGTCTCCGTGCCGGCCATCGGCTCTGCAAGAGCCGGACTCTACCCATAGCTGCTACTAGAAACGGAGACTACTTAGAGTAATTGCCGGCTTTTTATGCGTCGTTTGAACAGCCGAGATGATTTAAGCTAGAATAGGTGCTGAGGACGTTGGATATATTGCCTGGTGTAATAGAGGCAACCAATACCTCGGAGGTAAAGATGCATTTAAAAAGGCTTGGTATTGTTATCGCGCTGTTGGTTATTTCCGTGTCGTTGGCTGGAGCGCAGACGGAGCTTAAAGTCGGTGATGTCCCACCGGCGTTTTCGGAGAAAGCAGCGGTCAACGGAGGCCAGATTTCCCTGGAAAGTTATAGGGGTAAGGTTGTTCTGATCGACTTTTGGGCTACCTGGTGCGGTCCGTGCGTAAGAGAGATCCCTAATGTTAAGGCAATTTACGAGAAGTATAAAGACCAGGACTTCGCTGTAATCGGAATCAGCCTGGACAGGGAACAGAGCAAGTTGGAGGCATTCGTTAAGGATAAGGGCATAGCATGGCCGCAGATCTTCGACAGACAGGGCAAGATTGCCAATACCTATGGAATACGTTATATTCCGTCTACTTACCTGATTGACAGGGAAGGCAAGATTACGGCTGTCGAGTTGCGTGGGAATGATCTTGCGGTGGCAGTCGAGGATTTGCTCAAACGCCCACCAGTTGGTGTCGAGATCGGTAATACCGCTCCCGTTTTTAATGAGAAAGCCACTGATGGGAATCAGATCGATCTCGAAAGCTACAAGGGCAAGGTCGTAATCCTCAACTTTTGGGCGTCACTCAATAAGCCGTCCATAAAGGAAGCCAAGAATATTGCGGCAGCGTACAATAAATTCAAGGATAAAGGCGTTGCCGTTATCGGCATCGACCTCGATAAAGATCAAAAAACGCTGGATAAGTTCCTGAAGAAAAACAGAAATATATCCTGGCCGCAGATCTACGACCCCGGTATCCAGAACAACATCTCAACGAAATACAATCTCAAGAAAACACCGTACACGTTCATTATCGGGAAGGACGGCAGGATTGTGTCCGTCAACCCCACGGGAGCAGACCTTAAGAAAGCCATCGAGCGGTCGCTTAACAGCGAGACCGATACTGCGGCTCCGAAAGCTGAGTAGCAAAGCAAAGACAGATGGGTTTATGCGTTTAGTTGAATAATTACTAAGTAGCCCCCGTTGGTTTCAGTAGGCTTCCATAGGGAAAGAGTGATAGGAGGTACTATTCCGATGGATGTCTTTCCTCTTGCTACTGAAGACCGACAGTATCTTGAATATGTATTTCGGACAA
>JBDKSP010000084.1:0-24561 GCA_039680575.1 Armatimonadota bacterium
AATGGGTCTTTACGATTACGGGACATTCCTCGATTACTCTCCATCCAACAGATGCTATCGCACCTGATAATACAATACACTGGAGATTACGAGCTTATGGCTCCAAACGTTACAACTGACCCACTAGGTTTTGGGGAATAGGGAGCAGAAAAGCTATCAGCATTCAGCCGTCAGCTATCAGTAAAGACATCGCTCTGAACGACAAATACATCTCCCTGAACAACAAGGACATCATCCCGAACAACCACCACGTCACCCTTGCTGAACTTGATTCAGGGTCCATTTTCTTCCTGGATTCCGAGTCAAGCTCGGAATGACGTTGTGATCGCTAGTTGCTTCGGACTGCTTGCCGCCGAAGCCGACACCGCAGGTGTCGAATCTGTATCTGCTACCTACCGCCGGTTTTATTGTTCCTCCGGGTTCTCCTTTTCCATCCGGTCCTTGTACAACCTGATAATCCGGTAGTAGAGTGGGGGAGTGAGGAGTTTTATGATAAGGCTTGGGAGCGAAAACCAGCCGAGCATGATCAGTGGTTTCGGCTTGAGTGAGGCTTTCACCAGCCTGTCCGCGACCCATTCCGAGGATGCTTTCATTTTTCCGCCTGCGTCGACCCACTGCTGGTATTTCCCGAACCGCTTGGTCGATTTTCCGAACTCCGATGTGGTCATAGCCGGACAGAATGCCACTATTTTGATAGGGGTGCCGAAGTATTCCGCGTTTGCCGACTCCGAAAGAGCTGTCAGCGCGGCTTTTGTGGCGTTATAGACCGACATGTAGGGGGTTGTGAGTATTCCTCCGACCGAGGAGACGTTCAACACGACTCCCCATCCCTGCCGCTCCATTGTTTTGAGCCCTGCCTGCATCACTGCGGCAACTCCAAGGACGTTCAGGTCGAAAAGATACTTTATATCCTCAATAGGAGTCTCGATAAATGATCCGAGAATCCCTGCTCCGGCATTGTTTACGATTACGTCGATCTGCCCGAAGTGCTCGATGGATGCGTCGATAAGCCGTTGAACCTGCCGTAGATCGGTAACATCGGTCGGAACGACAAGCGCTTTGACTCCAAGGTCCTCGACCTCGGCCTTAGCCTCTTCCAGCATCTCGACCCGGCGCGCCGCAAGCACGATATTCGATCCTCGCCTGGCAAACGCAAGCGCCGCTGCATGCCCGATCCCGCTCGATGCTCCGGTTATTACCACTGTTTTGTTTCTAAGGCTTCTCATGTGAAGATGATACCATAGGGATAATGGGATAGCTATCCGTAGTGTACGTTATTTATGCATTCTCCAAAAGATGCACTCTTTCGACACTATGTCATCGCATTTGACGGGTAAAACAAAACGGAGGATATAGTTATGGAAAAAGTCAATGAACGTCAGATGCTGCCGAGTTTCCGGCTTGAATCGATAGATGGGCGGATGATAGGTCCATCGGATTACAGGGGCAAGAAGAACCTGGTACTAGTCTTCTTCGATGTTAACTGCATTTCATGCAGGAATATGCCGGTTGATTTCGCTGCAAGGTATTCCGACTATCAGGATGCCGAAACCGAAATCCTGGCAGTCGGAATAGGTCCGAAGGATGCGGTCAGCGATGCGGCTCATGGCAAGAATCTGCCGTTCCCGGTGCTGGTGGACACGAATGGTGATGTGCTTAGGCAATACGCCGACGAGTCTCCTGCTATCTTTGCGGCAGACCGGTACGGGGAGATAAGGGTTGCGCACTCAGGTGACGATGTGGATTCGTCTGACCAGGATTTCGTTCTTGACCGGATGAATCTGGCCGAACTTGAGTGCCCGGAGTGCGGCGTACCTACGTGGACACCGTAGTGGAAGGATAGCCAATAGCTTTTTTATCACGAAAACGCGAAAGGATAGAAAAAAGAAAGGGGTAATGTGTAGTAAGCCATGGGATAGGTATTACCATTCCCCTTTTATTCTTTATTTCGTGTTTTTTCTTTTTCGTGCTTTCGTGATTAGAAGTTATCTACATCCAGTTATTATCGTCTGCGATTCGGGCTTCTATGTCGATTCCATAGAACTCGGCTATCGGCGCGAGAATTTCGGGGTTGTTGACCCATACAGTCTTTACAGCCTGTCGGACGATTTCTACACCCGGCCTGGTCATCTTTCCAAGCGGCCTTCGGCACGCGCCGGAGGGCATGCCTAGTGCAGACATCAGATTCTTTATGGCGACCGGGTTGCGGTACTTATCGGCAACCTTAACATTCCGGCCGTCCGGCAGTATCCGCTCATTTTCGACCTTGACAGTGACTATTTTAAATAACGGAGCAAGGGCATTCTGCAGCTTTTCCGCTTTTTGAAGGTCGCCGGATTTGACTGCGGATACCATCTCCTGTACCGGTCTAGGAACCACATTGGAAGCGACTGAGATCACCCCGTCTGCGGCTATCGCCTGGTCGGCCATCATCCTGTAAGTCAGGTCGTCATCTCCTGAGATAATGCTGAAATCGCTGCCGCAAATCTCCCGCGTGTAAGCCATCCGCGCTAGATCGCCAGTAGCCTCTTTTACAGCGGAAATGTTCGGATGTTTCGCGTGGAGTATCGCCAGGTCTTCGACAGAAAGAGCCGTGCCAGTCCGCCCGGGGATGATGTAGGGGACGATAGTAAGTTCAGGATATCTTTTGGCAATTACAGCATAGTATTCGTCCCTGAGTTCCTGCGAAGACGGCCCGTTATAATAGCAATCGACCACAAGCGCCGCGTCAATGCCTGCCTGGGCGGCATGTTCCGTGTTTGCGATGCACTTTTCAGTCGAGTTGCTGCCGGTGCCTGCGATTACTTTGCATCTGCCGTCGGCTGCCGCTATCGCGCGCTCGATAATCTCTTTTCGCTCATCCTGGCTGATTGTCGGAGATTCTCCCGTAGTCCCGACAGGAACCACTCCGGCAATACTCTGAGATACCTGGAATTCGATGTTTTTTACCAGTCCGTTGTAATCAACGCTCCCATCAGGAAATAAAGGGGTAATAATTGCGGTATAGGCGCCTTCAAGCTTCATTATCAGTCTCCGGTTACTTTATGCTTGATGCTTATTCTACGAGATATCGAGCTTCTTTGCAATTGTTATTCCACCTTCACCGTCACAATCTCCTTTGGTTTCACAGACACCTGCATCTTGCCATCAACTGCCTTCATCGGTTCCAGTGGTTCCTCGTTCAGGTTGGTTTTTTCGGCTTTCGAGGCTCCGGCTGCCTTTATACCGAGTGAAATCAGCTTTTTGGCGATGTTGAAGCCTCGGAGGACGATTGCTTCTTCGCGTTCAGCTTTTTTGAGCGCAGTCAGGACGAATGCCGGGTCGCTTACTTTCATAAACGATGCCTGCATAGGGAGTTCCCCTTCATGAACGTCGGTCTGGCCGGTTATCATCGGCACGTTGAAGTTGTGCGCCTGAATGTAGCTTCCGGCTTCCTCCCAGTCGCCCGCGTGCGGGTAAAGCGCATATTCAAAAGTATACTCTCCGATCATCTGCCCTTCCTGCTGGTGCTCCGGCGCGCGGACTCCGTTTCCGAAAGCCCGCATGAGCGTAAGAGCGATTGTCCTCGCCTCATCGTCCCTTACTTCATACTCCTGAAGCGCCTTGTTGATGAGGGTGAGCCCGATTCCGCCGCCGCTTATGTCGACAAACGACTTCTGCGGGTGTACTGCAGGCATCGGCTCCTTCCAGTCTGGGCATGGCTGGACTGCGATCTTCCGCTCGACCACATCGAATGGCTGCTCTGCGTGCGAGACATCTGCGGGGATTCCGCTCGGGAATAAAACGCGCAGACGGTGGTCTTTTGCATAGTTCACGAAGGCTGTTTTGATGTCCAGCCGCTTCGAGCCAGCCGCAATGGTGAGATATGTCTTGATGCGGCAGATAACAGTCTCTTCCGAACGCTCGAGGCCGTTTGCATGACGCTCTTTTGGGAGTTCCAGGTCGCTTATGATCTCGAATACCACCCGGACGGCGTTGTCTTCGGCAACAGATACGCGGGTTTTTGCCCCAAGGCTGGTGACAGCTTTGTCCTTAAACGGCTTCACATAGTTCCATCCGTCGCCGAAGTCTCCGCAGTCCTCGAAAATGAGGCAGTTCGTGAAGACCGAATCTGTCTCCTTGTCGAGAAGCGAGAATGTGCCGTCGCTTGAGACCGTGAGGGACAGATACTCGTTTTCCGCCGTATCCGGTCCGAGAAGCATCGACCGGGGCTGGCGGTTAGGTGTGTCCAGAACCTCGATTCGATATGCCTTGTATCCGACTCCCGGCACGTTTTCCACAGGGAAGGCGATTTTGACCTTCTTGAGACTCGGCGCACACGGAATGTCATAAGGCTCAGGATCCATCGGTTGATAGATGCGCATCCCAAGGAGCGCATGCGGCATTTCTTTACCTTCCGGATCGGTCACTTTGACTCCCGGGACCCGCCAATGGGCAGGTGCATCGAACTCCGTCTCGATGACCTCGTTTCTATTGTGCGAAAGGGTGTTGAAAACGGGCAATACGGCAGTCTTTTCCGGGTTATCGGCGGTGCTTCCAACACGGCCGGAGAGGTCTTTCAGGGCATTTTCAAGGAGTTTCGAGCTGATCTCCCGGCACTGGTCGTAGCGGTAGCCCATGTCTCTGTGAACCTGGTCGATGCTGCAGCCGCAGATGGAGTCGTGCGGGCTGTTTTTCAACAGATATTTCCATGCCAGGTCGATATACGCCTTGGGATAACGGCTGCCGAGCGTCCACGCCCAAGTCGCAAGCGGTTCGATGTATTTTTCGAGCGTCGTCTCGCACGAGTGGTTCATCTGCTTCAAGTGAATCCGGCTGGAAAGGACGTTTGTGAGCAGCGCCTGCAGTTTCCACTTGCGGTTCGACCACCTGAGCTCCCCGACGATGGTTTCGAGCTTCGGGTTTTCGCTTCGGACGGCTGCCACAAACGCGGGCAGTGTGCTGTGCTTGACCTCGATGTTAGCTATCCGCTCGTTTGCGGTCTTGATGATCTCCGGCGTCTTGAACTGCGGGAAAACGTGGTCGCAGCCGTCCATAAAGAGAAGCTGCGAAGTAGTCGGTCTCTCTTCGATGCAGTCCGATATGAGCGTCTGCACTCCCTTAGTCGCCTCGTCATGGTCAACCGGCTTTTCAGGGTATCTCAACTGCTCCTGAAGGCTGTAGAACCAGTTGCTGTAGGCGTTATTATCCGGCATCTTTACCGCGAGGACCTCCGAACCGTCCGGCGACTGCCAGAGGAACTCCGAGTTTACCTGATCGGCGGTAATCCCTCGGAACAATACTGCGCTGTCTATCCCGAAGCCGCGCAGGATCTGAGGGAACTGTGATATATGGCCGAAGCAGTCCGGCACATAGCCGACGGCAAGGTAGTTGCCGAAATCATCGCATAGCTTTCGCCCGAGCATGAAGTTTCGGACCATGCTCTCTCCGCTTACAAGAAACTCGTCCGGCTGGTTGTACCACGGACCGATCATGATGCGCCCTTCGCGGATAAACTTTCGGAGCCGTTCCTCGTTTTCGGGACGGATGGCGAGATAATCTTCCAACACTATCGTCTGCCCATCGAAGGTGAAATATCTGAAGTCCGGGTTGGTTTCCAGAAGCTCGATGAGCGTGTCCGTAAGGTCCACGAGCCTCATCCTGTAGTGCTGGAAAGTCTTATACCATTCCCTGTCCCAGTGCGTGTGCGAAACGACGTGCGCGGTGTATTTATCGGCCATAATTTACTCCTTGCTTGCTAAAACAGGGATATGGTAGCGGAGAGGGGGAGAAATGGCAAGACAAAACCGCAAGTGAGCATTCCATGAGTTGGGTCGAATATTTGACACGGATTTCTTTGGAGTGCATCCCTGCTATTCGATTGTTTAAATCCAGGATGTGAATATTTACATATAAGTGGTATAGTGGTATACAAGTAAGTCTGCCTGGTATAATAGTGTTCTATGATGACATATTTCAATTATCATACTATGTGAGGTGTATCATGGAAGTGAAAATTAGAGACATAGACAGAAGTACATGGAATAAATGCTGTAATCTGAAAGTTGCTCCCAATCAACAAGAGTTTGTTGCGTTAAATTCATATTCGTTGGCACAGGCAGCTTATGAGCCTGACACTTATCCCATGGGAATCTTTTGCGATGATGAGATGGTCGGCTTTTTGATGTGGGGTTTTGATATTGATACAGGCGTATGGGAAATGTGCAGGTTAATGATCGACGAAAATCATCAAAGCAAAGGGGTAGGCAAAGCGGCTGTTCAACAATTGATGGATTTGGTGAGGAATAAACTCGGCCATATCATGTTTTATACAAGCACCGATCCGAACAACACAGTAGCAATCAGCTTATATGAGAAAATGGGCTTTAGAAAAAACGGACGATTTCTATACGATGAGATAATGCTTGAGACGCAATTGTAGCGCTGATTTTGAGCATGGGGGAGCATGGGCTTCGGCTTTCTGCTCCCCCATTTTGTTGTTTGGGATATACTTGCCGAAATCTGCCGCTCAGTTTTTCACCACTTGTCCCTAAATCCTCTGTAATTGGGTATGACTGATTCAAATATCGTGCTGGAGGTATTGAAATGCCGGGACCAATGGATGGAAAAGTGGCTATCGTAACGGGAGGAGCCGCTGGGATTGGCAAAGCGACGGCAATCGCGTTTTCCCGCGAAGGCGCGCAGGTTATGATATGCGATGTCAATGAGGAAATAGGGCTGGCGGCAGCTCGCGAGATCACCGATGCCGGAAGCCAGTGCTACTTTGTCAAAACTGATGTTTCGAAAGCTTCGGACGTGGTGGACTTGGTCAATCACACCGTGGAAACATTCGGGCGGTTGGACTATGCCTGTAATAACGCCGGTATCGAAGGAGAAAGAGCTTCGACCGCGGAATGTTCCGAGGAGAACTGGGACCGTATCATCGATATAAACCTCAAGGGCGTCTGGCTGTGTATGAAGTACGAAATCCCTCAAATGTTGAAACAGGGTGGGGCGATAGTGAATGTCTCTTCGATAGCAGCGCTTGTCGGGTTTAGCGGGCTGCCTGCGTATTGCGCATCCAAAGGCGGGATAAACCAGCTTACCAAGACTGCAGCTCTTGAGTATGCCCGTCAAGGTATTAGGGTCAATTGTATCTGCCCTGGAGCAATCCGTACAACGATGCTCAGACGATTGGAAGTTACGGATCCTGAGTGGATCGCGGGTATAATAGCGGCGCACCCGATAGGCAGGCTTGGAACGCCGGAAGAAGTCGGAAACCTTATTGTTTGGTTGTGCTCTGAAAGGTCATCATTTATCACCGGCTGCGAGATACCGATAGACGGCGGTTATGTGGCGCAGTAGGAAACCAGGGGATTACTATTTTATTTCGATCATTGACGTCTGCCTGATACGCTTGTAAAATGCAACTATGATGAAAAGATTATTTCGCTCATTGCGCGTAATTGCGCCTGTATTTATGTTGTTAACCCTCTCAGCGGCAGCTTTTGCTGAGATCGATCTGGCGACCAGACAAGAGACATTCGAGAGAGTGTGGACCATAGTCAACGAGCGTTTTTACGACCCTAATTTCAACGGCGTAAACTGGGCCGCGGTCAAAAAGGAATATGAGAAGAAAATTCCTTTCATTCAGAGCGACCAGGAGTTCTACAAACTGCTGACTGATATGCTTGACGAACTGCACTGTTCGCACTTTGCGATAATCCCTCCGTCGCCCTACGAAGAATACGAGTCTCAAAAGGGGCCGATAGATTCATCTCCGGGTATCAAGGTGCGTTTCGTCGAGGATAAGCCCATGATCACCAGTGTGGCGCCTGATTCTCCTGCGGCAAAGGCAGGGATTAAGCCGGGATATATCATCACTCATGTAAGGGGCAAGGAAGTCTCGAAGTTGTGGGAGTATGTTAAATCGTCAGGTAAATCAGACCATTATAACAAAGCCAAATTTGCTTTTATGATGGACAGCGTGCTCTCCGGGTATGAAGGCGAGACGATGGAGATAAAATACCTTGATGAGAAGGATGCCCCCAGGGTAACCAAGGTCAAGCTGGCGAAAAAGAAGGGACAGAATGTCTCGTTGGGTATGTACGATGAGCTTGCCGAGTTCGAGACCAAGCGCATCGAGGATAATATCGGTTATATAAGTTTCAGTACCTTTACCCCGGATCTCACGATACCGATCAAGGATGCGATCAGGTCGTTCCACGATACACCGGGGATCATAATCGATCTACGCGGCAACCCCGGAGGGGTAGTCCACACTACCATGGCTATATCGGCCATGTTTTATGGGGAGAGGTCTTCTCTCGGGACGATGAAACAGCGTAAAGGGGAAATAAGATATCCGATATTCCCTTCGAAGGATCCTTACAAGGGAGTTGTAGTCATCCTGACAGATGAGGCTTCCGCCAGTTCGTCAGAAGTCCTTGCGTGTGGAATGCAGTGGAATAAGAGGGCTATCGTTATTGGTGGGAGATCTATGGGAGCTTCGCTGCCATCTGTTATGGAAAGGCTTCCTACCGGCGCTGTTATGCAGTATGTCATCGCCGATTTCAAGACACCGAACGGCTACTTGATAGAAGGTAATGGAGCAGTCCCGGATTATCCTGTGGAACTTACGCGCGCGAACCTCTTAACCGGGCGCGATCCGGTTATTGTTAAAGCCATATCGGTGATAAAAGAGAAAAGCGCTGCTGCCGATACTGCCGCCAAAGAGTTACAGGTGACGCGTTAAAACTCTCCCCGCAAGATTTTCGGCGATAATAGATATACGATTGGTTGCCAATTGAATAGCCGGAAATCCACAAGTAACGCTTCGGCCTGAAAAGCAAGATAGCCCAGCGCATTTGCGCTGGGCTATCAATTTAACTTCTGCAGCAATGTTGCTTGAGGTTACTCCGCCGGGTAGACGCTTATAACTCTCCTGCCGCCGCCATGCTCGAACTTAACCAGTCCGTCTACGAGCGCAAAGAGGGTGTGATCTCTGCCGAGTCCGACGTTGCTACCCGGGTGCAGTTTGGTTCCTCGCTGGCGGATCAGAATGGATCCTGCGGTGACTTTTTCTCCCGCGTACTCCTTCACGCCAAGCCTCTTGGACTTGCTGTCGCGTCCATTACGGGAACTACCTACTCCTTTTTTATGGGCCATTAAATCTCACCTGCCTTCGTGTAAACCCTGTACAATTGCAAATAGACCAACCGCTACTATATCAGCGGTCGGTATATTGCAACTAAAAACTTATGGAGCAGCTTAAGCCTCAATCTTTGTGATTTCTAGTCTTGTAAGCTGCTGCCTGTGACCCCAGTGCCGCTGAGTGTGCTTTTTAGGCTTGTATGTGAAGGCATCGATCTTTGGTCCCTTGAACTGCTTCAAGACTTTGGCCGTCACTTTTGCTCCGGGCACATACGGTGTTCCGACTTTCACGCCAGAATCGGCGCCGACGACGAGGACTTCTTCGATCGTAATCTCTGAACCCTCATCAGAAGACAGCTTATTGACCTCAATTATTGTCTTCTCTTCGACTCTATATTGCTGGCCGCCTGTTTTAACTATAGCGTACAATTCCGGTCTCCCACACATAATGCTGGGTATCGAGAATCTCCCGATACCCAGGTTCGATATTTTATCACGGAGCAACCGCTTTGTCAAGCGATTTTGCTCCACCGACTACTTCACCCAGCGCATAAGACCGCCGGACGTCTGAAAGTTTCGCTTTTACCCTCTGCCCGACATACTTACCGCCGTTCGAGAGATCGACCAGGTAACCGTCGATCCATGCCGTAGACCTCGGTAGAAGTGAGTAAGGGTTTCTCACTACGCTGCATTCTATAGTATCGGACGATTTGAGCTGCTGCATTTGCCGCTCAGTTTCCTGAATGTTTGCCGGCACTATCTCAAACTTCTCTATATGCAGATCTTCGTTCGCCCTTACGTATATAGCATGCTTCAACTGTCTTTCGATCTCGTCTATCGTTTCTCCCATCGGTCCGATCAGGTGAACAGCGACTTCCGGGTGGGCCGTTACTACGAACGCTTCCTCATCGGTCACCGATACCATCTTTCTCAGCTCACGCTCGATGTCTATCGATACCGATTCAGGTGATTTTACCCGGCCCCGGCTCTGGCAATAGGGGCAACTCTCCGTCATTGCTTCGGATATGGTCTCGCCGGTCCGTTTTCTGGTCATCTCGATCAGTCCGAGCGGGCTGATGTTCGATATTTTCGTCCTGGTGCGGTCTTTTTTGAGCGCTTTCTCCAGCGCGGATACCACATGCTGCCTGTCTTTCGGATTAGCCATATCGATAAAGTCGATAATGATAATCCCGCCTATATCCCGCAGCCTGAGCTGCCTTGCGATTTCGGTTACAGCGTCAAGATTCGTCTTGAGTATTGTGTCGGACAGGCTCGTGCTTCCGATGTACTTGCCTGTATTGACATCTATCGTTGTCAATGCCTCGGTCTCGTCGATAGTGAGATGTCCGCCGGACTTGAGCCAGACCTTGCGCCTTAGAAGCCGGTCGATCTCACTCTCGACAGCGTATCTCTCGAAAATCGGTTCCCGCCCATCGTAGAGCTGGATACGCGATTTCATTCTGGGTGATAGCAACTCGATAAGCTCGATAGCTTTTTCGTAATCGACAGGTGAGTCGATCAGCATAGCTGTGACATCGGCGCTCAGGACATCCCTTATGGTCTTGTAGATTAAGGACAGGTCCTGGTGTACAAGCCCAGGAGCGCTGATTTTTCGGGATTTCTCCTGAATCTGATTCCACATTCTGAGGAGGAATTCGAGGTCCTGCTTTAGCTCGGCCTCACTTTTCCCCTCAGCCTCGGTCCGGACTATGAGTCCATACCCGAGCGGGCGGATATTCTCAGCGATTTTCTTCAGCCGGTCGCGTTCTCCGCTTTCCTCGATCTTTCTCGATATCCCCGAGTTATCGGAGTCCGGCATGAGAACGAGATAACGGCCAGGGAGTGAGACTCTGGTTGAGACTCTTGCTCCTTTCGTGCCGCGCGGGCCTTTGATGACCTGTACCAAGAGTTCCTGCCCAATCTTGAGTACATCCTTGATGTGCAGATATTTGGTATCCTTTCTGCTGACAGGCATATCTTCGTCGGCTTCAGGCAGAACATCAGCGACATAGAGAAACGCATTTCTCTCAAGCCCTATATCCACGAAAGCTGCATCCATACCAGGAAGAACATTGGATACTTTGCATTTATAAATACTTCCGACTACGCGTTCTTCCCGTTCGACGTGCAGTTCGACCAGTTTATCGCCTTCGATCAGTGCGACCCTGGTTTCCCGGGTGTCGACATTGACGATTATTTCCTTCGACAAGTGCTATCACCTCCTTCCATTCTGTCATTCATATCAATATCCCCTTTCAAATAGGAATCTTTTCTGTCACTAAAGCAGGTTAGGTAGCTTTCAGCAGGGAAGGGATTGGATGATACCGTGCTTCGGGATATTATCCCGAAGCATAAGAATACGTCATTCCGAGCTTGACTCGAAATCCAGGAAGAAAGATGGACCCTGAATCTTCCGGGGAGAGTTTCAGGTAATACCTGAAACTCCTTAGTTCGGTGTGACGTCCTCTATTCCCTTTTTCTATTTTCTCCCTTTCGTGCTTTAGTGATTAAATAAACTCCCGCATAATTAGCGGTAAACTAATAAACCTTAACCCTATGAGCAGAGCGCATTTCGATGGATGGGATGCTCTCTTTCAGTGCATCGACGATCTCACTCGGCCTGCCGCTTGTAAGTCTCGCCCGGATAACTCCGGTGCATCCATTTATGCTATGCTCGTTCAGCAGTTCAATCGACTCGATACCGGGTCTGATATCTACCTGCTTGAAACCTTGTTCTTTCTTTCTGGCTATCACTAAACTTTCACTCGATAAGAGCGTACCGATAGCCGCGTCCATATCTATTGTGTTATGAGTCCCCATTACACCGATCAGATACTCACTGCCCTGAATCGATGGGGACTTGCGCCCGTCCACTTCCACTGCCGATTTTATACTTAACCCATCGGGCAGTGCTGAGTTCAGTGCGCCGACTAACTCGACAGGATCGATTCTCTTCGCCAGCTCTATAGTCATCGGTTCGGCTTCACCGGTCGTTCCGACTGAGAGCTGGGTGTAAAACGACATTCGTGGTCTCGGATTGAACCCTTCAGAGTAAGAAACCGGCATATTAGCGCGCCTTACAGCTCGCTCGAAGACTCTCACGAGGTCCAGATGCGACAGATACCTGAGGTTAGGTCCCTTCGAGTAAGTCAATCTGAACCACACACGTGTTTGTTCAGTTTTTTCCTCTGACTGCTCGGAATAAACATCTGGTGCAGCCTCGTTTTCAGAGCTGTATACGCCGCACCCGTCAGAACTGCCGAGAAATTCCTTGATTCCGCAGTTCAGGCAGACTCCGAACCGGCAGTCCGGCAGTGATTTCGTCTGTTCCGCAAGCTTGTCCTGCGCCATGAGCCACTTGGTGGTCACGCCGCAGTCGATATGCTCCCAGGGTAGGGGAGCGTCGTAACTTTTTCGGCTGTGAGCGATTGAATCGGCATCTACTCCGCACCCATTGAACGCTTCCTGCCATCTCTCGTAGTCGAAGCGGTCGTCCCAGCCGTCGAACTTCGAACCCATCTCCCAGGCTTTAAGAATTACCGGTCCAAGCTCTCTGCCGCCGTTTGCAAAAACGGCTTCGAGTTCGCTCATGGTCGTGTCATGCCATGAAATCGAAACCGACCTGTGCCTCAGCCTCGACCTCAGTATCTCGATCTTTCGCTTGAGCTCCTCGATTCTGTCTTGCGCCCTCCACTGGAACGGCGTAAAAGGCTTGGGAACAAACGAGGATACTCCCACATTTATCGAAAGCGGCCGCCTCTTTGTCCGTGCAAGGTCCAGCACTTTGTATACCAGGCCCGCAATCGCTGAGACATCTTCGTCCGTCTCTGTCGGGAGCCCGATCATGAAATAAAGCTTGATCTTGCGCCAGCCGCACTCGAGCGCTGTTTCCACTGCTTCCAGCAGGTCAGCCTCGGTCACGTTTTTATTTATAACATCTCTCAGCCGCTGTGTCCCGGCTTCCGGCGCAAACGTAAGCCCGGATTTTCTGACTTTCTGAATCTCAGCCGCGAATCTGACGCATCCTGCATCCGCCCTTATCGACGGAAGCGATACACCGATCCGCTCCGACTCATATTTCGCAATCAGATCGTGTACAAGCTGCTCGATCCCTGTGTAATCTGCGCTTGAGAGGGACATCAAGCCGATCTCATCGTAACCTGTAGCAGCAATGAGCGCCGCGGCCTGCTCCTTGATCTTACCTATGGACTTTTCTCTCACCGGCCTTGTAATCATACCCGCCTGGCAGAACCGGCATGTTCGAGTGCATCCGCGCATTATCTCAAGCGCGACCCGGTCATGGATCGTTTCTACGAACGGCACGATCATTCTGTCCGGGTAGTCCACCGACTCGAAGTCTTTAACGACCGTTCGCCGCACCTTTGCAGGCACTTTGTCGTCGATTGGCGCTAATCCGCCGTCACTTTTCTCGTAAAGAGATGGGACATACACTCCCTCAATTGAGGCGAGTGCCAGAAGCAGCTTATGGCGGTCGGTCTTATGCTCTTTGTATACATGGACGATTTTATGCACGACTTCTTCGCCGTCACCGATGGCAAATGCATCGATGAATTCCGCCATCGGTTCGGGGTTGACTGTGCAGTGGCCTCCGGCGATGATCAGCGGGTGTGACTCGTTGCGCTCCGAGCTCTTGAGCGGGATGCCCGCAAGGTCGAGCATGTTGAGGACATTAGTGTAGGTAAGTTCGTAGGCAAGGGAAAAGCCGATTATATCGAAGCTCTGCACCGGAACGAACGATTCCAGCGCGTACAATGGCAACTGCGCCTCCCGCATGGCATCTTCCATGTCCGCAGCAGGTGCAAATACACGTTCCGCCGCTGTGTCGTCACGGCGGTTTAGTGTGTGATAGAGGATTTTGATGCCGATGTTCGACATCCCGACCTCATATACATCAGGGAATGCGAGTGCAAAGAGGACCTCAACACTGGCATGGTCCTTCTTTACTTCACCCAGCTCCCCGCCGGTATAACGTGCCGGTCCTCTCACCTTCAGCAGGATACTTTCTACCAGATCACGTATCCCGGTGAGCCGGAGCCCCAATATGTGCCAACTTTCTTAGGCCTGGCCTGTTTTAGCCGGCCAAATATATATAAAGCTGGTGAGGGTTACCCCCGCCAGCCGTAAAACCCTATTTCGACAATATTATACCATTCATGCACCATAGGGTCAATTGCGAGTTCGGAATGTGAGTTCAGAGTGATGGCAGAGCAAACGAATGGGATTGAGAGTGTTAAGGGTGATAATCGGATATCGCCGGAATACCAAGAGCCGCCTGAAAACTACACTCGGCGGCTCCTAATTATATCCTTCACTTGCGAGCTCTTCGGAGATTCCGGCTTACCGTTTTCTCCTTCTAAAGAACATCCCTGCCGGAGCAAGTATAGTACATGCTGCCAGGATCGTTCCGGGTTCCGGAACAGAGGAAACATCCATTACGCCGGTTCCATGGGCAGTAACACTGCCTGTCCCGCTAGTTTTCGTAAGGGTTGCATCGTGGTCTAATAGGAGCCACCTTGCGCTGATAGTAGGCCCATATGATATATCTCCTGATGATTCGCCGACCCACGAACCAGAACCGGATTTATCGACATTCAGTAAAGACCCCACACACGTCCAATTAGTAACATCTTCCGCAGAGTCCACATTGTCAGCACTGTAGTAGTACTGCCAGATGAAGTTATCACCGCCTGTATCTTTCAGATTACCCTGCAGGCTCCATGACGGGTTAGTGTTATTGGTGGTAATGTCTACTTTGCCACTGTATGTCAGTTTCCATAATCCTACGAATCCTAGATCGTATGACGAACTGTCTAGGTCCAAGGGGGTAGCAGTGACCGCAGTATTATTCTTCTTCACAGTAGCAGTGAAGCCTAAGGTGGTACCATCATTATCTGCTCGGACTCCGACCGATAAACAAGACAGGACTATAGTTGCTGCGATAGCAAATAGCAGTTTTCTCATAAATCTTATCTCCTTTCACAATTTCTTCCGCGCCCATCAGGCCATGAGCCTATCGACCCGGCGCTGGTGTGCCGATAACGCTGAATTGACTGCGTAATTATTGACACTATGCCTTCTCGCCATCAATTTATCGTAAATTAGCTGATCAGTCAAGGCCATATTTCATATTTGACGAAATTTGACAGTAAAACAGGTAATATTACTGGGATACTCCCACTCGTAATGTGGAATGACCTGCCCCAGGGAGCCGCTGGTTTGCATTCCGGCTTGCTGCAGGAAACATACGGGATCAAATGTCTCTTTGTCTACATGTGTGTGTCACTGTACAGACAAAATTACCCTGTACAAATACCAGTTTTGCCACTTATCGTCTTGACACCGGAGATATCCCTACGTATATTGAGCATGTGGCAAGCTGACGGTCATAATATTGCGATCAATTTGAGTATCGCGTCAGCAGTTAACCTGAATAATCATCAGAAGATGTTCTGCCGGGTTGTTTATAAGGAGTAATGAGAAAATGAGAATTATAAAATCTGTTATGGTTGTTATTGGTGTCTTGTGCGTTCTATCACTCTCCAATAGACAGGCGGCAGCCCTTACCTGGAGCACGGATACCATTAAGGACGGGCAGCACAGCTCGGTCGTGATGGATGGAAGCGGCAGCCTGCACCTGGCATATTATGATTTCAGGGCTGGATCGCTCAAATACGCGGTCAATAACGGCGGCACATGGTCAACACAGGTTGTGGACGGTCCCGGATTCAAAGGCCAATATCCTTCGCTCGTTCTGGATGCGTCGGGAAACCCTCATATCAGCTACTACGATTACCAGAATGGCGATCTGAAGTATGCGTCATTGGTTGGGACTGCATGGCAGATTACCACAGTGGATAGTGCCGGTAACGTCGGCATGTTTTCATCCCTGGCATTGGACTCCAGCGGACACCCGCGCATCAGTTACTATGATTATGGAAATGGGAAGCTGAAATATGCTTCGATGGATTCAGGTACGTGGTCTGTGGAAGTCGTCGATTCGGATGGCGACGTCGGCCAGTACTCATCAATTGCATTAGACCCTTCCTGTAAACCCGTGATCAGCTACTATGACTATACCAAAAGTGATTTGAAGTGCGCGGACTGGGATGGTACGCAGTGGCACCGGGAGGTAATTGACAGCGGCAGTAATGTCGGGCAGTTTACATCGCTTGCAGTAGATGCTTCCGGAACCAGGCGGATTAGCTACTACAAAGCTGCGAATCTCTCTTACGCAGAGTATAAGAGCGGCTCGTGGACAACAGAAGTTGTCGACACCTCTGCGGGCGCCGGACAAGGGACAGCGATGTCTGTGGGAGACGGCGGCGTGGTACATATAGCCTATTATGTGTTCGGCACGCATGACCTCAAATATGCGGCCAGAGTAAACGGTCTGTGGATGACAAGCACGGTTGATTCCGCTGGAGACGTGGGGCAGAACCCTGCGATTTGCCTCGATCCTGCCGGTGCTCCTGTGATCTCCTGCTTCGATGCCACTAATCTGTGCGTTAAGGTTGCCTCGGTGCAATACAGTGATGATATCTCCGCAGCCAGGAAGTCGGACACAGACATCGTGTCTGTCGGCGGGCAGGTGGTGACCGCAGCTTACGATGGTTACTTCTATATCGAGGCTTCTGACCGCTCTGCAGGTATACGTGTCGATAGGCCGGCTCACGGCTTAAGCGCCGGTCAGATGGTGAATGTGGTCGGGAAAACTCTGACGAACGATGACAGCGAGAGATACATAGCTGCGGTAGCGGTCGGCAAAACCGGTCTAGGCTCAGTCGGACCTTTCGGTATGTCGAATAAATCGGTGGGCGGTACGGATCTTTTATCGGACGGCAATGTAGTGCAGTGCGGTGTCCTTGACGGTTTAGGTCCCAATAATATCGGGATGCTCATCAAAGTCTGGGGAACGGTCACACAGAAAGATCCTTCCGGCAGTTATGTCTATATCGACGATGGATCGGGGCTTCTTGACGGTTCGTACACGGATAGTGCTGCGAACATCGGTGTGCGTGTCGCGATGGATGGAAGCGGATACAAAGAAGGTGATTTTTTGATCATTACCGGTGTCAGCTCATGCTTTCGCAATAAAGCAACGGGTGAAGTCTGCCGCATGGTGCGTGTATTGAATGTATCCGGAACTCCATCCGAATAAATTGCCTGATGGCCTGTATTTATATAAAGGAGCAGCTCTTCCATAGCTGGGTCTGGAATTACCAGGTACAATTACCAGTTTTGTTGTAATTTTGATATTTTGGCTGCCAATGGTCTTGACTATTAAATGACTAGCTGCTATATTTCACGATAAGAGTGTGGTGTGTACCAAGTAGCCATTATATTGGCAAGTATGTTAATTGCGCCACGCTTTTTAGTTTGAACGGCTGTAATGTGGAACCATGACAAGTTCAACAAGCATATATGTCGTTCTTTGGGATGCTCATTATTGTTGTAATAGGGGGAAACTGATTTGAAAAGAGGAATTGTTCGCGTGGCCTTGTGTCTTGCCGCAGTCCTGGTCACGATGAGCCCGCAAATAGCGAGAGCTGATTCAGGAGTCCTTTTTGGTAACTTGCCATGGCCTTCCTATGGGTCTAGTTACACATCACCAACAAGTAATACCGTTTTTCTGGATATCAATCCGATGTACAATATTACAGAATCCGGTGTATTGACAAGATGGGATTGGTACGCTCAGAGTTCGCTTAGCAGTGGGACTTCCAATTCTATGTATCTGATGGTTTGGCGCCCAACTACTGATTCGAGTGTTTATACCCTCAAATATCAGCAACTGGTCGACAACAAGACCGATGGCGCTCAATGGGTTGATGCAGTAGGCAGCTTTGTTGTCAATCCGGGAGATGTGCTGGGGTTTTATCTGTCAGCGGACAGTCAACGCGGTATTGCAGAAGCCTATAATCCAGGTTCCAGTTCCAGCATATCCTGGACTACTTCGGGGCCTTTGAGTGTTGGCACAACACATAACATTGGTGACAGTGCAATCGCAAAAAGTGACAAGACCTATGCCTTGGCCGCGGAACTGTCGCCTGTGCCTGAGCCGAGCACAGTTGTTGCGGCACTCTCGGTTCTTGCTCCGGTGGGGCTGTTCTTCAGACGCAAACGCAAGACGGTTTTATAAAGTCAGTTGTAAGTTATCGCCAGGCTATTACCGAAAATCTTCCGGGAGAGCTTCAGGTATCATCTGAGACTCAGTAATAGTTTCCTCCTTTGTATAAAAGGGGCCGATGGATACTCTTTCCATTGGTCCCTTTTTCCAGTTGCTGAAACAGCATCAACCCCGGTATATATGCCGGTTTTAGCCGATAATCACTGTCAAAATGCCTGCCTGCCTTGACAATGCCTGCTTGGTGAGCTAAATTATAATAAGATGTGCATAAGTTTTGCCAGTGTAGTTTACATCTTGGGGTTCTGCGTATTATATGCGACTAATTTGATAGCCAAAAGAGTCCGATATATGGCATCCATTCCATGATGCATGCTGTTGTGGTGCTGGCATGAGGCTGCAGGTGTCAGACACTACACCTTAAAGACAAATCTTCTTTATATGACCAGCCTCTCGTACATACCACGAGCGCAAGCAACTCAGACAACAGTATCGCAGCATACGGTACCGAAAGCCAAGTCCAGACACTATTAAAGTTGGGTTATTTCTAAATTCTATCAGGTCGAGTTTGTCGTCTCACCCCTGGAGGATGAGTTCCTATGGTCATTAACATCAGCAATACCGGCAGCTGTCTCAAATACATTTTGCGGGCGAGACTTTGTATTTCTATAATTGCTCTCTGCATGACACTTTTATTGCCCGTTTTGGGGAACGCTGCCGATTCCGATTATAAGCTCGGTCCCGAAGACGTGATTACTGTTATGGTGATGAACCATACTGAGTTTTCCGGCGATTTCTATATACCGACCGATGGAAAGATCACGATTCCTCTTGCGGGAACCGTGGAAGTCACAGGCAAGACGCTTACCGAAGCCGCTGCGCTGATCGCTGACAACCTGAAGAGCGAACTCAAGGACCCTGATGTCACAATCGTACTGAAGACACCCAGACCACAGCTCGTTTATGTGATGGGCGCAGTCAAGCAGCCGGGACCATACAACCTGAAGCCGGGATGGCGCATCACGGAAGCTGTGACAGCCGCTGGAGGGATTCCTTCCGGCATAGAGGCCGCAGATTGCAAGGTCAGCATACTTCGCGGCACAAGCGGAGATAAGCAGATGGTCTCGCTGCAGGAAGCCATGAGGGGCAATGAATCAGCTAATCAGGCTGTCCGCGCCGGTGATGTAATCACTGTAGAAAATGTTGAACTCATACCTGTATACGTGATGGGCAAAGTTGCGAGGCCTGGTGTCTATAACATCCGAAAAGACAGTGCCGGCATTCTGGAAGCCATCACGATGGCCGGCGGCACTTTGGATGATGCCGCGCTCACTAAAGTCACTGTGACTCATCTCAATGGTTCGTCAGAGACTATAAACATCGTACCGGCTACTATCGAAGGTAAGCAGGAAACACCCGTCAAGCTGCAGTCGGGCGATCTGCTCGTGGTCCCTGACTCTATTGCACGGTTTGCGGTTATGGGATGGGTAAATGCTCCCGGATTCTTCCCGCTGAAGGAGAACCAGCAGGTAACGCTCTCCGATGCTCTGGCGCTTGCCCGTGGAGCCGACAACAAAAGGGGCGGATTGAAAAAAGTAGCGATTCTCCGTACCACCAGCGGCAAACAGGAGAGGTTGGTCGTGGATTTTCAAAAATTCGCGAAGAAGGGGGATATGTCTCAGAACCCGGTAATCCAGCCTGGAGATATTGTATGGGTGCCTGAGACAGGAAAACTGGACTGGGACAGAGTGTTTGCTAATCTGTCTACCGGTTTATCCTTCCTGTGGTCGATTGACCGGTGGAATGATTAGGGGAAAGGTGGTTGCAGATAAATGAGTTTGACTGACCGGCATATAACAACTGTGGACAACGCGCCACTTGCCCAAACGACTGAGGCTTATCAGCGCAGCGCGCCTCCCGTTGAGCAGATCGAGCTGTCCCGGATTCTTGACGTAATCAAAAGGCGCTTTTGGCTGATGCTTGCGACACTCGTCATCGTACTGGCTGCCGGAGCGGTCTACACACTCCATCAAAAGCCGGTGTATGAGTCCACCGCGCTCATGATCGTCGCCACAAACGGCCCGGTGACTGTCAACAGCAATGACGCGACCGTTGTAAGCGACGTTGTAGCGCTCACAAAGTCCAGGTCCATCCAATCGCAGATCGAGCTGATCACCAGCCCTGAAGTCATCCGCGATGCCGCATTGAAGGTTGGTGAAGAAAGCTTGTCCAAAGGCTTTGGTGCAGACATAATCCCACAGTGGGCTCTCAGTGTGGATTCCAAGAAAGATTCGGATATTATCAGCATAACAGCCAAAGCTTACAACCCGGAGGTGGCTGCAAACCTGGCCAACTCACTGGTATCGACATATATAGTACGTGATCAGCTTTCTGCCAGCCAGTCCTCGAGACAGGGCCGGGAGTATGTATCCGATGAGCTGAAGTCGGTGAGCGATCAGTTGTCAGATGCTCGTAAAAAACTCTCCGAATATAAGAAAAAGACCAAGATGCTTGCAGCGGATGATCAGCTGAGAGCTATTGCAGGAAACCTGGTTTCCCTCCAGATGGACCAGGACAAAGCCGACATCGAGCTGGCTGCTGCTCAAAAGGAAGCCGAAACTTTCAAGAATCAGCTTGCGAAAGATGGCCATGAGATCGAGGGGAGCAGCACGATACAGCTCAGCCCTCAATATCAACAGGCTCTGACTACCCTTGCGAAGCTCTACACCGACCGCGCCAGTCTGATCCAGGAATACACTCCTGAATCAAAGCAAATAAAGAAAATCGACGGCGCTATCGCTTCGACAATGCAGGTGATGAACCAGGCTGCCCAGACAATTACGGCAACGAAGGTCAAAACAAGGAACCCAGACATCCAGAACTACACCGTAGCCCTGGTGAACCGCGCCGCCTCCAGTGCCAGGATCAAGGCGTTGAGGCGCGTTCTGGCTGCGAGAGATGCGCAGGTCCAGGCTCTGCCGGAGCAAGAGCGGGCACTTACAAAGCTGATCGAGAAGGTGACCGTGCTCGAGCGGACATACCAGATGCTCTCCGACAAGTACTACACCCTCCTGGTCAACGAGAAGTCTACGGTGCCCAGTGCAAAGTTTGCTTCGACAGCTTACCCTGCCCCTTCACCGTCGGCGCCTAATAAAAAGAAGAATGCAGCGCTGTTCTTCCTTCTGGGGTGTATGCTGTCGGTCGGTGTCGCTACGGTTGCCGAGCGGCTGGACAAGAAGGTCCGGTATGACGACATAATCATCAAACTGACCGGAGAAGCCCCGCTTGCGGTGATCCCGAACCTGAAGGGTGCGGACAAAGCGAACCTGCAGTTGGAGTCGGTAGACCAGAGCAGCGGGTTCATAGAAGCCTTCAGGGTACTGCGCAACATAATAGACTTCGGAACAAAGGAAAATCCGGTACAGATAGTTGCGGTGACAAGCCCCGGAAGGGCGGAAGGCAAGTCCATCACGTCTATCAATCTCGCCGTTGCCGCGGCACTCTCCGGCAAGAAGGTGCTGGTTGTAGACTGCGACCTGCGGCGTCCGTCGCTGCACAAGAAAGCTTCTATCAAACGAAATATCGGTTTTACCAACCTGGTCAGAGGGTTGATAAGTATAGAAGAGGCTGTAATGTCGACACAGATACCCAATCTTTACTGCCTCCCGGCAGGGCCGATACCGCCCAACCCCGCGGATTTCCTTAATTTGCCGGAGTGCCGTGCAACTTTCGAGAAGCTCCGGGAGAAATACGATTGGGTGATAATAGATGGGCCTCCCTGCGCTGGGCTGAGCGATATGCAGGTTGTATCGACTATTTCCGACGGCGTAATGCTGGTCGTATCGGTGAACCAGACCGAGAAGAGCACCCTCCAGAACTCGGTGAGGATACTCTCTCTGATCGGCGCTCCTTACATAGGGTCCATAGTCAATAAATGCAATGATAACTACGGCGGGTACGATGCTTACCGCCCGATAGCGAACATTAATGAAGCGGACATCCCCGCAATCGATGATGGAAATGATCAGGACTAGCAAATGATACGCAGAAGCCTGAGTAGAGCGGAGTCTGTGGGCTGGCGCGTTGCGCTCGCCTTCACGGATGAGCTTATAGTATTCGCTTCGTTTCTCGTCGCTTTATGGATGAGATTCGATGATAAGCCGCTGCTTCAGACCTGGGATCATTACATTGGCCCCAGGTTCCCGGGCATTCTGCTGTCTGTCGCGTTCTACTTCCTGGTGCTTGCGGCATCGAAGATGTATCTGCATGCGTGGCGTTTTGCGGGATTCGAGGCTATATTGTCCCTTACGCGGGCAAGCATCATAGCCGTAGCGGGAATGGTGCTCATCCAATACTGCCTCTATGCCGATATGATGCCGCGGAGCGTGGTGTTTCTTTACTGGCTTTTGAGCCTGCTAGGCATCGGCACACTCCGGTTGGGGATCAGAATGCTCGGCCGCCGCTTTCTGTCTTCTGTCTGCGATGAAAAAAAAGATGGTGAGACGGTCACAGTCCGCACTATCATAGTCGGACCTGCCGAACAGGCGCTTGCCATAGTCAAAGCCATCGCGCACACAAGCAGTATGCGCTACTATTCGATTATCGGGTTCCTTGACGACAGTGATGAAAAGCAGGGATTGTTCTTCGGCGGAGTCAAGGTCCTCGGGACTACTGATCTCTTGGCCAAATATCTCGAAAACCGTGAAGTAGACGAAGTGATATTCGCCCAGACCGATGATTCGGACCCCGAAGACATACGCGACCTGGTTCTCGAGTGCAGAAAGAAAAAAGTCCTGGCAAAAGTGATTCCGAACCTTGAAGATCAGCTGCTCCGGCCAAGATACCTGCGGATCGAAGAGATCCAGATGGAAGATTTGCTCAGGCGTCCGATGAGATCGGTCGATGTGAAGTCCTATGCAGGGTATCTGACAGGCAAGAGGGTCCTTATCACAGGAGCCGGAGGGTCCATAGGCTCTGAGATCTGCCGCCAGGTAATGAGGCTGAACCCAGCAGAGGTTATCCTTCTTGGACACGGCGAAAACTCGATATTCAGAATCGCTCAGGAGCTCAGGCGCGATTATCCCGAGATGTCCAGCAACATCTTTACGATCATCTCATCGATAACCAATCAGAAGAGGATCAGCAGGGTATTCAAGCGGTTCCGTCCGCAGGTGGTGTTTCATGCTGCCGCGCATAAGCATCTGCCGCTTATGGAAGAGAACATCTGCGAGGCGGTGCATAACAATGTCATCGGCACGCATAATGTAGTCGATGCCTGTGTGGAATACGGCGTCGAAAAGATGGTCCAGATATCGACGGATAAGGCCGCGGAGCCTTCCAGTATAATGGGCGCAACCAAGTGGATCTGTGAGATGGTAGCAAGGACCGCCGCTAAGCAGTATCCTGATACAACATTCGTATGCGTCAGGTTCGGAAACGTTCTGGGCAGCAGAGGCAGTGTTATTCCGGTCTTTCAGGAGCAGATAAGGACCGGCGGCCCGGTAACAGTGACCCATCCGGAGATGACCAGGTTCTTCATGGCGATACCTGAAGCCGTGCGCCTGGTAATCCAGGCTGGTGACGTAGGAAAAAGCGGCGCGATATATGTGCTGGACATGGGCAAGCCTGTCCGTATACTGGACCTTGCCGAAGATATGATCCGGTTGAACGGCTACGAGCCCGGAACGGATATTCAGATAGCATTCACGGGAATCAGACCCGGCGAGAAGATGCATGAGACCCTCGCCTCGAACCAGGAACAGCTGGAACGCACGCAGTATGACGGTTTGAACAAGGTCCAGGGAGAAGTGGGCTTAACATACGCCGAAGCAGAGGATATCGTGGAGAAGTTCCAGCATCTTGCACTGTCTCTCGACGGCGAAGGGGTCCTCGAAATGCTGCAGGAAGTTGTGCCCGGGTATGCAAAGTCAGCCAGGGCGATGTACTCAAGGCAGGTATCGTAAGAGTGAGAATTGCCGGGCTGGAATGGCGGAATACTTCGCATCGGAAAAACCGCGGCGGGTAGGACATCTCACCGCATAAACAAGCTTTAGTTACCCTCTATTGACTGTAAGAGTTCACTCTTACAAGAATTATATATCACCCTGAACAACCAGCCCATCATCATGGATGGAAGCACGTCACCCTGAATAACCAACACGTCACCCTGAACTAAGGAGTTTCAGGTATTACCTGAAACTCTCCCCGGAAGATTTTCGGCTATAGCCGAAAATCCATAGATTCAGGGTCCATTTTTTTCCTGGATGCTGAGTCAAGCTCAGCAT
>JBDKSP010000085.1:0-51115 GCA_039680575.1 Armatimonadota bacterium
TATATTGGTTGTTGCCGAAAATCTTCCGGAAGAGTTTCAGGTGTAAGTGTAAAATCAACAGATAAAGCTACATCAGAGAACTGTTTATATAACTTTTGGCTGTTACTTTATCTCCTGAAACTCTGTAGGTGTTGCAGCCGTTCGGTGTCTTGTGAAATATTGACAACCTGTGTTGTGCCGGAAATATATTGGCCACATATTGGTCTGTAAGGAGTATTTGGTATTCGTTGTCTTCTTTATGATACCTCGTAGTATAGTTTTAGCCTGCTACAGAGTTTTGGCAGTTGATGTGATAAGTAAGCAATAGCGTTTTAGCCAAAAACTCTTTTGGAAGAGTTTCGGGCGCTGATCCAGGATTAAGGTCCTGTTTCTGATCGCAGTCTTCTCAGTAGGATGAGGACTTGTAACATCATTACCCGAAACTCAGTGTAAAGCCCGGAAGACATTTTGGCGATACTAATATCAGAATGAAAATTGCCATGCTTGGGACAAAAGGCATCCCCGCCACGTGGGGAGGCGTAGAGCGGCATGTTGAAGAGATCGCGACCCGGTTCGTTAAGATGGGACACGACGTTACGGTATATTGTCGTCCGTATTACACGACTACGAATGAAGAGTTCTATAAAGGCGTGCGTCTCAAAGTGCTGCCCACAATCCAAAGCAAGAACTACGATGCAATAACTCATACTTTCATCGCCACAATGCATCTTTTGATGAAAGATTATGACATAGTCCACTACCATGCGCTCGGCCCGGCGACGATGTCTTTGATACCGCGACTTGTAGGAAAAAAGACAGTCGCCACAGTCCATGGACTGGATTGGCAGCGTGAAAAGTGGGGAGGATTCGCCAAATACTATCTAAGACTTGGTGAACGCGCCGCAGCGGTATTTCCTCATGCTACCGTAGCCGTCTCGAAGTATCTGAAAGAATACCTGGAGACGGGGTATAAACGCAATATTTATTATATTCCAAGCGGTGTAATCGAACCGGAGTTCCTGCTTCCTTCCATTATCCGCTCATACGGCCTCGAAGGGGGAGATTACATACTCTTCGTGGCGCGTCTCGTTCCTGAAAAGGGCTGTCATTTTCTTATTGATGCATACAACCGGCTCAATACTGACAAAAAACTGGTAATTGCCGGTGGTTCCAGCCACTCGGATTCATATGTCAAGGAGTTGCAGGCTTCTGCGAGCGATAAGGTCATATTTACAGGTTACGTGCATGGCGCCGAGCTGCAGGAGCTGTTTTCCAACGCTTATTGCTATGTTCAACCATCGACGATAGAGGGACTCGCCATAACGTTACTGGAGGCGATATCCTACGGCAGATGTGTTATAACAAGCGATATTCCGCCTAATCTTGAGGCTGCCGAGAATGTCGGACTTATCTTCGAAAACAAAAATGTCGATGATCTGGAGCGTGTACTCAGGATGGCGGTAGAGAATCCTGATATGGTCGAGGAATATGGTCAGCGTGCCCGCACGGCTGGAGTCGCCGAATACGGGTTCGACAGTGTAGCCACAAAGATCGAAAAAGTGTACACCGCGATTGCGGACGGCAAAAAGGGGCAGATCGCTGATCTCGATACGTCCTCTCACGAGCCGACAATTCCGGTGTAATCCGCCGGAAATCTATAGAAATCAGGTAGGTAGTAGATATTTGGAAGGGATTCTAGTAGCCACATACCGCTGTAACGCGCGGTGCCATATGTGTAATACATGGCAGTTCCCCAGTTCCCCTGAAGATGAGCTTGACATTAAGTATTATGAGCAGCTTCCAAATATGAAGTTCCTCAATATAACAGGCGGAGAACCGTTCATCAGGCAGGATCTGGGAGAAATAGTTCGAATAGTCAAGCCTAAAGCCGATAGGATATGTATAAGCACGAACGGATATTTTACTGATAGAGTAGTTGCCCTGGCTGAAAAATACCCTGATCTTGGGTTCAGGGTCAGCCTTGAAGGGCTTCCTGCGGCAAACGACGAGCTTCGTGGCATCAAAGATGGGTTCGACCACGGGCTCAGGACTATTTTGCAGCTAAGGCGGATGGGTGTAAAAGACATCGGGTTCGGTATCACTGTCTCGGACAGGAACGCAAAAGACCTGATGGAGCTTTACGAGCTTGCAAACGGGTTGAATGTCGAGTTCGCCACTGCAGTCGTTCATAACGGGTACTATTTCCACAAGGAAGATAATGCTATCCAGAAGAAGGAAGAGGTATCCGAGTGCTTCAGACAGCTTATCCGCGAGTTTTTTAGGACGAAGCGGCCCAAGAACTGGTTCCGAGCTTATTTCAACCACGGGCTTATCAACAAAGTCAACGATGGCAAGAGGTTCCTGCCGTGTGAGATGGGCGCTGATGTTTTTCTGGTAGATCCATTCGGTGAGATTTATCCCTGCAACGTCCTTCCTGAGAGCATGGGCAATATCAAAGACGGCCCATGGGACAAAGTCTGGAACAGCGCAAGAGCGCAGGAGGTACGTTGTAAAACCCGCAGCTGTGATAGAGAGTGCTGGATGATCGGAAGCGCCAGTCCTGCAATCAAGAAGCACAAATGGTCCGTGCTCAGGTGGATACTGAAGAATAAGTGGAGCTATTAGCGAAAGATCGTTTTTGGTATTATATAGTGAGCAATCGGAGCGGCCTTTGAAGGGCTGCTCCTTTTTATGTGGGGGTTATGATGCGATTATTCAGAGGCATATTCCAGAAGGTAGATCAACTGCTTACAGGGCGGCGGCCTGTGGACGATGAGTTGTTCGATGAGCTTGAAGAGATCCTGGTGCAGTCCGATATAAGTATCTATACGGCTACACGGCTTGTTGACGAGCTAAGGGATATGACCCGCCGGGAACGACTGAAGGATACGGATGAGGTCCGTACGAGACTGGAACAACAGTTGATAAGTATTCTCGAAGTCGGGGGGGATTCCGATCTTGTTGTTTCGCCGGAACCACCAACGGTTTACCTGATGGTCGGTGTTAATGGGGTGGGGAAGACAACGACAATATCGAAGTTGGCGTACCGTTTCAAAAAGCAGGGAAAAAAGGTGCTGCTGGCTGCCGCTGATACGTTTCGCGCAGCAGCCATTGACCAGCTTGAAATATGGGCAGGCCGCGTTGGTGTGGACATAGTGAAGCACCAGCCGGGCGCAGACCCTTCCGCTGTGCTGTTCGATGCGGTGCAGGCCGGTCTGTCTAGGCATGTTGACTATATAATCGCCGATACAGCCGGAAGGCTCCATACCAAGTCGAACCTGATGGACGAACTGAAAAAAATGTCACGGGTGGTTGAACGGGGGCTGGGGCGTACGCCGGATGAGACGATACTGGTTCTCGACGCTACCACTGGACAAAATGCGATCAACCAGGCTAAGGAGTTTGTAGCTGCCGTCAAGGCTACGGGGATCGCGCTAGCGAAGCTGGACGGTACATCGAGAGGCGGGATAGTGATTACCATAAAAGACGAGCTCGGGATACCTATCAAACTCGTAGGGACCGGCGAGCATCTGGACGATCTCGAAGACTTCGATCCTAAAGAGTTCGTCAAAGCGCTCATAGAAGGCCAAAGCTGATAATATTCAACATTTTATGTTAAGCCTTCTTCTTCGGCATGGAAGAACTTGAGTGGCGGGCCAGTGATATGCGATGGACGCAACTCTGGGCCGCAGCAGGACCGCAAAAACATATACAGCGGTTACTGCGGATGGTCTCACACCATGCGAGCCTGGAGGAGGTAGAACGAAAATATGTTGTGGTTAAGAGGAAAGAAGAGTAAGGGAGGTTTCACCCTGATCGAGATCATGATCGTTGTCTTGATTATTGCGATCCTCCTCGCCATCGCGGTCCCGAACTTCCTTAGAGCAAGGGAATCGTCAAGAGCGAAGAGTTGCCAGGGTAACCTCAGGCAGATCGAGACTGCCAAAGAGCAGTGGGCTATGGATACAAAAGCGGCAGCAGATGCAGCGCCTACAATGGCTAACCTGACGCCCGACTACATCAAGTCTGAGCCAGCATGCCCGTCGAACGGTTCATACACAACTGCACCAGGAACTATCGGCGATATGTCGACAAGCCCGGCTTGCAGCTTAGGTGTACAAACCGCTGGTGATTATGACGATCACGTTCTGCCGTAAATTATTCAGGTAGTAGTAGCCCTGGGTAGCAGATATACCTGCCGCCCAGGGCTGTTTGTTCCCCCCCCCCAATACTTAAGGTATAACCTACTCATGCATACCACAAAGCCTTCTTATAAACGATGCAGATGCTCCGGTTTTACTCTGATTGAAATGATGATTGTGCTGTTGATTATCAGTGTGCTTTTGATGATCGCAATCCCATCCTACCTGACTGTAAGGAGAAGTTCTCAGGAGCGTTTATGCTGCACACACTTAAGGCACTTGCAGGATGCAAAAGAGCGCTGGGCGATGGAGAATAAGAAGGAGAATACGGATACCCCGACATCCGATGAGCTTATTCCCGACTACATAAAGGAAACCCCGAAATGCCCATGCGGTGGGGAGTATGAGCTTGGAAGTGTGGGCGAGAATGCTGCCTGCACAATCCCGAACCACAAGATCTACTGATTATCTGACAGCTCTCGTGCGGAGAAGGTCCTCGTAGTATAGAAATTCCTGCGCCCAACCCGCATATATGCCAAACAATTCCCAAAATACTTGAACAATCTTGTTATAAGCCGCGGGCGTGATCGTCTTGGCCTTAAGCTCAGGCATAAAGTACCGTACAGCCACCTGCCTGATATGAGTATCGACCGGTACAGCCTCGTCCTTATCCAATGCGAAAAGGCATATGCAATCGGCGATCTTTGCGCCGATTCCCCTGATGCCCATAAGCTCTGATTTAGCTTCCAAATAGCTTGCATGCCTCAGCGATTCAAGCCATCCAGCGGGTCGTGCAATGATCTGCTTTGCGACAGATACGATATTAGCTCCTCGCCAGCCAAGATTACCGACTGCGGAGAGTTCATCGGGGTCTGCTTCGGCAAGAGACTCTACAGTTGGAAATGAATAATACGCGCGTCCGCCTATTGTCACAATGTAACTGCCGTACCTGCGTGAAAAACGTTCGATTGCGTTCGATATTCTTGGGACGGAATTAGCTGTAGAGCATATATACGAGAGCGTTGTTTCGTATGGGTCCTGCCTGACGATCCTGAGGCCATTAAACCGGCTTATGAGCTCACTCATATGTGCGTCAGAGCCGGCCAGATGCGTATATACCGCAGAAACGTCATCCTGCAGGCGGAAATAGTCTGTAAGGAGCTCCAGACCGGCATCTGCGGGGTAAGTCTCCCAGAGAAAACCTGAATCGGACTCTTTGATCCTTACTAATTTCTCCCGGACCGGGGCAGACCACCAGTTGTCGTCATCAAGCCGCCACCTGAATGCCTGTCCGCACGTCAGCGTATAGGCGAGGTTCAAGTATTCTTTTGGATAATCCAGTATTCCGCTCATTTTATTGTTTTTAATATAGCTGATATAAATAGTCCATAGTTGATGATTAAAGCATCATTCCGAACTACCACAACGTCATTCCGAGCTTGACTCGGAATCCAGGAAAAGAATGGACCCTGAATCAAGTTCAGGGTGACGTGTTGGTTATTCAGGGTGACGTGTTGGTTATTCAGGGTGACATGCTTCCATCCATGATGACGCTCTTGGCGTTCAGGGTGACAGTTATATTCCCTTTTCTTCCTTTCTCCCTTTCGTGCTTTCGTGATAGATAAAAACACGAGGGGTCAGCCCTGAAGTGGGAGACCCCTCGTGAATATTCTGATCTAAGCCGGAAATATTATTCCTCGTACATAGCTGCCTGTTCGAGCACGGCTTCGGCCATAAAAATCGGAGCTTTTGCCCTGAGTCCCAAAGCTATCGCATCGCTCGGCCTGGAATCTATCTCCATAGTATTGCCGTTCATCGAGATATGGACTTTGGCGTAATAGGTCTCATTCCAGAGATCGTCTATTACAATCCGTTCTATAGTGCCTCCAAGCCTGGCGATGATGTTTTTCATCAGATCATGGGTCATAGGGCGGTCCGCGGACGCTCCTTCAAGCGCTACCGATATGGAAAACGCCTCTGGCCTGCCGATCCATATGATTACCGACCTGCTTCGGGCATCTCGAAGCAGTACGAAAGCGAGCGGCTGTGCAGTAGTGGCATCCTGATGCTCATAGACGCCGACTACAGTTACTTCTTTCTCTTCCAGGTCGCGCACTTCAGACAGTTCGTCTTCCGGCAGTTCGCCGAAATCCGGTATACCATCCGGCGGAATCCCCTCATCCGGCTTTTCGTTTTCCTCGAAATTTGGGTCCTGTTCCACGGTACCGTATCCCTTCGTTATTAGCTATCAAGTCCAATTTACCCTGCCGCCGCTGGGCCTAATCCATATCTGTAGATTTGAGTGTTTTATCTACGATCTTAAGGAAGTCTCTATTGGTCTTGGTATGGCGCAACCGGTCGATCAGAAGCTCTGTGGCTTCGACTGATCCGAGAGCCGCCAGCAGCCGGTGCAGCTGCCATACTCTTTTGAGCGTATCCTCATCATACAGAAGCTCATCATGGCGGGTCCCTGACCGTTTGATGTCTATGGCTGGGAACAGCCTTCGCTCCGCGATATTTCTGTCGAGAACAAGCTCCATATTGCCTGTAGCTTTGAATTCCTCGAAAATCGCATCATCCATCCGGCTGCCTGTCTCAACAAGCGCTGTCCCTATTACGGTCAAACTGCCGCCTTCTTCTATATTACGAGCAGCTCCAATAAAACGTTTCGGGCGGTAGAGGGCTGAAGGGTCGAGTCCTCCTGAGAGTGTTCGTCCGCTTGGTGTTACCGTAAGGTTGGAAGCTCTCGATAGTCTTGTTATACTATCGAGCAGCACCACTACATCTTTGCCGGATTCCACGAGCCTTTTTGCCTTCTCGAGCACGATGTCCGCGACCCGCATGTGGTTTTCGGGAAGTTCGTCGAATGTGGAGCTTACTACTTCACCGTTTACAGACCGGCGAATATCCGTTACTTCTTCAGGTCTTTCATCGATGAGGAGAACAATCAGGTAGACATCGGGGTGGTTTTTAGTTACGCTGTTTGCTATGGTTTTCAGAAGGGTTGTTTTTCCTGCTTTAGGCGGTGCGACGATAAGTCCTCGCTGCCCTTTCCCTATCGGCGCTATCAAATCAACAAACCGCGCCGAAATATTCTCTGGTACCGTTTCCAGGACCAGCCTTTCGTTGGGGTAGATCGGCGTAAGGTCATCGAAGTGCTTTCTGCTTCTTGCCGCATCAGGATCAGCCCCGTTTACGGCCTTTACCCTCAGAAGGCTGTAATACTTCTCACTGTCCTTGGGTGGACGCACCTCTCCTGAGACTGTATCGCCTGTTTTCAACGCGAATCTCTTTATCTGGGATTGAGAAACATACACATCCGTAGGGGAGGGTGAAAAATTATTGTGCCGGAGAAAGCCCCATCCGTCTGGAAGTATTTCGAGTAAGCCTTGATCGAATATCAAGCCACTCTGCTCGGTCACGGTAGCGAGGATTTTGAACACAAGGTCCTGTTTTTTCTGAAATCCGTCCTCGATCCCAAGTTCTTTCGCGATCTCTTGGAGTTCCTCGAATGTTTTTCTCTCCAAATCTGCAAGTTCAAGTTGATCCACGTTTACTCACCTCATCATGGGCATAATCTGCCATGGGTAATAAAGAATAGCTGCAACAGGCACTCTGGCTGGGCAATAAACTTGCAAGGAAGAGTTTGCACGACACTTGAGGAGCGCCTGTGCTGGTTGAAGTTTAGAATGATGGCTAAAGAAGCTGTGGCCGCCACTTTCCCGGCCGGTTGAGGTCTTCTTATGGCTCCATCGGGTATTATACAGCGGATGCTGCAGAATGTCTAGTGCAGCATCCAAATATTTTACAATTTACATCAATATACGACTATCCGCCGCCGTAAACTTCCGGCTTCAAGACCCCGATGAACGGCAGGCTTCTATATCTGCCGTCATAATCGAGCCCGTAGCCGACTACATATCTATCTTCCACTATGAACCCGTAATAATCTATACCTACATCAACAGCCCTTCTACTTGGCTTGTCGAGCAGCGTACAGACTTTCACGCTTGCCGCTTTTCTAGACCGAAGGTTCTCAACTATGTAGCTGAGCCGCAGGGTCCAGCCTGTATCCACTATATCTTCGACAACAAGCACATGCTTGCTTTCGATGCTGGAATCAAGGTCTTTCAAAAGCCTCACTACACCGGATGATCTCGTATCAGCCCCGTAACTTGAGATCGCTACGAAGTCATAGTCTACAGGAATAGTTATATACCTCACGAGGTCAGCCAGAAATATTGCGGCTCCCTTCAATATACCCACTAAAACGAGTTCTTTACCCTCGTAATCTTTCGATATCTGCTCGCCCAGAGCTTTGACTCTCTCCTGGATACTATCCTCTGGGATCAATATCTGTGCGAGGTCACCGACCAATGGATTTTTGGTTTGTCCCATTGTGATTAAATCACTCCCACTCTATAGTCGCTGGCGGTTTGGAGCTGACATCATAAACAAGCCTGTTGACGCCCTGGACTTCGTTTATCACACGGTTACTGATCCTTTCCAGGACTTCCCAGGGAAGTCTCGCCCAATCTGCCGTCATTGCATCTTCACTTGTTACCGCTCTAAGTACGATCGGATATGCATAAGTCCTCTGGTCCCCCATAACACCAACGCTTTTAATCGGAGCCAGAATGGCAAACGCCTGCCAGCATGTCTTGTAAAGACCGGCGCGTTTGATTTCCTCTGCTACGATAGCATCGGCATTTCTTAAGGTCTCCAACCGATCCTTTGTAACTTCACCTATAATTCGTATTGCAAGCCCGGGGCCGGGGAACGGCTGCCGCCAGACTATATCAGTCGGTAATTCCAGTTCCTCCGCAACACGCCTTACCTCATCTTTGAAAAGGAACCTGAGCGGTTCGACCAGCTTAAGGTTCATATTCTCAGGGAGCCCACCCACGTTGTGGTGGGTCTTGATCTTCGCTGCCTGCCTGGTCCCGCTCTCGATTACGTCAGGATAGAGCGTGCCTTGAGCCAGAAAGTCCACTTTCGCGAGCTTCGTCGCTTCTTCCTCGAAAACCCTGATGAACTCTTCTCCGATGATCTTTCTCTTCTGCTCAGGATCCGTTACGCCTGCAAGACGCGCGAGGAACCTTTCTTCGGCATCTATATAGATCAGCTTTATCTTGAAGTTTTCCGCGAATGTCTCTCTGACATTTTCCGCTTCACCCTTACGGAGCAGGCCATGGTTTACGAATATGCATGTAAGCTGGTCGCCGATGGCTCTGTGAACCAGCGCCGCTACGGTAGCTGAATCGATTCCGCCTGAAAGAGCGCAGAGGACCGATTTATCTCCGATCTGTCTCTTGATCTGGTCGCAGGAGAGCTTGACGAAAGACTCCATCGTCCAGAGTCCCTGGCAGCCGCAGCCGCTGTAAAGGAAGTTGCGGATGATTTCAATTCCCCAGGGGGTGTGGACTACTTCAGGGTGAAACTGGACTCCATAGAGTCTCTTTTCGCGGTTAGCCATGGCTGCAACCGGCGAGTTTGCCGTGCGCGCAGTTACCTTAAAGCCTGGTGGAGGACTCTGAACGGCATCACCGTGGCTCATCCAGCAGATGAGCTGCGGGTTGAGTCCGGCGAACAGGTCAGCATTGTCTACGACATCGAGTTCGGTCTTGCCATATTCTCTTCTGTCACCGGGGACAACGCCGCCGCCGAGCTGATATGACATCAACTGCATCCCGTAGCAGATGCCGAGAATCGGAATTCTCAGGTCGTAAAGCCTTGGGTCGCAAGTCGGAGCGCCCTCTTCATAGACGCTGGAGGGACCGCCGGAGAATATAATGCCTACCGGCTGCCTTCTGACTATCTCCTCGACCGGAGTGTCATACGGCATAATCTCGCAGTAGACTTTGCACTCACGCACGCGCCGCGCTATCAACTGGCTGTACTGCGCGCCGAAGTCCAGCACGATCACGAGCTGTTTGGTAGCTTGTTTTGTGGAAATATTAGCTTTCGGCGTCATCGCCACTGTCCTACACCCTGAGCACGCTGAGCAGTCTTGCCTTCACTTGGAAGCGATGGCGCGATAACAAGCTCCGCCTGCTGCATTTCTTTGATATTATGAGCGCCGCAGTAGCTCATTGCGAACTGCAGAGCGCCTACAAGGTTCATAGTGCCATTGTCGGTCTTTGCCGGACCGTAAAGAAGTTCCTCAAGCGTTCCGTTGATGCCGACATGAACGCGAGTGCCTCTCGGAAGCCCTGCGCTCGAAGTCGCCATACCCCAGTGATAGCCTTTACCGGGAGCTTCCGTAGTCGTCGAGACCGGGGAACCGATCATAACAGCGTCAGCGCCTGCGACTATCGCCTTCACGATGTCGCCTCCGCATCGCATGCCGCCGTCCGCGATAACAGGGACATATCTGCCGGTTCTGGCTTCGTAATCGTCTCTAGCTGCTGCCGCATCGGCGGTTGCCGTGATCTGTGGGACTCCGATACCGCAGACTTTTCTGGTTGTGCAGGCTGCGCCCGGTCCTACGCCTGAGAGAACAGCAGCCGCGCCGGCTTCCATATAGCTAAGAGCGCTTTCATAGGACGAACAGTTACCGATAATAACCGGAATATTCGACTCTCTGCAGAAATCAGTCAGGTCCATCCCGGCACCCTTGGAAGAAACGAACTTTGTGCTTGTGACCGAAGATTGGATAACGGCGACATCAGCGCCTGCTCCAAAAATAGTATCCGCGAGCTTTTTCATCCCCATGGGAGTCGCTGCAACTGCTGCGAGCTGCCCTGCGGCCTTAATATCCTTGATCCTCTTTGCTACAAGTTCGGGTTTTATCGGTTCCTGGTAAATCTTTTGAATGGTGGGGATGACTGAATCGGCGGGAGCTTCGATTATTTGCCTGATAGCGGCATCGGCATCTTCATAACGCGCTTGGACACCTTCTATGTTAACAACAGCGAGTCCGCCGAGTTTTCCCATCGCGATTGCGAGCCTGGGGTCGGCAGTACCGTCCATAGCGGATGCAAGGATCGGGATACGAAACGCGTGACTGCCGAGATGCCAGCCTGTATCGACATCTGCGACATCAATGCTGACCGCCGCGGGCACAACGGCCACCTCGTCAAAACCATAGGCTCGCCTGGCCTTTTTTCTGCCCCCGACAACTACTTCCAAAATGCACTTTCCTCCTGGCTTTTCGGAATATGATAGCAAAGGAAGAGCTGGAAGTCAATCGGATTCGGGTTCAACCGGTGATATTTCGCGAATTATGTTGTTTTTGTCCCATAATCTGTCGATAATCCATCCTGAATAGAATATAAGGCAGAGCCCCAATACCAATTGCGTGACCTCTTGCGCGATCATCGGCATCTGTTTGCTTAACCCTCCAGCCTGTAGCAATTCTCCTACTGATGTTTTCTGGGCAATCGACAACTGCACTGTTTCATAGATTGTCCTGATCAGGATGGGAAGGGAATATGCAAATAGCGCAACACCGGAAACAACAAGTCCGGCTCGCAAAAAACCCTGCTCTCCTTTGGCTGAAGGTGTTTCCTGCGCGTCTGGAGTATCCTTGACCCATGTGCCTATTTTTTCTGCCGCAAACCATAGAAGTATACCGAAAAGAACCTGCAATACCGGCCACAAAATGGTTGATGCAATTACTAAAGCAGTTGGGTGAGATATATTCACATGTGAAACCATTTTCATTAATGACTTCATAGACACTATGCCGGCTGGCAATTTGATCACACCGGCTGCAAACAGGTAGACGGAAATAACTCTGGTTCCGAGGGCTGCAAAGAAGTTTGTCATTCTTCTGTCCCTCTTTTGAGTCTCGTGTCCAGATAAGACGCCAATCGGTTTGGATATAGGATCAATGCAAGTCCTAAAATGAGCTGGATAGCTGTGGAAATAATATTACCTGTTCCTGATAGTGTGACCGAGCGAAAAATCGAGCCCGGCTCGCCAGCGTACCTCATAGGAAATGCAATGTGGATGATCATTGCTACAAGGCCGGGGATAGCTATTGCCAGAAAGACTAATCCGGCTAGAAGAAATCCTGCCGCCATCAATGACTCTGCATTTGCGGACGGCCATGCTGTGTCTTCTCCAAACATAGCGTTTCCAATTTTACCGGCCTTAGCAATAAGCAGAAGTCCAAAACCAACTTCCATAGCAAGTGCTATGGAGAAGAGTGCGATAATAAGTGAGTTTGAAACAGGCGGTTCGGATATACTTATACTCCGGGTCATTAAGATGTAAGTTAATAGGCCGGGAATTGTAAGTATCCCCAATACGATCAAATACAACCCCAGCGCCGCAAACACAATTGCTGCTACTTCTCGTTTCTTCATATCGGCCCCCTCAAATATTTGGTTAGTTGTAAAATGACTGGTTATGTGTCCGTAGTATTGTTACACCATTATCCGAAACTCTTTTGATGGATTTTGGCTAATACTACTTCGAGTTTTTGGGACTGGTTATCGGAAACGCCAATGCCGGACCTGGTATCGTTTTGCTCTGGATTTTGCTGTCTTTAGTGTAGCTGACTACCATGTCATACCGCGATAATCCGAGAGATGCCGGAATCTTAACTAATCCTTTGTGCGGCTCATAGGTGGTAGTGGCTACTGATTGATTAATACGCATCACCATCGTCAAAATGACTTGAGGATCGGACATAGCGCTTATCATTTCATCAGGCCCGCTATATGTTTCAGACAGTTTTTCAGTGGTATCTGCCTTTTTTGCGTTTGGTAAAGGGGGAAGCTCGCCTTCTACTCTCTGCTTCAATCGATAAGTGCGGAAGAACCCGGCAATCCAGGAGGTATCGAACTTAGCTAACGGTAAGCCGTCACTGGACATAGCCTGTTGTTTGTCTTCCTGCTGAAGAGCATCGTATAACATCCACATGGGATCATCAACTGCACCAATGAAAGTCAATGCCGACAGGGACAGGTCGCGTGAACAAAATATCCATTCATAAAAAGCACCTTTTGGCAGGCTCGCGCAGTGAATAGCATCGTCAAGCCCCAGACCTGAACCGTCCAGTTTGTCTTTCAGGCCATTTAGGTAATCCTCCGGCAGCAGGTTTACATGATGAATGCGCCAATTCCAGACCCCTGCCGCATCACAAGCCCAACCGACAATGAGTCTGCTTTTCTCATCGGCAAACCAAGTATAGGCCATATTACCCAACTCTGCGTCTTTCTTCAAAGCGCTGAGTGTATCAGTGAGGCTGTTTTTTTCCTTGAATAGCTGCAGTATTATACCAGTGTTCTGATAATTGGAAGATTTATGACTGGTAAAATCTTCCGTTACGATATTGCAGCCGCTTGCAAGAGCCGCCGCCTCGATGATATCTGCAAATGTGGGCTTCTTGATATGTTCCGGCTTAACAATATCGATCTTATCCTGCATAAACGGGCAATCCCATACCGATTCTTCTGCGCAAGCGAATAAGGGCACCATATTGAGGTCCTTCATATCGTCTCTGATGGTCGGATATTTAGCTTGAGGGTATGGGGGAAGGCCAGGAATTACATTTTCCAGATAGCTTGTCTCTGACAGATGGGAGGTGGCTTCCTCAGTAACAGGTCCATAGATCAACGGACTGAGGTTCGTTTCTATATATGACTCGCCGGTGTCTCCGTTATCGATCAGCTTCATTTTGAGAACTGCCGATTGCTCGTCTTCTTGAGTGGCTGGGGGAGCGGCATCCATATCAGCCGAATGGCGTACATTCCGCTCCAGCTCATACAGCTCGCCTATAGTATCCTGGTATGCCGGGTTTTTACCGCTGAATGATATTGTAGACCCATTAAGCAAGTCATTCTCGGCATCGGGGTCTAGAGTAGCAATCAATTTAGCAATGAGCCATATATTTTTACCTAAGCCGGGAATGCCTTTTGCTTCTTTAGACTTACCGTATTTTGTCAATGCGTCCCACTGCCAATCCACCGCATCTAACATCAAATCGTGCTTGTTCTTGAGATATTGGTCTATATTCAAATCGGATTTTGCGGTACGGCGGATCCCGTATCTTGTTATCTCGCCATCTTTAACTTTCGTAGATATAAAATTAGTGTGCGTGGCATCAGCGATAGCTTTGAGCACCTTCCCCAGCGGCATATCTTTTACGCACACCACAACCGGTATGTCGCGCACACGCCAATCATTCTTGTTCTGTCCGCAGAAAATATCGAGCCCGCTGATACGGCTCAGGTCCTCTGTCACAACATGCAGCCGCTTTGCTCCGCTGGTATATGTCACTTTTTTGGATAAAATATCCTGAGTATTGACAGCGCTATCCGATGATATTTCGGGAGTACTACTGGTGAGAGCAGTTGCGTTACCTGCACCGTAAGTAACACCTAAACACAGCATAAATAAAGCCACGACCACTAGCTTCTTCATACAACCATGCCTCCAATTAGTAATTAACTTTTCTGCTTACATTTCAGCCATTTTAGCCTGAATGACATATAGGTACAATGTTTTGCCATCAACGAAGTATTCGGTATTGCTGTGTAAATCAGCTAAGATGCCTGGATTTACTCCCAGAGGTTCAACTGCCCCTTTTCGTCGCTTTTGGTCTGTTGGTCGGAAAGTTTTACCGGTCTTGACGGCTTATCCTTGCCGAACTGGCGAGGACTCTTGGATGGGGTATTCTTTTTTGTCGCTCCAGAAGAACCACGCCCGGATGGTTTTGCTGCTTTCGACTTTTCCTTCTTTGCAGCTCGTGCCGGGCCTTCGGGATGATAATCGGCTCTTCTGCGGGCGGCATCGCTTGCCAGTCTATCAGCATGGGCGTTCTCCCGCCGCGGAACATGGGCAATCCGTGCATCGGGAAAATGCGAAAACAGCTCTTTTACTTCGTAATACATGACCGCAAGGTGTTCTGCCCTTACTTTGTAAACCCCGCCGACCTGTTTTGCGAGAAGTTCGCTGTCGGTGGTGACCCTGATCTGCTTTACACCGAGTTTCAGAGCTTCTTTAAGCCCCCTGATCAGCGCAGAATACTCGGCGACATTATTAGTTGTCTCCCCGATATATTCGCCGATCTCTTTGATCACTTCTCCGGCTTCATTATAAATAACAACCCCGATGCCTGCTGCGCCGGGATTGCCTTTTGATGCGCCGTCTACGGCAAGTCTAGCACTCGTCATTATTCAACCAGAAACAGTATCCTGCCGCAGCTTTCGCATATTTGATACTGTTCGCCTTCCTTTAGGAGTCTTTGAGCATAAGGAGTCAATCCGACATGGCAACCGCCGCACTGGCTGTTTTCTACTTTGGCAAGCCCGGTGTCCTTGTGCCGTGATTTGATGGATTCATAGCGCTGGAGGATGGTGCGGTCTGTGACTGCCGACGTGCATTTTTGCCGCTCGGTATTCAACTGCTCGATAAGCGCGCTCAATTCCTTGTGTTTTGCCTGGTATTTGCTCACGATGTTGGCCACATGCTGCCTGAACTGCTTCATTACATCTTCCAGCTTGTTTGCGGCGGCGCGTTTAGGCTCAATGGCCTCGTAGAGTTCAAGTATGCGTTCGTCGAGCTTCTCCCTGGACTTTCCGAGTATCTCGATCTCTTTCTCCATGCTCGAAAGTTCCTTGGGGTTGGCGACCTGGCCTGCGTAGAGCTTCTTTTCGCAGTTTTGTTTCTTGGTTTCGACGCTTTTCAAGCTGAGTTCGCTGTCCTTCAGATCGGATTCGAGCTTCTTGATATCTTCCAGTGAAGACTCGAGCTTCTTTTCCGCATCCGACAGCTGTTTGCGAAGCGCTGCACCGTTATCAAGTGCCGCGAGGGCTTTATTGGCCGCGGCGATCTGCAGGTCTACTTGCTGAAGTTCATATAGAGCCCTAAGTTGTGATTTCATCTGAGGCTCCTTCCAAGCCGCACATTTGCGGCAGAGCAATTCTAGCAGTAATTACGGCTGCAATCAATCCTATAATCGAACGTATGGCCTTATTTGTTCAAGTTTCTTCGGTCCTATTCCTTTTACGTTCTCAAGCTGCTCTATTGTGCTGAACCTGCCGATCTGATTTCGATAATCGATGATCTTCTGAGCCGTGACGGGGCCTATACCCGGCAGTTGATCGAGCTCTCCCAGTCCGGCGGTGTTGATGTTGACCAACCCCAGGCTGGATGCGCCTCTGGAAGCTCTGGATGATGGAGGAGCTGAAGCTACAGAACGGCTGTTATCGATTGGTTGACCGACGGCAGGAGGAGCCGCAGTGTTCTTCGACGGCACCAATATCTGCGTCCCGTCCTGGACTCTGGCTGCAAGGTTTATCGCGTCGAGCCTGGCATCGCTTGTAGGCCCGCCAGCCATGTGGATTGCATCGATCACGCGGCTGTCGGGACTTAGGCGGTAGACGCTGGGCTTTTTAACGCAGCCCGCAACGTGTACGACTACTTCGCGGGTAACACCGGATGATCTTGATGGTGTGACTGCCGGTGCATCCGCTGCAATACCGGTGTTCGGTCCCCCGTCTACGATAGACACTCTCGAACTATCGACGGCAGGCCTGTTCGCGCTACGAATGTGGCCGTAAGCCAGTCCCAGAAGCGAGATTCCTATGACAAATACCAGTGCAATCTGTGCATTTCTAGAAAAATTGAGGCCTGTCAATTTATGTCACCCCATTCGGATACTTATCTCTTGGAGTGATAATTCCTCCTGCGGCTGTTTAAGGAAATCAAACTTCTTTGCGCAGCCTGTATGATTATGGTAAACTTAAAACCGGCAAAGTAGCGCTTTGTGTTGCGTCAATAATTCTTGTGAATGCTTTGGAGATGGCCGGTTGCAAGCGACTTTTGCACCGGCCTGATAACATAATGAGATCAGCAATTTGGTGGGTAGTCCCAGCTCTGGCAATCGCGCTTTTGGCGGGATGCTCCAGGGTGGACGAGCCGCAGACGAAAAATCCGGGTAACCCTGTGAATCAGCAGGTCAAATCGTCTGGCGAGCCTTCAGGTAAATCGGGCTCCAAGACAGCTAAACCGGATGCGACGGCTAAAAACGGCAAGGAAGACGAACCTGCTCCGCCGGAGCTCAAAGTAGTCGGGCAAAAGGTGAGCCTGAGCTGGCAGGAGGGCGGCAGACCCAAACTTGCAGCGACGGCTGTGGAGCTTACCGGGGATACCCTGGCAGGGAAAGCGGTCATGAAGCGAGTCAGCGCGGAGTTGTATCAGGACGGCAAACTCGTCGCCAGACTCGTGGCTCCCAATGTCGAGGCTGATGAGAAAACGAGAATAATCACTGCGTCAGGAGGGATTATCCTTACGTCCACCGTACCCGAGAGCACGATTCGCACTGTGAAGTGCAACTGGATAAAGTGGTATTCCAGAAGCGATAAGATTATCGGCAACGGTGGAGTGACGGCGACTGGCCCGCTGGCCTCGATAAAAGCCGCGGCATTTACAGCGGATACGAGGTTGAGGACTGTGAAAGTGACGGCGGACCCTTCCGAGGCTAAAGCCGTAGTTGGAAAGCGTTAAGTAGGAAATAAGAGTTCATATATGAAGAAAATACTTTGGATACTGCTTCTGGCAGCACTGGCAATTCCGGCTTTTGGCCAACAGAAGCAGCAGATAGGTTCCGTTGTCGTCGAAGGGTTCAAGGATTTGAGTGTGTCCAAAAACCAGGTGACACTCTCTGGACCCAGGGTCTATATTCGGACTAACGACGGGAAACTCGAAGCAAAAGCACAGAAGATAGTTATCAAATTCGGTCCTGGCGGAGCTCAAGGCGGAATGGGGTCGCTCAAGAGTGCCACGCTTATGGGTGATGTCTGGATGCTTTCCAGGCTTGAGAAGGACAAATTGACCGAGGCCAGAGCATCGAGCGCTGATATAGACTGGGCAGGGGCAAGGCAGGCCGTGCTGAACGGCAATGTGCAGATAGAGAGTACCGACCCTTCGATGTTCGCTGAGCCGCTGACTATCACCGCCGATAAGGCCACGGTAAACCTCAAACCGGATACGGAATTGAAAGAAGGCGAGACCAGGATCAGGATCGAAAGCGATCCCGGGAAGAGTAAACTGCAGTTTACTCCGGTGGTCAAGCCGGAAACCGAAGAGAATAAGCAGGACTGACGCTGGAATGCAGATAAGAACGGAAAATCTGGCAAAGGTGTATCGCAGCAGACACGTTGTGGACGGGGTGAGCCTGGATGTCGAGCGCGGTGAGATAGTTGGACTTCTCGGACCGAACGGAGCAGGCAAGACAACCACGTTCTACATGATTGTCGGGCTGATAAAGCCGAACGGCGGCCGGGTTTTTCTCGATGACCGCGATATAACCCGGATGCCGATGTACGGACGCGCGCGTCTAGGCATCGGCTATCTGGCGCAGGAACCTTCTGTATTCCGCAAGCTGACTGTTGCTCAGAATGTTCTTCTCGTGCTCGAGATGGCCGGGGTGGGGAAGAAGGAACGGCTGAGGAAGACAGATCAGCTCCTGGATGAGCTTGGACTTCGACAGTTGAAGGATGAACATGGCATAGTGCTTTCCGGCGGAGAGAGAAGACGCACGGAGATTGCCCGCGCACTTGCTACCGATCCTGCGTTTATCCTGCTCGATGAGCCGTTCACAGGAGTCGATCCGATAGCGATAGACGATATTCAGACCACGATAGCAAGGCTTCGCTCGGAGAAGAACATTGGAATACTTATCACTGACCACAATGTGCGGGCAACGCTCAAGATCACGGACCGGGCTTATATCATATCCGAAGGCAAGATTGCTACATCAGGTCCGGCGACTGAGCTTCCGAACGATCCTATCGCGAAGAAATACTACCTCGGCGAACGGTTCGAGATGTGAGGCCGCCGAGTGAAGATACTTGATCGTTTCATCGGCTCCGAGCTGATCGCACCTTTCTTCTTCGGGGTCGCAGCATTTACTTCTATCTTTTTTGCAGGCTCGTACCTGATGAAGCTGACTGGCCAGGTACTTGCCGGTACGCCGGTTACGACGGCCATAATTCTGCTTGTACTGTATCTTCCATCCATTGTTGTTTTTACACTCCCGATGTCGACTCTTCTCGCGGTGATTGTGGCTTTCAGCCGGCTTTCCAGTGAAAGCGAAGTTATCGCGCTTTACGCAGGTGGCGTCAGCATCTACAGGGCTATTGTCCCTGTCGTAGCGCTTGGAATCATAGTCACTGGAATCACGTTCAGCTTGAGTGAAGTCATTGTGCCGAATGCAAACAAGCTTTCGCTGGATATACAGGCGCATATTCTGAAATCAGAAGTCTCGACAGGAAAACCTTTCGTTGTTATAGATAAGGGTACCAATTCAACCATTTATGTGCGCGGCGGGTTCAGCGCTAAAACAAAAATCATGCGCGATGTGACAATTACGCGCTATAATGAGAATGAACCGAGCATACTTTTCCAGGCGCGTGAAGCCCGTTGGGAAGGCGAGAACAAGTGGGGTTCGAATGACTGGGGACTGTACGACGGTAAGATGTATGCGTTGAGACCGGATGGTTCAGGGGTCTCTGCGACGTTCGAGGGGCTGAAGTCCAAGCAGATCAAGTTGAACCAGAACCCGCGCGATATTGTGCTGAATCAGCGGAAACCGGAAGATATGACCTTCAGGGAGTTGAGGCAGCAGGTAAATAATCTTTCCTGCGGCGGTGTCCGGCCTGAAGAGCTGCGAGAGCTTGAGGTAGAGATGTACAACAAGCTCGCAATTCCGATTGCCGCGCTTGTTTTCGCATTGATCGCAGCGCCTCTTGCAATAAGGCCGGCAAGGACTGGGGCATCGGTCGGCATAGGGCTGAGCATCCTGATAATATTCGGCTACTGGCTCACGTGGCATATTACATCCGCGTTTGCCATACAGGGAGGGATTCCTCCTGTAGTCGGCGCATTTGTTGCTGATGTATTGGGGCTTGCACTGGGCATTATTCTTCTGCTCCGAACAGCGAAATAGGTGAGTGATTAGAGTGACATATACAGCGCTCTTTATAGTAACATTGGTAGCGGTATCCGGGTTGATCGCATACCTTGGCGATTTGCTCGGACGGCGGATGGGTAAACACCGGCTTACGCTGTTCGGGTTGCGTCCCCGTCATACCGCGGTTGTTGTGACCACGATCACCGGCATGCTTATCGCAGGGCTCACCTTCGCAACTCTCATCGCCACAAGTTCAAGCATCAGAGCTGTATTAATGCACGGTGAGCGGCTTGCAAAAGATAACGAGATTTACCAGGCAAAGAACAAAGAGCTGCACAACAGCAATGTCATGCTTACCGCGATGAGCAGCAGGCTTTCGAGAGAAGTCCGTGAGAAATCGAAGCAGGTGGCAGCAGCTCGTAAAGATGCCGAGAACGCGCTTCGGGCGAGAAACGAAGTCAGGCTGCATGTAAAACGTCTGCAGTCAGAGATTAAGGAAAGCCAGAGAGAGCTCGTTAAATTGAGCCGCGCCGGAAAATTGACCGAAGAGCGGCTGAAAGTAATATCGGCAAGTCTCAGAGACCGTAAAAAGGAGCTTGCATCCGTCAGAGCGGACCTTGCTAAAAAGGACACCGAGCTTATCGAAAAGCTGAATGACCTCGTAGAGAAAGACTCCGAGCTTGCTGCGAAAGAATCAGAACTTCAGGATAAAGAGGTAAGCATCGCAAGAGCCGAGGGCACAATCAAGAAGCACGAAGCGCTGATACAGGAGCAGCAACTGTATCTTCGGCGTGCTGTCCGTCTTACTGACCTGCTCTTGACGGGCGATGTCGTTATACAGCAGGGACAGGAGCTTGACCGCAGGGTAATTGACAGCTCTCTTTCTCCGTCTGAAATGCGCGCTGAGTTTGTCAGTATGCTGGATGAAGCAAATGATAAAGCGAGGAAGGCAGACGCTGGCTCGAACGACGGGAAGTCCCGCAGCGTGCAGCTTGTTTACAGCGACAAGACGACCGGCGCGTTCAGCGATGACGAGAAGGCCGGTATAGATGAAGCCGTAGACGCTATCATCGAACAGGGTAAAGACAGCCAGGTAAAAAGCGTCCTTGCGCAGCTTATTGTTGTCAACAATACCCTGAAAGGCGAGAAAGCGCTTGTGAAATTGAGGTTTTACTGGAACACCCTAAAGTTCCAGCGTGGGCAGAACATCGCGAGCCGCACCATAGACGGCAGTATGTCCGAAGGCAGGATTTTACTCTCCGTGATGGACTTTTTGAGCGAAAACGTGAGAGCATCAGCGGAGAAAGCCGGAGTCGTGCCGGTAGCAAACCCTGACCCGGAAGAGGTCGGAGAGCCGATATCGAGCAAGCAGTTCGATGAAGTCATGGAATTGGTGGAGAATATCAGCAAACTCGGCAGGAAAGTAGAAGTACGCGCGATAGCCCGGAAGGACATCTACGCCGCAGGTCATCTCAACCTGGACAGCATCGGTTTTACCATCAATACAATGATTTCAGCTTCGAGATAAGACGTGACTACAGTCCTTGCCATAGACCCCGGGCGTTCAAAGTGCGGTATTGCTGTTGTTTCCAGAGCTGATGGCATCCTCCATCGAGCCGTAGTTGCTCCAGATGACCTGCCCGGCACTGTCACTTCGCTTGTCATCCGATTCAGCCCGGAAGTCATAGTTATAGGATCAGGTACAGGCTCGCAAGCAGCTATTTCCTCACTTGGCGATCTGGAAGCGCCTGTCAGGGTAGTAGATGAGACACACAGCACAGAAGAAGCCCGCAAACGTTACTTCAAGGACAATCCTCTGCGCGGCTGGCGAAAATATGTTCCGATTGGGCTTCAAACTCCGCCGCAACCCTATGATGACTATGCTGCAGTCGTGCTTGCTGAGGGATTTTTGGAGGGATATTTGACTTAAGGCACTAATGCATTATTCTTGAGGATTTTTTTCCAATCCTTGCGGTTAAGGTTCTCTTTATAGGCAACGTCTAAACTTTGCAGTATCCATTTTGATTTTTCATATCCAGCTCTACTTGAATTTGATGTAATCCAGAGTCTATCAATCAGAGCTTTTCGCTCACGCGGTGTATGAAGTGATTTAAGTACAGCAATTTCTGCTTTCTCATCCAGCATGCATCCAGGCCAGTCTGTGCCGTCGCCATGTCTAGAGCCAAGTAGCATATATTCATTCCTGACATACGATTTCCATATATGCTTATGTTTGGGATCGACCGAGGCTTTCCAGTATTTTGACATGGTTGTTTCGGCTACTATTGATGAAGAGAAAAAAAGCATACGCTTCTCATGCAAGGCGGCGCGGCAATATGGGCACTTATAGCATGTATCTACACGAAACGGTATATAAACACTGAATGCGATCAGTAATATTACGAATACTACAATTCCAGTTGTCTGCTTCACTGCTTATCCTCCGTTCACAGATACCCTCGGTAAAAGCGGATTTGTAGTGACTCTTCTTGCGGGAATTATCACTTCGTCTCCGATAGCTGTGTCGGGAATGTGCGTTACGTCGATTGAGCACATCTGCATGGCTATCCTGCCGACTACAGGAGCTCTCTTGCCCCTTATAGTGACCGTCAGAGGGGGTTTTTTCATGAATTTTTGCGCGATTAATCGCAATATCCCGCGCCGTGCCAGACTTTCCGGCGCCAAAGTCAGCCCATCTGCCCATCCAAGCGGTATTACAGCGATTCTGCTCTCCCTTTTTGTGCGATGTTCCGCTCCATACCCAATTGCATACCCTGCCGGGACGGTTTTTATAAAGCTTATTCGTGCTTTCAACTTCCAGGTGTTCTTCAGATCCAGCGTTCGCGGTACATAACGGGAAGGATACTGGCCGTAGAGGATAGTCCCCGGCCTGACCATATCGAAATGGGAGTCCGGCAGGCGAAGGATTGCCGAGCTGTTTGCCGCGTGGACTATGCCAGGGTCAAGAAACGCCTGTTTGATGGCCAGTATAGCATTGTTAAACTTTTCGAGCTGTTCTTCAGCAGAACTCATATCTTTCTCCGCTGCGGTCGCAAGGTGGGTGTACGTCCCTGCGTGATTAACACCCTCAGTGGCGGCAATCATGCGGGCGAGATCAACGGCTTCGTCCGGCAGAACGCCGAGCCTTCCCATTCCGGTGTCGATTTTTAGATGTACACCAATCGTCTTGTGTGTTTTGCAGGCAGCTTCTCCAAGCGCTGCGACAAGCTCTGGAGTACAGACGGTACATTCTACATCGAGTTTTACGGCTTCAGCGGCTGCTCCGGGCTGGATGGAGTCGAATACGAGTACCGGCGCTGTGATGCCGCCGTCACGGAGGCGCGCAGCTTCTTCGAGCCGCGTCACAGCGAGAGAATCAGCTCCGGCATTTAAAATAGCCCTGGATGTCTCGACTTCGCCATGACCGTAAGCATTGGCCTTGACGACTGCCATCATCCGCACTTTGTCCCCTACAAGAGACCTGATTTGCTCGACGTTATGTTTTATCGCATCGAGATCGACTTCTACCCACGCATCCCGCTCATAATCCATTGCTTTGTGTCCTTTTCGATCTACAGGTAAGAAAAAGGCGAAGCGCTTCACGCCTCTACATCATATCACATTATACAATGCTGTTTGCCAGGAGCTGTGAGAGTTCACTCTTGCAAGAATTATATATCACCCTGAACAACCAGCACGTCATCATGGATGGAAACACGTCACCCTGAACTTGATTCAGGGTCCATTTTCTTCCTGGATGCTGAGTCAAGCTCAGCATGACGTTGTACTCATCAACTCTGAACTATTGCCAGGAGCTTTACTCATCACAGGCTAACATTTATTATAATATCTGAGGCAAGTTGTCTCATGATTATAGAGGAGATCTGCCGTGTCTGCAGGAGCGCGGTATTGTGGAAAAATGAAATGTAGGATCACAAAGATGTGTATTGCAGGTCTGCTGTGTAGTGGACTGATAATGTCCACGTGTATGGCTCACGCCGGCGAAGGTAAAAGAAACTACGGTTTTGACGGCAAAATCTCGCGTGAAGTGCTTCAGAATTACCTGTCCAGAGCCGTCACGATCAACGGGCTCAGTTTCAGCCCTCAAAAAGAAGATGACATCCGTATGGTCAAGAACATCGGAGCGAAGTTTCTTGGCCGCGTTGCTTATATCTGGGGTAATCCCTGGGGTGATGAATCAGACTACTGGTGTGAGATGAAAGCCGTCGCCGAGCGTCTGCACAAGGACGACCCGCAGTATATACTCCAGGCCTGTATATTCGAGGCCATCCATCCGGGGATAGACAATGTGCCTGTTCCTGACTGGGTCTTCAAAGAGTTTGGGTTGAAACCGGAGCATCGGAATTTCAGATATAAAGACACGCTTTTCGATAACGATAAGATGGCAGGCCAGTGGGGAAGTGACGGTTCGGTCCCCGATATAAGCAAGCTGGAGACGAAAATGTGGTTCTTCTACCGCGCGAAGATGTACATCGACTGCGGATATGAAGGGCTTCATCTGGGGCAGATAGGTATGATCGGCAGAGCTGACCCCGGCTATAAAAACTGGAAAGATGTAATCGACCGGATCCGCCGATATGCCGCCAAGCACGCAAGACGGCATTATGTAGTCATCGATGCGCATGTAAATGTTCAAAATGACGGGAATGTGCTGGTAGTAGACGGTAAAATACTGCTCGATTTCTTCAGCTTCCCGACGCGCCTCGTGGAGGTTCCCGGAGAGCCGATGAAAGCCACTCTAAAAGTCGGGCATGCCGATACTATTTACAAGAGAAGTCCTGGAGGTATTCACCCAAGCGGGTGGAAGTGTGAGCATGTGCCGACTCTGGTAGAGTTCGACCAGTGCCATGCGAGCGGCAGGGAAGGACAGCCGAATCTTGGCACGCCTTTCGTCTGGGGATATGAAGAGGCGACATGGTTTGCCCACCAGCCGGAAGAGTATCGGAATGAATGGCTCAGATATGCCTGGAATTGGCTGAAAGAGAACGACCCGAACTGCCATTTTCAAATGCCGGGCAGTATTCCTATGCAAGTTCCGATTGATGGAGACAATTGGTACAGGGCGAATAAAAAAAGCGCTGCAAGCCCGCATGGGTTCAGCCAGGAAGAGACCATCAAGGCTATCTGGGCGGGCAGATAGCGGCAAATAGACAGGAGAAAGATTATGACTCGCGTTTATAACTTCAATGCAGGTCCGGCTGCTCTTCCGCTCTCTGTGCTGGAAAAGGCGCAGGCTGAGATGCTGGATGCCTGCAACGCCGGGATGTCGATTATGGAGATATCCCACAGATCGAGGGAATTCGATGCCGTGATCGAAAGCGCCGAAGCAAATGTCCGCAGGCTTCTGGGCGTACCGGATGATTATTCGGTCCTGTTCCTGCAGGGCGGCGCGAGTATGCAGTTCGCCATGGTCCCTCTGAATTTACGAAGGGAAGGCCGCGTAGCTGATTATGTAAACACCGGCACCTGGGCATCGAAAGCGATAAACGAAGCAAAGATCGGCGGGAAGGTCCATGTTGCCTGGGACGACCGGGATGGAAACTATATGCGTGCTCCTGGTGAGGACGAACTGGACCTTACTCCAGGCGCTGAGTATGTTCACATCTGCTCAAACGAGACTATAGGCGGAGTACGCTTCCCAACGTTTCCCCGGACTGAAGCTCCGCTTGTCGCCGATATGTCGAGCGAGATCATGTCGCGCGTTATCGACGTAAACCGGTTCGGGATGATCTATGCGGGCGCTCAAAAGAACCTGGGGCCATCGGGGCTTGCGCTGGTAATCATCAGAAACGACCTGATTGAACGCAGTCCTGAGACAATCAACATATTTCTGCGCTACAAGACCCATGCGGATGGGGAAAGTCTTTATAACACGCCGAATACGTGGGCAATTTACATACTGAAACTTGTCACGGACTGGGTGGAGGACCTCGGCGGGCTTCCAGCGATGCAGTCGATCAATGAAGAGAAGGCCGGGATACTCTACAACACGCTCGATTCCAGCTCTTTCTGGACTGCCCCTGTCTCAAAAGAAAGCCGGTCGATAATGAACATCGTCTGGCGGCTTCCGAATAAAGAACTCGAAGATATGTTCATATCTGAGGCAGAGAGAGCCGGGTTTGTGGGGTTGAAAGGCCATCGTTTGGTCGGCGGAATCCGCGCGAGCCTCTACAACGCCGTCCCAAAGGATACCGTAATAGCGCTCACGGAGTTCATGAAGGATTTCGAGAAGAGAAGGGGATAGGGTTGGGGGTGACTTCTCGACTACTCCAGAGTAAACTAATCTAAACATAGAAGAGGTAAGTTGATGATTGGAGTGCGGAAGCGGCAGTTTCCGCTTTTCTATCAGCATTCACTATCCGTCATTTTGAAACGCGAATTACGCGGATTTAACGGATTTCACGAATGGTGGAGACTTATAGCATCTATAATAAGACCCTCAAGTCTTCATCACTCCCTTTTCGCGTCTTTTGCGCTTCTTCGCGTATTTCGCGATTCAGAATGCTTTGGGACTGCTTGCCGCCGATGACGAGATGGGTGACATTTTCCTAGACCAATTGGGGGATGACATAATCTCAGACTATCAACCACTTTCTCGACTACACTTTCTCGAATACTCCTTGACTCCAGCCAAGCTTGCTTGCTATAGTTTCAAAGGTCGTGCGGCTGGGTGCGAACACCCAACCGCTTAAAGCGGAGGGGGGATTACGTCAGATTGAAAGAATTTACTGAGAAAGTCCTGCAGAAAGCAAAAGACCTCGGCGCGAGCTATGCCGATGTCCGGATCGTCCGCACTAAAAACGAGGCGGTCAACGTCAAAAACGGCAAGGTCGATGCTCTTGTCGGATCAGATGATTATGGTTTCGGAGTAAGAGTCATTGTAGACGGCGCATGGGGGTTTTCATCCAGCTTCGTTGTTTCTCCTGAAGAAGGGGAACACGTCGCAGCGGAAGCCGTGCGCATAGCCAGAGCAAGCGCCAGGGTCAAGAAGAGTGATGTCAAGTTAGCACCGGTAGAGGCTGCGGAAGGCAAGTTCAAGAGCGATTGGAAGATCGATCCGTTCGAAGTCCCGCTCGAAGACAAGATAAACCTTTTGCTGGAAGCTGACAAGATAGTCCGTGAGCAGCCGGAAGTAAAGATTTCCGAAGGTTCGATGGACTTCTACCGGATTGACAGCACTTTTGCAAGCACCGAAGGCAGCTATATAGAACAAACCAAGATAGAGAGCGGCGCGGGGATAACTGCGACAGCAATCGAGGCCGGGGAAATGCAGCGGCGGTCGTATCCGGGATCATTCGGAGGCGACTATGCTTCGCAGGGTTACGAATTCGCAGAAGGATGGGACCTCGTTGCACACGCAGAGGAGACCGCAAAAAGCGCAGCAGACCTTCTGAAAGCTCCACAGTGCCCGTCAGACAGACGCGATCTCATCCTGGAGGGAAGCATGCTTGCGCTGCAGGTCCATGAGTCCTGCGGGCATCCAATAGAGCTGGACAGGGTCTTCGGCACAGAGGCGTCATTTGCAGGAACAAGCTTCCTGACTCCTGAGAAGCTGAACAACTTCCGCTATGGCTCCGATGAGGTCAACATAGTGGCGGATGCGACTGCTCCCGGCGGTCTTGGCACGTTTGCCTATGATGACGAAGGTGTTCCCGCTCAGTGTGTGGACATAGTAAAAGAGGGCATCTTCTCCGGGTATCTCTCATCCAGAGAGACCGCTGCTCAGATGGGATGGGACGCAAGCGGCGGCGCGATGAGAGCCGATGGTTGGAGCAGGATTCCTATCATCAGGATGACCAACATCAATTTGAAGCCCGGAGACTGGACGCTCGACGAGATTATCAAAGACACCAAAAAAGGTATTTATGCCGAGATGGTCCAGTCATGGAGCATCGACGACAAACGGCTCAACTTCCAGTTCGGAACGGAAGTCGCTTACGAGATAATCGATGGCAGTCTCGGAAGGATGCTCAAGAACCCGACCTATACAGGGATCACATATGAGTTCTGGGGTAGCTGCGATGCTGTCGCGGGAAAAGACGAGTGGCATTTGTGGGGTGTGCCGAACTGCGGCAAGGGAGAGCCTGGTCAGACCGCACATGTCGGTCACGGAGTTGCCCCGTCAAGGTTCAAGAACGTGCGGATAGGGGTTATGGAATCTCCTTCCGGCGGGTCGGAGGGTGAAGATAATGAGTAATAAGAATTTTGAGCTTCTTGGCCGGGAGAGACTGCAGGAAGTTGCGAAAAAGGCGCTCGGGTTCTCGACCGCCGATCAGACAGAGGTTTCGATAGGCATCGGACAGAGCAGCCTGACCCGGTTTGCCGGTTCGATCATCCACCAGAATGTAGCTGAGCGGAATGCCTCGATTGCTGTTCGCGCGATCATCGGCAAGAAGATCGGATATGCCACCGGCAATTCGATAACTGATGACGCAGTACGCGAAACGGTCGAAAGAGCCGTCATATTTGCTAAAAACCAGCACGACAACCCGGACTTCAAGTCTCTGCATGGGCCAAAACCCATACCTCAGGCTCCGCAGACGTTTTTCGATTCGACAGTGGAGTTTTCTCCTGAAGACAGAGCTGCTGCCGTTCAGAAAATCGTCGATGTAGCGTCTAAGGTCAATGCTGAGGCATCGGGATCGTTCTCGATGGGATACGGCGAGCATGCTATAGCCAGCTCGCTTGGCGTGAATGCTTATAACGCCGGTACGGACAGTCACCTGTCGATGGTCGTTACCGCCGATACCGGGTTTGGATACTCAAATAAACAAAACCGCGATGTGATGAAGATAAACGTCGAGGAAGCGGCGAATGAGGCTGCGCGGACGGCTGATAAGAGCCGGAACCCGGTCTCAATCGAGCCAGGCGAGTATGATGTTGTACTGACTCCTTACTGTGTCGCGGATATAATGAGTTTCCTCTCGTGGTTGGGTTTCAGCGCGCTTGCGGTGCAGGAAGGCCGGAGCTTCATGGCCGGCAAGCTCGGCGAGAAGGTATGCGGCGAGAACATCACTATATGGGATGACGGGTTCGATCCCAGAGGTAATATCAGTTCGTTCGATGGAGAAGGACTGCCCAAGCAAAAGGTAGATCTTATTGTAAACGGCGTGGCCAACGCAGTAGTCTACGATTCCTACACAGCCGGAAAAGAAGGTAAGGAATCTACAGGCCACTCTATCGGTGGAACAGGGACTCATGGTCCTTATGCGTCGAATATGTTTCTTGCTCCCGGCGATAAGACCATAGAAGAGATGATTGCGAGCACTGAACGCGGGATATTCGTGACCCGGTTCAACTATACGAACGTGGTGCATCCGCTTCTTGTGATATTCACCGGTATGACCAGGGATGGGACATTCCTGATCGAGAACGGCAAGATCACGAAGCCGGTCAAGAACCTCAGGTTCACGGAAAACATCCTGAAAGTGCTTTCGAACGTGGAGATGATCGGAAAAGACCTGAGCCTTCAGGGAAGGGCAACCGTTCCGGCGATCAAAGCGAAAAACTTCCGCTTTACCGGAATAACGGAATTTTAGGATCTAAGGGCCAGCTTGATGTAGTGGCCGGTCTCCGTGCCGGCCATCTACCCCGTGGACCCACCGGACCACGGGGAGTTCTGCAAGAGCCGGACAGCCCGGACTGGCATAAAAGGGATCTGTGATACTGGATGTGTAGTTATAACCAAAACTTGCACACCCGGCATCATAGATGCCTCATTGGCCTCTCCGGTAGGGATTGCAAATCCCTACCGAGGTAACAGTTTACTCTTGATAAGAATTATACATCACCCTGAACAACCAGCACGTCATCATGGATAGAAGCACGTCACCCTTGAACTAAGGAGTTTTCAGTAATATCTGAAAACTCTCCCGGAAGATTATCGGCTATAGCCGATAATCCATAGATTCAGGGTCCAGTTTTTCCTGGATTCCGAGTCAAGCTCGGAATGACGTCGTGGCAGCCCGGAATGATGTTGCACTCATCAACTCTGAACTCTTATATACCGAGTAGGTCGTGTTTCCGAGGAGATTTGGAGCATTGAAAGAATTTACTGAAAAAGTCCTGCAGAAAGCTAAAGACCTCGGCGCAAGCTATGCCGATGTCAGGATCGTAAAAGGCGCATCCGAGTCTATAAGCGTCAAAAAAGGCAATGTAGATTCGCTCGCGTCATCGACCAACTATGGGTTCGGCGTGCGGGTCATCGTGAACGGTTCATGGGGGTTTTCGTCAAGCTCCATGGTCCGTGACGATGAGATAGACCGAGTCGTCGATGAAGCCGTGCGCATTGCAAGAGCGAGTTCCTATGTGAAGAAAGAAGATGTCAAACTCGCTCCTGTCGAGCCGGTAGAAGGCAAATTCAAAAGCGAGTGGAAAGTAAACCCATTCGAAGTCCCTCTCGAAGAGAAGATCAGCCTGCTGCTTGACGCCGACAGTATTATGCGGGAACAGCCGGAAGTGAAGATATCCGAAGGTTCCATGCGGTTCTGGCGGACTGATAACACTTTTGCAAGCACCGAAGGCAGCTATATAGAACAAACCAAGATAGAGAGCGGCGCGGGGATAACTGCGACCGCAATCGAGTCTGGAGAGATGCAGCGTCGGTCGTACCCCGCATCCAAAGGCGGCGCATTCCAGTCGAGCGGCTACGAATTTATAGAGAGTTGGGACCTTGCCGGTCATGCCGAAGAGATTGCAAAAGAAGCAGCCGACCTTCTGAAAGCCCCTCAGTGCCCGTCAGGTGTCAACGACCTCATAATAGATAAGGATATGCTCGCGCTGCAGGTCCACGAGTCCTGTGGACACCCGGTAGAGCTGGACAGGGTCTTCGGCACAGAGGCAGCATTCGCAGGAACGAGCTTCCTGACTCCTGAGAAGCTGGATAACTTCCGCTACGGCTCCGAATCGGTAAATATAGTAGCCGATGCGACTGCTCCCGGCGGTATGGGCACGTTTGCTTATGACGACGAAGGCGTTCCAGCTCAGCGCGTCGATATAATCAAAGAAGGCATCTTCTCCGGGTATCTCTCGTCCAGAGAGACCGCTGCTCAGATGGGATGGGATGCAAGCGGCGGCGCGATGAGGGCTTCTGGATGGAACAGGATCCCTATCATCAGGATGACAAACATCAACCTGATGCCTGGAGACTGGACGCTCGACGAGATCATCAAAGACACGAAGAAGGGCATCCTTGGGCGTGCGGTTACGTCGTGGAGTATCGACGACAAGCGGCTCAACTTCCAGTTCGGGACAGAGATCGGTTATGTGATCAACGATGGAAGTATTACCGGGATCGTGAAGAACGTCACGTACACGGGCATTACCCCTGAGTTCTGGGGCAGTTGCGATGCCGTCTCGAACAAGGACGAATGGGAGATGAGAGGCACGCCGAACTGCGGTAAAGGCGAGCCCGGTCAGGTTATACATGTCGGGCATGGAGTAGCCCCGGCGCGGTTCAGGAACGTGCGGGTAGGGGTAATGGAGTAACCGGAGGCAATTTGATGAGCTCAGTACTTATTGTACAAGGCGGATGGGAAGGGCACGAGCCCGTACAGGTCTCGGAAATACTTGCGGGCGTGCTCCGCGAGCACAGCTTCGATGTCGAAATCTCAGATACTCTCGATGCGTTCAAGGATCAGGCAAGACTGGAATCGTTGGACCTCATAGTCCCGCTCTGGACGATGGGGACTATCACCCAGGAACAGCTTGGCCCGATACTGACGGCTATCAGAAACGGCGTCGGAGTTGCCGGACTGCATGGCGGCATGGGCGATGCTTTCAGAAACGAGACTGAATGGCAGTTCATGGTCGGCGGCCAGTGGGTTGCCCATCCGGGCGGTGTTATCGACTATGAAGTGAATATCGCCAATAAGTATGACCCCATTACAGTTGGGCTTAATGACTTCAGAATGCACTCCGAGCAGTATTACATGCACGTCGATCCTTCGAATGAAGTGCTGGCGATGACTACTTTCAGCGGTGACAATGCGTTCTGGATCGCCGGGACGGTAATGCCTGTCGTCTGGAAGAGACATTACGGCAAAGGCCGCGTCTTCTATAGTTCCCTGGGACATGTCGCAGCCGATCTGAGCGTCCCAGAAGCGCTTATCATTATGACCAGAGGCATGCTCTGGGCCGCAGGTAAGCTGTAGAGTTCTACGAAATCAGCGCAAATTATACCAGAGAGGTTCATTACATCTTGACAAGCGAACAAATGTTCGGTATTATGTCTAATAAGCATAAAGACGTTGTGTTGAGGGTGGCGTATGGAAATAGTCACTGTCGACGAAGAGGTTCGAGTGGGAGCGGCGTTCGACAATAGAAAGATATGCCCGGTATGGTTCCTGTGGCGGAGCCGGTATTACAAGGTAAGGAGGGTTACCTACAACTGGCGGAGCAGCCTGGGAATCGAAAAGCTGTACTACTTCGCCGTTATCGTGGCTGGCGGCAGCAGTGTGTATGAGTTGTGTTTCAACTCCGGTTCTCTTGAGTGGACGCTTTCCAGGATCAGCGGAGGTGACGAATGATGGGTGATCGGACGATCATTCTGGTGGATATGGACGCGTTTTTCGCAAGCATCGAGCAGCAGTGCAACCCTGCTCTTAGGGGTAAGCCTGTCCTGGTCGGCGGAAGTCTGACCGAACGCTCCGTAATCTCCGCTGCGAGCTACGAAGCTCGGGCTTATGGCGTCCATTCAGCCATGCCTGTTATGGAGGCGATTGGTCGATGCCCCGATGCAGTTCTGATACACGGAAACCTGAGCAAATACACGGATACGGCGCACCGGGTCTTTAAAATCTGCGGCGATTATACAGACCTGATGGAGATATATTCGATAGACGAGTGTTTTTTGGATGTTACCGGCACGGCGGAGCGTTTCGGTGGGGCGTGGGAGGTAGCCAGGAACATCAAGCGCCGTATAAAGTCCGAGTTGGGGCTGACCTGTTCGATAGGAATTGCTCAGAACAAGATGCTCTCCAAGCTCGCCTCCGGGATGGGGAAGCCGGACGGGCTGACGGAGATAAAGCGGGATGATGTAGAGGCGCTTCTGAAAGACCTGCCGGTGGAGAAACTGCATGGGATCGGGGATAAAGTCAGGGTAAGGCTCGCAAGGATGGGGATTACGAAGGCGAGCGAGCTTGCCGGGGCTTCGAAACCTATGCTCAAGCGCGAGTTCGGTGTCTTCGGCGATGTGCTTTATTGGATGGGAAACGGCGTGGACCAGTCTCCGATAATCCCGTATCACAGCGAGCCTGACATGAAGTCAGTTGGGCATTCGTATACGATGGAACGGAACACGAGGGACTTGAATATAGTGTGCCGCCACGTGCTGAGGCTTTCGGAGATGGTAGGCCGCCGTCTCAGGGAGCAGCACTTTGCCGGCAGGACGGTCACGCTTGTAGTAAGATATGCCGATATGCACACATTCAGCCGCCAGAGGAGCATTCCAGAGTATATCGACGATGGATACGCTATCTACAAGGCTGCGCTGTCGATCCTTAAAAAGCAGGAGGATGACAAGCGTGCCATCCGGTTGGTGGGAGTATGCGTATCCAACCTGGTAAAAGGCGCATGCCAGCTCGACCTTTTTGCTGATCCCCGCGCTCGCAGCCTGCTCAAGGCCATGGACGCCATCAATGACAGATACGGGGAATTTGCCATCAAACGGGCCAGGCTGGTCACAAATTGCTGTATCACTCAATCGTATAATGGCTAAATATTGTCGACATCGATGCAGCGCAGTAAGCTGGATGTGCAGAAACATGAATTGTTGTTGTATAAGTGGATAATAACAATACCATATGGTCACGCGATCCTTAATATTGACATATTCTTATAGTGGAGTTATACTGATGCCGAATGTGCAGAGCTGTATATTCAAGCAATGAACTATCAAGCAAGATGTAATGACTGATAAGCGCAAGGCAGCGATGTATCACAGCAGGATGCAGCTTTACCAATTGACCGACCTCGATAATCTCATTAATGCGGCGAAATCAGCGGCGCATGTGGCAGGTGCTGTCGTAAGTTTGTTTGCATTCGATAATGCCGGTCCTTTGCCGGTCGCGCCCGGCGCGCCCATGTTGTTTTTTCCCGACAACAGGACGCAGGACGATATACGAAACCAGCTCGATTACCACTGGAAAGCCGCCATGTCACCGGAAGCCCCCGTTTGTGTCCGTGGCGCGGACCGGTTTACTTTTCACAGCAGCAGAATAGTGCTTCGCGATAACGAACATGAGTATCAGAAAGCAGCTATTACCGTGGCTATCCCCAAATCCGTCTCATCCGAGGATTCATCCTCTGTCTGCGACATGATCGACTGCATCTGCAGGAGCGTGTCTGCCGAGATAAGCGCGCATTACGCTCTTCAGCGCTCGAAAGCTCCCAATGAGACTGCCAGAGAAGAAATGATGGCGAAGAAGGAGTTGGAGAAGCATTCCGAGGAGCTCGAAGTCGAAAACCGTAGGATTATAGAGACCGCAAAACAGAAAGACCGGTTTCTGCTCAGCATTACTCACGATCTGAAGACACCTCTGACATCGATTATCGGGTTTACGGAGATACTGCTGGAGGAAAGCGAAGGAGAATTTACGTCTAGGCAAAAGGAGATGCTGCAGCGGGTAAGCTGGAACGCCACATGGCTGCTCAAGATGATCAATGATCTCCTGGATTTGGCTAAAATGGAGTCGGGAAAGATGGAATTGCGGCTGTCTAGGGTCAGTTTGCCTGCTATTACCGATCATGTGATACATACGATGGTCCCACTCGTCAAAGGCAGGAATTTGACCCTTTCGGTGGAGCTTGCAGAGGACCTTCCGCTGTTATACACTGATGAACAGAAGCTGACCCAGATTATCATCAACCTGGTCTCAAACGCCGTAAAGTTCACCTCCGAAGGACGTGTAACCATAGAGGCGCATTTATGTGAAGGTGAGGTCGTTATAACCGTCTCGGATACGGGCATAGGCATAAAGCAGAGCGACTTCGAGGCGATATTCGAGGAGTTCAGGCAGGTTGGCGGGCAGAAGTTATCAAACAGTGGGACAGGTCTCGGACTCGCCATTACCAGCAGGCTGGTCAAGGTTTTAAATGGAGAGATAGGTGTATGCAGTGAGGTTGGATGTGGGTCCGCTTTCACTGTGAAGTTGCCTCTCTCTTACACTAAAGAGTTTCGGCTGAAATGATATTGCTTACTCGCTAAATCAACTGCCAAAACTCTCCCGGAAGATTATCGGCTATGGCCGATAATCCATAGATTCAGGGTCCATAATCTTCCTGGATTCCGAGTCAAGCTCGGAATGACGTTGCGATAATTCAGCATGATGTTGTACTCATCAACTCTGGAACTCTTACCTAAATTTGTTGACATGGGGTAGGCCAGGTGGTATACTAACGGCGTTGGAAATATGCGCTTGTAGCTCAGGGGATAGAGCGAAAGGTTGCGGACCTTTAGGTCGGGGGTTCGAATCCCTTCAAGCGCGCCACAAGCCCTTGTAGCTCACTGGATAGAGCGCCTCCGTCCTAAGGAGGGCGTAGGGGGTTCGATTCCCTCCAAGGGCGCCAATAATAAGTAAAATGGCGGGGATTACCCCGCCATTTTATTGAGAATTTACCCCACGCGGAGAGGTGCGAGAGCGGTTGAATCGGGCGGTCTCGAAAACCGTTGTGGCGCAAGTCACCGTGGGTTCGAATCCCACCCTCTCCGCCAGTTCAAAAAGACTGGTTTTCCACAGGGTAATGAATTACCTGAAATGTGGGAATCTGGCCTTCTGCCCACCGTTTGCCCACCAAATTAGGAATTACCATCCAAGAGCTTCATCGAATTTATCAGCAACTGATTGATTGAGAGTAGGGAAGAGGTGCCCGTAACGGTCCATCGTAATAGATATAGAGGAGTGTCCAAGTCGCTCAGATATAACCTTTACATGTTCGCCCTGGGCTATGAGTAAGGCGACATGGGTATGGCGCAGATCATGGAAGCGTATCTGGGTAATATCAAGGTGACTTACCATTGTTCTGAATGCATCGGTAAGAAGATCAGGTACTACCATTGAGCCGTCAGGCCGTGAACATACAAGGCCTGTAACCTTATATTCTCTGCCCAATAAGAGCTTGTTTTGCGCCTGCCGGGCTTTTTGTTTCATCAATTCATCTACAGTCTTTTGAGAGATTGGTATAACCCTGTTTTTTCCTGTCTTTGTTCCCTTGATTGTTAATTTCCTACCGTCTGTTTGCTGCAGAGATCTGGATACGGTTATTGTTTTAGCATCCAGGTTGACATCTTTCCAGCGAAGAGCCAATATCTCTCCACGTCTCATGCCAGTTGATATAGCTAACACTATTGCAATATTGTAATTGTGTGGTCGGGCATGATCGAGTAGTTTTTTGATCTCATCCTTATTGAGAATCTTCATTTCCGACTTTGTCTGCTTTGGCGGTTTAGCGGCATCAGCCGGATTACTTGGTATCAAGTGCCAGGCAACAGCATCTGCGAGCGCTTTGTGGAGTAGGGTATGGTGATGGCGTACAGTTAACGCAGACAGCCCTTTTGGTTTCGGTTTCGGTTCACCCTCTTTTAGTGGCTTTACGGGCTTTACAATACGCCCGTTTTCGTAACGATCATTGTAATACTTTTGTATGTGCAATGGTCTTAATTCGAAAAGGAGAATATTGCCGATGTTCGGATTGATATGCGTATGGATGATTTTTGCATATTCTTCCCTCGTTTTTTCTGCAAGCGTTGCTTTGGCGAACTCGAGCCATTGCGCTAAAAAATCTGCGAGTTTCAGTTTCGACGGCTCGATATATTTCCCCGCTTGAATCTCGGCAAGAATTTCATTTAACCGTCGCTGGGCGTCTCGTTTTGTGCCGCGGACTGTTTCATATCCCTGCTTGCGTTTTCCAGATGCGTCCTTCTGCAGTTCGTAAGTAATCTGCCAACGATGGTCTCCGCGATTTCTGATCGACCCTCTTGTTCCGCTCATATTTCACCCTGACTATTTCTGATCGTGGATATCTTGCAGCTCATTCATTCTGCGCACAGCATCCCTTTTGCAGCCATGTATAGTCTCATACTGCCGCCGGCGTTTTCCGTCACTTTCGCGCAGAAGCTCGACGGATATTTGCCACTTCAGATCATTGAGATTACCAATTCTGCGGATTGATCCCATATTATCCTCTCCCCTTATAATGCAAAACAGGCAGCTCACGCCCCGCCAGAGGATGAACTGCCTGTTTACACGATGCCGTGATCACAGCATCAAATCTGTATGTTTGCCTGGCGGGGCTTTTCTCATTGATTATAGCACAGTCTATTTAAGTATAGCTGCGGTCAGTGAATGGTCAGAGCAATCTCATCTAATATCAGGGGATGCTGTTTGTGGCAGCGCAGGAAAGATATACTGGATGTTTGGTCTGCGATGCGATGCCTCAGCGCAACAGAAATATCATATACATTTCCTGTAAATATTCCTGTAAATATTATTTGACATCTGACAGCCTGCCTGCTATACTTCCGTCGAGCCAGCAGTATCGGCTTATGCAAGTTGTAATACCAAGATGGGAAATACGACGTGTAAGACCGTCCAAGTGTTGCTGGCGCCACTTGATTACTCTCCACTTCGTCATCCCTGCCATAACTGATGAGTTATCACCAGCCCTTGCAGTACTTTGGGCATATCCGCCGGAGATTTCCGGAAAAGGAGTGTAAGGATGCGCAGTATGTCTTTTGGTTGCAGTACCACGTATCAAAAGCTGGAATTCACCACTGATGTGGGCACTTCACGGCCTCCTCCTGATATTTATCTTCCTATATCTGAAGTGATCACTATGACCATAAAGAAAGGAGATACATAAATGTCAGGATACTCAAAGATCATTGTTATTTTAGCATTGATTGCTGTAACAGCAGCACTTGCAGTGCCTGCTGTGGCGGACGGCTGGGACTTTAAGTCTCAGGTCTCTAGTAAGGGCAATCCCAACGAGGACATAATGATAAACCTGAAGTCGAAAGCAGCGAATGTTCATTACACAGTCTGGAAAACAAGCCACGTATCAACCCCAAGAGGAAACAACATACAGATAGCTCTTGAAAAGGATGGTGGAAGATGAGACGGACCAGAAAAATTTCTCTTGCATTAGCTTTTGCTGCAATCTTTGCGTTAGTAGTGTCAGGTTATTCGGCTACTATCTATGTCAGTCCTGCTGGAGACAATACCACCGGGCTTAGTTGGACGACTGCGAAGACGACTGTCCAGGCTGGAATAGACGCAGCAGTTTCTGGTGATGAGGTGTGGGTCAGGTATGGTGACTATACCGGAAATATCACCCTAAATGCGGGCGTGAAGCTCTATGGTGGGTTCGTAGGGAATGAGACTTCATTGACTGAGCGTCCTGCATTTCCGAGGACTACAAACGTAACGACCCTTATTGGAAGCGGGGGCAATAGCGTAGTCATTACCCCTAATTCTGGAACAACTGTAGATAACACCCGCATAGACGGCTTCACTATTCGTGGAGGATCCGGCAGTACTTATGGTGGTGGGATCTATTGTGGTTATTCAGTGACTATAGCCAATAACACTATAACCAGTAACTCTGCAATGTACGGTGGGGGATTGTTCATAAATGCAGGGTATCCCATCGTTGAAGATAATACAATATCCAGTAATACTTCTACTTCCACAGGTGGTGGCGGAATCTATACCAGGGGTAGCCAGCCAACTATAAGAAATAATACCATTCAAGGTAATAGCGTTACAGGTTCAGGTGGAGCTGGCGGAGGAATCCATGGTTATGGTTCGCCAACCATCATCGACAACACGATAAGCGAGAATATAGCGGATTCTGCCGGGGGCATATTTGTCAATAACAGTACCGCTTTGATCAAGGGCAACCAGATCACCGGTAATGAAGCAACCGTAAACACTGGAGCTATTTGGAGTTACTGCGGTTCTCCGATCATAGAAGAGAACATCATAAGCGGTAACCACTCGGATGGTGCCAACGGAGGAATACGATCGGATGGCACAAGCGGTAGCCCGGTCATTAGAAACAACACAATAAGTGGCAATGATGCCAGTACCGTATGTGGAGGCATTAATATTAACGCCACTTCTACCAGCGGAACAGTTATCGTTAGCGGAAATAAAATAAACGGCAATCACGCTCCCCAATACCCCGGTGGCGCCAGCATTAAGGGATCGGTGCGATTTATCGGTAATATTGTCTCGGACAATTATGCTGCAATGGCAGCGGGAATGCTAGTAGACGATGGTGCCATTGTCACAAACAACATCATCAAGGACAACTATCTCACAGGACTTGGTTATGTAGCAGCAGGAATACACGTAGGAAGCACCACGGCAACAATTACCAATAACACTATCGTCGGAAACCATGGCACCGGAAGTGGATGGATATCTGCGATTAGCTGCTGGGACGGGACAACCGTTACTATCTCGAACAATATCGTAGCTTTTAACCAGGGTGGCATTTACAAGACAAACGCAGCAAATCAAGTCACTCTCGCAAATAACGATGTTTACAGCAATACAAACGGTAATTACAGCAATAATCTCACGGCAGATTCAGGAAGTATCTCTCTTGATCCTCTCTTCGCGAATGCTTCTGGCAGCGACTACCACATCCAGTCTACATCCCCATGCCGTGATGCAGGATACGATAGTGCATCCGGACTTCCGGATTCTGATATAGACGGAGAGGACAGGATATATGGAGGTTGGGTTGATATAGGTGCTGATGAGTATTGGCCTACAAGGATCTTTGATGCCTCATTGGATTTTTCCATCAATGACAACCCAAGTGGTAGTTGGAGCTACGGATGGACTCCTGATCTAGATCAAAATTATCAAGTAACTCTATATGATATGGGTATTACCCATACAGAGTCTCCACTGGTGAACCTCAATAGGTGGTATTCTTCTTCACTTGGCACTGAGCCAAGTGTCACATTTAACCCAACAGATGTAGCGATAACAGGTGGAACTACTACCTGGCCTGCTCATACTGTGGCTATCACCCCAGGACAAAGCGATCAAAAGAGTGTTATTCACTGGACAGCATCAGCTTCGGGTACGTATGCAATCTCTACAAGATTCTGGGATATCACCGGAGGAAATACCTCAACCGATGTTCATATTTTGCAAAATGGAACATCACTGTTCTCAGGAGCTATAAGGAACTTAAATGAAGGCACTGCTCCTAGAGTATCACAGCCTTTCCAGACATACACGACAGTCTTGACTCTTAGTGCGGGTGATGAGCTCGACTTTGCTGTCGGTTATGGTGAAGATGGTGATAACAGCTCCGATACAACAGGAGTTGAAATCAGAATAACATCAGCAGTCGACACAGGAGACTTGCAGTTTGACCACGGTCTTTCTATCGATCCTGCCAAGCTGAACCAGTCTGCTGGTGCAAACCGGTGTAATATCAGATGGGCATCAACCGACCAGCTCAAAGGCTACGGGGATGATTGCTTCGTGCTGCCATCCGGTCAGGAGTGGGTTATCGACACCATTCGCGTCTGGACGGTGCCAGAGGTCCCTGCATTCCCCAGCTACTGTCTTGGACAGCACTATCAGTCGGTGACTCTTTATGGAGGAACGACCACTGGAGGGCTTGCGGCGCTTTCATCCGGTGAATTCTCAAATGAAAGCAATTACACAAACAATCCCAGCATAGTTGCAGCTCCGGTTACTTATTACCAGAACTGCCCTGGCTACCAGAGAGCAAACGGAGAGTTCAACCAGCTCTGGCAGGTGGATTTCAACAACCTGAACTGGATAGTGGATGGCGGAGTTACCTATGTCTTCGGTGTCTACGGAGTCCCCAGGGTTGACCGTCTCTGGTTCAGCCATGCCACCAATAAAGAATTAACCGGCTGGACATCGGGTGACGGCCAACTGCGTCTGTTCGATACATCCAACCTTACTGGAAGCATATCTGCCGCCAGTGGATCGCCTTGGTTTGGCGGTAAGGGGTCTGACATAAACATCCAGGTATTCGCACATGCTTCCAACTAATGCAGTTTAGGAGATGCGATAAAACATGAAAGGGAATTTCAAAGTAATGAACTGTAATATCAAGAGATGGGTCTTTGACAAAGTCAGAGACTGCTTCATCTTGTTGGCAATAAGCCTTATAGCTATAGGAATTTTAGGGCAGCCAGCTCTTGCGGATAATTGTAAAGTCTGTACTGCAGAACCAGCTATTACTTTTCTTGGCAATGGCGGTGGCACTGTTACACTTACATATACAGTAGGGACTTCTGGTGTAACACTCAGTGCTGGTGCTTCAGACTACGATACATGCGAATCTGATCTTCCAGGTTTAACGGAACTTTGCGTAGACGTTGTAACATTTAGCTGGTCGGGGCCTGGCACAGCAAATGGTGGATCGTTTGCACTCAACACACTATCAACAGAAGGGAGATTTACTGTTACTGTCACAGCGAGTGATATAACTGGCAGGGCTAATGATGGTTCTATTGAAAGGACATTTATAATAAATGTTGTCCCGGTCAACCAGACTCCTGTTGAAACTCCTGTCGGGGGAAGTGAAAACGTAGGCTGCAGCAGCGGATCAGGCGGTGGATGTTGTGGGGGAGGAGATTTTCCTTCGCCTGACCTTCGAGCTAATGATCTAAATGTTAATGCCACTGCAGACATTCCTGATGGAATGTCTTGTCCCACTAATTCGGATATGCCAGGTAATGAGGATGTGTGCCGCCCATACAATATAGAGGAGCATCAACGTCCAATTACTACATCTAACCCAAGCGGACTTGAGGTAGTCTATACAGGGGCTGACAAGAGCCAGGTCTTGGAGGGATCAGCTCTTGAGGATGGGGTGCTGTTAAACGATGGAGGTTACCTTACCCGCACCGCCGACAGCTCTGGTATAAGCACATATACAGTAACCTATCCTGACAAATCGACGGTAACCTGGGAATTTACAAGCCTCCCTCCCACAGATACCTGGGAGCACAGAATGGGGCCGACATCGGTGACATCACCGGATGGTAAGGTCACCACATTCAACCGGAGCACCGATGGAGGGCTGAACTCCGTACAATACCCGAACGGTGATCTGTGGAGATACAACCACGACGGGCAAAATATAACAAGGATTATTCCTCCTGGCACGACAGCAGACGAGTCAGGCAATGTTACAAGCGGAACATACATTGACATAACATATACTTCAAACGGAATCAGCTCCGTTATAGAGAAGAATGCTGCAGGAGCCACTACAACAGACCTTACAACAACGAATTATGCCTACCAAAACAATAGGCTGTACACTGTCACGAAGAACAACAAGACTCAGGCGCTTTATGAGTATGATGATGATGACGATACCATCACTGTTACAATAAGATCGTACAGTACGCCAACAGAAGTCTACTCAAAGACCGTCTATCACTACTATAACTCAAGCCAGACAGGGGATGGACAGCCTGCACAGGACCAGATATTTGTAATAAAGAAGCATGCTACAGACTCAAGCTTGGACGAGGTGACCAAGTATACCTACTACCTGGACTCATCGAACAATAAGACTTATCTTAAGTCTGTAGAAGACCCTATGGGCAATGTCACAAACGACACGGTAGACGCCAAGGGAAGAGTGACTGAAGTTGAGGATCCTCTGGGCAATACTACCGCATATGAATACGACTCAAATACAGGAGTAGTAACAAAAGTTACCCGTACAACAACTGATTTGGGAACATTCGAGGAACACTATGAGTACTATTCACTAGATGGAAACCTCACAAGTTATGTAAAGACCCATGAAAGCTCACATCCCGGAGGTCTTGGCTCATATAACGGAAATATGACCCTTTATGTGCGGAATGCCAATACCCTCTGGATGCTAGAAGCTGTGAAGGTAGACCCTGTAGGAAACCGTGTACCTACACAAGAAGAGTGGAATGCAATAGACCCTGTAAAGACATACGAGTATTACGTATCTGACTGTGCGGACGGTATGGCAGGATGGTTGAATAGAGTGATAGTCCCTAACATAGACGGCACAACGGACAATGTGACGGAGTACAAGTATGGATATGGTGTCACCGGCAAGTGGAGAGAATCCCCTACCCAGACAATCTACCAGTATTGGAATGGCTCAAGCTATCAGTCAAAGATTTCGACTGCTATTTATGATGATATGGGAAGAGTGCTAGCAACCACGGATGCCAATGAAAGAGCTATTCAATGTACCTATGACAGCCGGGGTAGGCAGCTCAAGACCATCTATGCAGCCGGAGTGGAAAAAGAGAACAACTACTCCTGCTGTGCGCTTAACTGGAGTGAAGATGAGGAGAACCACAAGATCTACTATGCCTATGATGATGCCGTGAGAGTCACAAAGGCCTGGACAGATAAGGATTATCAGTCTGTGGATGCTTCGCTTGTAGAATATGTCTACGATGCCTTCGGTAATAAAACAGAGGTAAAGACGCGATCCGATGCTGAGACAGGAAGGACTACAACCTATACCTATGACAAGAAGAACAGGGTCAAGACCATCTCTTATCCAAGTAGCATTGTAGGGTCGGAAGAGTATTGGTATGACACACTGGGAAGGGTGCGATATAAGCAGGACTCGAGCGGTAAAGTTACAGCTTACAAGTATGACGGGCTTGGCAGGCTTATCAATGTCTACTATGACTATGTTGGCAAGTACAGGAGTTACTATAGCATGGATCCTGATCTTGATAATGATATAGACAATAATATTTCTGCTGATGTGACCTATACTTATACAATAGGGGGAGTAGACTACGGCACAAGCCGTGTGACTTCTATTATAGATACTTCAGGAACAAGCAGTTATAACTATGATACCCAGGGTAGAGTTACAAGTTATACTCCGCCGGTAGGTCTTGACAGCGGATATTATGTCTCTTATGGCTACAACAACCTTGGTCAGAAACTCTACACCAAGATAACCAACGGCACCGCCACAAGCTATGATGCCAGGTATGAGTACTATGCCAATGGTTGGCTAAAGAGTGTCAAGAACGGCGCGTCTGATATAGCTGCATATACTTATGGTGCAGTGGGAAATAGAACAGGTATAACCTATGCCAACGGCACAAGCACAACATATACATATGATTCAACAGACCCGCGTTACCTGTTGAACACGATAACGCACAAAAAAGGCGCCAATACAATAGCTGAGATAGACTATGCAGCAGGAGTCCGAGACAAGACAGGAAACCCTAGGTCTATGACAGATTGGACAGGGACTTGGAACTATGTGTATGACGAGAACAATAGGCTCGAATTCGCCTTTTCTCAAAATCCAGTGCCGGACCAGCCATGCGGCGGGGAATATGGTTATGACTGGGTAGGCAACAGGCTCAATCCTCCGACCGTCACAAACCATATGGTATATAATGCTGCAGACCAACTGACAAGCTGGCCGGGGATGTATTCCTACAGCTACTACAATGACGGCAGCTTAATGGAAGTAAGGAATGCTCAGGGAGCATTCGTAAGCAGCTATACATATAATACGACGGGACTGCTGAACCAGGCTACCTATGCCACAGCCCAGGGTAATCACACTGCTGTAAATACCTGGGATGCCGACAATAACAGGGTCGGGCTTACGATAAATGGGAAGGTATGCTCCTTCGTCTATGACAAAACGGCAGGAATACCGGCTGTGGTACAGGAAGTGGTGAATGGGACACCTGTATACTACTACCGTGAACCAGGTGGTGAATTGATAGCCAGAACCGATGCAGTAAATGGTATACGCTACTATAATTTTGATGCTCTTGGCTCTACCAGACTCCTTACTGACGGAGATGGCGATATAACAGATAGGTATGCTTATGATGCCTGGGGTACCGTAGTAGCACATGACAGGTATGATGGCTCAATAGACCAGCCATATCAGTATGTGGGGGAATTGGGTTATTACACTCACTACCAGGACCCTGGCTTCAAACTGCTTCAGCTTGGGATGAGGTTCTATGATGGCGAGGCTGGGAGATTTACTCAGATGGATCCTATTGTGAGTGGATTGAATTGGTATGCCTATGCAAATAATGATCCGATATTGAATATCGATCCAACCGGGCTGTATAATTACACGATACCTACATATGATTATTATGATATGAATTGTTATAGAGATTGCTATGGCTATCTAAGAACGAAAGATATGAAGAGCACTGATATATTTAAGAAATTTGCAGTGCTTGGGAGTGATACTCTTTTAGGCTGTAAAGTGGGGACCGGACCAGCGGTAATGGTAGGGGAGATAGCGATAGTGATTGATTATGGCTATCAGTCTGATCATTATATTACGCCATGTTGTGCATTCTGCCAGCAACGACATAAAAACCACCATGATTCATTTGACCCGCGCTCGTTCGAGCATTGGCAGAGAGGGGTTGAGAAAGGCATATATAGACAGTATCCAATTGTGCGCTGGCTCCCTTATTGGAGAAATTCTCCTTATAATGGTGAGATATTCGGCGCACCACCGGCATTAGACTGGTAAAGATCGGTATTATCATGTGAATTATATCAGTATCCAGTTGCCAATTAAGGCGTTGGATACTGATATAATTAGTTCTGTTCAAAGGATTCAAAATTGTCGATACAAAAGAGCTGTATAAAAGTAGTAAACTCAAATTGCGGGAGAAAGTGTTGGGCACAGCATCCTTGGTTTATCACTAAGAGTGTAGCGTTATTAATTGTGATTACCATACTTACTGGTTGCGGTATATACCATAAATCACTTAATTCAGACCTTACCCTTGCAACAGTAACTGGAAATATTAGCAAAGTAAAGGAATGTGTTGCAAAAGGAGCTGATGTCAATACGGCAGATATTGATGGTTACACAGCTCTACAACTCGCAGCAAGCGATAATCATAAAGAAATCACAAGATTTCTAATTTCCAAAGGAGCAAAAGTAGACCTTCTCTCCGCTGCAGGAATAGGCGATATCCAGATGACGAGGAATTTAGTCTCGAAGGGAGCAGATATCAATACTACCGGGAAATATGGAGATACGCCTTTACATTGGGCTTCAAAGAACGGCCATGCGAAAGTGGTAGCTTATCTCTTGGGTAATGGTGCCAGGACGGATATCAGAACAAAAGATATTGGCTGGACTCCACTCCATTATGCCTCAGATAACGGCCACCTGGATGTCGCAAGATTACTGATTTCCAATAAAGCTTCAATTGATGCTAAGGATTTTGCAGGAAGCGCTCCTTTGATATATGCCGTGACTAGTCATAGAAAAGAAATGATAGCATTACTTTCTTCTTTGGGTGCTGACATAAATGCGCGGGATGACCACGGAATGATCCCCCTAGATTGGGCTGTTTACAAAGAACCTGTCGCTATAGTGAAGGAATTACTGAGATGTGGCGCAGATGTAAAGGCCAAAGACGTGTATAAATACACACCTCTACATTGGGCTGTGAGAGCAACTCGTAATGATATAGCAAAATTGTTGATCTTGTCGGGCTGCAAACCCGATATCTATGTAGCTGCTGGTTTGGGCGACACCGATCTTGTAAAGTTGTTACTTGCGAAAAAAGGGTTTGATATAAACACGCAGGATGGACTTGGTTATACGGCCCTACATTGGGCAGCAGAATGTGGTCGAGTCGATACAGCTACTTTTCTTATCGCTCAAGGTGCTGATATAGATATAAAGAGCCGCATTGGCGGTTATACACCACTTCATGCTGCTTTGTACGGGCCTGGCACAATATCACTTGGTGATCCGGTTGGTGAGCGATGGTGTGGTGTTAGACGTGAAGGTAATAAGGAAGTAGCACGTATCTTGGTGTTGAAGGGTGCAGATCCTACGGTGAAAGACAATATCCGTCATTTGACTCCGATTCGGCTTGCTCAGATATGCGAGTACAAGCAAGTATATAATCTTATGCGTCAGAAAACAAGAAAGTGAGATTTTGATATTATGGCGTTTTACGCCATGATGGGTGGAAGCAACTGAGGAAAAGGTGAAAGTGATGAAACTGTTATCCATATCAGCTTTTCTTGTTATATTTCTTTTTGCCTGTGTGGCGGTATCCGCAGCGCCGTCAATAGTGTTTGATAAGACAGAGCAGGATATAGGTGAGGTGGAAGGCGGAAAGACTGTAAAGGTAGTATTCCCCTTCACCAATAACGGAGACGAGCCGCTTGTGATAAAGAGCGTAAACGGCTCCTGCGGATGCACCATTACAAAGGCTCTTGCAACAAGAATAGAGCCTGGAGAGTCATCCAGCATAGAAGTGGAGTTCAAGGCTAAGGCTACAGCAACTAAAGCCAGAAATCCGGTCACTGTCAACTGCAATGATCCCGCCAAACCCACTGTAGAGCTTATGGTCATAGGTAAAGTCATCCCCATCGTTACCTTCAGCCCTGAGAGGCTCAACTTCGGGACTATAAAAGCAGGCACAACAATGGAAGAGACAGTGCTGGTGACTCCCAGACACCCTGAGAAGTTCAACCTGAAGAATGTTTCAGTTGCAGGCAATCACCTGAAGGTGTTGGATTACTCCAAGACTGATGACGGCAAAGGGACTTACCTTGTAAGATACAGAATAACCGCTGGAGAGACACCAGGTAGAGTTATAGAAGCACTGCTGCTTGTGACAGACCAGACAGATGTGCCGACAGTCCCCTTTGCTGTCTATGGAAATGTAGAATCGGTGGGCCAGAGCGATGTCAAATCTCCTTAAACTACTGCCTGGAACCTGCTGTATAGTCATATTGGCAGCAGGGCTGGGCTTTACCTGCAACGCCATAAGGAGCGATGGCCTTCCGCTCGTACGTAAGCCGCTTCGAGAGACTCGTGCATACGCTACGAAAGCGCAGATGGCATCAAACGCTCCTATCAATGTCAATAATAGTAAACCAGTGACGTCCATACCTAAAATTACAGTCGCCGAGGCTAAGAAAGATTCAACAGCCTCCGATGCAGTAGATAAGGAGGTAAAAGACTCAGTAACAATAGCCAAAGATACTCGTGCCGTTCCCATTACTGATGAAACAAAGCCTCAAGGTTCCATTAAGCAGTGTCCGAAAGATAAAACAGTGTCTCAGGCGAAGCCATCTCAGCCGCACAGCCAGAAAAAGGCAGAAGCGCTTTTCACAACGCTCGATGATGCCAAAACTTGTTTCGACAAGAAGGGCGCTGTCTTCCTGGATGGCAGAGCGGCGATAGACTATAGGTCGGAACACATAACAGGAGCAATCTCACTGTTCTGTGAGGAGTTCGATGAACTCTACGAGCAGGTTTTAGGCTCGATACCAAAGGACCGGCTCATAATCACCTATTGCAGCGATCCCGAATGCACTGAAGCGATAAAACTGGCTGATACTCTGGTGGCTAAAGGACATACAAGGGTTGTAATACTGCTTGAGGGACTGCCAGGATGGAAAGATGCCGGTTATCCGACATCCACAGGAAAGGAGCCGGGATAGCATGCGGTTTTGGGCCAAGAAAATCACCGCGAGTAAGGTTCTTCTAACGGTGTGCCGGTTTGCACTGGCTATCGTGTTCATATGGGCAGCAGCAGGCAAAATCGCGAATCCAGCTAAGTTTGCTGATAATGTGGCTGCTTTCAAGATGATCCCGGTTACCAGTGTCAATGTCTTTGCAATAATACTCCCGTGGGTGGAGATGCTTGTAGGGCTTGCGCTGTTATCAGGCGTTATGCTTAGAAGCGCAGCAATGCTCTCTATGCTGCTTAACCTGGTGTTTCTTTTTGCAGTAGGATCAGCGATGGCAAGAGGCTTGGATATTGAATGCGGGTGTTTTACCCTCTCAAAAGAACACGATAGAGTTGGGTGGAGTCTCATAGCAAGAGATATCTTGTTTATTATACTATCACTGCAGGTGATGTTTTCATCTAAAATCAAGGGATCCCGTGTAGAGCATAAAGCTGATGAATTGCCACTAAAAGAACCTGATGAGCAAGTAGCCGTTTCAACAAGAAACTCGTAACAAAAACAACAATACAGGTGTTTCACAAAAATATAGAAGGTCAGAGGAACGGGCGAGATGAAGGACCGATAGTTAGCCCGTCTACAGGAGGAAAGCCAAATGCGTAATGTTCTCGCTGCAATGCTGGTATTTTTGCTAATCGGATCAGTCTGTTTTGCAGCAGATACCCCAGCAGCACCAAATCAAACGATAGCGGAAGTCAAGTCTGCAGTAACTGTATATCCTGCAACAACATCTACTGGAAGTAGACTAACCGTAGACTTAACCAGATTCTCCAATGCACAAGATGAGAACACCGTTATTCAAAAGAGCAAGAAAGCTGATTTTCAGCAAGTTGCTACTGATGGAGGATATGTTGTTGTAACCTCAAAAAACACCTATAACGATCCTCAATGGCATGAAGTTGTAAAGGTGTTATCGTTTAAGCATAATGCCGAAATTATGGTATATGAAGGCACTGTTGCTATAGCTAAGGATGAACTAGCAAAACGAATGCCGAAGTATGTTTGCTTTATCCTCAAACCAGAAGAGGCCAATTGGCAATTCGTATTGAAGGTGCATCGGATGACTAGGATGCTGGATGATGATCCATACACAGATACGATTTGGGGGATTATCACAGGATATGATGTCTATGATGCCCTAAGAATTGCAGCATGTTCTGACCCATTGGTTATCCATAAGGCGCTATCCGCAACTTTTACATTTCCTATGGAAAACTTTGATGAAGCAATACGTTATAATGAGTCCCAGAAGAATTACGAAGAAGTAAAGACTAAAGATGGTGTTATAAAAGAAACAACTTGTCCAGATGACACAACTAAAGAGTTGGTGGATAATCTGAACAATTACAAACCTGATCTGTTTATTACCTCAGGTCATGCATCGGAACGTGACTGGCGTATTGGCTATAACTATGATAATGGCGAGTTTCGTTGTAAAGATGGGGTTTTGAGGGGTGTCGATCTAGAAGGTACTATCTACCCAGTTAATTCTCCAAATCCAAAGGTTTACATAGCTCCAGGAAATTGTCGTATTGCAAACATTAAGAATAGAAACTCAATAGCACTTGCATATATGTCATCATGCGGAGCAAACCAGATGGTGGGATATACTGTAAGGACTATACAAGGATACGGAGGATGGGGTACATATTTGTATTTTATGTATCAGCCTGGAAGATTTACTCTGGCTGAATCCTGGTATCTTAATAACCAATCTTTAATTAACAGACTTGAGACTCGCTTCCCGGATAAAGCACGAGTTGATATTGATAATTGGGATGATTATACAGACCCAACAATAATGAGTATATTGGGTTATAAGCACTGGGACATCAATGTCGAGGAGAATGTTAAATTAATAAATGATAGAGATACTGTAGTCTTGTATGGCGATCCTGCTTGGGATGCCCGCCTCGTGTCACGAAATACCGGATGGGAACAAAAGCTGACTGAAAAAGATGGTGTATATACCTTTGAGCTTACTGGTCTAGAAGACACTACTTGCATGCGTCCACCTGCTATGTTTCTTCCTCATCGGGTGCGCAATGTGGAGATTCTTGTCGGCAAAGAGCTTGCGCCTCTAGTGACGGATAACTTTCTTATGCTGCCTAAATTAGAAAAGGTGGAAAAAGGTAAGATTTATAGATTAGTATTCAAGGCTGAAAAGGCATACTCAATGTAAACGATTCTTTGGTGTGTGATCCAGATGCATGTAATAAGGAGATCGCTCAAAGCGGCTTCTTGTGTAGCATCAAAATGAAGCCGTCTCAAAAGCAGATCCGAGGCGGCTTCTTTTAGTGTATGCCGAGCGAGCGTTCGTTTTCGGATGTAAAAATCCACTTATATAAAATAAGATCGGTCTCTGCATCGATCCCTTAATCCCAACTCTTTCACCCGGATCCGCATTGCAGACAGGCTGACGCTGAACCGGCTGGCCATCACAGGGACCCGGCCGGTGGGATTCGACGATAGCTCATCCCACCACTCCCGGACCAGCCAATGCGGCATAAGGAGTGCCGCCGCAAACCTATCGGCACGGCGTTCTTCAATCGGCTTGATCGGCACATTTG
>JBDKSP010000086.1:0-19993 GCA_039680575.1 Armatimonadota bacterium
CTTCAGAGCATCCCAATGCTCAGCTATGATTGTCCTTAACAGACTACTCTCATCTCCCATACTCTTATTATCGGCATGGGAGGTTTCACGCTCAAATTGAGCTATATTTTCCTAAGACTGAACTAAGCCAGCAGCCATAACTCCGCATAAGGACCCAAGCGCAAACAGACTACCAGGCTCAGGAACTTGTGGCAGCACTACCAGATCAAACCTGTAGCCACAGGGGTCAGCATCCACAATAGCGTGGTTAGTGCGTAATCCTGTGAGTGAAGAAGTCCAAACCACTGTGTCTTGTTGATAAGGACCGAGATAAAGAGCTGTCAACTGTAGAACCAGATTCGGCTGTGTCCAATTGGTGGTATAGTCGAATGAAATAGAACCCATTAAGTGTCCTGGATCCAAGGTCATATTCCACCAAGATGCCTTCTCATCAGTCGGTGCTTGCACTGATTGAGGAATAGTAAACAGTGCAGATTCACCTACCCCAGACACTTTGATGTGCGTAGAACTCTGAGGTTGACCCCCAAGTCCATATGGTCCAGTAGTCTGAACGTTGCTCAACTGCGCATACCAACTGGAGTCAAGGTATGTCGCTTGAGCCAGTTGACCTACCGCCAAGAGAGATAATACTGCCAGTACAAATAGAACTTTCTTCATTTTTCTCACCTTCCCATATACAAGGCAACATGCTAAAAAAGCCCGTCGAACTACCTTCACTGCTAAAGCAGCCCAAGTACTACGACGGGCTTTCTATCATTGGAAATATAGCACAATATGGCTGGTTGTCAAATTCCAGAGAGGGTTAAAGCGTCCAGGTCATGCTTGGTGAGACGGAATTTTTGTGTTGGCCGAAATGGTCCGGACAAGAGCCTCAAAGGGGTGAGAAACAGGCTGCTTCATGGATGAAATGCAGCCAAGACGATTGTTCGAAATCAAGAGTTACCAGACATGACCATAGCTTACACAACTTTATCGTTAATACGAAACTGATGGAACATACCGGGCAAAATGGATTATTATTCATAACCTATTGACAAATTAAGATAAGCTGAGCGATAATATAGCGCTTCTTTTTCTCCTTTCACTACCTCAATGGAGGGGGGCTTGGCTGAGCGCCCAACAGCCAAGCTATTTTTTAGAAGGAGGCAGCCTCCGCGGCTGCCCCGAACCCTTTGGTGTCTCACAAATAGTGCTCAAACAGCGGAAATTGCCTCATTAACAGCCACGCAATTTGCTGAATTCCTCAATTCAGGGTGACATCCTTCCATGATGACGTGCTGGTTATTCAGGTTGATGTACAATACTCATTATGAGTGAATTCTTACCTTTGTCAAAACGCCGGATTGCTATTATAATATATAGGTTATTGATTACAATGTGGTGATCACTTCTGCCCTCCGAATATCGGGGGGCGATTTACGTACGAGCATAATGGAATATAAGGAAGAATCAGCAATGAGTGCAGAGATATCCGCCTTGCAAAAAGAGCGCGCAAAATACCAGCCCAAAGTGCCTGTGGCACTGCGTTCGGGCAGCATCAAGATCAAATTGGGAGAGCCAACTGAACCTTCATCCAATCAGGACGAGATCAAACAGTTGTTTCCCAATACATATGGGCAGCCGATAGCCACAATAGTGGACGGCGATGACGGCGAGCTGAGCACGAAACCCCTCAGGATCGGCGTAGTCCTCTCCGGAGGACAGGCACCAGGCGGACATAATGTGATCGCCGGGCTTTACGATGCCCTGAAAGCCGCGAACAAGGACAGCCGGTTGTTCGGTTTCCTGAAAGGTCCCATCGGATGCATCAGGGGGAAGTACAAAGAGCTTACCGCCGATATCATCGACAAATACCGCAATACAGGCGGGTTCGATATGATCATGAGCGGGCGCGATAAGATCGAGAAACCTGCCGACCTCGCATCCTGCGAGCAGGTTTTTGCCGACATGAAGCTGGATGGCGTCGTAATAATCGGCGGCGACGACTCAAACACCAACGCTGCGGTACTCGCTGAGTATCTGCGGGGCAAAGGCTCCAAGACTTGTGTGGTCGGCGCGCCAAAGACCATCGACGGCGACATGAAGAACAAGTTCATAGAGGCGTCGTTCGGGTTCGATACCGCCTGCAAGACCTACTCGGAGCTTATCGGCAATATCTCGCGCGACGCAACTTCCGCCGTCAAATACTGGCACTTTATTCGGCTGATGGGCCGGTCCGCAAGCCATGTGGCACTCGAATGCGCGCTGCAGACTCATCCGAATGTGACCCTGGTCTCCGAAGAGATACAGTCGAACGGCACAACGCTGGAGGAAGTCGTCAACTCTATAGCGGATATCGTTGTAAAACGCGCCGATGAAGGAAAGAATTACGGGATTCTGGTAGTGCCGGAAGGCCTTCCTGAGTTCATTACGGACATCAAGAAGATGATCGACGAACTGAGCGCTATATTGGGACAGGATGAAGAGTACATCCGCGACCTGCAAGACCACTGCGAACGGGTCCAGTATCTGAGCACTCAGCTCACCGACCACAGCGCGAAGGTCTATAACTCTCTGCCGGAGAATATTCAGGAAGTGCTTCTCCAGCGGGACAGCCATGGCAATGTTCCTCTCTCCCAGGTGGAGACAGAACGACTCCTGATCGATCTGGTTTCAGACCGTATCAGGCTGCTTAAGGCCAGGGGCGATACCAAAGCGAAGTTCAGCCCGCTGGCGCATTTCTTCGGCTACGAAGGACGGTGCGCTATGCCGTCGAATTTCGATGCCGACTACTGCTACTCTCTCGGATGCACGGCGGCCCAGCTCGTGAGAGCCAGGCTGACAGGTTATACAGCTTATGTCAGTAATCTGACCAAGCCGTCGGATAAATGGATTGCGGGCGGAGTACCGGTAACGATGATGCTCTGTTTGGAAATGCGGAAGGGCAGACCCACTCCGGTTATAAAAAAGGCTCTTGTTGAACTGGACGGCGGACCTTTCAATTGCCTTAAGGTCAACCGTGATAAGTGGGCGATAGGTGATGAGTATGTCTTCCCGGGTCCGGTACAATATTTCGGCCCGGCGGAGGTATGCGACACGCCGACAAAGACATTGACGCTCGAGCATGCGGAATAGCCGGGAATCCAGTGTTGGTTGTTCGGGATGATGTATAAATTCTCATTAAGAGTGAACTGTTACACCTGAAAATCATGAATAAGAATCGGGTAGGTGGGGTCGTTACCAGCCCCACCTACCCGATTGTCATGTACGCCCCTGCTGTCTTATGAATACAGCAGGAGATGAGATATTATATTTCGTAACTCAGGTCCCTGAGTTCAGTGTCTTCCGCCGTTCGATGCGCTCTCTCTGGTTTCCTTGTGGTTATCGTCTTCATCGGTTTCAAGCTTCGGTTCCCGGTCGATTGTAATTTTGTGCAGCCGTCCACCTTCCAGGCATCGGACCGTAAACTTCACATTGTCGTACTCGACGGACTCACCTTCCACAGGCTGCCTGCCGAATAGGCCGAAGACGAACCCTCCGATGGTTTCGTAGTCTTCTGTCTCAGGAATGTCGATATGCATCTGATCGTTCAGGTCGCCGACATCCATTCTCGCATTTACGATGGCGTGGTCTTCGTCAATTACTTCGATCATGCGCTCCTCTATATCGTACTCGTCCATAATATCGCCGACGATCTCTTCCAGGAGGTCTTCCAGGGTGACGAGCCCCGCAGTACCACCGTACTCGTCACGCACGATAGCCATTTGGATCTTGCTGCGCTTGAACTCAGCCATCAGTTCGTCGATCTTCTTCGACTCAGGGATGAAATAAGCGGGCCGCATAACGGTGCGAATATCGGTGTCGTGAAGGTTCTTTGCGAGTACAGGCAGCAGATCTTTTGCGTGGACTATACCCACAATGTTATCGACATTGTCTTCATGGACCGGGATTCTGGAGTGGCCGTAGCGCATGATTACTTCCAGGAGGTCGTCCAGGCCGGCTGTGATTTCAACAGACTTCATATCGATCCTTGGCACCATAACCTGGCGTACCACCGTATCGGTAAACTCGAAGATGGAATGGATCATCTCCTTCTCTTCCTCTTCGAGCACGCCTTCTTCTTCACCAGCCTCGACCAGCATCTTCAGCTCTTCTTCAGTTACTATCGGAGTAGAGAACCTCACTTCCCCGCCGAACGGCCTGACCAGAAGATCGCTTGCAAAACTTACGACCTTCACTGCAGGCATGGTGATGATGGAGATAAAGCTGACGACCCGCCCTAACAGTAAGGAGAGTTTTTCTGCATGCTGAAGAGCGAGGCTTTTCGGCGCAATCTCCCCGACAACGAGTGTAAAGAACCCGATTACCAGAGTGACCACAAAAACGGAGATACCCAGTGCATTATGGGAGATGATAGCAACATTGGTACTATGAAGAAAAGACGCGAGCCGGTTTGCCAGGGTCACCGCTCCGATAGCTGATGCCAGAAAGCCTACCAGTGTTACACCTATCTGCACAGTTGCCATAAACCTGGTCGGGTTGTCGATCAGGCTCTGGACCGTTTTTGCGGCCTGGTTGCCTTCTTCGACAAGCTGCTTGATCCGTGTCCGCCGTACCGACACGACTGATATCTCCGCAGCCGCAAAGAATGCATTGAGTAATACTAGAACGAAAATTAGTATAATCTGACTGTAAGGATCCTCCAAGACGTAATGTCCTCCTCAATTGCTCCGGCGTTTACCCCAAGTGCGGTCCTATAAACATGTAGACCACAGCGGTAAGCACAGTTGCCAGAAGCGCTCCCGTTATCACTTCCCGTAGAGTGTGAATTCTGGCTTCCACACGGCTTTGTGCGACCAGTATTGCCAGTATGAATGCCATTACTGTTGCTATGAAATTCTTCGATAGAAATAAAATAGTTGTGCAAAGGAAGAATCCCAGCGCTGTATGTGCACTGACGACTCCTCCTTTCCATAGTTTACCCTTCCTGCCGGTGACCTTCCACATCGTCACAAGCACGCCAAGCAAGACTAAAGTAGTGATGATAATCGTAAGCGCATTAGGCTGCTGCAGTCCAAGGCGCTGGGATATATCAGGCCACTCTTTTCCGCCGAAAAATAACAGGACGGCAACTATCAGCGCGTTCAGGACCGTGATCAGGACAGCACCTGCCGCAATATCCTTGGCGAATTTCGCAAGCGGATGGTAAGACTGAGTGACGAGGTCAACTACAGCTTCTATAGCCGTGTTGAACATCTCAGCTGTCAGCACCAGTGTTACCGTGAACAGGAGGATCATCATTTCCACCCTGTTCAGTTCGAACACCAATCCCGCCAGAAGCACCAGCACCAGCACGAGGAAGTGAAACCTCATGTGCCGCTGAGTGCGGAAGACATGCGCCACGCCTTCCATAGCGTATTTAAAACCGTTCAAAGGGTTCTTAAGTCTCATAATTTACTGCTTATAGATTTTCGGCTGATTCCTATGCTTCTTATGCTGCAGGAACGGAAGATATACAAATATCTGTTTATTATTCCTAACTTACAGAGTTTCAGGAGATAAAGTAACAGCCTTACAGCTATATAAAAGTTCTCTGATGTAGCTTTATCTGTTGATTTTACACTTATACCTGAAACTCTTCCGGAAGATTTTCGGCAACAGCCAATATATGATTGGCCGCTAATTAATCAGCCGAAAATCTATAGTGGTGACTTTTTGGAATGCTTGGAATCTTCAGCGCAAAAACCGCGCCCGAAGCATGCAAACAGCGTCTACGAGTTCACCGAAAGCATCAAATCCGCCTGGCGGGTGGAGCAGTTCATCTGCAAGAGGTATTTGGGCACGCGAACATGAGACTTGATGGACCTGGGGATCCATGCCAGGTCCATTTATTATGCTTTAGGACCGCTTTTCTATCGACATCCTCTTTTTGAAACGCTGATCGCTGACGGCTGAAAGCTGATGGCTCTTCTTGACACATGATCTAGATTAACTGTATAGTTAAACTACCTAAACAAACTACACGCAACTATGAAGACCAGAAAAGACGGCGAAGCCACAAGAAACGCCATATTGGATGCGGCATGTAAAGTCTTCGGGGAAAAAGGCTTTCACAAAGCGACCCATGCGGAGATCAGCCGCGAGGCAGGCGTCAATACTGCCCTTATAAACTTCCATTTCGGCTCGAAAGATGAGCTGTACCGCAAAGTGTGGGAGCGGGTATCGAAAAACCTCAATGAACTCTACCCCATTGACGGCAATATCCCGGCGACTGCTCCAGCAGAGGAGCGGCTTTACGGGCATATCCGGTCGCTCTTGAACAGGGCGCTCGACACCCGCATGGAAGGGTTCCACCGCATCCGCACAATGGAATCGATCAATCCTACCGGATTACTTGATAAAGATCGGGCAGAAAGGATGCAAAAAAGCCGGGCATACACGCTGGCGCTGGTGCGCGAACTGCTCGGACCGGATGCAACCGACCAAACGGTGGAACTCTGCGAGATGAGCGTCATCAGCCAGTGCATGGTCATCCTGCGTCCGCTTGGCTGCAAGAGCAAGAGGCTGCATCATCGTTTCAAGCACTCTGATGTCGATTCTCTCACACGGCACATTACAAAGTTCTCGCTCGCCGGTATCAACGCAATCAAAAATCGGGAAAAGGACCGCAAGCCTTGAAATCATATAGAAAACTGACCGTGTATCTGAAGCCATTCTGGATTTCAGCGCTATTGGCACCTCTCTTTATGGCGCTCGAGGTGGCGATGGACCTGTCACAGCCCAGATTGCTGCAGTCCATCATAGATATAGGGCTGCCCAAGCACAATCTTGCGTTTATAACGCACACCGGTATAGTGATGATTGTGGTTGCTATGATCGGTTTCATCGGTGGGTCCGGGTGTACCATCTTTTCGACTATCGCGGCGCTCAACTTCGGCACTGCCATCCGGGGAAAGCTCTTTGCGAAAGTAGAACAGCTCTCATTCGGAAACCTGGACAGGCTGGAGACAGGCGGGCTCATTACAAGGATCACGAACGATGTCGACCAGGTGCAGGAAACGATGATCATGTTCCTCCGAGTCCTCGTGCGGGCACCGTTACTTACGGTCGGAAGCCTCATCATGGCTGTTGTGACATCTCCCAAGTTGTCCCTGCTGCTTCTCGCTATTGCGCCGGTGCTGATTATTTCACTTGTGATCGTCCACCGGAAGGCTCACCCGCTTTTCACCAAACTGCAGGAGCGGCTGGACCGGGTGAACAGTATAGTGCAGGAAAACCTGGCTGGTGTGCGCGTTGTAAAGGCGTTTATCCGCTCGGATTACGAGTGCGACCGCTTTGGAGGGGCAAACGAAGACCTGTGTGCAGAGACTGTACGGGCTTCATCTGTCGTAGCCGTAATCATGCCGGGAATGATGCTGCTTTTGAACCTTGGCATAGTCGGCGTGCTCTGGTTCGGAGGCGTCTCCGTGCACCAGGGACAGCTCCACATCGGGCAGGTCCTGGCATTTATCAGCTATCTCCTCCAGATGCTCTCCTCGCTTATGATGGTCGGTATGCTCCTGATGCGGGTAGCCCGTGCCGAAGCATCAGCCGAACGGATTGCCGAAGTTCTGGAGAGCGAACCGGAGGTTGTGGATTCCCTGAAGGCCATTCAAGCTCCCGAACTGAAAGGCCGGGTCGTTTTCGATCATGTAGGGTTCAACTACAACGGTTCAGATGATGCCGCTGTGCTCCGCGATGTCTCATTTACCGCCGAACCGGGCCAGACCATCGGTATCCTGGGCGCGACAGGGACGGGAAAATCGACTCTCGTGCATCTTATCCCAAGATTATATGATGTGGCGGAGGGAAACATCCTCATCGATGGCGTGGATATACGGAATGTGACCCAGGAGTCGCTCCGGCGGCAGATAGCCATAGTTATGCAAAAGACGATCCTGTTCTCCGGCACGATTCGGGACAACCTGCGCTATGGCCGCTCTGAAGCAACGGATGAGGAAGTCGAAGAAGCCGCGCAAATGGCTCAGGCGCACGATTTTATCATGAGTTTTTCTGACGGCTATGACACTGTCCTCGGCCAGGGCGGAGTCAACCTCTCCGGCGGACAAAAGCAAAGATTATCCATCGCAAGAGCGCTTGTCGCCCAACCGTCTATTCTTATACTCGACGACTGCACAAGCGCCATCGATATGGCGACGGAAGCGAAGATCATATCTGCACTCAACAACTGGCAGCACCGCTGTACGCGCTTTGTAATAGCCCAGCGGATCAGCGCAGTCGCCGGAGCGGACGAAATCCTGGTGATAGATAACGGCACTCTTGCCGGTAAAGGCACCCACGACGAGCTGCTGGAAAGCTGCGCCGTCTATCAGGGGATTGTGCAGTCTCAGCTCGGCAGCAAGGAGGTGGACGATGGCTGCTAAACAACAACGGACTGTTGCCGACCACATGCATAAAGGTGGACCGGGAAGGTTCCTGGCCGGCTCGCCGCCTAAGGTTGAAAATCGGGGCGATATCCTGCGCCGTCTGTGGAACTACCTCGCAGTCTACCGTGTGCCGCTCCTGGGGATAGTTTTCCTGGTTATCGCCACTACCGGGCTCGGGCTTGCGGGACCGTACCTTATACGCCTTGCTATCGATAAATACATCACCAAAGGCAATATACATGGGCTTGCCTGGCTGATACTCCTCATGGTGGCCGTACACATTCTGAACTCTCTCGGCACGTGGGTACAGTCGATCAGTATGATAAAAATGGCGCAGCATACTGTGCGCGACATCCGGCGCAACCTGTTCGACCATCTCCAGACCCTTTCTCTGCGGTATTTCGACCGGAATCCGCACGGCGAGCTGATGAGCCGGTTGACCAACGATACCGATACCATCAGCGCCACGCTCGGGGACGGCGTCACACAGCTTATCAGCAGCGCGCTCTCGATTCTGGGCGCGGGCACTATAATGTTTATGCTGAACTGGCGCCTGGCGATTGTGACGCTCATAACCGTGCCTTTGGTCACCCTGGTCACTAAATTCATCGCGAAATACACCCGCCAGGGCTTCCGTGACCGGCAGGAGGCGCTCGGCACGCTGAACGGGATAGTGGAAGAGAGCATCGGAGGACAGAGAGTCATCAAAGCCTGCTGCCGCGAAGAAGAGACTATCGAGAAGTTCATGGCCGCAAACGATGATCTGCGGCGGTCAGCAATAAAAGCGCTCTCTTTCATCGGTCTGATGGGACCGTCAATGAACTTTTTCCGCAATCTGAACCTCGCCATAGTCGCCGGGGCGGGCGGATGGATGGTAGTGAAGGGATTTGCGACCCTTGGGACGGTTGCCGCCATAATCTACTATGCGGACTACTTCAACCGGCCGCTGAACCAATTAGCGAACCTATACGGTTCCGTCCAGTCCGCGCTGGCCGGAGCGGAGAGGGTATTTGCGGTGATGGATGAAGTCCCTGAAGTAAACGATGCGTCTGATGCCATTGAAATACCCAATATTCAGGGCGATGTGGAGTTCGACAGGGTCTGTTTCGGTTACGACAACGATGCGCCTGTGCTGAAAGACGTGAGTTTCAGCGTCGAACCGGGACAGACCGTGGCTTTGGTCGGTTCTACCGGAGCGGGGAAGACGACCATTATAAACCTGCTCACTCGGTTCTACGACATCGATTCAGGAAGCATCCATATCGACGGGCACGACATACGCACCCTCCGCCGGGACAGCCTGCGGCGGGCGCTCGGGATAGTCCTTCAGGATACTTATTTATTCACCGGTACAGTGCGCGAAAATATCAGATACGGGCGGCTCGATGCAACGGATGCGGAAGTGGAATCTGCCGCCAAGCTCGCAAACGCCGATTCGTTCATAAACCACCTGCCGCACAGGTATGACACGGTCCTTTCAGACGCCGGAAGCAGCCTGAGCCACGGCCAAAGGCAGTTACTCTCGATAGCCCGGACGCTTCTAGCGGACCCTGCGATCCTCATTCTGGACGAGGCGACAAGCAGTGTAGACACCCGCACAGAAGTCCATATCCAGCAGGCGCTCCACCGGCTGATGGAGGGCAGGACGAGCTTCATCATCGCGCACAGGCTGAACACTATCCAGCGTGCGGACTGCATAATGGTGATAGAGCACGGGCGGATCGTCGAACGCGGAAACCATGAGGAACTTATGACCCATGACGGCGTCTACCACAGGTTGTACACGAGCCATTAGGAGAGCTATCAGCCGTCAGCTATCAGTAGTCAGCCTTTTGAATCGCGACGGAAAAGGGGAATGGTGAAAATATACACCACTCCCCTAAATCCTGGATGCTCAAATCCTAAAAACCTGCTTCTCCTGTTATGCGGCCCTTCGCGGGTCTATGTCGGCGAGTCCTTCTCTGGCTTCAGCGTTGTCCGGGTCAATCTCCAGCACCCGGCGGTAGCTGTTTGCGGCTTCTTCGGTGCATCCGAGCCGTATGAATGCTGATGCGGCATTCAGCCGTGCAGCGGTAAAGTTCGGATTGATCTCAAGCGCGCGGCTGAACTCGACCAGCGCTTTCGATGGTTCCTCATCAGCCAGGTAGACGACTCCCAGCCAGTTTCTAATGTCTGCGTAACTCGGCTGTATTGAAAGCGCGCGTTCCAGGTCGACTGCTGCGGCTTTGTAGTCACCTCGCATGTAGTGCTCTTTGCCGAGCTTGAAATGGTATGTAATATCGTCTACATTCGTCGCTCTTAAATCTTCCAGCTTTGCAAGGGACCTGTCCCACTGTTTCTTGCGGTGAAGATCCACAGCCTCACGGTAAAGCTGGCAGGAATAGCCCGGCTCGTTTTGAACGGCGCGGTTGATTAACTCCATGCCGGCCTCCCGGTCGCCGGTGCGGTAATGGATCAGACCGAGTTCCAGAAGGGCTCTGCTGTAGCGCGGATTAAGAGATACAGCCTTCTCCAATTCCGTCACTGCCTGTGTCGAGTCATTCTTCTGCATCAGTATACAGGCCAGATGGTAGTGCAGATCGGGGTATTGAGGGTTAATCTCAACAGCTCTTCTCAGGCTTTGTTCAGCTCTCTCGGTAGCGCCGCGACCGGCGCGGTCCAGACCGAGCTGAGCATATGATTCACCCAGATAGAACCTTGCCAATTTACCCATCGGGTCTAACTGCTCGCAGATGACCGTGAGTGTCTCGAATTCAGAGATGGCTTCCCTGTAAAGCCCTTGATCGAAGTATTCAATCCCTTTGCTGTAGTGCTCATTCAATTCTTGAACGGATGACACTTGTGCTTCAGCTCCCCTCGATAATATCCGGCAGGAGCCTCAGCGTTTTAATGTCCGTTCGAGCCTTGAGCGTTCTCATGCCTGCCTATGCAGTGGTACTCGAACCCTATCTTCTTCATCCGCTGAGGGTCGTAAATATTCCTACCATCAAATATTATCGGTTTACTCATCCGTTCCTTCAGTCTTTCTAGGTTAAGAAGTTTAAATTCATTCCATTCAGTCACTATTGCAATGGCATCGGCACCCTCTGCAGTGGCATATGCATTGGGACAGTACTCGATCTGCGGGAATATCCTGCTCGCATTTTCGGCGGCTACGGGGTCATATGCCTTTACTTGCGCGCCTTCGGAGAGCAGACCCGCGATAATATCTATGGACTTGGCATCCCGCATATCGTCCGTATTCGGCTTGAATGCGAGCCCCAGTATTCCGACTGTCCTGCCTTGAAGCGCGCCAAGGCTGTTTTTGATCTTTTCGACGAAGAGTTTGGGCTGGTCCATGTTGATATCCACGACGGATTTGAGCAGTTTGAAGTCGTAACCGAGGCTGTCCGCTGTGTGGATAAGACAGCTTGCATCTTTACCAAAGCATGAGCCTCCGTAGCCGAGCCCTGCATTCAGGAACGCATTACCGATCCGGCTGTCGTAGCCCATACCTTTCGTGACCTGCAGTACATCCGCTCCGGCCTTTTCACAGATTTGCGCCACTGCGTTGATGAACGATATTTTGGTCGCAAGAAACGCGTTCGATGCATACTTGATCATTTCGGCGGAGTGTACGTCCGTGATGAGCATCGGTTTTTCGAGCGAAGCGTAGAGTTCGACGATTTTCATGGCGACATTGCCATTCGGCGCGCCAATCACTATCCTGTCCGGGTAAAGCGTATCAGCTATTGCGGAGCCTTCGCGCAGGAACTCCGGGTTGGAGACTACATCGAACTCGATATCCCTTATCCTGTTTCGAGCTATGACATCCCGGACGAGATCGCCTGTCCCTACTGGAACGGTGCTCTTGTTGACGATGACTTTGTAGCGGTCCATGTGCTTTGCGATTATCCTGGCCGCATCGACTACGGCTGAAAGGTCGGCCTGTCCATCCTCAGCGGGCGGAGTGCCTACCGCAATGAATACTACTTCGGACTTTTTTACGCCTTCACCGACATCCGTAGTAAAGTACAGCCGATTGTCCTCGACATTGCGGTCAACCATCTCCTCAAGCCCCGGCTCATAGATCGGCATTTTACCGCGTTTCAGCATATCGATCTTCGATTCGTCTTTATCGACGCAGATAACATCGTTTCCGAGGTCCGAGAATACCGCGCCGGTAACGAGACCAACATATCCTGTACCGATTACGCAGATGTTCATAACTTATCAGCTTGCCTCCTCGTCACAACTGGGCATTATATACCCGCCAGGCATACGGATAAACCGGATGAGGAACAAAAGAGAGTTACGGTGAGGCAGGTAACAGCGCTGTAAAGGGCGAACAAAATACTGAGTAGTTATGATAACGGTGAAAGTCGATGAATTTAGCAGAAAAAGTAATATCCACGAAGCGGATCTATGACGGCAAGATATTGAATCTCAGGGTAGATACGGTAATTCTGCCGGATGGGCGAGAAGCCAAACGAGAGATAGTCGAGCACAGAGGAGCTATTGCCGTAGTGCCGCTCCTCGACACCACGAAAGTCGTGATGGTGAAGCAATACCGGCGGTCCGCCGGAGAAGTGCTTTTGGAGATACCTGCCGGGGTTATGGAAAAGGACGAAGACGCCGAAACTTCCGCCAACCGGGAGTTGATGGAGGAGATAGGCTACAAAGCAGGGAAGCTGACCAGGATGTACAGCACTTTCCTTGCTCCGGGATACTCGGAAGAGATGCTGCACACGTTTCTTGCCGAGGATTTGGTTCCTGCCCGGGCAAAAGCGGACGATGATGAGTTCATCGAGATTGTCACGATAGAGCTTAGCGATGCTGTGAAGATGATCCGATCAGGTGAAATCAAGGATGCGAAAACAGCCAGCGGGCTTTTGATGGCTCAGCAGATGATCGGTTCATAACCGGCGGAAGAGGAAATGAATAACAGCACATTTAGCGAAAAGGAATATATTATCTTCTGCGATGAGTCGGACAAGAAAGGTAAGTATTTTTCCAACTTCTACGGAGGCGTGCTTGTCGGAGCTTCACAGTATCAACGGATCACAAAGTCAATGAATGAGAAGAAGAATGAGCTGAATCTGTTTGGTGAAGTGAAGTGGTCCAAAGTTTCCGAACGTTACTTGCCAAAGTATCAGGATCTCATTAAATGCTTTTTTGAAGAAGTTGCAGTAAATAATCTTAAAGTGAGAATAATGTTCTCTCAGAATGCTTGGCAGCCTACAGGTTTGACCAGAGAAGATATTGAACTGCAGTATTTCAAGCTCTATTATCAATTTATAAAGCATGGATTCGGTCTTCGCTATATAGATGGAAAAGCGGGTGCAACCAAATTGCGCCTTTATCCAGACCAATTACCTGATACTCATGAAAAAATCGAGATGTTCAAAGGCTACCTGCTGGCTCTGCAATATTCAAAAGAATTTCGGAACTCTGGTATAACTATTGCTAAAGAGGATATTGCTGAGGTGCGCTCGCACGATCATGTTCTTTTGCAGTGCTTAGATATTGTTCTTGGCTCGATGTCATTTCGGTTGAATGATAAGCACAGGGATAAGCCTGAAGGTAGCCAGTTCCTCGCAAAAAAGACAAAAGCAAAGCATACGCTTTACAAGACGATACACGACGAAATCAGAAAGATATATCCTAACTTTAACATTGGTATAAGCACGGGAAAGGGACGCGACTATGCCAATAGATGGAATCATCCTTATCGACACTGGCTTTTCAGACCTGGTGAGGGAGAATACGACGAGTCTCTTACCAAGGGAAAAAGTAAATGACCCCACACAGCCTACAAATACCTGACGCATAACGTCAAGCTTCGACTGAGCAGGGTCTCTATAGTTAGTATACCACATCGCGTTGGTATGTCAATCTCATCTTATTACATATTACAATCTTATATATTGCAGCTTCATTATGAAAATATCTGAGTTCGGCGGCGAGAATGCCGTCATCAAGTTGATAGAAAAGCTCCACGGTGAGATGGATGACCCCCGCGTGGTGGTCGGTTTCGGTGACGACGCCGCGCTCGTTCGCACATGCACCGAAATGCTTCAGATTATCACGACCGATCTTCTCATCGAAGGGACCCACTTCCGGCAGGACATTATCGACCCTTATTCACTGGGTTGGAAGTCCGTCGCCGTCAACATAAGCGATGTCGCGGCGATGGGAGGGGTTCCGACCTGGGCTTTTGTCTCCATCGCCTTCCCGGACATAGAAGTGGAGTTCATCGAGCAGCTCTACGAAGGGATGAACGACATCTCCCGCAGGTTCGGAAGCCGGATAATCGGCGGAGACACTAATAATGCCGAGGGAAACATCGTCATAAACGTGGCGCAGCTCGGAGAGGTCGAGGAAGACCGCGCAGCTAAGAGAAATACCGCCAGACCGGGCGACAGAATACTTGTCACGGGGACTATCGGAGATTCACTGGCCGGGTTTAGGCTTCTGGACAAACTTGGACTGGCGCAGGCGTCAAAAGACTTCCCGCAGGTCGCTGAACGGCACTTGAGACCGATTCCCAGAGTCTCTGAAGCCCGCGCAGCGGTCAAAGAGCGGCTTGTTGGAGCCATGATGGACCTTTCCGACGGACTTGCCATCGATCTTGGCAAGATGTGTGAGGCAAGCAGTGTCGGCGCACGTGTATTTGAGAAAAACCTGCCTGTAAGTGAAAGCCTCAAGCTCGCAGCTTCCGCCCTCAATATGAGCCCAGAGTCGCTTGCATCATCCGGCGGGGAGGATTATGAGCTTCTAATCGCCGCTGCTCCCGAAAATGTTGAAAAACTCATCCAAACCGTCCAAACCGCGACCGGAACAAGAGTTACCGAGATCGGAGAGTTCATCGAAGGGGACAGGATCACTCTCGTCCAGCCGGATGGCGCTGAAGCCCCGCTAAAAACCGGATGGAAGCACTTCGATCTTAAGAACAAATAGGAGAAGGGTTTTTCGAGCCTCTTGCCGAAGAATTAAGCGAACTGCAAGCTTGCTTGCCAGGGAATGCAATAGAAGGAGGATCTTGAATGAAGAATATAATGAGGCTTGTCTGCCTGACAGCGGTAATCTGCCTGCTGTCGGTTTCAGCAGCATTTGCACAGGAACCGGAACTCCCGTCTACCGGCCTGAGTACAAGCGTAGACCTCGGCTATGTAAGTCAGTACATCTGGAGGGGTATACCTCTCAACACCGATCCGGCATTCCAGCCGTCCATCACTATCTCTCACCCCAGTGGATTAAGTTTTAACTTGTGGGGGAGTATGGATACCACGAATATAGCTGGTAAATCCGGCGACTTGACCGAGGCCGACTACACGCTGAACTATGCCTGGGAAACTAAAGGGCGGGAAATGAACGCCGGTGTAAGCTGCTATACATACCCGAACACCACCGACTCAGGCACCAGCGAAATATTTATGAGCATGTGCTTTGGCGGCACGCTCGCAGCCACACTCTCTGCCAATTATGACATCGATGAGGCGGATGGATACTATCTGACTCTTGGCGTCGGACACGATTGCGCTACGGCATGGAAGAAAGCTCCTAAGCTGGGACTTTCGGCTAAAGTCTCTTACGGTTCGGATAAGTTCGTCAAGTATTACTACAACGGCTATTCAGAAATGAACAAATCCCGCAGCGCCAAAACAGCCATCAAGCCAGGTTATTACATGCCGCAAGTGAACAAATCGGCTTTTACCGATGTAATCCTCAGCGTAAGCATGCCCTACACAATGAAGAACGGTATGACCCTTGCTCCGAACGTTAACTATACGATGATAATAGACAGCGATATTAAGGATGTCATGAAAGCTGCCAGAGAGGACAGAAACAACTTCTTCGCCGGAGTTACATTATCAACATCGTTCTAAGTGAGCTGGAGAGTGTGCTTCTCCCCGTGGTCCGGTAGGTCCACGGGGTAGGACGAACTGCGGTCCCAAAGCATAGGAAGCCGGGTGGCGGTTTAAAGCCGCCACCCAAAATACACTACTCCTCGAATACCATTTTCTGGATTTCTACACCTTCGAAGCTCTTGAGTTTTTCCTCCATCTCGTTGATTTTGGACTCATCTCCGTACATCTCAAGAAGGATCAGCCCGCTTCCGGAGCAGGACATGTCGTCCACGTTATGCAGTCCGATCCGCGTTTTGATGTGGCAGCCGTACTCAGTCAAAACACTCTGCACATCCGGTGCTGTAGTGACCCTTCTTCCAAGAAACAATCCTATGACGATTCGCTTAGCCATGACTCTTGATCCTTTCATACATCTCCCATGAATCTCAGGTATGTATCTTATCTGAAACGAACTTATTATACCAACCGGACATGGTGTTATAATCCTGCCGGTCTATTTAATAGCAAATATGGAGTCCGGCAGGCCGGTATTGGCACGCAGGTTCTTTATGGACACCGATCCGGCGTAGCCTCCATCGGCGGAGTATACCTTCACGTTGGTTGCGACGGGGACTTTTCCTATCATCTTGTGGCCTGTGTATATGTTGCGCGATTTCAGGCGTCCGTCGCCCTTGTATCGCTCGCGTTTGACGACTTTCAGCGTCTTTGTCTCGATCCAGACCAGTTCCTTGCGCTTGTCATCAGTCCCTTTCGGGGTGAGCTGGAGGGTTGCGATGCCTTTGGACTCCGAAATCAGCTTGATGTTATTGTCGCGCCACATCGAGTCCGATGCAAAGCCTAGATCGAGGGTAGTCTGCTTCTTCGCGCGGTCTCTGGAAAGATCGTCGGTCTTCTTCAGCATGATCGAAGGGGCGGTAATCTGCTTTTTGTTACCGTTCAGCACATAAGTGACATCCACACCCTTTGCCTTGCCCTGCGCGCGGAATTTGTCCGGCCTTTTGTAAGAGACCGCCACCTCACGAAAACCGTGGTCAAGAAACTCCAGAATCCCTTTACTGATCTCTTTGGCCTCGCCCTTGCTGGCAGGGTGAACCACCATATTGCCTTTGAGATCGGATATCGAGCTGCATGCGACCGTTAACCGCTTTCGCAGCCCGGCGGACGTTTCCGCGTTCGCCATAGATGCCATTATGACCGCGATGGATGCCGCCAGTACCACCCGCCGCAGAATAGAAATACGAGCCATTGCTTAACTCCTTCCAGTAGTGCCTTTATTGTTAATACGGAAAACATATCGGCTCAGTTGCCGCTTTTCTTTATATGCTAGACGATGGAAATATATGAAAGTTGCAGAAACATGAGGAACCAGTCGGGGTTTCACTGTCCAGCGTGAAGCTCCGACTGGTATATTGCAGATTCTAAAGAGGGCTCTGAGACAAGCTATTAAGGACCTAACAGCTCTACAGAGTTTGCATCGCGCGGCCTTATCACCCGGATCAGGCTCGTGCCCTGCGTTTCACAGCTTGAAATCCCGATAACCTTCACCCACTTACCTACCGGGTCTTCAGTTGTCGGGACATTTCCGTAGACTTTTACACCGGTATAGCCTGAACCGTCTTTTATACCTGAGCCATCGTCTATATAGAATATTCCGTCCTCGGAATATGTCACCTTGCCCCATGCAGTGATCAACAGCCCCGTATTGCTCAGTCCAGTCGCTCCGGTGATGCCCATCTGGCCGCTCCTGAGCGCCGGATCATAGGCGTATCCTTCTCCGCCGATCTCCTTGTTCGTCATTCCGACCGGACCGACTTCGCCGGAACCATCCGGCGTGATTATGGCGGCGTTAATAGTGCGTTCACCCTGCTGAGTAGCGAGAGTGCCGTAAACCGTTACTTTTGCATTGGGCAGAATCCCATGTCCAGGTTTGTCCACGCGGATACCCATAGACCGGTCTTCCGATTCGACATAGAGATAATCCTCAAATGCAGCGGTCACAACCGCATCACTGATACCGGCAAGTGTCCCTTTCGGCAGAGCCTTAGCGGACTTGATGCTGACGGTTTGCGGCAGTTGGCTCTCGAACACAAGCTGCCATTCCTGTCCGGCTGTGAGATTGGCGTCGCCCTGCGCCCAAAGCTGCATTATCGCCATATCATCGGTTATTCTCACCTGGCGCGCGTTCGAACTGACAACTGTCGCTGTACCTATCCGAAAAGGCAGGAAAGCGAAAACGGGCTTAGCCATATTGGTCGCATAATTCAGCTTGACCTTCATGGTAAAGCGGCATACGCCTGGAGTATCAGTCGCAGCGTAAGTCAGTGACTGGCTGTAGGGCGGAGTGTGGCCTCCCTCGTATGCTTCGACTCTTGCTTGGTAGGCAGGATCGCCATAGATTGCGTACACGTCACGGTCATAAGTCAGTTTGCTCTGGTCTATACCAGGGGTTACAAACTCCTGGTCGAACAGGAGTGACTGGTTAGTCAAAAAGATACTCTCAGCGAAAGTATAACGGTCGACCATATCCATGAAGAAATTATAAACGCCCCATCCCATATATCCGTTATCGGTCGTGACCACGTATCCGGCAAACTGGACCACGCCGCCGGAATGGATCCATGACGGAACCATATGACTGACGCTGTACGCCAGTCCTATAAGGCAGTTACCAGGAGCGTAATACACCTTGGGGTTGGTCGAATTGATATTATAAATTGCTTTTTCATACGATTTACCGTAGACGAGGCCGTTGTTGGAATAGAACATCCCGTCAAGACCGACATTCGGGTAGTGGAGCTGCCATGAGGACTGTGACGCGTGGCCGCTTGAGACAACCAGGTCCACAGTGTTTGTGTTGATTTCGCTCACGAGAGCGGATGTATCGTCAACCGGTCCGATCTGTGTTGTATCTATAGGCTGGCAGTCCGGTTTGACCCACATCATGGTATAGTCCACTTCGGAATGAAATATCCCGGAGCGAAGGCAGTCGATCCATCCGGGGCAGGTCTTTGTGAGCCCTTTTCTTATGGAAAGCGAAGGAGATTCCACTACCCTCTTCGCATCCGCCGCGTTATAACCTGTCAGGATCCCCCAAATGAAGTCGCCGTAGATGTCGCTATCGAGTGAGCGGGAAAGCTGATATACCGTCTGAACATACGCTTTACCGAGCTCGGAGAGCTGTCCGACGAAACAGACATATCTCGGCATTTTCTCTGAAAGAGCTGTTTGCACCGAAGTCGGAAACGCAGTACCCGAGTAAGTTACGAGATCAGCATCATGCTTTGCCACGAGGGTATCGACAACATCCTTCCATGAAGCGTCGGCATAGGTGCTGCTGCTGACCACGACAGCATAGCCGCCTGCGGTATCCACACAATATCCGTAGGAGCAGCATAGAGCAAACAATACCAACATAAGTCCGCAAGTTATCGAAGTCTTCATATCTGTACGTCCTTTAAGAGATGATTTTAGAAATGGAACACCACTACCTACATTAGAACGCAAGAATCGTAAGATGTCAATGGCTGCTTGCTGCCGATGCAGGACAAACGCACAAGTATAATTTCCGTTAAGAGTGCATGCGAAGGATTAATTGCGAGTACAGTTTGTGACATATATTACAATTAGGTACTATTAAAAAGGTTGTAGAAGTAGTAGGTATATTGCATACTTGAGGTATACCTATGGAACCGAACATCTTCGACGAATATTTTGATGAACTCGATGATCCGAGACTAG
>JBDKSP010000087.1:0-17115 GCA_039680575.1 Armatimonadota bacterium
TATATTGGTTGTTGCCGAAAATCTTCCGGAAGAGTTTCAGGTGTAAGTGTAAAATCAACAGATAAAGCTACATCAGAGAACTGTTTATATAACTTTTGGCTGTTACTTTATCTCCTGAAACTCTGTAATGATATCAGCTTTTCTTCACGGTAGATGATGCGGTATCCGATTTGGTATCGGAAGTCGATGTTCCGCTCGAAGGATCGCCGCAACCGCCGGGTCCTGCCTTCAGTTTTGTAAACTGGTCAGCAGTTACTACTTCTCGTATCTGCGACCATGCATTGATGCAGGCATCCATGACCTGGGTCTGAGCGGTCACTAATTTGGCCTTTAGCTCTTCCACTGTGGCAGCATTGTATTCGGAAGCAAATACGGCATCGCACAGAGCTTTGGATGCATCAGCAGACGCCTTCAGCAGCGGTTGAATTGTCTCATCGCTCGATGTCAGGACATCCTTGAGAGAGGCTGCCTGATCGGTCGTAAGCTCCAACAGCTCAGTTATGCTGTCTATCGAGTCGGCTGGCGGCGGAAGCGGAACCGACATGACTCCACCGGGCATGCATCCTCCCGGACCGCCCGGCCCGGGTTTACCCTGGCACCATACCGGGGTCACACACACGGACAGCACCAGTAATACTGCGACCAACATTGTCCTTTTCATTTTGAATTCCTCCTTACGTGATTCCTTTTGTTTTGTGTTCACGCAATTCGTGATTATTAGGAAGCCTTTCGAGCTGCAGCTTGCTTCCAGTTGCTTTTGACTCAAGTGCTTATGTCTTCGGTTCCGCTAACAGATCACATCCGCATCGCACTTCTATTTGACTTACATCACATCGTTCAGATTCGTTTGCCATAAGCTGAGTTGGATGTTAGAATTCAATGTAAGTAAAGCCTGATTATATAGAATTAGGTGCTGTCCATAAATAGCGTGAGAAGGCTGCCATGCGCCTAATGGACAGCACATGGAATTGCAATTATGCGTATTCTGATAGTTGATGACGACATAGATCTGATCGAAGGGCTGCGATGGTATCTTGAGGCGGAAGGCTTCCAGATCATTACGGCTTCCGATGGCGAAGCTGCTATCGAGATCTTCAGAAAAGAGCGTCCCGATGTGGTAATACTCGATATCATGATGCCCAAGATAGACGGTATCAAGGTGTGCGAGATAATCAGCATCGAATCCGACGCGATGATAATAATGCTCTCTGCCAGAGATAATGAGATCGACAAAGTGCGTGCCCTGAAGCTCGGCGCAGACGATTATGTAACCAAACCGTTCCACACTTCAGAACTGGTCGCACGGATACAGGCACTTGTCCGGCGTAGAAACCGCAGCCGGGTAATTGCGCCTGCATACAAGTGGAGAAACCTGGAACTATCCATGGACGAACACCGGGTAAGCATCGACGGAAAACTTGTTGAGCTCACAACGATGGAATTCGATCTCCTGGCTGCGCTTATGGGAAAACCGCAGGTCGTTTTATCAAGGGAACAGTTAGTCGAGGTCATTTGGAAGGACGATTTCTACGGTGAACACCGCCTTGTAGACAATCTTGTCTACCGTCTGCGCGACAAACTGGCTGGAGCTGGTTGCGTTGATTTTCCAATCGTAACTATAAGAGGAGTCGGATATGCCTATCGTCCCGAAGGTTAGCATGCGCATTCATCTGGCTGTTGCAATCCTGCTTACCATGGTGCTGAGCTGGATTCTGGGCAGCGGCATATCGAACTACCTGAACTATCTGAACTTTCGCTCATTTCACCAGCAGATGATAGCGCATCCCGACATCTACCCGAAGCCGATTCCCCAGCCGAAATTCGGAATTATCGAGTTTTTTACCGGGAGACCCCCGTTTCTCAAGGATCATAATGGCCGTGAACCACAGCAAAACCAGAGCCAGGAACCAAATCATCCTGCGGGCAGCACATCCAGCCAGCGTCCGCAGCCACAGCGTCCTGACCGGGGTCCAGATTGGCCTTCTCGGGCCCAGTTTGAAGTCAGGAGCCTCATCCTCAGGTTAGCGGTTGCCCTTGGGCTTGCGGTACTGGCAGGAGCATGGCTTGGCCGCAGGTTCACGAGACCGCTTACGCAGTTAGCCGAGGGAGCCGAAGCATTCCAATCCGGCGATTTCAACTACCGTATACCGGCTAAAGGGAAAAGCGAGTTTACTGAAGTAGCCACTGCGATGAATGTAATGGCGCAGCAGGTCTCCGACCAGATCAGTCACCTCGAAGAAGATGCCGAGCGCCGCAGACAGTTCTTGGCGGATATAGCGCATGAACTTCGGAGCCCCGTTACCACCATGCGCACTATGGCCGGCGCGTTGCAGGATGGACTGGCTGATAAGCCGGAGCGGAGAGACCGCGCTGTGACCGCCCTGGTTGGCACATCCGAGCGGCTGCTCAGGCTTGTACAGGATTTGATGGAACTGGCCAAGCTCGACCTGGAAGACTTCCCGCTGGATATCCGGCAGGCGGACATGCGGGAGTTGATCGAATCGGTCATCCGGTCGCATGATGACGAAGCAGCCACAGCCGGAATCGTGCTGCATCCTTTGGAGGGCACTTCATCCGTTACGGCGAGTATCGATCCCGACCGTATAACCCAAGTCCTCAACAACGTAGTGGAAAATGCGATCAGCTACGCCGGAAAAGGCGCAGAACTGAAAATCCGGCTGGAAGGCAAAAATCCTATTAAAATCATCATCAGCGACACAGGGAAAGGCATTAAGGCAGTGGACATGCCGTACGTATTTGACCCGTTCTACCGGGCGGATGCTGCAAGAACCCCAGGCAATTGCCACTCAGGGCTGGGCTTGAGCATCGCATGCAGGCTGGTCGAAGCTCACGGAGGACAGTTCAGTATCTCAAGCATCGAGGACAAGGGAACAACGGTCACTATCTTAATTCCGAAGCAACCTAACCCTCCTGACTAACACGGCGTAGCGTGCTAGTTTTTTCGATAACTCGGCGCGCCTGGTGGGACACTGAATCAAGTTCAGCAAGGGTGACGTGCTGGTGCAGTGAAGAATCTCAAAATGTCGAATGGTTAAGATCCTTCACTGCTTCCTTCTCACGCTAGGACAGACAACCCCACCCCTGCATTTTGCTTGCGTAGAGCTTGCTTCCTGCGTTACCATGCAACCGTTATTATGCAATCGTAGAGTCTGTTTTTTACCGGAGGAGAAATGCAATCACTAAAAGATAAAGTTACCATAATTACCGGAGGAGGCAGGGGAATAGGCCGGGCAACGGCAGTTCTACTTGCAGGAGAAGGCGCAAAGGTCGTTGTCACAGCACGCACCAGGGGTGAGATAGAGGAAGTCGCGAAGGAAATTAAAGGGTTCGGCGGCATGGCGTTAGCCATACAGGCCGATGTTACCATCGAAGAAGACATCAAGCGGCTCGTCAAAGAGACCGAATCGGCTTTCGGCCCAGTCGATATACTCATAAACAACGCTGGAACACTGGCGCTTTCGCCCGTAACAGAGACCTCAACGGAAATGTGGGACCAGATCCTTTCAGTTAACCTGAGAGCTGTATTTCTTGCCTGCCGGGAGGTGCTTCAGGGGATGATGGAACGGAAGTCCGGCAGGATCATCAACATCGGTTCTATGGCCGGCAGGCGTGGATACGCTGAACAGGGAGCTTACTGTGCATCGAAACACGGTCTGATCGGTCTTTCCAAGGTCATGGCTCTCGAGACACAGCAGTACGGCATCAGAGTCCATGTAGTCGCGCCCGGAGGGGTGCTGACTGACCTCTCGAAGAACCTGCGGGCATCCCGGGGAGATGCAGCAAAGGACAAAGACTGGATGTCCTCTGAAGAAGTTGCTATGGGGGTGCTTTATCTGTGTACCCAGACCGGTCCCGCCATGACAGATGAGCTGGTCCTGAGACGTTATGAGAGCGACCCGTGGCGGTGAGGCAGAGAACGGACACATAACCAGCCATTGATAATGCTGTATCTGTTGGCTTTACGCTTAAACTCGAACTCTCCCAGAAGGAGTTTTGGCTGAAACAATGTTTAATACTCGTTACATCAATTGCCAAAACTCTGGAAGAAACGCGGAAGGTGGAATTTTGAAATATCTGCAACAAGACCCTCAAGTCTTCACCAATCCCCTTTCGCGTCTTTCGTGCTTCTTCGCGTATTCGCGATCTAAAAGCACCCCTATAAAACATCCCGTCAGGGGAGTAGGGGCGGCGCCGCCTCTCAGCCATGGGGCCTACTCGGCTGAGGACCGTCCGGACCCCCTACTCCCCAAGCGGGATCGTCATCGCATTCTATGAGAACCGGCTTTCGCCGGATAACCAAAAACATATGTTCTGCTAAACCAGTTGATTAACTGTGCGATAAACAACCGGATAGCGAGACCACTGCTTAATATATAACGTCGTTGACGGTTATATATTGATTATTACTAGACCGCATTATACCATATCCCACTAGTTTGTCAATGTATTTTAAATATAATAAAAACAAAATGAAGAATGGTGCGGATAACAGGGGAGACTAAAGAGTTTTGGCTTGAGACGTAATGCATATTTGTTCACATCAACTGCCAAAACTCACTAGAAGTATACTATCTCTGTATCCTTGCCCATGAGCTGGAGCAAGTGGATGAGACGTTCTACTACAGTTCTTCTGAGGAATATGGAATCGGGTAATCCGGTGTTTTGGTGTGCCGGGTTGCGAGCGGTACCTACTATAAACTTTATGCCGTCAGCCGTAAGCAGTTGATCGAGGAGCGCTGTGGCTGCATCTTCTCTTCCTTCCGGCTTTCCAGCCTTCAAATACTCTGCAGCACGGCTCAAAGTGAGCATTCCCTCCGTTACGAGATCGATCCCGGCGATCTTCCCGGTCGGCGGAAGGTCTGTCTCCAGGAATCTGTCATCAAGCTGCAGTTCCTGGTTCAGATAATCGGCTACCAGGTGGGATGTCGTGCCTCCGCAGATGATCTTCGCGCCGCTGCTCGTCAAAAACTCCCGTATCATCTTCTGGACCTGCCCCCGTTCCATCGGCGGGCCGGTGAGCACCGTAGCAAGTCTGGCCTTTCTATACTTCGCGCAGACGACCGTTCCATCGTCACCAGGCCGTCTCGCCCAGAAGTTGAGGGCGCGCTCCGCTACCTGGTCCGCCAGTTTGAACGGGTCACTGCCGACCGATGGTACGATCTCCGAGACGTATTCGAGTATGCCTTCTTCCTGCCACCCCATCCGAAGCCCTTCGCCTACTCCTGCATAGACTATTCCATCTGAGTAAAGCATAAGAATATCGCCGGGGAACATCTTGAAGTATGATTCACGGATCGTTTTATCGCATATTGTCCGTTCGGTGCTGATTATCGGCCTCGGAGGGATCCCCCGCCTGAGGTAGATCGTTGTCGGTGAATCGTATTCCGCAACTGTTACATGTCCGGTATCGTAAATCCGTACAATACTGAAGGTGGAGTAAGCGATATTTCTCCACTTGCATACCGGAAGGGTCGCAATCAGCGTTTCGATGATCTCATGAAGCGAAAGATCTCCCTTGAAGAGCCCCGTTGCAAGCTCGACTGTAAGAGTTGCGAGCACATTGGCCTTCACTCCGCTTCCGAGGCCGTCTGACATCACTATGACGGTCGAATCCGGGGTATGCGTCACCTTTATGGCATCACCGCATATGTCCTCGCCTTTCTTCGAAAACTGGCGAGTAGCTATATCGACTGCAAAACTCTTCAATGCTCGCTGTGTCCGCTTTCTTCGGACTCCTTCATAAGCTCCGTAAGTTTTCTAAGCAAAACCCTGGTCTCGCTTGTGGTCTCTCCCAGGATACCGGCTATCTCCTGTGCCATCAACATCTGCTTTTCGATGACTTTTTCGGCATTTTCCAGCGTCTCCTGCCGGATGTGGTCCAGCCGTGAGAGCCCTTCCGTCGATTTATCCATGCTGGAGAGGATTCCGACCACCAGGTCCTCATCCTCAAGCCGATAGACATTAAGGCAGCCGCTCACATGGTAGTTCGGGTAAGAAACTGTCTTGTTCGTGACCCGGTCCACCGCTTTAGCGAGTACCTTTTCGAAATCGGCGGGGTCCATCAGGATGGAGAGCGGTTTTCCGACCAGTCCGGCAGTTGCCGAGAATGCCTGGGCGAATGCCGGGTTGAAATCTACAATTCTCAGGTTCTGGTCGGCGATCACTATCGCGTTAGGGCTTTCGTCGATGATCTGATCAGTCTTGCGTTCAGCCACTTTACGCATCCACGGGATACACATCGCGTGCTCCGCCATCCCCGAAAGCACCGCCACAGCGTTCTCCCTGCATGTCGAGTAACCGCAGGCTCCGCAGTTAAGCTCGTCGTCAGGCGTGTGTTTTCCAGTCCGTGCCATGACGGTTTTGATCGCTTCTTCGCTGTATTCGGGTTGCTTTACCGGGCGTTCGCTTATCACCGATCGCAGATTGACTCCGTCCATCTCGGCAAGAATTGTCTCATCATCCAATTTGAGCTGCATTCGCTTTTCGTACTGAATGACCCGGTTTCGCCGCCGGAAAACATCGCGGGAGTTACCGAAACATGCTCCGTTTATACACCCTGCCGGACAGAAAAGCGCTTCGAACAGCCGGATCGTGCTGCCGTTTTTGATGTTTTCGAGCATCTCATGCACAGGGAAGTTACCGGACACCGCGGCGAAGTCCTGGCGCAGGAGATGGGGCTGCATCGCTGCGGCAAGCGCAAGCCCTCCCTCCAGAGGGAAGAGCCTCGCATGCGAGGCCGGAATGTCGTCCATATCGCTCGCGCGCAGTTGTTCCAGCTTGATACCATCGGACTCGATCCACGAGCGCAGTTCTTCGAACGTCAGTACCACATCTATTGCCCCGGCAAGGTCGGGAAGTTCGGCTTCCGCCTTTTTTGCAGGACACGGAGCAATGAATACGATCTTCGCGTCAGGGTATTTTTTCTTAAGATACCTGCCGTGCGCTATCATCGGGGATACGACCGGAGTAATTTGCCCTACAGCCCAGGTATAGTACTTCGTAATCAGGCTGACAAGGGCAGGACATGCCGACGAGACATGCGTTTGCGGCTCTTCCTCGACGAGCTTTGCAGTCTCTCTCGCGACCATTTCAGCTCCGACTGCCGTTTCGGTCACCATGTCGAACCCCAACCCCTTGAGGAGCGCGGGGAAAAGCCCGCCTCCATATTCAGGGAAGGCGGCTACATATGAAGGAGCGACGGACGCGATAACGCGCCCGTCGCCTTTTATTATCTCTATTACCTTTTTCAGGTCGCTGCGGACCTGCTTGGCGCGCTGAGGGCACTCCCTCACGCACGTGCCGCAGACAATACAACGCTCCGCATCAACCTGGGCCTGCCCATCCGATATTCGGATCGCTTTGACGGGACACACCCGAACGCAGCGATAACAGTCCCTGCATCTTGCCTTAATGGTCGATATTATCCCTTGAGTCGACATCGGGTTTCACCTTCGGTAGAACGCATTTAATGAAGAAATCCTCAGCTTTGTCCGGCGTTATGCCGCCAAAGATGGCTCCATCTACTATTACGTTCGGCGCCTGCATACAGTTCTCCAGGCATAAGTCTGCCTCCAGATCCACCTGATCGGCAAGGCCATGGGCTTCGATAAGCGATTTGAACACTTTGAGTGTTTTCGCTCCACCACGTATATGGCAGGAACTCCCAACGCAGACCTTTAATTCAAGCACAGGCTAGGCCTCCACTTTAGTAGCTTCGGATTCTACTAAAGGTTTAATCGTCAGGTTGAAAAACTCCTCTACTTTATCAGGAGTAATTCCACCATGGATTTTATCCCCTACCTGTACGTTAGGGCTCTGCATGCATTTCTCGAAGCAGAAAGTCGCCTTGAAATCGAGTTTGTCAGCGATTCCGGCCTTCTTTGAAAGCTCGATCAACTGTTTCAGCGTGTCATAGGACCCGCGAAGATAACAGTTCGTGCCTATGCAGACAGATACCGGGATCTTCTCCTCTGCCTGAACAGGCGTCAGCTCTACCGGCTCTCCGTCTATGCGGCGCCTTGCGCAGTAAGCTGTATGCAGAAGCTCGTGCGCGATGTGACTGTTCGGTTTTTCGAGCAGCTTCTCGTAGCACTCCTTGACATAAGGGTTATCCGCTGCATTATGGAGCGATTGAACCGCATCACAGTCGTAGAGCATCTCCTTGCGGATCTCTCTTGCGGGCATATCGTTCGGAAGCGGCTGACCACCGCCGCCGATACACCCACCACGGCAGGCCATGACTTCGACGATATCATAATAAGCCTCGCCTGACTTGATCTTCTCAAGGATTGTCCTTGCATTCGCAAGTCCGCTCACGACCGCAAGCTTCAGTTCCTTATCGCCGAGCATGACGCTCGCTTCCTTGATTCCCTCAAGGCCTCTCACTTCCTGGAACTGGAGATTCTGGCCGTTATTGCCCTCTCCTCCGGCTGCAAGCCTCAACACTGCTTCAGCAACGCCGCCGCTTGCTCCGAAGATGACTCCAGCGCCGGTTTTGAAGCCGAAAGGCAGGTCCATGGAACCAGGAGGAAGCTCTCTGAGCTGAAGTCCGGCCTGACCGATCATTTTTATCAGTTCCTGGCTTGAAAGGACTACGTTCACATCAGGATCGCCGTTCACACTGAACTCCGGGCGCTTGGCCTCGAACTTCTTGGCTGTGCATGGCATTACCGACACGACGAATATGTTCTCTCTCGGAACACTGAGCTCTTCGGAGAGATGTTTCTTAACAAGTGTGCCGAACATCTGCTGCGGGCTCTTGCATGTAGAAAGGTTCGGGAGATAATCAGAGTAGAACTGCTCCGCGAACTTGACCCATGCAGGGCAGCAGCTTGTGAACTGAGGCAGTTTCTCGCCTTTTGCTACGCGGCCAAGGAACTCTGTTGCCTCTTCGACCGTTGTCAGGTCGGCTGTGAATGACGTATCGTATACCTTGTCGAACCCGATCCGTCTCAGCGCGGTGATGGCTTTTGCCATCGCCTGCTCGCCGTGGCCAAGTCCGTATTCCATCGCCAGAGCTGCTCTTACAGCCGGTGCGATCTGTACGATGACGGTCTTGTCCTTGTCATGGATCGCGTTCCAGACTTCGTCTATCTGTGTCTTGACGGTGAGTGCGCCTGTCGGGCAGATAGATGCGCACTGTCCGCAGAAGACGCATTCGACCTTGTTCAACGGCTTCCCGAAGGCGGGAGTAACCCGTGCATTGCTGCCCCGGCCCGCGAAGTCCAGAACGCCTATACCCTGGACCTCTTTGCACATTCTCACGCAGTCTCCGCAGAGTATGCACTTGTTCGGGTCCCGGACTATCGATTGGTTAGCGTTGTCTATCGGCAGGACATCATCCGCCTTATCTTCGAACCTGATCTTCTTTACACCAAGCCTCTCGGCAAGTTCCTGCAGCCTGCAGTGAGTATTCTTATCGCAGGTCTGGCAGTTGCCGTGGTGGTTGGCGAGCATCAGCTCGAGCGCCATTCGCCTGATCCGCATCGTGGTTTCGGTGTTGGTATGAACAACCATCCCGTCCACGGGCGGAGTCGAACATGTCGGCTGTATGCCGCGTCCTTCGATCTCGGCTATGCACATTCTGCACGCGCCGTAGACCGACAGCTCTGAATGGTAACAGAATGTCGGCAGATCGACTCCCGACGCCCGTATTACCTCGAGCAGATTTTTCTTGCCATCTATCGGGGTCTTTACCCCGTCAACTATCACGTATCCTTCGTTTTGTTTGTCCATCTCTATAGCTCCACTGCTCCAAGGCGGCAAACATCGTAGCATACACCGCACTTTATACATTTCTCGGGGTCAATCGTGTGAGGCTGCCTGAGCTCTCCGCTGATTGCTCCAGCAGGGCACTTCTTGGCACACAGGCCGCAGCCTTTGCACTTCTCCGGGTTGATTATATATGTCTTGAATGACTGGCACTCTCCGGCCGGGCACTTGCCGTCAACTACATGAGCAAGATACTCGTCGCGGAAGTGTCTGAGAGTCGAAAGTACCGGGTTCGGTGCAGTCTTGCCCAGTCCACAGAGCGATCCGTCTCTAACCGCCGTTGCCACCTCTTCGAGAAGGTCGATATCTTCGAGCTTCGCGCGGCCTTCTACGATCTTGGTCAGGATTTCGAGCATCCTTTTCGTTCCTTCACGGCAGAGAACGCACTTTCCGCAGGATTCCTTCTGAGTAAACTGCATAAAGAACCTTGCGAACTCCACCATACAGGTGTCTTCGTCCGTAACGACGAGTCCGCCGGACCCTACCATCGCTCCGACTGCTTTAAGTGAATCGTAGTCGAGCGGAAGGTCGAGGTGCTCTTTGGTCAGACATCCGCCGGAAGGCCCGCCGATCTGAACGGCCTTGAAATCTCTGCCGGTCCGAAGGCCTCCGCCGATCTTGAATACGACGTCACCAAGGGTTGTGCCCATCGGGACCTCGATAAGACCTGTATTCTTCACCGCGCCGGTGATAGCGAATACCTTTGTTCCCGGTGACTTCTCTACGCCGAATCCACGGAACCACTGAGCGCCGTTCAAGATGATCTTCGGCACATTTGCAAACGTCTCGACGTTATTCACGACGGTCGGCTTACCCCAAAGCCCTGAATTCGCAGGGAATGGCGGCTTAGGTCTCGGCATGCCCCTCTGGCCTTCGATGGAGGCGATCAGCGCGGTCTCTTCACCGCAGACGAACGCTCCAGCGCCCTCTTTGATGTGGATATTAAACGAGAACGGCCCGCCCAGGATGTTGTTTCCGAGCAGGTTCGCAGCCTCAGCCTGAGCGATAGCAGTCTTGAGCCTCTTGATTGCAAGCGGGTACTCGGCTCTTACATAAATATAGCCCTCGTCCGCGCCGATTGCATAACCGGCGATAATCATACCTTCGAGCAGCGCGTGAGGATTGCCTTCCATAACGCTTTCATCCATGAACGCGCCGGGGTCGCCCTCGTCAGCGTTGCATACGATGTATTTCTTAGCGTTCTGCGCCTTTCGAGTGAATCCCCATTTTACTCCGGTCGGGAATCCGCCGCCGCCTCTACCACGCAGGCCGGACTCTGTGATCTCGGTTATGACCGCGTCGGATGTAAGGCCGAAAAGCGCTTCGGCAGCAGCGCGGTAGCCGTCTTTTGCTATGTAATCCCTGATGTCTTCCGGCTCGATGATTCCGCATTCGGCCAGGACTATGTTTACCTGGTTCCTGTAGAACGGAATATCGTTTCGTTTGGCGAAGATTTCCCCGGTCGCTTCTTCCGTGTAAAGGAGTCTTGTGACCAATTCGCCGTTCTTCACGGTCTTTTCGACTATCTCAGCCGCGTCTTCGGGCGATACTTTAATATAGAAGGTATCGGATGGGAGGATTCTGACGATAGGACCGACCTGGCAGAATCCAGGGCAGCCGCTGTAGCCAAGCCGGACAGCATCTTCCTTGCTCTCATCCAGAAGATCGACTTTGATCTTTACGCCCTGCTTCTCCATCTCTTTCTGGATTGCTTCGAAGACTGCGGGAGCGCCGTTTGCCATACAACCGGTTCCGCCGCAGACCAGTACGCGTGTGCAGCCGTTCTCGATGGCAGCAAGAGCCTTCTGCTTAAGTTCTGCAAGCTCCTGAGGAGACTTGATGTTAGTAACAGGTGTCATCTTTTATGCCTCCCCCTTCTCAGCGGCTTCGAGTTCATCAATCGCCTTGGTGACCTTGTCTGCAGTCATCTGTCCGTGGACCTTGCCGTTGATGACGACTGCGGGCGCAAGAGCGCAGGCGCCGATGCAGCTCACTATATCGAGCGTGTAGCGCATGTCTTTGGTCGTCTTCTCGCCGTCCTTCAGTCCGAGTTTCTGTCTGATGGCCTTGATGACTGCGGTATTCTTGCGGACGTGGCATGCTGTACCGTCGCATGCTTTGATGATGAATTTGCCCTTGGGATCCAGGGAGAACTGTGCGTAGAAGGTTGCGACTCCGTAAACCGTCGCGGGCGGCAGGTCTAAAGCTGTCGCTACGAAAGTCAGAATCTCCTCCGGAAGGTATCTGTATTCTTCCTGTACTTTTTGCAGGATCGGTATGAGAGCGCTTTCGGTTGCCCCATACTCTTGTATGATCGCCTGGATTCGCTCAAATTGTCTTCGAGCGGTTGATCCGGCATCGGCTGCTGTTGTCGACTGTGACAATTGCAAGAACCTCCGTTTCACAATAAGTGTTGGTGTGGGTGTGGATGTTAGTCGTGTGAAGCATACAGGCCGGCTATCTCCCGTATGCACCAACAACCTAACCAGCGTTATTTACGAATAACGCTGGTACACCCAACACCTAACATTTGTATTACGTCGCTAATTTCATGCGATAAGAAAGTGTTATCAAACCCCAGGCCAGGGATTGGTTTTCAACCACTATATTTTCAGGTGCCGAAATTTTAACTGGTGCGAAGTTCCAGATCGAGCGAACGCCCGCATTTACCAGATGATTCGCTGTATCTTGAGCTGCGCTTGCCGGGACTGTTATGATCCCGGTCTCGATCTCCTCGGATTTAATCACTCCGAATATCTCGTTGATACTTTTTACTCGTACATTGTCCAGAGCTTCGAGCCCTATGACATCCGGGTCACGGTCGAATACGGCTGCGAGCCTGAATCCCGCCTTGCTCCAAATAATGCTTCCTGCAAGGGCGCGTCCCAGGTTACCGAACCCGACGAGACAGGCGGATTTGGTGCGGTCCATATCGAAAGCGTTACGTATCAGCCGCGCCAGGTCCGAAACATCATAACCTACTCTCGGCTTGCCGTCCGTTCCGAGCCCGAACAAATCCTGTCTGATTTTAACGGGAGCGAGCCCGGCGTATTCTCCGATTTCAGCACTGGTGACGTGCGTGCGGCCATCCTTTTGAAGCTGCTCGAGCACTTCCAGATATAATTCCAGTCTTACGACTGAGGCTCTGGATAGTTTTTTCAAGTTACTCATTCCACACTCCGCCGGTATTTATCGTTAAATACTTAACGATTATATTGTATCCCGCAGTCTGCTACATGTCAAGGTAATTACAGAGTAATTGTGAAATATTTCACCGGAAGGGGGATGAGTAGAGATGAATATAGGATTCAGGATCAAGTTTTGAAACGCGAATTACGCGGATTTAGCGAATTGCACGAATGGAGATTGGTGGAAGATTGTGCTTCTCCCCGTGTGCCCACGGGGTAGGACGAACTGCGGTCCCGAAGCATACTGAACTCACAGCATAAGAGTAAATGCTGTAAATCTCCGCCTTCCGCGTTTTCTTATCATTCCGCGTCTCCGCGGTTCGAAAACTAATTACATCTTTGAGGCTATGAGTGACAGGATGAACACCCCAAGCGCCAGGCGGTACCATACGAAGACATTTATGCTGTGTTTTCTCAGATAACCGAGCAGAAATCTGATCGCTATATACCCGACTATGGCGGAGCTTATTATCCCTGCAGCAAAGGCCATACGCTGATCCTGAGGTATTCCTTTATGTAAAATATCAGGGATATGGACAAGCGCGGCGGCCAATATGATCGGCGTGGAAAGCAGAAACGAAAACCGCGCGGCTGCGTCTCTGTCCATCCCACGGGCTAGTCCTGCGCTGATAGTAGCGCCGGAACGGGATACCCCCGGCACAAGCGCGGCGGCTTGGGCAAATCCGATGACTACCCAGTCCATGAAGCACATCTGAGCCAGTTTCTTCTTCTTTTTACTGCCGTATTTGTCGCATGCGTACATGATGCAGCCGACTACGATCAGCATTGAGGCTACGACTATCATAACCCATGTGTCCAGGCTCTTGGTCTGTTCTATTCTGTCGATTGTGTCATTGAGCAGCAGTCCGAATATCCCTGCCGGAATACAGCCGATTACCAGCCCCCAGAAAAGGTTTTGTCCCAAACCGGGATTCGCTGTTTGAGGTTTTCTCAGGACCAAAGGTCGAAGCAAATCTATCCAATCCCGCCAGAAGTAGCTTATCACAGCCAGAAGCGTGCCTGCGTGAAGAGCTACATCGAATGTAATTCCGGCATCGTTCCATCCAAACAGCCTCGGAATGAGCCGAAGGTGCCCTGTACTGCTGATAGGCAGAAATTCTGTCGCCCCCTGAACAATACCGAGGATGATGGCGTGAAGAACAGACAAATTACACACTCTCCGATCTGATTGTATTTGAAGTCATGGCGTCGCCTGCTGCCAATTGAGCGAGATGTCTCTGGCGGCGCGGCTTTACTATGTAGAGATAAACAAGTTCGCGGATTATTGCCGCGACCGGAGCCGCGAGGAACATCCCAAGCACTCCGAAGAACTCCGCCCCGATTAAAAGAGCGATAAGGATTAGCGCAGGATGCAGCTTCATCCTGTCGCCGATCAGGATCGGCATTATAAACTTGCTTTCAACTAAATGCATGATTATGACGAAGATCAGAAGCGAAACACCAAGCTCTATCGACTGTAATGCGCCGAGTATACATATGGGTATCCCGGAGGCTACCGGACCGATAACCGGGATTGCCCTCGTTACACCGGCGAAAACAGCGAGCACCAGGACATACTTCATCCCGACGAGATTAAGCACTATCGCGGTGGCGATACCTGCGATGATGCACAATATGAGCTGGCCTACAACATAGCTCTGCAGGATCAGACCCGTGTCCCGCAGGATTTTCATAAATTCCCGTATGCGCCACGGCGGGACCAACCCGATAAATTCGCGTTTCAGGGACCTGCTGTCCAGCACGAAATAGAACGCCAGGACCGGGATTAGTATAAGTTCGAAAATGTTCTTCAGCCATTCGGCTGTGCTTTGAACGACCCGCTTCGTTGAAGCGGCAAGTCCCGAACCAATGCCTTTGAAGTCCTGGTTTCCGAGGAACCGCCGCATATCCTCCGGTATATGTTTATCGTACCAGTCCGAAATCTGGTTGAACTTTGTCCCGGCTTGCTCTGAGTAGACCTCAAGCTGGCTTGTGAAGGTATCCATCTCGTTTCGGAACGGGGTTATAAAAAGCGTTATAGAGGCGCCGACGATGACAAAAAACAGGATAAAAACTATTATGGATGCGACGAGCCGCCGCGTGCGTTTATTGATCGAAAGAAACTTCCGCGAGGAGAGAAGATCGACAGCCGGCATCAGCACATAGGCAAGCATCGCTGAGAGGATGACGGTAATGAGGACACTTCGAACCTTCCAGACGACCCAGACAAGCGCTGCTGTAAGGACAATCCTTACAAGCAAGCTCCAGATTACGTTAAGCGTAGATTCTGTTCTTGTTCTCATTAATTCCTTCCAAAATGTCTAAAGACAGCGTCTTTTATTTGCTCCGATGCGTGGCCATCGCCGTAGGGGCTGGCTACCTTAGCCATTCTATCATATTCCGCCCTGTCTTCAAGCAGTTTGTTTGCCTCTGTTACAACCTTATTGAAATCTGTACCGACAAGTTTCGCGCTTCCAGCCTGCACACCTTCGGGCCGCTCGGTCGTCTCTCTCAACACCAGGACCGGTTTTCCGAGCGCGGGGCCTTCTTCCTGCACTCCTCCTGAGTCCGTCAGGATCAAATAGGCGGATTTCATCAGGTGGACGAACGGGACATAATCCGGCGGTTCTACCAAGTGAATGCGCTCGACATCCTTCAGCTCAGGCACGACAACTTCACGCACGATCGGGTTTTTATGGAGCGAAAAGACAACTGATGTGTCGGGATGCTGCCGCACTATCTCCTTTACCGCGCGGCAGATATCTCTCATCGGCTCGCCCCAATTTTCCCGGCGGTGGGACGTAACAAGTATCATTCTGCTGCCATTATTCGTTGCGCAGGCAAGTTCTTCGTCCTCGAATACATGGGGTTTCGATGCTATATGAAGGAGCGCATCGATGACCGTGTTGCCGGTCACAAAAATCTTATCAACCGGGATTCCCTGAGCAAGCAGGTTATCCTTTGCCTGGGTAGTCGGAGCGAAATGAAGGTCGGCAAGCACTCCGGTCAGCCTGCGGTTCATCTCTTCGGGGAACGGATTGAACTTGTTATCCGTTCTCAAGCCCGCCTCGACATGACCGAATGCGGTCTTGTGGTAAAACGCGGCAAGGCTTGCTGCGAAAGTGGTCGTCGTATCGCCCTGTGCAAGGATTATATCCGGTTGGACCTTTTCGATTACCGGGTCGAGCCCTTCGAGCGCCCTGCAGGTCATTCCTGAAAGCGTCTGCCTGGCCTGCATGATGGCGAGATCGTAATCCGGCTTTATTTGAAAGACGGATAACACCTGGTCGAGCATTTCGCGGTGCTGTCCCGTAACTGCGACAGACAGCTCGACATCTTCCGGGTATTTGGCAAATTCCAGCACTACCGGCGCCATCTTTATGGCATCCGGCCTCGTGCCGAAGACTGTGAGTACTTTTAGCTTGCGATCAGCCATCCAAAATCTACCTTTTTTGAACCGCGGAGACGCGGAATGATGAGAAACACGGAAAGTGGAGATTTTTTTCATATGCTTCGGGACCGCAGTTCGTCCCGAAGCACAATTATCCGCTAATTTTTCCGTTGCTGCGGGAATTGATTCTGTTCATATTGCACAATTATCCTGAATCTGCCATTCCCGCAGCATAAAAATATGTGTAGTGGCCGGTCTCCGTGCCGGCCATCTACCCCGTGGACCTACCGGACCACGGGGAGCACCGAAGGTGACGGGAATACCCCTCATCCCGACCTTCTCCCACAAGGGGAGAAGGGGCAAATTGTGCTATATCCAAATCAGTATAATGCCACCATGGATTTGTTTTAGGACCCATTATCTTCCTGGATGCTGAATCAAGTTCATTGTGATCCCATAACTCTTGAAAACCGTCAATTATGCCTGCATTTCACGCTCAGCATCAAATATTTAGCGGAAGACCCTTTTTCGGTTTTTCGCTATCTCTAGCCCGGCGAGAATCCAGGCAGATAGCACTGCTCCGGTGCTGCCCCACAGCAATCGAGCACACTGAACATGTCCACATAACTCCAAAGCACACCGCGCAGAACAGTAAACAGGCGTGTGAATGTGTGCTTCCATCGGCTTTGCCAGGCTACGAAACGAAGCAAGATATATGTTAGCAACGCGGTCCATATCTGCCAG
>JBDKSP010000088.1:0-76416 GCA_039680575.1 Armatimonadota bacterium
TTCTTGTTCTATCAGGGCTTGCTAAAAGAGCTATAGCATGCTTTCTCGAATATCCGGTAGATTCGATTATGGTATTGAGAATGCGGGTCTTCTCTGCTTTGCCTGCTTTCTTGTAAGGCTTGCGGAAATGGCGAATGATTTCATCCTTTGCTTGCTGGGTCATCGATGCGTTTCCTCCTACAAAAACAGCATCGGCATATCAACCTTTCGGTACGATTCTTAAATGAGGCAACGATTCACTTTCGGTACGATTTTAGATGAGGCAACGCGCAATCTTGTTGTTTGATGGTAGTTGTGATATAGTGTGGTGTTTGAATGATGGAAGGGATGCTTCACAACCGGTCTAATGATAAGCGGCTCGTCGCTATTGTCGGGCCAACGGCTTCGGGGAAAACAGCAGCAGCCCACGAACTCGCCAGGAGAGTCGGGGCTGAAATCGTATCTGCCGACTCGATGGCTATCTATCGCGGAATGGACATCGGGACAGCCAAACCAAGCCCGGAAGAACGGTTGGAAGTCCATTACCACATGGTAGATGTGGTCGATCCGAACGAGCCTTTTACGGTAGCCGACTATCAGGAGCGCGCCGTCGAGGTTGTAGAAGATATCATCTGCCGTGGACGGCTGCCCATCGTAGCTGGTGGAACGGGGCTCTATGTTCGTGCCGTAATAGACGGGTTGAATATTCCGAGTGCGGGTATAGATTCAGAGCTTCGAGCGCGCTTGAAGCGGGAAGCCGATGAAAAGGGCAGCGAGTGGCTGCATAAACGGCTTGCGGAAGTAGATCCGGTCACTGCCGAAAGGCTTCACCCGAACGATATAAAGCGGATTATCCGGGCGCTTGAGGTTTACGAGCAGTCCGGGAGGCCTATGTCGGAGATAGTCGAGGAGACCAGGCCGAAAGCGCCGAGGTATCCCGGCGCGGTCCTTTACGGGCTTACGATGGACCGGGAGAAGCTCTATCGCCGGATCGAAGAACGGGTCGATGAGCAGATAAGAAGAGGACTTGTCGAAGAAGTCCGGCGGCTGCTCGATTCCGGTTATGACGTCGATCTTCCTGCTATGCAGGGTTTGGGGTATAAAGAGATCGCAGCCTGTCTGAAAGGCGAATATGATCTGAATTCCGCTGTTGAAACGCTGAAACGCAGCACACGGCGGTTCGCAAAACGTCAATATACATGGTTCCGCGCGGATAAGAGAATCCGGTGGATAGATGTTAACGATATTACACCTGCCAAGGTTGCCGGTATTATCGAGACGGAACTTCGGGAGGCAGGAGTTTTTGAGTAAAGACGAGGGTAAGCTGATAGACAGAGGCCTTTCGTCTTTTGCCGGCGTCGAAAACTTTTTGATCGGCGCGGGAGAAGCAACGGGGTGGAGATTTGTCCCACTCAATTTGGTTAAAGGGAGCGTGTAGATGAATAAGACCCAGATGAACCTGCAGGACTTGTTCCTGAACCAGGTAAGGAAAGAGAACACGCCGGTAACCATCTACCTGATAGGTGGCGTGCAGCTCAAGGGGATGGTAAAGGGATTCGATGCCTTCACCGTGATCTTGGAAAGCCCTGGAAAGCCGCCACAACTTATCTATAAGCATGCTGTAGCGTCAGTAGTGCCGGTGAAACAGATAGGGCTCGGACCGATGGTGGCAGAGAGAGAAAGAGTAGCAAGAGGTGCTGTGGCCGAACCTGCCAAGGCAGAAGAAGAGGAGCAGAAAGAGTGATTTTCTCAAAGATGCATGGCCTGGGCAACGACTTTGTCGTAGTCAACGGCTTCACCGAGCATCTGGACGACGCTGTAATCAATAAACTGGCTATAGGAGCTTGTGACAGGAACTTCGGGATCGGGGGGGACGGCCTGATACTTGTTATGCCGTCTGAAACCGCCGATTTCCGTATGAGGATGCTGAACCCGGACGGGAGCGAAGCGGAGATGTGCGGTAATGGTATCCGCTGCGTCGCAAAGTTCACGTTTGAGCACGGGATCACTACGGCTAACCCGGTACGGGTGGAAACCCTCGCCGGGTTGAAGACCATCGAACTCACGGTCGCCGGAGGCAAAGTTACCGCAGCCAGAGTGGATATGGGCGCGCCGAAGCTCGACCGCAGTGAGATACCGGTAACTGTTCCGGGGACCGGGCCGGTTATCTCGGAACCGCTTGTGCTCGATGACCGCACTCTAGGCATCACTTGTGTCTCGATGGGCAATCCGCATTGCATTACGTTCGTGGATGATGTCGAGTCTTATCCTGTCCGAACGGTCGGCCCTAAGGTCGAGCGGCACCCGGCGTTTCCGGAGCGAACGAATGCTGAGTTTATCGAGGTAGTTTCTCCCAGTGAGATCAAGATGCGCGTCTGGGAGCGGGGCGCGGGCGAGACCCTTGCCTGCGGTACCGGCGCGTGTGCATCGACGGTCGCCTCGATCCTAAACGGCAAGACCGGGAGGTCGCTGACAGTCCACTTGAAAGGCGGCGACCTGAAGGTGGAATGGCTGAAAGATGATGGTCCGGTGGTGATGACCGGCCCGGCCGTCGAAGTTTTTACAGGAGAGATTCCTGAGTATATGCTGAAAGCCTGGTTAGTATAGCTGTCAGCATTCAGCTTTTGAACCGCGAATTGCGCGAAAAAGGGACTAGATGAGACTCGTGCTTCGGGAAGAAAAGAATCCCGAAGCATCGAAAGACGTGAAAAAGGGACTATCGGCCTGCTTTGGCTCTTGCAGTCCGAAGCATAGAATTAAGTTATTTATTAGTGGAAGATGCTATAAATCTCCACCTTCTGCGTTTCTATTTATTCTGCGCCTCCGCGGTTCCAAATTTGATGGCTGATAGCTTTGGAACTATTTCCTTAGAAAAAGGAGAAACCCGTTGCAGTACGCGAAACGATTAGACCTTATACCGCCGTATCTTTTCGGCGAGATAGCAAGAATGAAGGCAAAGGCGGTTGCCGAAGGGCGAGACCTGATCGACCTCGGTATCGGCGACCCTGACCAGCCGACACCTGATGCAATCATCGAAAAATTATGCGAAGCAGCCAAAAACCCGGTCACTCACCGTTATGATGAGACGGAAGCCGGATGGCCGAACTTTTTGGATTCTGTTTCCAGATGGTATAAAAAGCGCTTTGGCGTTGATATAGACCCCAAGAGCGAAGCAATGCTGCTGATAGGCTCGAAGGACGGGCTCGCGCATTTTGCCTGGGCTATGACCGATCCCGGAGATGTCGCCCTCGTGCCCGACCCCGGCTACACCGTCTATAAAGTGAACACGCTCCTTGCCGGAGGCGAGCCGGTGGCTATGCCGCTTCTGGAGAAAAACGGGTTTTTGCCTGATCTTACAGCAATCCCGTCGGATGTCGCCAAAAAAGCGAAGGTAATGTATCTCAACTATCCGAACAACCCGACCGGAGCGGTCGCAAATGTCGATTTCTTCCGTGATGTGGTCAAGTTCGCAAAAGAGCACGACATCGCCGTCTGCCATGACTGTGCTTACAGCGAAGTCTACTATGATGACTATCTCCCGCCGAGCTTTTTGGAAGCAGAAGGCGCTAAAGATGTGGCGATAGAGATGCATTCGCTCTCGAAGACCTACAACATGACCGGCTGGCGCATCGGAATGGCTGTCGGAAACCCGGAACTCGTCCGGGTGTTGAATAAGCTGAAATCGAATGTCGACTCAAGGCAGTTCCCTGCGATAGACATAGCCGCAAGCCATGCCTTGGAGCACGTGAGCAACGCCAAAACGCTTGCGCTCTATAAAAAGAGGCGGGACATTCTCGTAGACGGGCTGAACGAGATCGGCTGGAATGTCAAGAAACCTGTGGCGTCGCTCTATGTTTGGACAAAGGTCCCGAATGGTTATACATCTGCTGAGTTCGTAAAGACACTCCTTACGGATGCCGGTGTTTTGGTTATCCCAGGCAACGGTTACGGCACTTACGGCGAAGGCTACATCAGAATGTCTCTCACCGTTGCAGGTGATAAGGACGGCGAAAAGATGAGAGATGCCGTCAGCCGCATTGCGGAGAATATCAAGGTCAAATAGCGGCAAACTTCATATTTCGGTTGCGGAGTTTGAAATGAATCTTGTTCTCATTGCTTTTATAGTGGTAGTCTCCCTGGTTATAATAGTGCGGATTGCCAGGCGCATTACAGCACAGATTGAAAAGATCAATGCAAGCGAGAAGAAGCAAAAAGGCATAACTTCAGCGCTGGGTAACATTCATGGATGGTATGGTGTTATTGCATTTGTTTTCCCTGCGCTGAAGCGCGTATATACAAGCTGGAAGAAAGCCCCCGACGGCAGCATAGAGCAGTTGGGGTGGGGGCTCCTCTTATCTCTCATTGCTGCAATCGGTATATGGTTGGTAATAATGCTGACTGATAAAGTCATTAACCGTCAGCCGTACCAACCGAAGATGGTTGACGGAGAATCAACTGAGTATATGGCGGGTTTGGCAGGGCAGAATTCTTTAACTCTGCAATCCGGATTTCGTAATAGATGATTATGCACGATGTTGAATCACATGACCGGGCGGTTCTGGTAGTAATAGACCCGCCCGACACCGCTATTGCAGAATGGAATACTGAAGAATTAAAAGAGCTGCTTGAGAGCGCTAATGCGGAGCTTGCCGACGAGGTGCATCTGCGCAGGTCGCACCCTGACCCGGCTTACTACATCGGTCAGAGCAATGCGCTGCAGGTGTATGAGGTAGTGCAGGATGTCGGCGCCTCTGTAGTGGTTCTGGGTGAGGAGTTGCGCCCCGCGCAGCAGCGAAACCTCGAAGAAACCGCGACCGTGCGGGTGATCGACCGCACGCAGCTCATCCTCGATATCTTTGCCCAGCGCGCCCACTCGAAAGAAGGTAAACTTCAGGTCGAGCTTGCCCAGCTAAAGTACCTCCTTCCGAGACTTACTGGCCGGGGAACATCTATGTCTCGGCTCGGAGGCGGTATCGGCACTAGAGGTCCGGGCGAAACTAAGCTTGAGTCCGACCGCCGGAGAATTCGCGACAGGATCAGTGATCTCACCGAAGAACTTGAGGAAGTCCGGCGGCATAGAAGCGTGCAGAAAGCTGCCCGCAGGAGGCTGCCGTTCCCATCGGCGGCACTCGTCGGATATACAAGCGCGGGGAAATCGACACTGATTAATACGCTTTCCGGTGCAGAAGTCTATGTCGATCCGAAGCTCTTTGCGACGCTAGATCCGACTACCCGGCGCGTAGTGCTGCCGGATGGATGGTCAGTGCTCATAAGCGACACGGTCGGGTTCCTCCGTAACCTGCCACACCACCTTGTGGCGGCGTTTCGCGCTACGCTGGAGGAGGTAATCGAGTCGGATTTTCTTATCCATGTGGTCGATGCAAGCCACCCGCGTGCCCGTGAGCAGCAGGAAGCCGTAATGCAGGTTCTGGAGGAGCTTGGGGCAGCCGGTAAGCCGGTCCTTACAGTGTTCAACAAGAGCGATCTGCTGACAGACCAGTATGAGCTCCGCCGTGCAGTCGTCGAGACGCCGAACTCGGTCTATATCTCGGCAAAAAAGCATGAGGGACTGCCAAATTTGATGAGGCAGATATCGAAGACGATCCAGTCTCTTCTGACCCATGTCCACCTGGAAGTCCCCTATGGCCGAAGCGACCTTGTGGCTCTCTGCTACGAGCGCGGACGTGTCCTCTCGGCGGATTATCAGGAGGATAAGATAGTCGTCGATGCCGAGATTACGAACGATCTGGCAGGGAAGCTGGAGAGCTATATCAGATAGAGAGGTAATTTTCTCCTTCTCCCCTTGCGGGAGAAGGTTGGGATGAGGGGTATTCCGGCAGCGAAGCTGCCGATGGCCGCCACGGAGGGCGGCCACTACGCATATTGGTGCTGCGGGAATGGCAAGTCTGTATAAACTATTGATTTACACAGATTTAATTCCCGCAGCAGTAACATGTCGTAATAGCTGCGGGAACAAATTAGGAACAATAAGGAGGATACTCGCATATCTTCCGTTCACGCAGTATAGAAATGTTTCGGCGCGCGTATTTTGCGCTGAGGCCAGCCTTTCGGATTGGTGTAGACTTATGCTTCTCCCCGTGGTCCGGTAGGTCCACGGGGAGAAGCATAGGGGATCTCCTCTAGATCCTGAATCCCTTCTTTTCACTATTTTAACGGCACATAGATGTCCATCAGTGAGTTTTCCGAGTTATCGAAGCATCCTCCATAGTATTCGAAGCAGTAATTGCCTGCAATCTCAAGCCCTGAGGCCGGAATCCATTCAGTATATATTTTCTGGAAAGTATCATGAAGCTTGCTGACCGGACCTTTGTGCGTAAACACCGCATATTTAGCGGCAGGGACCGTTTTTGTTGACATTCCATCCGGCACTTCGTCGAAGCTCGAGACTTCCATGGCGGCGATATAGTAAAATTCGGCACCCTGTCCACACTTGCACTCGCCCTTACACATACACTCGCAAAGACCGTAGCTTGCGTTTCCATTTACGACATTCTTGATCTCGCTCATCCGCGGAAGGAACTGCTTGTCCCATAGAGCAGGGATTTCACCATTTAGATTAGCTCCGATGTACTTATTGCCTATGAGCTTGATTTCGCCTCTTGTAACTATCTTCGGTTCCATATCATCCTCCTGTTGATAACGAACAATTGTTCGTGCAGGTCATTATACAACAAGGCAGCTTGTCTTTGGTAGTGGCCGCAGATTAAATATTGTTCACAGATATTGCAGGATGGTAGCTGGAGGAAAGAGAAATGAGCATTCGTTTGTTTCGAGGAAACAGCATGTATTTGCGATGCTTCGGCTGCGTGTAGTTTGCGCCGAAGCCAGCATCGAATTTTGCGGAGATTTCTGCTTCGGGACGAACTGCGGTCCCGAAGCAGATCATCTAATAAAGCAAAAGCCCGTCGATTATAGATGAACCGACGGGCCAATTTGGTGATGGCGGCCTAGATTACCGCCCATATACTGGTAGCGCCAACGGGAGTCGAACCCGTCTTACGTCCTTGAAAGAGACGTGTCCTAACCGATGGACCATGGCGCCAAAACAAAAGCCGGACTTTTGCCCGACCGGAGTTATTATACCAGAATCCATGTCTGGCTGCAAACAATTTTTCGCGGGCTTCTCCGTGTGTCTTCTAATTATCCTCCAATACCCTCCAAACCTCCTCCAAACTTGCCCATGCACTATTATCGATAGGCTGTTCACGTGCTGCGGATGGCGATAACGGTAGTCAACACAATGTAGCTGTATAGGCTGTTAAATCTCAAATATAATCCAAATGTTCTTCGAAATGTCGCTGTACAAGGCAAACACATTAGTGGAGAGGAAAATTTCCCCATATGATTTTTACAAACTATGGTCGAGTCTATTGACACACCCATCAGTCGCTGGTATCATCCCTTCACTGGTACGGAATGGAGGATTCATGGTGACCGATTGGTAGGCATGATGAATCCTATTGGTATCGAATTGGAGGGGGATCAACCCCATGTTCGGCGGCTCTTTTACTCATAAACTGGATGAGGTCGGTCGGTTTATTATGCCGAGGAAGTTCCGGCTGTCGCTTGGTGAGACATTTATCATCACCAGGGGAGCCGGTTGCCTGCTTGTTATGCCTCAGGACAGGTTCAATGAGATCTACCGCCATGCTCAGGGACTTGGAAATCCGCTTTCCGTGCTGTTCGATCCGAATACGCGGCGGCTTTACCATCAACTCTTCTCCGAGATGATCGAAACCAAGGTTGACGGGCAGGGCAGGGTGCAGCTATCCCCCGAACTCCGTGCTTTCGCTGGCATTGACAAAGAGCTTGTAGTGCTTGGTGTGGGCGAGTGGATCGAAATCTGGGGAATCGAGAAGTGGCAAGCCTATAAAGAGGAGAACCTGACTACGGATCTGCTCGTAGACGCAGCAACTCGACCGCAGTCGTCCGGGGAAGGCGTAGATGGGGCAATATCACCGTCCAGTCCTCTTGGATGAGGTTATAGAGTTTTTAGACCCGCAGCCTGGCCAGATATTCATAGATTGCACACTTGGTGGCGCCGGGCACACAAAAGCGATACTCAGCCGTATTATACCTGGGGGATGCGTCATAGGTATTGACCGTGACCAGGATTCGATAAATCAAGCGCAGCGCGAACTTGAACAATTCAAAGATAATGTAATCCTTGTCCGAAGGGATTTTGCAGATCTGGATGCGATACTTGAAGAACTCTCGATAGAGTCCGTTAATGGGGTCCTGATGGACCTTGGTGTTTCATCTCACCAGTTGGATGAACCGGAGAGAGGGTTCAGTTTTCAGGCTCCTGCGCCGCTTGATATGAGGATGGACAGGAATGAGCCGGAGACGGCTGCCGACCTGGTCAACCGGCTTCCTGAAAAAGAGCTGGCAGACCTGATATACATCCATTCCGATGAGCGGTGGTCCAGGCGGATAGCGAGGGCTATAGTCCGGGCGAGGGAAAAGTCGCCGATTACGATGACAACGGAACTGGCCGAGATAGTGGCATCCGCCGTTCCCGGAGGTCGAAGAGAGAAGATTCATCCCGCGACAAGGACGTTTCAAGCGCTCAGGATCGCGGTGAACCGTGAAATGGAAGCTCTCGATATGGCGCTCGAAGCAGCCGCGAGGGCTCTTGCAATCGGCGGGAGGATGTGTGTAATCAGCTATCACTCGCTTGAGGACAGAAGAGTTAAGCAGTTTTTTATAGCCGGAAGCGGGCGATGCCAGTGTCCTCCGGGACTGCCGGTATGCACATGTGGCAGTAAGCAGTTCCTTGAGGTGCTGACCAGGAGACCCGTAGTACCGGGCGATGAGGAGATAGAGGCAAATCCGCGAGCGCGGAGTGCCAAAATGAGGTGCGCCGAGAAAGTCGGCTTAATGGGACAGGGAAGGTGAAGAATCATGGCTGTAGCAGCAACAAAGACTGCTCCTAGAGCGTCTGTAACCGAACAACAACAGCATAAGGTATTACCACCGATCTCCCGCAGGTACAGGAAAAGGCGGGGGGTTATCCTCGCAAGGACCGTGTTTTGTATCCTGGCTATGGTCTCTCTCCTCGGATACATCGGGTTGTATGCCCAAGTCACGATTTATGGCTATAAACGAGCGGAACTCGTTAAAAACATGAGGCAGGTCGAAATGGAGAACCAAGCTCTTAAGGCGGAAATACAGACGCTTTCAAGCCCTGAGCGCCTGGCTGAGGTTGCATCCGCCACCGGAATGACACCCGGCAGTGATGTCGTTTACATTTCGACGCATGGCGATGTGAAAGTCGCGCGAGCCGACTGACAGCAAAGAGTTTCAGGTGTCACTGAGACTCTCCCGGATGAGTTTCAGCAATACCTGTATACGATCGGCTGTTGATAGAACGGCTGAATTCATAGATTGTATCCTCGATCACTATTTATTGGTTTTTATGATAAATGGGAGGCCATTCGTGGCTGCGAAGTACCTGAAGTTCTTTAAGAAACGTACCGCATGGCTTTTAGTCATTTTTGGGGTCCTTTACCTCACGATAGCCGGGCGGCTTTTCTTTATACAGGTGCTTAACAACGAGCATTACCGGAAATTTGCCGAGGATGTTCGGGTGAGACAGCCGAGAACACCCTCGGTTCGCGGCGACATCTGCGATCGGAATGGCAGCCAGCTCGCGACGAGCGTCCCTGCCTGTGCAGTTTATATCGATCCCAGGCAGATCAGGGACAGGCAGAAAGTCGTAGAGCAGCTTTCCCTGCTTATCGGGATGGATAAAGCCAGTGTGGATGCCATTATCGGAAAAGCGATCCTCAAAGGGAGGACATTCGCTTACATCGAGCGGCAGCTTCCCACTGAGATCGGCGATAAGGTCCGCGAGGCAGGTATTCCTGCTGTCGGCGTATTGAGTGAGTCGAAAAGGGTCTATCCGTGCGGCAGTCTGGCTGCTCACATACTTGGATTTGCGTGTATTGACGGTATCGGACGCGAGGGAATCGAGCGGGCTGAGGAGCGTTACCTTAAGGGACGGGACGGATTTACCGAAGCTGAGGTCGATTCAAAAGGCCGGATTATCCCGGAGACGAAGCGGCGGACAGTGCCGCCGGTCAACGGCTGCAAGATCAACCTGACTATCGATGCATATTTGCAGCATGTTACTGAAGAAGCTCTTGCGGCGAGTTTCAAAGAGCATCAGGCGGTTGGAGCCACGGCGATTGTGCTTGATCCCAAAACGGGAGAGATCCTTGCGCTGGCTAACTGTCCGTCTTACGATCCTAACAATCGTAAAGGCGTCAAGGCCGATGTATGGCGGAACAGGGCTATTACCGATCTATATGAGCCTGGGTCCACTTTGAAAATGGTGACTGTCGCTGCAGGCGTGGAAGAGGGGTTGTCCCCGACTGAGGTCATGGGGACCTGTACGCGCCAGGGTATGCAGATCGGCAGGAACAAGGTCAGATGTTCGCTTCACGCGCCCTATGGATCGGGTCATGGCGCGGTCAATATGTTTGCCATCATCAGGCACTCCTGCAATATCGGTGCTGCAGCGGTCGCACTCAGGATAGGACCTGATAAGTTTTATTCATATCTAGAGGGGTTTGGGCTGCAGTCCAGACCCGGAAGCGAAATGGCTGGAGAGACCTATTTCCCGCTGGGCTCGCCGGATGGATGGGCTGCCATAAAGCTCGCCAATATCGGCTTCGGGCAGGGTATCGCGGTAAGCCCGCTTCAGATGGCCTGTGCATATGGAGCAATCGCAAACGGCGGCAAGTTGATGCAGCCGAGGGTAATTCGTGAGATGCGGGATCAGGACGGAAAGATCATCCGGGCATTCGAGCCTAAGGTAGTCCGGCAGGTGGTCTCGGAGGCTACCGCAAGGAAAGTGACCGAGATGCTGATGGACTGCGTGGACGACGGCACCGGGAAGACGTCCAAGATCGAAGGTTACAGCGTCGCGGGGAAAACCGGCAGCGCGCAGAAGGCTCGTGTCGATGGGCGCGGATACGCTCCAGGTAAATTCATTGCTTCCTTTATGGGGTTCGTTCCGGCGCGAAATCCCAGGCTGGTGATCTGTGTAGTAGTCGATGAGCCGAAGGGAACGCATTGGGGAGCTACAGTCGCCGGCCCTGTCTTTAAAGAGATTGCCCAGAGGGGGATGCTCCACCTGGGGGTTCAGCCGGATGAACCGCTTACATCCGAGATGAAGGTGGGTGGCAACCCCGGCGCGTAGGTTTTTTACCAAGCTTGGGGCTGAGAGGCTAGGAACGGAAACTTGGGCGAGTTCGGTCCCAGCCTTCAGCCCCGGGGATTTCAAGGGTTTTGCCCTTAATAATCTTGCGGCTGCAGTACTCCGGAAAATACTGCGGCTGAGCGAGTTGGGGGGCCGTGCATGAAGCTGGAATTGGGAATCTTGGGCGAGTCCTACTCTGTGCTGTGCGGCCCTTTTCTTTTTCGCTGGATTTATAAACGGAAAGTGAAATTATGCGTCTTAATGAGCTTATCGAGCCGGTTGGAGCAAGCTCTCCAACTGGTGATGTAGATATTACCGGGATCACCTATGACTCGCGCAAGGTGGGTCCCGGTTCACTGTTTGTAGCCTTCAAAGGTGGGACTTTTGACGGACACGCCTTTATAGGGGATGCAGTCGCAAAAGGCGCGGCCGCGATTATCTCCGAGAGGAAAGTACAGGCGGATGTCCCCGTAGTGGTTGTCCCCGATCCACGCGCCGCTCTTCCGGCGCTTGCCGCAAAACTCTACGATTATCCTTCACGCAAGATGACGATGGTCGGCGTGACCGGCACAAACGGCAAAACGACCACGACGCACATGGTCCAGAGTATATTCCAGGCTGATGGTAAAAAGGCAGGACTTATCGGGACGCTTGGCGCGCGGATAGGCGATAAGTTTATCGAGACGGAGCACACTACGCCTGAATCGTCCGATCTCCAGCAGGTCCTTGCGAGGATGGTCAATGAGAAGGTCGATGCGCTTGCTATGGAGGTCTCATCCCATGCCCTGGTGCAGGGACGGAGCGCCTATTGTGAGTTCGACTGTGCGATATTCACAAATCTCACCCAGGACCACCTGGATTTCCACGGAACTCTTGAGGATTATCTTGCCGCCAAACTTATGCTTTTCTCTGAGTACCCCTCGCGCTCATCGAAGCACTTTGTTGCAGCTGTAAACGTAGACGACTCAGCTGCCGAGAAGGTAATCAAGGCGGTAAAAGGTGATGTCATCACCTATGGGATAGATTCGGAAGCGGATGTAAGAGGCTCCGATATCGATGTAAGCGCATCGGGCGTTTCGTTCGTTATAAACTCTGGCGGCCGGTTAACGCAGGTCTCACTGCCGGTCGGCGGCTATTTTAACGCTTATAACAGCCTCTCTGCCGCTGCTGCCGGGTTGGCGCTCGGAATAGACCTTGAAACGGTCGTAAAAGGGCTGGAAAATGTGCCTAAGGTTCCGGGACGGTTCGAGTCCGTGGACTGCGGACAGGATTTCGGGGTGATTGTCGACTACGCGCACACACCGGATGGCTTGGAGAACGTCCTGAAGACGGCCAGAAGCCTTGCCAAAAAGCAGTTGATAGCCGTTTTTGGCTGCGGAGGGAACCGGGACCGTGGAAAACGCCCGATTATGGGCCGGATCGGCTCCGAGCTCGCCGATGTTGTGATTATTACGTCAGACAACCCTCGGAAAGAGGACCCGGCGGAGATAATCAAGGACATTCTTGAAGGAGTGCCGCAAAATGTCAAACCAGAGGTATTGGTCGACCGCCGGGACGCGATAGGTCATGCGATTATGATGGCTGAAAAGGACGATTTGGTCGTAATCGCAGGCAAAGGACACGAAGATTATCAGATTTTCGCCGACAGGACAATCCACTTTGATGACAGAGAAGTGGCAAGAGAGATTATTAAGAAGAAACTGAACAAGTAAAAGATGATTTACACAATACGCGAGGCGATAGCCGCTCTGGGCGGCGAACTGGTCAAAGGGAAAACCGATACCGAAGTAACCGGCATATCGACGGATACACGCACAATCCAGTCCGGTGACCTGTTCTTCGCACTCATCAGTGAAAACTCCGACGGGCACAGGTTCGCCGCTGCCGCTATTGAGAAAGGCGCATCCGGTGTTATCGTTTCCCAGGACGTTGACGTAGAAGGGACGGTTATCCGCGTTCCTGATACGCTGGTAGCTCTCGGTGACCTCGCAGCTTGGTACAGGCGTCAGTTCAATGTCCGCGTCGTGGGGATTACGGGGAGCGTAGGGAAGACCTCTACTAAAGAAATGGTAGCTGCTGTCCTCGGACGCAGTTTCAATGTGCTGAAAAACGCCGGCAATTTCAATAACGAGATCGGCGCTCCTCTGACGATATTCCAGCTTCAGCCTGAACACGATATTCTGGTTCAGGAAATGGCTATGCGGCTCCCAGGCGAGATCACGGAGCTTGCCGAGATCGTTCGTCCCGATATAGGGGTCATCACCAATATCGGGATTTCGCATATAGAGCGGCTGGGCAGCCGTGATGCGATTGCTGCGGCCAAGTCGGAGCTTCTGGAAGCCCTTCCGATGGAGGGAATCGCCGTTCTCAATGCGGACGATCCATATTTCGAGTTTTTATCCAGTAAAGTGCCGTGCAATGTGACTTCTTATGGAGTCAAAGCGGGAGATGTCCGTGCGGAAAATGTCGAGCTGGATGCGGACGGAAGGCCGAGATTCACCGTAGTAGTAGGTGAGGCACGTTTTGACGTTACGCTTCCTGTCATAGGCGAGCATAACGTCTCGAACGCGCTTGCCGCCGTGGCTGTGGGCTTATGTTTCGGCATTTCCAAGGAAGAAATTGCCGCCGGGCTGGAGTCTCTATCATCTACGGAGAAGCGGGCAAATGTCATCGAGTGCGCTGGCGGCTACAGGGTTATAGATGACTCCTACAACGCAAGCCCCGCGTCCATGACAGGTGCGCTGAAGACACTTGCCGTTATGGACGGGGCGCGAAAAATAGCCGTGCTCGGCGATATGAAGGAACTTGGCGGCCATGCCGAAGCAGCTCATACCGAGGTAGGGAAGGTCGCTGCCGGGTCGGGGCTCAGTATGATAGTTGCCGTCGGAGAGTTGGCAAAGAACATCTCATCCGGTGCGCGAAGCGCCGGTTTTACCGGAGATATTCTGGAATACGGCACGAGTGACGAAGCCGCTGCCGATCTTAAGAGTGTTATCAAGGCCGGTGATGTTGTGCTCGTAAAAGCCTCTCGCTCTATGGCGGCGGAAAAGATAGTGGAGGCGCTCAAATAATTATGGACCAATCAACCGGATATTCCACTTTTCTTATTTCTTTCATTGGCACAATGCTCATCATGCCGATTACAATTAAGACACTTCGAGCTATGAAAGCCGGACAGGTAATACAGCAGGAAGGCCCGAAAGCTCACGCCGCGAAAGCCGGGACTCCCACAATGGGCGGCATAGGTATTCTCTTTGGACTGCTCCTTGGCACAGGGTGGTTTGTCTTCAAAGAGGTGGCATCTACCGCCGTTCAGCCGCAGTCGCCCAGTATGACGATTGTGTTTGCGGTGCTCATACTTACGCTCGCTTATGCTGTGCTCGGAGCCGCGGATGATTATCTGACTATCCGCCCGCGCGGTGGAAAGCGTGGTATCGGCAGTAAACCGAAGTTCGCGCTGCAGTTTCTGATCGCCATCGCCTTTGTTGCCTGGCTCAACTGCAGCGGAAACCTGAATACTGTCATCAAACTCGGCTCGCTCTTCAGCTTCGACCTCGGTTGGGCATATGCGCCTCTCGCCGTGCTTTTTATCACCGGGATGGCGAACTTCGTCAACATTACGGATGGGCTGGACGGCCTCGCTGCAGGGCTCGCAATTCCACTTGTTCTCACTCTTGCGTTTTTGGTCGAGTTTGTCGGAGACAGTTGGAACACTCTTGTGTTTTCATACATGCTTTTTGCCCTTGCAGGAGCTTGTTTGGCGTTTCTCTGGTATAACTACAACCCTGCGAAGGTGTTTATGGGCGATACGGGCTCGCTTGCAATCGGCGTGATGATCCCAGCGCTTGCTATTGTGATGAAACTCGAAGTTTTGATGGTCGTCGCGGGGATGGTCTTCATACTCGACGGGCTTTCATCGGCCTTGCAGTGGGCGTATTTCAAGTATACGAGGATACGGACCGGCACTGGAAAGCGAATATTCAAGATGAGCCCGGTCCACCACCATTTCGAGCTATCCGGTCTGCCGGAGCAGCTTGTTGTAGTCAGATTTTGGATTGCAGGCGCGCTATTCGCTCTTCTCGCGCTTTTGATTGCGGGGTTACAGCTGTAATGACAGGAAAAGAGTTTGCAGGAAGAACAGTTGCCGTCATCGGGATGGCAAGGACAGGGATGGCTGCGGCAGAGGTTCTGACGGACCTCGGCGCGCGCGTCATTTTGTTCGATCAGCAGCCTGCAAACAAGTTGGAAAGCGCTATAAACGAAGCAAGGAAGCTCGGTGTAGAAGTGAGAGTAGAGTATCCCGGCGTCGATTTCGATGGGGTCGATCTTCTTATCCCAAGCCCCGGCGTCAGGGCGACTTCCCCTATCTTTACAGAAGCGAAGGCTCGCGGCGTCGAGATCATGTCAGAGATCGAGCTGGCATACCGCATCTCGAAAGCCCCTATGATAGCGATCACCGGAACGAACGGCAAGACGACCACTACTGTCCTTACCGGGAAGATCATGAAGGCCGACGGCAGAGAGACTTACATCGGCGGCAACGTCGCGGCAGGCGATCTCAAGCTGCCGCTGGTGAAAGCTGCACATAAGGCATCTCCTGACGCGGTCATCGTGGCAGAGATCAGCACATTCCAGCTCGAATGGATATCAAGTTTCAAGCCCAAAGTTGCGATGCTCCTCAACATCACCGTCGATCACCCCGACCGGCATACTCCAGAAGAGTATGCTTTCCTCAAAGAGAGCATATACAGGTATCAGGATTTTCAAGATTATTCCGTTTCCAATCTGGACAATGCTCCTTCAGCCGCCGCAGGTTCCCGCGCTCATGGCCGGAAGCTCATTTTCAGCAGACTGAAGCCGGTTGAGCAGGGCGCGTTCGTAGAAAATGGGCTGATAAAGGTCAGGATCGGCGGCAAAGAAACAGTTGCATGCTCTATTGCGGACATCGAGTCGTCCGGTAGTCTTCCGGGGACTCACAACGTTGAAAATGTTCTCGCTGCGTCGTGCGCAGCGATTGCCATGGGAGCGAACCCTGAGAGTATAGTAACCGCAGTGAGGAATTTTGCAGGCGTCGAGCACAGAATGGAGAAGGTGCTGACGGCAGGCGGCGTCGAATACATCAATAATTCGATGTGCACTAATGCCGAGGCGTTTGCAAGATCGGTCGAGTCCGTCGGGAGACCTGCTGTAGTCATAGCAGGCGGAAAGCACAAGGGCGGAAGCCTGGAACAGGTGGCTCAGGCGGTCAGGAAATACGCGAAGCACCTGGTTTTGATCGGCGTGAGTGCGGATGAGATCGAAGAAGCCGTCCGTGAGGCAGGATATACGGATATCACCCATGCAGGCTCGATGGACGATGCCGTAGCAAAGGCAGTCGCGCTTGCCGGACCGGGAGATACCGTAATTCTCGCTCCAGGATGCGCGAGCTTCGATATGTTCGACAGTTTCGAGGAAAGAGGCGTTATTTTTAAGAGCGCGGTAAAGCAGCAAGTAGCTTTGAGGTGGGGAGAAGATGAAAAAAGCTGCTAGAAGACAGCCTGCGGATGTCTGGTTCTTTGCGGCAACTGTGCTGTTGGTAGTTGTCGGCATACTGCTGGTGTTCGATTCCAGCTTTGCAAGAGCCGGTGACAAGGGACTGTCGAACTCCTGGTACTTCGTAAACCGGCAGATTATGTTCGCCGCTATCGGGTTTGCGGGACTGTTTCTGGGGATGAAAATCCATCCTGAGAAGCTGAGAGCCGTGACAAAGGTCTTCATGCTTTTTTCCATCATACTTCTGGGGGTCGTTATGTTCCCTGGAGTGGGAAAGTCGATTGGGGGGGCTGCGAGGTGGATTCCAATTGGACCATTTCACCTTCAGCCGTCTGAGGTTGCCAAACTTGCAATCATCTTTTATATGGCGGACCGACTCTCCGCGAAAGGTCCCAGGATCAGGCAGATCGGTGTGCTCCTTTCGCATCTCGCAGTTGTCGGCCTGGTAGTGGCATTTGTCATTGTCGAGCCGGATATGGGGACGGCGTCATCCATTGTCTTTATCACGGCTGCTATGCTCTACGTTGCAGGCGTGAGGAAACGTCATATGATCGGGCTGGCGGCGACTGGTGTAGCCATGGGCGGACTGCTGATAACCATCGAGCCGTATAGAATGCAAAGGGTCTTGACATTCCTCGATCCGAGCAAGGACTACTACGGAAGCGGCTACCAGATCACACATGCCTTGATGGCTCTTGCTACGGGCGGCATGACAGGCGCAGGACTCTGTGAAGGACGTGAAAAATTTTTCATTCCTGCGCCGCAGACCGATATGATTGCAGCGACCCTTGCAGAAGAGGCAGGCCTTTTCGGGATGCTTCTCCTTCTGGGGCTGTTTATACTGTTTACATATCGAGGCCTCTGCATCGGACACAAGACAAAGAGCCCATATATGGGGTTTCTTGCGATAGGTATAACCTCGATGATCAGCCTTCAGGCTATCATGAATATTGCAGTATTCTCTGCGTCAATGCCTGCCACAGGGGTGCCGCTGCCGTTCATCAGCTACGGCGGATCACATCTTCTGGTCATGTTGTTCGGCGCGGGGATAGTTCTCTCCGTGTCCCGGCATTCGGAAGAACAGATAGAAGAACCGGAATTGGAAGCTTATGAAAATCGTTGTAACAGGCGGAGGGACAGGCGGGCATATTTATCCTGCACTGAGTATCGCTCATCAGCTAGAGGAAGAAGGCGTCGAAGAACTCCTGTTCGTCGGTAGCCAGCATGGGCCGGAGAGGCAGTTGGCCGAACAGGCTGGCTTGCGCTTCATGGCTGTCCCAAGCGGGCCGATAGCAGGAATGTCCTTGAGGACTGTGCGTTCTATGGGGCGGCTTGGCCTCGGGATCGTGAAGGCCTGTTCAATCCTGCGAAAGTTCAAACCGGATGTCCTTGTTGGGACCGGCGGCTATACCAGCGCCGGCGTGGCGCTTGCGGACTGGCTCCTCGGCGGAAAGATCGTCATCCACGAACAAAACTCCATCCCAGGCAAGACAAACCGAATGCTTGCGCGGCTTGCGAAAAAGGTCTGCGTGACATTCGAAGAGTCAGTCCAGTATTTTCCAAGGGAAAAGACTGTAGTAACCGGGCTTCCGGTCAGACCGGAGATCATATCCGGTAAAGATAAGCACGCAGCTCGTGAATCGTTCGGTCTGGACCCGGAGAAGGTTACCGTGCTGGTTTTTGGTGGAAGCCAGGGAGCGCGGCGCGTGAACGAGATGGTCCTCGAAGCTGTGCCGGCGCTGATCGCAGCCGGAATGCAGGTGTTGCACCAGACAGGGAAAAAGAACTACGAGGATGTTTCCTCAAAACAGCCGGATCTGCCTGGATATGTTATCCTTCCCTACATAGACGATATGGCGGGTGCGTATTCGGCGGCTGATCTGGTAGTCTCAAGAAGCGGGGCTTCGAGTATCGCTGAGATAACGGCATGTGGCGTGCCATCCGTCCTGATTCCGTTTCCTTATGCGCATGCGGACCACCAGGCAAAGAATGCCGAAGCTGTCGCGCGAGCAGGTGCTGCTATTGCAGTTGTTGAAAAGGAACTGACAGGATCGGCACTTACGGGTATAATTATAGAGTTGGCTGCTGACAAGGAGAAACTCGGCAGGATGGCTGAAGCAAGCAGAAAACTTGGCCGCCCGAACGCGGCGCTTGATATTGCAAAAATAATCCGCGATTTAGCGGCAAATTAGTGGGAATTTAATACTTCAATGACCAGTAAGACTCATTTTATCGGCATAGGCGGAGCCGGAATGAGCGCTATAGCGCGTGTGATGCATCACCGCGGCGAAAGCGTTTCAGGTTCTGACCAGAAGAGAAGCACTACGACAGACACGCTCTTGTCGGAAGGTATAGATGTAAAAATAGGGCACGATACGGCCAATGTGAAGGGCGCATCGCTTGTGGTCTACTCTGCGGCGGTACCGAAAGATAACCCGGAGAGAATGGAAGCCGTGCGGCTGGGAATCCCGGTAATCAGCCGGGCCGAGATGCTGGGGCGATTGATGAAGCCTTATCATCATAGAATCGCTATCACCGGCACTCACGGCAAAACTACGACCACATCTATGGTCAGTATGGTGCTTTCCGCTGCGGAACTGGACCCGACTGTGCTGATAGGGGGAGATCTGAACGCCCTCGGCGGGAACGCGCGGGTCGGTGACAAGTCACTTTTTGTTGCGGAAGCCTGCGAAGCATTCAATTCGTTTCTGGACCTCTATCCGAGCATTGCGGCGATAACCAATATCGACGCCGATCATCTGGACTACCACGGAACGCTTGAAAATATCATCAAGAGCTTCGAAAAGTTCATCAGCCAGGTGGACGACGACGGCTGTGTGATAGCCTGCGTAGATGACCCCAATGTCCGCGGTATCCTGAAGAATGTGTCGAAACGGGTCATCGGCTATTCAGTCAACGGAACGGGTGACATCCGAGCTGAAGATATCTCTGTCGACTCACCCCAGGCAAGCTATGAGCTTGTTAAGGACGGCAAAAAACTTGGTCGCGTAACACTCGGAGTTACCGGCATGCAGAATATCGCCAATTCTCTTGCGGCAGCCGCAATCGGGTTCGAGTTGGGCGTGAGTTTCGATGCAATTCGCGCAGGGCTCGCGGATTTCACCGGCACGAGCCGCAGGTTCGAGCAGATCAGCACGATAAACGACATTATGATCGTCGACGACTATGCTCACCACCCGACCGAGATCAAAGCGACGCTTACTTCCGCGCGCGCTGGGTGGCACAGGCGGATCGTGGCGGTCTTCCAGCCGCATCTTTATTCTCGCACTGACTTTTTTGCCAAAGAGTTCGCAGGGAGCCTTTCGAATGCCGATGTCGTAGTCGTTACCGGTATTTATGCTGCCCGCGAGAAGCCGATAGATGGCGTGACGGCTGAAATGATCGCGAGTAAGATCGACGGCGACAAAGTCCACTATATACCGGATAAATCGAAGATAGTGGAGTTCCTGCTGACCGAGATCAGACCCGGAGACATGGTCATCACTATCGGCGCAGGCGACATAAGGACAGTCGGGGAAGATTTAGCAGTCGAGCTAGGGAACAGGTGACAGAGAACGGAAAGAATGAAGATTTTCATGCCCAATACCCCTTTAACTGAATGCCGGAAGCAGGCAAAAACGCTTCATTAGGGACAACCCCCCTGGTGGAAAGCTATATAAACAGAACAGATGCAGTTTAGCACCAGGGGGACAAGGGTTATCGATTGCAGCTACTATACGTTTTGCGCCAGCGACTTGATTCGCTGATCGAGCGCTGACTGGTCACTCGCAAAAGATTCCAGCGCCGAAATTGACATAAGGTCGTCGACAGGCGCTCCATGCCAGCTCGAAAGATCCGGTATCTTCCCCTTTTTACGAATCGCCTGGTGATCTGCTGCTGTCCAGTTGTGGAAGATATTGATATTATGCTTATGGCTGAGCTCAACCAGGTCGTCTCCGTGTGTAATTTTGTCGCCCATACTTACTGCATCCTGAGTGAAATCGATAAATGCCTGGTCAATATCCCATAAATCGTTTATATTGACGGATTTCGCCAAGTTGCTGTCATTCAATTCCACCTGTAGATTCTGTGATTTGTGGAGATAGATGTCATCTTTCCTTATATCGAGATCCAGGTATTCTTCTACTGCTTGTATTGGAATGGTGAGGACATCCATTCCTGCCAGTGTAACGATTTGTTGGCCTGATCTTAAGCTGGCAGCGATTTGCTCGGTTTTTATGCTGTTGTCCTTCTCACGCAAGTTATTGACAGTTTCATTCGACGCGAGCGCGGCCTTTTCTCCGACATTTTCCGGTGAGCCTATATGGTTTTCTTCTACTACAGAATTCAATCTTCCAAGAAAGACATTAACAAACTTTGGCCGCGAGAAGAGCGTAGCCAGATAGTTCTGTCTGGCCGAAAATCCCAGCGTGTAGTTAATCGGAATGTTTTCGCTCGACAGTTTTCTTACAGTTACGAACCCATCCGGTGTCATAGGGACCTTGACGTAGAAGAAATCGGGGCATATATCGTAGTATCGCCTTGCGTAGATGCATGACCGATCAACATCGAACCCCAAATCAGGGTGAAGCTCGACACTTACATGCGATCCAAAGCGCTGGACCAGGTCCAGCGCGAGCTTTGCATTTACAAGAAATGCCAGCTCGATGACAAGCTCCTGTATTGACATATCGGGGCGGATTTCACGGACCTTTCTCGCTGCGTAAGTGATGAATCCATCCATTATACCTGTCTGGACCACCTTGTTTACGAGTGTATTGTTAGTTGTAAGCGCTTCCGTTTCCGTGGCCCAGACCTGTCCGGCTGCGGTCGCGTCACCTGTATCGAGCCAGAGCCGGCTGCCAATCTCGCGGAGCCATTTGAACTTTTCTGTGCTCTCGAATGGGTTCTTATTCGGGCCTTCGAACCCTTCGAGCGCCAGGTCGTGTATCGTTTTTATGAGTTCAGTGTCTTCTTGTATCTTTGTTTGTTTATTCATCATCTTCTATCACCTGACGGTAAAGTTGTTTTTCGGACAGATAAAAGTTCTTACCCAGTTTCACCCGAAATATTTAAAATATGGGTAAACTGTAGCTGCTTTACCGGGAAAAGTGCAGCGCATAGAGGATGGAAGAATGGTTCTAATCGAGGCATCAATCCTTTCAGCCGACCCTATGAGGCTCGGTGAACAGATTAAAGAGGCGGAATCATCTGGAGTAGATGGATTTCAGATAGATGTGATGGACGGGCACTTCGTCCCCAATATCACCTTTGGACCGGATGTCGTAAAAGCGATGCGGACAGTTTCTCATAAAATGCTCGATGTCCATCTGATGGTTACCGACCCCGACCGCTATCTGGATGCATTTGCGGAAGCAGGTGCGGACCGTATGATCGTCCATGTGGAGGCAAGGTCCAATGCTCACCGGGTCTTAAGGGCAATACGCAAACTTGGAATTGAGGCCGGTGTGTCACTCAACCCGGGAACGCCGGTCTGTGAATTGGAAGAGATACTGGACATTGCCCAGGTTATTCAGGTTATGACGGTGCATCCGGGCTTTGGAGGGCAGGACTTTATCTATAGCCAACTGGATAAGATTCGGCGGATAAAGAAAATGCTCGAAGATCGCAAGTTGACAATACCCATTGCGGTTGATGGCGGCATAGATACCGCCACTACGCCCGATGCAGTCAAATCCGGGGCTGAGATACTGGTATCGGGCTCAAGTATTTATAGAGGCAATGCTTCCATTAAGGAAAACATCGCTGCTCTCAGGGCGAGTATTCAAGGGCATACTGAGGAGAGTTGACTTGCTGCGTCCGTATCCACGAGCCGCATACTTTGTCTTCAGCAGCTTCATGTCCAAATGTAATATTATTCACCGGAAACTGCACTGGGTATAAGCATAAAGTGTCTTTTAGACTTTGATTCTATTGTAATTGGAGGACACAATGATAGGTAAAAAACCACGTGTCGGTTCCGCCCAAGAATTGGACAATCTGTGCATAAATACCATCCGTTTTCTATCGGTCGATGCTGTGCAGAAGGCAAACAGCGGGCATCCGGGGTTGCCTCTTGGCGCAGCACCGATGGCTTATGTCCTGTGGGACAGATTCATGAGGTATAACCCGGCAAACCCTGCTTGGTTCAATCGTGACCGGTTCATTTTGTCCGCGGGGCATGGCTCTATGCTGCTCTATAGCCTGCTTTACCTCACCGGTTATGACCTTCCGCTTGAGCAGATAAAGCAGTTCAGGCAGTGGCATAGCATGACGCCGGGACACTCGGAGAACGTTGCACCGGGAGTAGAAGTGACCACTGGCCCGCTCGGACAGGGGTTCGCAAACGGTGTGGGACTTGCTATTGCGGAGGCTAACCTGGCTGCGCGGTATAACCGCCCGGGGTTCGATATAGTGGACCATTATGTTTATTCGCTCGTAAGCGATGGCGACTTGATGGAAGGCATTTCATCGGAAGCGGGCTCACTCGCAGGGGAACTCAAACTCGGCAAGCTGATATATCTTTATGATAACAACCATATCACGCTTTCTGCTTCCACCAAACTTGCCTTTACTGAGGACCGCAGGAAGAGATTTGAGGCCTTTGGCTGGCACACTATCACAGTCGAGGACGGCAACAACCTTAATGCAATAGATAATGCGTTAAGAGAGGCACGCGAACAGAAAGACAGTCCCTCCTTGATCCTTGCAACTACCCACATCGGTTACGGGTCGCCTAATAAGCAGGATACTGTCGAAGCTCATGGCTCTCCGCTTGGTGAAGAAGAGGTCGAACTGACCAAAGAAAACCTTGGCTGGCCTGTTGAGCCTGCGTTCTATGTTCCGGATGAGGCGCTCGATCACTTCCGGCAGGCTGTGGATCGTGGGAGAAATTACGAAGACGAATGGAACAGGAAAATGGAGGATTACGAAGAGTCTTTTCCAGATCTTGCGGAAGAACTGCGTGGAATGATCGCGGGCAAGTTGCCGGATGGCTGGGACTCCGATATTCCCGCATTTCCACCTGATACCAAGGGGATGGCGACCCGTGTGGCCTCCGGCAAGGTGATGAATGCCATTGCGCCGAAACTTCCTTTGTTGATCGGCGGTTCGGCGGACCTGAACCCATCGACGTATACAGCGCTCACAGGACTGGGGGATTTCCAATCGCCTGATACTGCTGATGGCAGTGCGCAGGGCGCAGTTGGTGGCGTCTGGAGCTACGCCGGACGCAATATTGCTTACGGTGTTCGAGAGCATGCAATGGGCGCTATCTCGAACGGTATTGCTGCACATGCAGGACTCCTGCCGTTTTGTGCTACATTCCTGATTTTTGCCGACTATATGCGCCCTTCGATGCGGCTTGCCGCGCTTTCCAATGACCATGTGATCTATGTGCTGACTCACGACAGTATCTGGCTCGGAGAAGACGGCCCGACGCATCAGCCGGTGGAGCAACTCGCTAATTTGCGGGCGATTCCACGAATGGTAGTCATTCGTCCATGTGATGCCAATGAAACAGTTGTAGCGTGGAAGGTGGCGATTGAGACACGGGACAGACCGGTTGCGCTTATCCTGACGAGGCAGAATGTTCCGACACTGGAGAGAGGAAAATACGCTTCCGCTGATAACCTGAGGCGCGGGGCGTATGTTTTGTCCGACCCGCCGAACGGCGAACCCGATATAATCCTCATTGCAACAGGATCGGAAGTAAACCTGATAGTGCAGGCGCAGGAGAGACTGTTTCAGGACGGTATAAACGCGCGCATAGTGTCCATGCCGAGTTGGGAACTCTTCGATAGAGAACCCCAGGATTACCGGGACTCTGTGCTGTCTCCATCAGTTACAGCCAGACTCGCGGTTGAGGCTGGTTCCCCGCAGGGTTGGTGTAATTACACCGGCGATAAGGGGGATGTGATCGGTCTGATTCACTTTGGAGCGTCGGCTCCGGCGGATAAAATCACGCGGGAGTTTGGTTTTACTGTAGAAAACGTCTATGAGTGCGCGAAGCGTCTGGTAGACGGCAGCGGAAGGAGAAAATGATGCTTTTAGGAATTGCAGTAGACCATGGGGGGTTCATCCTGAAAGACCGGCTGGTCCAGGATCTGGAAATGGAAGGCCATGAAGTAATCGATTTTGGTGCAGAAGAGTTAACGCCGAATGATGATTTCCCAGACTTCGTCATACCGCTCGCAAGAGCCGTCGCAAAGGGAGAGGTAGAGCGGGGAATCGCTCTATGCGGAAGCGGTGTCGGGGCGGCAATTGCAGCGAACAAGATCCCAAATGCCCGGGCGGCGCTCGTGACTGACTGTTTTTCCGCTCATCAGGGAGTGGAAGACGACGATATGAATATTATCTGCCTGGGCGGGCGTGTAACCGGATATAATCTTGCGCTTGATCTGATAATGGCCTTTCTGAACGCGCGCTTTGTCGGCGCTGAGCGTTTCTGCCGCAGGCTTGCAAAGATAGCCGATGTGGAGTGTGACAGATACGCGAACATGGATATGAATTAGCGATGATCGGTCTTGGTGTGATGGGCGGCAGTCTCGTGCAACATGTCTGATATGGGCACAGGGTAGCCGGCGACGGACTCTATAGCTGTTGCGGTATTAATAGCTTAATTGAATGGTACAACCTTTCCCGCTGCAAAAGCGGAAGCATCTGAGAGCTGTTTTTGGGCAGTACCCTGTGGGTAAAGAAAACACTAAAAGGAGGGAAACCATCATGTCAGTTCAAGTTCAGGTAGAGCGGCTTCCAATAAGGATCGAGCCTGATCCAAGGCATGTGCTTTCCCGGTTTTTCCCAGCGGATGAGCAGCAGACCCGCAGGCGAATCTCCCGTGTGATAGCTCTATCGGAAGACGATACAGAACGCATTCTGTCGCAGTTAGTTGAGCAGTATACCGGCGAGCATTACGACATTACTGCAGTCTGGCAGGAGAATTTTCACCGCGTTGAGTCTATGCTGCCGGAAAACTGCCCTAGTTTGAGCCAGGCTCGGCAGCAACTCATCGGTGCTTACTTCACAATGGACTATGCGGTCGAAGCAGTGGCATTATTTAACCCATCTATCGTCGAAGCAATAGACCAGAGTGGCATGAGCCCAGGCTCAACGCGTTTTGGAATGAGTCTCAGGGCTGTCGGTGAGGGACATGTATCATCTATCGTAATGCGAAACGGCGTGATTGACGCCGACAATAACATCACGCTGGATAGACCATCTGCGACTCGCCGTGCGCTTGTGGAGGAAGTCAATCCTGAGTTTCAAACAGCACTGATCCGGCGCACACTCCAAAATTTGGGAGCGTTGGGCAATCTGGAGGAACTGGTCTTGGACCGATCTGGTGAAATGGTGAGTCTGGCCGAAGTCTACAGCGAACTTGAACGCGTGCGGGAGGAGGTTTCCTCACCTGCACAGTGGCAGCAGGCAAGAGACAACCTCGTCTCTCTCATGGAATCAAACTACAGGCTGAAGATCCCGGAAGGCGCGGGCTTGTCGGAATTGGTGATCTTTCCGGTCTCACAGAACGAGAGCCGCGGCATAGAAGACTTGCGGTTGGTGAAATTCACCGAAGACAGTGGTAATGTCACCATCTGCGGGACCTATACAGCCTTTAACGGATACACCATTTTCCCGACGATGCTGGTCGTCCGTGGAAACGGGAGCGTGCAGAGCCACACAATGTCCGGACGCCACGCACAGAACAAGGGAATGGCGCTTTTCCCCAGAAAGATCAACGGTAAATTCGTAATGTCCGGGCGGCTCGATGGGGAGAACCTCTATATTATGGAGTCGGATAACCCTCTGGTATGGAACGAGGGCCGAATATCGCAAAAACCGAAGTACTGGTGGCAGTTTTCGGTGATTGGCAACTGCGGTTCACCCATCGAAACCAAAGACGGGTGGTTGATGCTCACTCACGGAGTCGGGCCGATGCGGCAGTATTCTATTGGTGCTGTGCTCCTTGATCTCGAAGACCCGACACGGATCATCGGAGAACTTGAGGAGCCGCTGATCTCGCCGTCGGAAGATGAGCGCGTGGGTTATGTGCCCAATGTTGTGTATACATGCGGCGCTATGGTGCATAACAGTTCGCTCATCATTCCTTATGCAGTCAGCGATGTAGTCACCAAGTTTGCGCGAGTGGACCTGGAGGAACTGCTCTCTGCGCTCCGTTCACATGGGTGAAATAACTTCAACAATTCATGGATGAGAGCAGCCATAATAAGGGTATAGATTTGTTTGTGTGACAGCAACCAAATTTACATAGATAGGAGCAGGTAAATGGAGACAAAAACAAAAAAAAGACAGGCTCTGGCGGGGCCTTTGACAGAAGACGAACTGAGAAGAATGAATGCCTACTGGCGTGCTGCAAACTACTTATCAGTAGGCCAGATCTATCTGATGGATAATCCTCTCTTGAAGAGGCCTTTATCCATTAAAGATGTCAAACCGAGGCTTTTGGGACATTGGGGAACCACTCCGGGGCTGAATTTTATTTATGTTCACCTCAATCGGCTCATCAAGGAGCGCGACCTGGACATGATCTATCTCTGTGGACCCGGACACGGTGGCCCTGGAATAGTCGCCAATGTCTATCTTGAGGGCACATACAGCGAGGTCTATCCTGAGGTATCGCAGGATGAGGATGGTATGAAGAGACTCTTCAAGCAGTTTTCTTTTCCTGGCGGTATCCCGAGCCACGTCGCACCGGAGACACCGGGTTCCATTCATGAGGGAGGCGAACTTGGCTACTCGGTTTCTCACGCATTTGGAGCGGCATTCGACAATCCCGACCTGATAGTAGCATGTGTTGTGGGCGATGGAGAAGCGGAGACTGGTCCGCTCGCCGCTGCATGGCACTCCACCAAGTTCCTTAACCCTGTGTCCGATGGTGCGGTGCTGCCGATTTTGCATCTGAACGGATATAAGATCAACAACCCTACCATACTTGCAAGAGTAAGCGAAAAGGAACTTGAGGACCTGTTCACAGGCTATGGTTATAAGCCATATTTCGTTGAAGGTTCTGATCCGGCTGCAATGCATCAGAAGATGGCGCAGACCCTGGAAGAAGTCATCTCTGAAATCAAGACGATACAGCATGAAGCCCGCATGAGCGGCGAAGCTGAACGTCCATTCTGGCCTATGATTATTCTTCGCACTCCTAAAGGGTGGACAGGGCCAAAGGAAGTGGATGGTAAGAAAACTGAGGACTTCTGGCGCTCTCATCAGGTGCCGATGGCCGATATGGTCGAGAAACCGGAACATGTCAAGGTGCTCGAAGGCTGGATGAAGAGCTATCATCCCGAAGAACTCTTTGACAGCAACGGCAAGCTATTCCCTGAGATTGCTGACCTGGCGCCTAAGGGACAGCGGCGGATGGGTGCAAACCCTCATGCTAACGGAGGCGTATTGCTAAGAGATCTCAAGATGCCGGATTATCACGATTATGCCGTGGATGTTCCAAGTCCGGGTGCTGTGGATGGTGAATCCGCCAAAATAGCGGGTGCGTTCCTCCGGGATGTAATGAGGAACAACATGTCCAATTTCCGTGTGATGGGGCCCGATGAAACAGCGTCAAACCGTTTGAGCGCTTTGTTCGAGGTGACTGACCGGACATGGATGGCTGATATATATCCTTATGACGATCATCTTTCGCCTGACGGACGGGTAATGGAGATTTTGAGTGAAACCACCTGCGAAGGATGGCTGGAAGGGTATCTTTTGACCGGAAGACATGGTCTTTTCAACTGCTATGAAGCGTTCATCCACATCGTGGACTCAATGTTCAACCAGCACGCGAAATGGCTCAAGGTGTCCAAGCACATTCCATGGCGAAGGCCGGTAGCGTCGCTTAACTACTTCCTGGCATCTCACGTCTGGAGGCAGGATCACAACGGATTTTCGCACCAGGATCCGGGGTTTATAGACCTTGTGGTGAACAAAAAGGCGGATGTTGTCCGTGTATACCTTCCACCAGATGCCAACACACTTCTGTGTGTTACCGACCAGTGCCTGAGAAGCCGCGATTTTATCAACGTGGTTGTAGCCGGGAAGCATCCTGCCCCGCAGTGGCTCGATATGGACGCAGCTATCAAGCATGTTGCATCAGGAATCGGAATATGGGAATGGGCATCGAACGATAAGGGAACCGAACCGGATGTTGTGATGGCCTGCGCGGGAGACATACCGACCATGGAGACGCTTGCTGCGGTTGACATACTCCGAAAGAATCTGCCTGACCTGAAAATCCGCGTTATAAATGTGGTTGACCTGATGACGCTTCAGCCGAAAGAGGAACATCCGCATGGTCTCTCGGACAAGGACTTCGACAACCTGTTCACAACGGATAAACCGATCATATTTGCCTATCATGGCTATCCGTGGCTGATACACCGGCTGGCTTACAGGCGGACTAATCACAAGAACCTGCATGTCCGAGGTTACAAGGAAGAAGGTACGACCACGACACCGTTCGACATGCTTGTTCTAAACGATATGGACAGGTATCACCTGGTGAGCGACGTGATCGACAGAGTGCCGAAGCTGGGATATCTGGCAGCATATGTCAAGCAGATGCTGAGAGACAAGCTGGTCGAGCATAAAGAATATATCACACAGTATGGAGAAGACATGCCGGATATTCGCAACTGGAGATGGCAGCGAGAGATAGGTGAGACTGAGAATTTAGATTAACACAGCAATTCGGAGGGTTGGTCAAATGGCATCGACGGATGTAAAGGCTTTTCTACTGGACATCGGAGGAGTACTCCTTACAAAAGGCTGGGACCGGGATGCGCGTAAGCGCGCTGCAGCCAGGTTCAGTCTCGATATGGAAGAGATGTCGGAACGGCATAATGTCGTTTTTCAGACTTATGAGACAGGCCGCATTTCACTGGACGAGTATCTGCGAAGAATTGTGTTCTACAAGGAACGTGATTTCTCGCCTGATGAGTTCAAGGAGTTTATCTTCGAGCAGTCGCAGCCGTATCCGGAGATGATTGACTTCACTAAACGGATAAAAGCGAAATACAACCTGAAAACGGTTGCGCTTAGTAACGAAGGGCGGGAGATCACTATGCACCGCATCAAAAAGTTCGATCTCCCGTCCATTCTGGACTTCTTCGTCTTCTCATGCTTTGTGAGGACCAGAAAACCTGACCCGGCAATATACAGTTTTGCCATGGACCAGGTTCAGTTGGATATGCATGAAGTTGTCTATATTGATGACACTCCGATCCTTTGTGAAGTAGCTGTAGAACTCGGCATACCAACGATATGCCACTCCGATGTTGCTGCCACAAGGGCGGAGCTGGAAAAATACGGTTTGACATTATAGATTTTCGGCTACAGCCGAAAATATTTTGTTAGGTTGGTGCAAAGGAAAAGGCTATGAGTATGAAACAGATCGATTCTTCGATATTCAGAGCTTATGACATAAGGGGTACGTATCCCGACCAACTGAATGAGGATGTAGTGTACCACGTGGTGCGGGCTTATGCAGAGAAACTGAAGCCTAAACTGGCGGTAGTTGGCCGTGACATGAGGTTAAGCAGCCCCAGCCTGACGGAGCAGGCAATACAGGCGCTTTTAGACGGTGGGAGCGATGTTATCGATGTCGGATTGACCACTACCCCGATGTACTACTATTCTGTAAATGTTTTGAACGCCAATGCAGGGGTTATGGTTACAGCTTCTCATAACCCGAAGGCCTATAATGGGCTGAAGCTCACCGGCCCTCTGGCTACGCCGTCGATTGACTATATCAGTAACGATGACCTGTATAAAGATGCAAGCGCAGCCGATTTTGAGACTCCCAGCAAGCCCGGCAGGATCATAGATAGAACCAGCATGATAGACCGCTACACGCGTGATGTGCTTGAGGCAAGTGGGATAAATAAATTTGGTGGACTGAAGCTTGTAGTGGATGCTGGAAACGGTATGGATGGAATCGTGCTTCCCGAACTCTTCAAGAACGCTGATTGCGAGGTTATACCGCTTTATTGGGACCCTGATGGGAATTTTCCGAACCATGAGGCTAATCCTCTGAAGGAGGAGACTCTCGACGACCTCAAGCAGAAGGTGCTGGAAACGAAGGCGAACCTTGGAATCGCTTACGATGGTGATGGGGACCGTGTAGGCTTTGTTGACGAGACTGGAAAGCACATTCCGGGTGACATTGTGACTGCTATTCTGGCAAAAACGATGCTCAAAGAGAAGCCGAGGGCGGAGATTATCTATGATGTCCGCAGCAGTTGGTCTGTGAAGGAAGAAATCGAAAAAGCCGGCGGCAAACCTGTTATGTGGAAGGTCGGCCACGCCCTAATCAAGAAGAAAATGCGCGAGATAGGGGCTTATTTCGGTGGAGAACTCTCCAGTCACTACTATTTTCAAAAGTTCTACATCACCGATAACGGTGATCTTGCAATGCTTACCATGCTGAAGACCATTCTGGCTGAAGGTAAGCCGCTTTCCGAAATCGCGAAACCGATCATGCGCTATTTCCACAGCGAGGAGATCAATTCGAAGGTAGCTGACCCCGCGGCGAAAATCGCGGAGGTGAAAGAGTGCTATCAGAATGGAAGAATAATCGAATTGGACGGAATGACCATTGAGTTTGATGACTGGTGGTTCAACCTGCGGCCGAGCCAGACCGAGCCGGTCCTTCGCCTGAATGTGGAAGCCAAGACTAAGGACCTGCTAGAATCCAAAGTGTCGGAGATTCTGGGCATAGTCCGCGCGGTCCCGGCAAAAGTCTCATCCTAGCCCATCTGCCGTTTGAACCGGCGCATGGCGCCCAGGAATATGACTGAACCAAGCGCGAGCATGATGAGAATCTGCTGCCAGAGGATTTGTAATCCTGCACCCTTAAGCAGTATACCGAAAACGATGTTCAGATAGTAGTAAGTCGGCTGAATATACATAACGGCTAGAAGCGCCCCCGGCATAGCTTCCGGGGGCGTAAACTTACCTGACAGGTAGATCATCGGAGTGAGAAGCATAATGCTTAAGAGTCCCACCTGGGCAAGATTCCGGCTGATTGAAGCTATAAATACCCCGATTCCGGTCATCGAGAAAACGTATATTGCCGTAATGAAGAAAAACAGAAGGAGACTTCCCTTCATCGGGACATGAAACATCGGCCCTATTACTATGAATAGACTGAGACAGCAGCCTATGATGATCGCGAGTGTCATGGAGATGACTTTAGGCAGAATAATCTGGAGCGGGCTTAACGGTGAGACTGTAAGCTGCTCTATCGTTCCTCGTTCCTTCTCTCTCACCATCGCTGCAGCCGGAAGAAGGAGCGCCAGCATCGTTATTACCTGGATTAGCTGGCAGACTGACTGAAACCAGGAGTCCAGCACATTCTGGTTGAACCATATGCGGTGGTTATCTATCAAACCTGGCGGAAGACTGCTTGATGACGGAGCTATTCCGATACTTTTGAGTCCATAGGCTTGACCCAAGGGGGCCATTACCATCGAGGAGTATCCTTCTACAATTTCAGCAATGCTCGAGTTGCTGGCGTCCAGTTGGAGTTGCACCGAATCCGGATCGCCTCGGAGCAGTGATTGCTCGAACTGTGGAGGTATATCGAGAACCGCCATCACTCTCCCCGAATCCAGCAGATTTTGTCCTTCACGTGAACCCGATATGACGCCATATGATGAAAACCACGGTTCCTGGAAGCTGTAGATAAGTTCCCGTGATGCCTGCGACCGGTCGTTGTCGATAAAAGCTATCGGCGCGTGCTCTATCTGCATCGAAACTGAAGTCCCCGCATTGCGTACTCCAAGAATGAATGCGTAGACCAGGATCAGCATCAGGATAGGGTCTCGCAAAAACTGCAAAACTTCCTTGTAAGTCATAACACTCAGACGGCGCATCCAGCTTTTCCAAGTATCTATTAAAAGGCTCATGTTTTTGTCCTCTTGTGAAATCTGAGGTAGCTGATCGAAAAGAGTACAGCAGAAAATACAAGCAAAACCAGGACATTGGTCCAGAGTTGCGCAAATCCGGTTCCTTTCAGAAAACAACCTTCAACTATTCGCGTAAAGAACATGCACGGGAAGAGGTGCGCAATCTTCTGGCCGCCTGGTGATAGTGACCCTACCGGCACCATAACCCCTGAGAAATTGACGGCTGTAATCTGAGTAATGATTGCAGTGAAGATCATGGCAGCCGCTTGTGTCGTCATAAGAGTCGATATTGCAAGCCCGAGGGTGCAGGTGCTGATAACATAGACCAGCATAGAGAGCAAGAAGAAGAGTGGCGATCCCTTGAACGGCGCACCAAAGACAATCAAGGCTATCAATAGAAGCACTATTCCGTTTAGGAATGCGATTCCGATGTACGGAATCAGCTTCCCGATGAGGTATTCGCCACGGGTCAAGGTCGATGCATACACGTTGAAGATCGACCCGGTTTCCTTCTCCCTTACAACGCCTAAAGCCGTCAAAAGTGGTGGCACCATATAGAGAATCAGAACGAGCAGCCTCGGCGCCAGTCCCAAAACGCTCTTGATTGCCGGGTTATACAGATACCTGGTGTTGACTTTGACAGGCTGCACTGCTATTTTCGCCCGATCAAGAGGGACTCCGGCTATCCGCGATATATATTGCGCCAGCAGATTCGCGTTCATAGCGCCGATAATCGACGAAACGTACCCCTTAGTGATCTGCGCCCGGCTCGTATATGTGCCATCCAGGAGCGTCTGCACAGGAGCAGGCCGTCCCTTGTTCACATTCTTGCCGAAGTCCTTCGGGATGATTATCACCGCTCGAATTATGTTGTTTTGAAGCAGCGGGTCGAGTTCGCGGTCGTCATAAGCAATCCACACAAGATCAAAGTAACGTGAACTGGAAAAGCGGCTGGCGAAATCACGGCTTTCGGGAGTGTTGTCATTGTCGACAATGGCAATCGGTATATGCTCGACATCCATTGAGAGGCAAACTCCGAGAAGGAGCATCAGAAACGATGGCAGCACAAAGGCCAGGACGGCGAACAGCTTGTCGCGTGCTACCTCACGGAACTCCTTATACGAAACGGCAATGATTCTGCGAATATTCATTATGCCGCTCCTTTCGCCTTCTCCGATTCCCGCTCAAGAGATGTTACCGTATGGACGAACACTTCTTCCATCGATATAGGCTTCGGAGTAGTGGAGAGAACTTCTATCTGGTGTTCGGCCAGAATCCCGCGGATGCGCTGCTCGTCTTTTACCGGGTCGCTCGAAAGCAGTCGTATTCGGCTGCCATAAGGGAGAGCCTCTGGGAATTCACTTGTCACCAAACCCAGCGCATTAGGCGGATCACTGGTCCTGAATTCCAGCATGTGGCCGACCTGGTTTTCCAGGTTATTTTCGAGCGATTCGGGCGGTGCATCCGCCACGACTCGCCCGGCAAACATCAAAACTATATGGTCACAACTCTCGGCCTCGCTCATATAGTGCGTGGTAAAGAGTATCGCGACATTATGCACTCTTGAGAGCCGGTAAAGTATGTCCCAGAACTGCCTGCGTCCAACAGGATCGACCCCTGAAGTCGGTTCATCGAGGAAAAGTGTCGATGGCTGGTGGACCAGCGCACATCCAAGAGAAAGCCTCTGCCGAAGTCCCATAGGAAGGCTCGCCACCTTCGCATCTCCGCGCCCCGCGAGCCCTGCTACGTTCAAGACCCACTCCGCTCTTTCCAGCCTCAGTTCCCTGGGAACGCCATATATCCCCGCATAGAGCATGATGTTTTCCATTACCGTGAGATCGATGTATAAAGAGAACGCCTGCGAAACATAACCTATGCGTTCCTTGATTTCCTGGCCTGCAAAACGCATGTCCGCTCCTGAGACTTGCCCTTCTCCGCTGGATGGCGGCAGTATGCCGGTCAGCATCTTGATACAGGTCGATTTTCCAGCCCCGTTTGCACCTAACAAGCCAAAAATCTCTCCCTGCTTTACCTGGAAAGTCACATGATCGACTGCGGTAAAGCTGCCGAAAATCCGCGTGAGGTCCATCGCTTCGATTGCTGTCCGTTCCTTCTGTTCTTCCGGCAGGTTTGCGTAAGTCTCGACAGTGCTTGAGGAAGATGCTGCTTCACTTTCTCCCTGCTCTCGCTGCCGAAGAAGCGCAATAAAGACATCTTCCAGATCGGGGTCCCACATCCGCACTTCCGTAGGCTTCAGTTCCTGCGGCAGGAAGGATACAGCTTCGGAACTTGCTTTCTCGCGGTCTGAAGTATCTGCGAGCAGTCTGACCCACTCTCCACGTGGCTCTACCTGGCCGTAATGTTCTCTCAGGACACCGAGGGATACTATCTGATTAGGGCACCTCAGTTCCACCATCGTGCCCGGAACCAGTCCGACAAGCTCCTCAGGCGTGCCGGATGCAAGAAATCGTCCTTCGTGCATGAGCGAAACCCGGTCAAACCGCAGAGCTTCTTCCATGTAGGCTGTGCTGATTAGAGCTGTCATCCCTTCTGCACGGCTCAGTTCAGAGAGGATTGCCCAGAAGTCGCGGCGGGAAACGGGGTCGACGCCTGTGGTCGGTTCATCGAGAATTATCAGCTCCGGCAAGTGGATGAGGGAACAGATGAGCCCGAGTTTCTGCTTCATGCCTCCTGACAGGTTCTTCATCGGGCGGTTTCGGAACTTGTCGAGACGAGTCATCTTTAGAAAACGGTTTTTCCGCGCCTCCAGTTCATTTGGAGGAACTAACCTTACCCTGGCGAAATAATCAATATTCTCCTCGATTGACAGGTCTGGAGAGAGGTTCAGTCCAAGTCCCTGCGGCATCAGACCGATTCGACTCTTAATCAACTCCGCTGACTTCTCGGATTCGACCTTTTCCCCGAAAACCTCAACGGTTCCGGCGTCATAAGCCAGCACCCCGGCAATCGATTTCATGAGAGTGCTTTTACCTGCTCCATCAGGACCGATCAGACCGTACATCTCGCCCTTAACTACATCCAGATCGGCCTCTCGAACAGCAACCACATCTCCATAACTCTTGCCGAAACCCCGGACACGGACCGGGGGTGGAGGCTCACCGCCGTTCAGTACTGTGGCCGCTGCCATGGAACGCTCTCCTTCCACCTTATGATGGCATCAGCCGGCATACCTGGTGTCAAACGGTGGTCCGGGTTTTTGTTCAGGTAGAGCTTGACGGCGTAGACCAGTTTTACCCGTTCATCAGGTGTCTGCACTTCCTTTGGAGTAAACTCGGCTGTCGATGAGATATACCTTACTGTCGCATCGAAAGGCATATTAGGGTACGCATCTACATAGACCTTAGCAGGCAGGCCTAGCCGGACTTTTCCGATATCTTTCTCCGGAACGTAAGCCTTGAGATATAGCTTGTCGAGATTCACTACTTCCAGTATGGGAGAGCCGGCAGTTACGACCTCTCCGGTGTCTCTTACCCGGGTGACGACCTTTCCTGTGATCGGCGACACTACGAACAGGCTATTTAGGATGTTTCTTTGTTCGTTTACCGCAGCCTGGGCCTCCTGTATCTGGGACTGTGCACTGGTGTGTTGGCTTTTGCTGATTGCAACCTGGGTTGAAGCTGTCATAGCCTGTCTTAAGATACCCTCAGCCTGAGCTTTCACTCCTTTTGCGGTTATTACACGTGCATTTGCAGCATTAGCGTCCTGCCTTGCGGAAGCGAGTTGGGCCTGAGCACTCTGAAGGCTGGCCTGGGCAGCTGCAACCTGTTCTTTTGCAGTTTTAAGATCAGCCTGTTTTGCTGCTACCTGCGCTCTCGCTGAACTTGCATTCGCAATTGCACTCTGCAGCTCTGCATGGTCTTTTGCCGCAGTAGTAACATATTCATCCCGCTGCCTTTCAGTGACGACTCCTTCTTTGGCCAGATTGGTAAAACGTCGTGCATTTGCCGCTGATAGTTTGGTCTGAGACCGCTGGGATTCAACCTGCTTTTCGCTGGAATGCAGGTTAGCTTTTGCTGTTTCTACGTCTGCTGAATATCGGCGGACTGCCGATTTCGCCTGACGGACAGCTGCTGATGCAGATTTTACTGCAGCCTGAGCATTCTTTATGTTTGCTTCGGCACTTTTTGCGGCAGCCTGTGCGTCCTGTACACCGCTTTCAGCTTGTATTACCTGGCCTCTAGCCTGTTCTATACTGGAACTGCCGGTTTCGGAAGTGAGACCGACGTTTTGGCCAGCAGCATTGGCCTGTGCAACCATGACACCATAGTTGTGCTTGGATTGCTCCAATCGATCTCTGGTCTCAGGGTCATCCAGACGCACCACCATATCACCCCGTGTTACATTGTCGCCTTCTCTTGCAAGAAGCTTCGTTATCTTGCCATTGTACTTGCTGGAGACGACCACGACATCTCCCTCCATACGCCCGTTGACCTGGATGAGCCCTTCAGCGAGTGGGGTTTTACGCATCAGGAAATAGATGCCGACACCTATGGCTATGACTATCAGTGAAATTATTATATTTTTGCGGGTTAACAGCTTTCTCATGGTTGCGCTACTTCGACCTCCCCTCCGAGTTCACTCCTTCGTCAGTCTGTGCGGTATGAGTCACCTGCACAAGATCGCCGAGGTATCTGTGGGCTGTGAGGTACGCAGAATCAAGCTGGTATAATGATTGCTGAAGCCCAGTCTCAGCAGATAAGAGATTCACGTTGGCATCAAGCACTTCCAGGTTCGTTCCTACACCTTCTGCAAACCTGCGCTCAGCCAGTCTCAGACTCTCCCTTGCGAGGTCCACGGCCTTTCGCGCGGACGTGATTGCGCTGTACGCTGTGTCCATGTCCAGATAAGCGCTTCGAACCGATAGCCTCGTGTCATTGGCTGCGTTTTCAAGTTCAGTGTTGGTCTTTACCTGTTCCGATCCCAGTTCTTCGGCTTGTGCCCGGATGAGTCCGCCGTCAAATACCATCTGGGATAACTGCAATCCAACAAACCATTGCGAATCTGTCATAAAGCCTTTCGACCGTGAGACCAGGTTAGCGGACCCGACAATGTCTATCTGAGGTTTTCTATCCGCTTTCACGGACTTTTCGAGCCAGAAAAGCGATGATAACCTGTCTGTGATACTCCGGACCAGTGGGTCGGCTTTCACGGCGATTTCCTCCGCCTGAGCTACCGGTTGTTGAGAAGGAATGTCGAAAAAGCCTCCCTCCAGATCAATCGGAGAGTCCTTGGGCAAAAGTAGTGAAGTCCGAAGATTAGCCAACGCCAGTTCATACAGGTTTCGTACATCCGTAAGTCGTTTTTTCTGATCTTCAACCGCAGCTTCAGCGCGAATTACATCATAATCGGTAGCAACACCTTCTTTTCGTAATTTCTGCGCCTGGGATAAGTGCTCTTCATATGATTTGAGTGATTCTTCGTTGACCAGAACACTCTCCCTGCCATAGATTGCCGCAAGATATGTGCGGGTTGTCTGAAGAACAATGGAAAGCTCAGTGTTGCTGGCGGTATTTTCTGCCTCAGTTACTCCAAAAGTCGCACTGCGGGTCCTGTAACGGATACGCCCAGCATCGAATATTGGATAAGCAGCCGAAATGAATGCAAAGTAGACATCCTGGTCAGCTACGGTCTGTCCGGGAATGATAACGGTTGTGTCATTAATTGCAATTGTTTTCGCATCAAGGGTAATCGGATCATCCAGATGATAGTAACTTGCACTAAGATCAGCATGCCCTTTTCCCTTGCTTTTCACCCGGTCAACGTTCTTAGTCGCAGTGGTAATATTCTGTTTGGATGCCTTGATGGTCAGGTTCTGCTGGATAGCAAGGTCAGCAGTACGCGCGAGGTCGAGTTTGATTGGCTGCGGTTGCTCGGCCCGTAGTGCAGCTGAAGACATGATGCATAAAATCAGTAGTAGTGTGAAAGCTCTTCCCATTTGGGACCTCTTGTAAAGATTTTGCCTTTCGCAGATATCCGGATTTTACGGGCGCAATATCAAGATTGCTTCCTATAGAGTTTCAGCAGATAAAGTAACAGCCTTACAGTTATATAAGCAGTTCTCTGATATAGCTTTATCTGTTGATTTTACACTTACACCTGAAACTCTTCCGGAGGATTTTCGGCAACAGCCAACATATGATTGGCCGTTAATTAATCAGCCGAAAATCTATAGATACTAACTTTGAGCCAGCCTTTTGAATGTACCCATATCGCAATGTTGATAAAACTATTCACAAAATAAATCGATATAGCAGATACACGCTCCATTGATTCCCTCTTTATCTGACAGGCAAACTCGCAAGAGTTTGCCTGTTTATGCAGGTGCCGCTATCTCGTCCCGACCACACCCATATCCCAGTATTTCTACTGGTTTTTTATGTTCTACTGCAGTTCGCTAGGTATCGCATGTTATAATTCATAGAATAAAATCGTTTTTAAGGGGAAATATATGCGTTCATTCGTTTGTTTTGGACTGCTATTGGCTGTTGTACTGAGTGTGCCTGGGTATTGCGCAGTGTTTCAAGATGACTTCAGCGGTGGCCTCAACTCTCGGTACTGGTATGTCACTATGACAACGCCGGATATGTATTCTGTAGATACCACACACAAAGACATCCGGCTGGCGAAGGTCGCACCGACGCCTGGCGGTTACAAGGACGTCGAGATTAACCTGAACCTTAGCGCTCTTACATCAAGCGGCATGATCACCGGTGACTTCGACATACAGGTGGATTTCCGGGACGCCAACATAAGTGGAGGTGGGCTGAACCAAGTCGAGTTACACACTAGCTATGCAGACGGAACAGCTTTTTTCAATGTCAAAGAATATAGCAACGTGCATGTGTGGACCGGCAGCTACCGGAGTGAACTACCTACGACCGCGACGGAGGGACGATTCCGCATAAAACGCGTGGGAAGCACTGTCACCGGGTACCTTAACGACCAGCAGATATGGTCGTCCGATACATATCCCGCTGCCTTGAACTGGGTTGCGTTCAGCATTCAGAACAACAATGGATCTGACGATCCGATATCCGTAACTTATGACAACTTCAGCATCTCAGCGGACGAAATTTTCCCTTCTACTACTACCCCCAAGCTGTTGACTGACGGCAGCCCACTGACTTTCAGCGGCTATATCGCCACTAGTGGCGCTGGTGACTTCCCTGATTTCTTCTATGCCGAAGCATCGAACAGATATGACGGCATCCGCATCGCAGCCACGCCCGATGTAGTCTCCAATCTGACACGTGGAAGTGTTCTGAGTGTGACTGGCAATATGGCGACAACAGCGGCTGGAGAGAGAGAGATTATTGCCTGCAGAGTCGATGCGTCACCATCCACGTCACTTATAAAACCACTCGCAATGACGAATCGTTCAGTCGGTGGTGCTGACATGGGGATTTCTGGACTCGGTCAATGCGGGGTCTATAGAGGATCTGGGCTCAACAATGTCGGACTGCTGATAAGAATTTGGGGCAAAATAACTGACGTTGGCGAAAACTACCTGGTGATTGATGATGGTAGTGGTAGTCCTGTGCGCGTTGACACGTCGTTTGTCAGCTCCCAACCAGGTAAAGGCTCGTTCGCTGCTATGACAGGGCTGTCGAGTCTGTATAAGCCGGATACGCTGCGACAAAGACTGCTCTTGCCACTCGCCGCTTCGGATTGGTACGTCACGTGGTAGCAAACGACTAACCTCAGCGTTGTCGAAAGGTTTGTATGCTTTGGGCACACGGGGAGAAGCACGACATCCACTGGTTTTTTCCTTTTCTCCCTTTTGTGGTGAAAAACTTTTGGAATATTGAGTATAATGGACAAAAGAATAAACTTAATAATACTTTTACTCATCATTTCCGTAAGTGCGCCTGTTTATGCAGGGACATTTTCAGATAAGGTGGGTGATTTTACGTTCCCGGCGATAGGGATAGCCGCTGCGTTTCCTGCGATGGAAGGTTCTGATGGTTTGGCGGAGGCAGCTCGACGCTGCGATGGTGTGCTTGTGGCGCTTTCCGTGACTGGACTGCTCAAAGAAAGCGTTCACGAGTGGCGGCCTGACCGGAGTGATGACAAGAGTTTTCCAAGCGGGCATACAGCAGCGGCTTTTGCGCTTGCCGGAACGCTCTCGGAAGAGTATCCCAAAGATAAGTGGCTGTATTACGGTCTTGCAGCGCTTATCGGCTGGTCCAGAGTCGACAGCGATAAACACCACTGGCACGATGTTGCGGCGGGGGCAGTTATTGGATATGCTTCCGGGAAATGGTCAGCAGGAAGCAGCGACGGAATATTAATAGGTAAGGTTTTCAGGTGGTAATATGGTAAGAGTCGGAATTATTGGCGCTTCCGGTTATGCCGGAGGCGAGTTGATCAGGTATCTGCTTGGACATCGAGAGGCAAAGATTACTTATCTTGCCTCAGACACATATAGGGGAAAACACATCGGAAACGCATTTCCGAGCTTGCTCGGGCATGACTTACCGCAGTGCAGTTCCTTCAGCGAAGACGGCGGTATGGACCGGGCGGATGTATTCTTCCTCGCTCAGCGCAATGGATGGGCTATGAAGATCGCTCCTCAGCTCCTGGATGAAGGAAAGAAGGTCATCGACATATCAGCGGACTTCAGGTTCCGCGATGCCGGAGTCTACGAGCAGTGGTATAAAACCGAGCATATCACCAAAGATCTGTCTCGAAAGGCTGTCTACGGGCTGCCTGAGTTAAAAAAAGAGTCGATTGTTTCGGCGTCCCTCATCGCAAACCCTGGATGCTACCCGACCAGCGCGATTCTTGCTCTCGCCCCGGCTGTGTCATCGGGATTGGTCGATCCGTCAGGGATAATCGTAGACTCCAAATCCGGGCTTTCAGGAGCCGGGCGAAGCAAATTCGAGGTGGGCTATCTTTTCTCTGAGGTGGACGGCAGTTTTAAGCCTTACGGCGTCGGCACCCATCGCCACACGCCCGAGATAGAACAGGAAATATCCGAACTGGCCGGAAAATCTGTTTGCATGAGCTTCACTCCGCACCTCGTGCCGATGATCCGGGGGATTCTGACCACGGCGTACGCCTCTCTCACGAGAGACGCGGCAACAGCGGATGTTATCAAGATGTATAAAGAGTATTATGCCAAGTCGCAGTTCGTGGTCGTTCTGGGTGAAGGGCAGTATCCTTCCACCAAGAGCGTCGCAGGGACGAACTACTGCCATATCGGCTTAAAAGTAGATAACCGCACGGGCCGGTTGATCGTAATGTCGGCGATTGATAATATGGGCAAAGGAGCAGCGGGCCAGGCGGTTCAGAATCTGAACCTGATATCCGGCCTGCCGGAAGACATGGGGCTTACCGGCACGGCGGTTTACCCGTAATAAGATGATGAAGAAAATAGAAGGCGCGGTGACTGCGCCAAAAGGGTTTTCGGCAGCGGGAGTACGCTGTGGGATAAAGGCGCAGGGGACTGACCTTGCCCTCATCGTTTCAGATGTGGACGCAAGCTGCGCGGGGCTGTTTACTACCAACGTTTTCAAGGCTGCGCCTGTTCTGGTATCGTCCGAACACGCCTCATCAGGATACGCCAGGGCTATCGTAGCCAACAGCGGCAATGCGAACGCCTGCACAGGCGAGCGCGGCATAAATGACGCCGTTCGCATGACAAACCTTGTGGCGGATGCGTCCGGGCTTAATCTTAACGACGTAATGGTCTGCTCGACTGGCGTTATCGGCCATTTCCTGCCGATGGATAAGATCGAGACTGGGATTAAAGCCGCGGCAAAGGCGCTTTCACCGGGCGGCGGCCTCGATGCTGCCCGTGCGATAATGACAACAGACCTCCGCATGAAGGCTGTAGCCTATGAGTTTGAAATCAACGGTAAACCCGTCAGGATGGGGGCGATTGCTAAAGGCTCCGGGATGATATGCCCGAATGTCGCCACCATGTTCTGTTTTATCACGACGGACGCCGCCATCGAGCCGGAAGTCCTTCATTCATGTCTGGCGAAGTCGGCTGAGTGCTCTTTCAACAGCCTGACAGTCGATGGGGACACGAGCACGAATGATTCCGTGATAATGCTGGCAAACGGCCTTGCGGGGAACAAAAAGATCGAGCTTGGAACGCCTGCTCTTGAGGTATTTCAATCGGCGCTCGACACCATTACAGTCGAATTCGCCCGCGAGATAGCGCGTGACGGTGAAGGCGCGACGAAGCTCGTCGAAGTAGTGGTCAAAAATGCCGCTGGGTACCAGGATGCCAAAACCATAGCTCTGACCATCGCCAATTCGCCGCTCGTCAAGACCGCGGTCTTCGGTGAAGACCCCAACTGGGGCAGAATCCTTGCTGCTGCCGGCAGGTCCGGTGTAAAACTCGATCCGGTAAAGACCGATCTTTACCTGGGCGATGTCTTGATCGTACAAAACGGCAATCCGCTCGATCTTTCCGCCGATGAAGCCCGCCGCCCGATGCTCGAACCGGAGATTGTGGTAACGCTGGATCTCAATATGGGCAGCTCATCAGCAAAAGTCTTCACTTGCGACTTCTCATACGACTACATCAAAATCAACGCAGAGTATCATACGTAGTTATAGGGAATAGGGAACAGGGAACAGAAAATATGGCCGGGCTTCACTCCTCTCGGTAGGGGTTTGTAATCCCTACCGGAAAGACAAATAAGGCATCTCTGATGCCGGGCGTGTAAGTTGAGACTATAAATTACACTTCCGGGATCGGAGATCCCTCTTTTGCCCGTCCGGGCTGTATTGCAAATACAGCCCGAGTGAGTCCCGTAAACCTTCTCTATTTCTATGCTTCGGGATCGCTTTTTATCCCGAAGCACAATGACCACTAATCTACCGTAAGCTGCGGGAATTGAATAGTAGAAATATGATAGATTATACTAAACCTGCCATTCCCGCAGCATATAAAATCCTAAATCCTTCCCTATTCCCCTTCCCTGTACATCCGTTCGCTTGCTTGCTCCTAAGCTATGGTGATGGTATAATTTATTGTTTTGGATGTGCAGCCGTTTCGAGGGGGTTACTGGTGCCGAAGGTGGGACTCGAACCCACACAAGGTCGCCCTTACCGGTTTTTGAGACCGGCGCGTCTACCATTCCGCCACTTCGGCAAGCATCTTATTATATGAATTCACTGATCTAAAGTCAAGACAGGGAATTGGAAGGTCTGCAATAAACAACATGAAAGATAACGGCGAAAGCCGGAGACATAAACTTGTAGCGATAGACGGAAACAGCCTGCTATACAGGGCGTTTTTTGCGATGAAGCACCTGTCCACGATAAGCGGCCAGCCGACTAACGCTGTCTACGGCTTCACGATGATGCTCCTCAGGCTGCTCCAGGAGGAGAAGCCCGATTCCATAATCGTGGCGTTCGATGCGCCCGTCAAGACGTTCCGCCACAAGGAATATGACGGGTATAAAGCCCACCGCAAGCCCACTCCTGATGAGCTTCTTTCTCAGGCTCCGATTGCGCGTGAGATGGTCGAAGCGTTCAGGATCCCTATGGTGGAAGTTCCCGGCTTTGAGGCGGACGATGTTATCGGCACAGTCGCAAGGCAGGCGTGTGAGCAGGGCTACGATACGCTGATAGTTACCGGCGACCTCGATGCGCTTCAGCTCGTAAACGACTGCGTGAAGGTTATGACCACTGTAAAAGGTGTCACCGACACGGTTGTCTACGATGCGCGGGCAGTGGAGGACAGGTTTGGCATAACCCCGGAGCAGATGGTCGATTTCAAGGCGCTGAAGGGCGACCCATCAGACAACATACCAGGAGTGTCCGGGGTAGGGGACAAGACCGCTGCGACGCTCGTGAAGCGGTTCGGGAATGTCGAAACGCTCCTTGAGCATCTAGATGAAATAGAACAGCCCAAACTTCGCGCTACGCTGGAGCAGTCGGTCGAGCTGGCGAAGATGTCCAAATACCTCGCGCAGATCGTGACGGATGTGCCGTTCCAATATACTTTGGATGACTTGAAGACCCGCGAGCCGGATTACGAAAGGCTGCGCGAGCTGTTCCGTGAGCTGGAGTTCAGAACACTCTTGAAGAGACTCCCTGAGCCGGAGTCTGGAGAGACCGTAGAAGACAGGCCGAAGGTGGAACTCGGAGCATGCGGCACGGTCGAGAGTGATAAAGAGCTTTCGGAACTGATAGAGCGGCTTAAATTGGCAGGTCAGTTTGCGCTTCGGGTCCACAGAACGCAAGGAAAGCCGACAGAGAGTGACCTTATCGGGATTTCCTTTTCTACCGGCTCAGGAGAAACGTCCTATGTAAGGATTTCCGGCAGCGAAGACCCCAAAAACGGTGAACAAGGTCTCTTGATCGATTTCGGAGAAAGCCCATTCGCCGTGGATGTGGCTGCATTTCGGGATATTTTCGAGTCCTGCGCCCTTCTCAAATATGGACATGACCTGAAATCGGACTATGAAGCACTCAAGCTGCGAGGTGTCAAACTTTGTGGAATGAGCTTTGACACTATGATAGGAGCGTACGTGCTGAACTCGGCGAGAAGCGGCTACGCGGTCAACGATGTCGCTTTCGAGCAGCTCGGACTTGAGCTTCCTCAGATAGACCGCAGGTCGAAGGACAAAGATTCGCAACCTAGCCCTGAGAAGGTGATTTGTGCGGAGGCGGAAGCCGTAGGGCGGCTGGTCCCGGTACTCCGCGAAAAGCTGGAACAAGATGACCTGATGGTACTTCTCGAAAAGATAGAGATGCCGCTCATCCCTGTCCTTGCGGATATGGAGCTTCGCGGCGTATCTGTCGATACGGCGTATCTGAGACAGCTTTCCGTGAGGCTGAACGATAGAATACGGGAGCTTGAGCACGAAATTTACGGTCTGGCAGGCCACGAATTTAACATAGGGTCTCCAAAGCAGCTTCAGGCGGTGCTTTACGAAGAGCGTCAGATACCTGTAGGCAAGAAAACCAAGACGGGCTATTCGACCGATGCCGAAACGCTCGAATCGCTTGCTGTAGTGCATCCGATAGTCGCGAAAATACTCGAGTGGCGCGAGTTTTCGAAGCTCAAATCGACCTATGCAGATGCGCTTCCTAAACTGATTAACCCGAAAACTGGGAGAATCCATACATCGCTCAACCAGGCCGTGACCACGACCGGAAGGCTCTCGTCGAGCGAGCCGAATTTGCAGAACATACCGGTCCGAACAGAGATCGGCCGCGAGATAAGAAAAGCCTTTGTCTCGACAGGCGGGAACCTGCTGGTCGCGGCGGACTACTCGCAGATCGAGCTTAGAATACTCGCACATATAACGGATGATTTCGAGCTTGTGAGGGCGTTCGAGTCGGGTGAGGACATTCACCTGCACACGGCTTCTACTGTATTCGGCATCCCTGAGAGTGAAGTTACCTCGGATATGAGGCGGATCGCAAAGACGGTCAATTTTGCCGTTATCTACGGAATGAGTGACTTCGGCCTTGCCCGTGAACTCGGTATTCCGAACAGAGAAGCCAGGAATTTTATCGACCGGTACTTCGCAAAGTTTCTCGGGGTCAGACGCTATACAGATGAAACAGTGGAGTATGCGAGGGAAAAGGGGTATGTAACGACGCTCGTCGGGCGCAGGCGGTACATTCCCGAAATCCACAGCGGAAACAGGAATTTCAGGCTGTTTGCCGAACGCGCTGCTGTGAATATGCCTATCCAGGGCGCTGCGGCAGACATGATGAAGCTCGCGATGATCGCCGTGGACCGCGCGCTCGAAAAAGAAGGGTTGAAGACCCAGATGATCCTGCAGGTCCATGATGAATTGGTGTTTGAAGTCCCGCCTGAAGAAGTTGACCGGGTAGTCCCGTTGGTGAAGAATTTGATGGAAACCGCGTATCCTCTGGCTGTGCCGCTCCTGGCGGACGTAAAAATTGGGAAGAATTGGGCAGAAATGGAGCCGGTCTCTTGACGCAGGATTAAGTTAAGTTTATCATATACTTTGTGTGGCAATCCCCGTGCAGCACATACGTTGTTGCGCGGCTTCTTGTTTATACAGAATGTGTTTCGGAGCCGGGTTGAGCAGCAGTCAGCCCCGTGCGCCGTTCAGGCCTTTTCCGGTCAGGCTATACGGAAAGAAAACCGGTAACGATTGTGCTGTCGAAAACTCTGCTGCGGTTTTTGATCGACAAGTAAATTCGGGATCCGCATACGATACGGCGATGTCGTGTTGTTTTACGGGTGATTCCCAGTGAGAGGAGTATCCTAACAGATGCTGGACGAGAATAAAGACCAAGAGACGAACTCCGCGGCCAATGAGTGGTCGGGAACGCCGTTCCAGGGCTGGAAAGATTCTGAGAATGGGGAGACTGAAGTGCAGGGAGAAGAGGGACAGGTGGTCGATCCTGTAAAAGAAGAGATGACGGGGACGGAAACCCCCGGTGATTCAAACGAGGATACGACGCTTGCTGAGGAGCCTTCGAAATCGAATGAAAGTCCGGTCGAAGAACCGGCTGAAGAGCTCGAAAGCAATCAGCCCGCACCCCAGGATAACGCGGGTCAGCCCGTGGATTATTCCCGGACTTTCCGCTCGCTCCAGGAAGGTGATGTCGTTAAGGGAGTCGTTGTTCATATAGACAAAGAAGGCGTGCTGGTCGATGTGGGCACTAAGTCCGAGGGAATTGTCCGTCCGCACGAACTGAGCCGACAGGCTAATCTTCAACCGGAAGAAGTCGTTCAGGTCGGGGACAAGATCGATGTATATGTAATGCAGTCCGAAGATCAGGACGGCGGACTGGTGCTTTCCAAAAAACGAGCCGACTTCGAGCGCGCATGGGAGCGCGTAGAAGAGGCTCATCGAAGCGGCAAGACTCTTACAGCTATGGTTTCCGACCGGGTCAAGGGCGGAATCGTAGTCGATCTGGGCATCCGTGGGTTCGTTCCGGCTTCCCATGTTGGAAGCGGCAAGATTAAGAACCTGGATAAGTACGTCGGGCAATCGATTCCGCTGAAGGTAATCGAAGTAGACCGTGACCGCCGGAAGGTCGTTCTTTCCAACAGACTTGCAACCGAGGACGAGCGGGAGAAGCTGAGAGCGGAAACACTCAAAACGCTTGCTGAGGGACAGATCAGAACCGGCGTCGTGCGCAGGATTACAGATTACGGCGCATTCGTCGATCTGGGCGGTATCGATGGACTGCTTCATATCAGCGAGATGTCATGGACGAGGATCAAGCATCCTTCCGATGTCGTCAAAGTCGGAGATAAGATTCAGGTGATGGTCCTTAAGCTCAACTTGGACCAGGGAAAGGTTTCCCTTGGACTCAGGCAGATCCTGCCGGATCCGTGGGCTGAAGTGGAAGCCAGATACCATGTCGGCGACATTATCAAGGGTAATGTCTCACGGCTGGTCCCGTTTGGCGCGTTCGTTCAGGTCGAAGGCGGTATCGAGGGTATTATCCCCAACTCCGAGCTTGCGGTTCGCCGAGTAAGCAAGCCTGAGGATGTGGTATCCGTGGGCCAGGAAGTCGAGATTAAAGTCATCGATGTCCGACCCGAGGAGCGCAGAATGACGCTGTCGCTCAGACAGCTTCAGCCGCAGCCCCAGGAGCGTGTAAGGGAGCGATCTGAGTCATCCAATTATGGCTCATATACCCGGGAAGAGCCCAAGACGACCATTGGCGATCTGTTCGGTGATATGATCCGCGAAGCCAGAGTCGAGCGCCGCGAGAGAAAGCGCCGCGAACGCGAGGAAGCCGATGATGTCGAGATGTCTGTCGACGTAGAAGAGCCGATGTTCCCTGAGCCGGCTGAAACAGTCGAAGAGACTCCCGAAGTAGTTGAAGCTGTCGAAGAAACTCCGGCTGCAGAGGAGGAGACCCCTGCTGAGACTGCTCAGGAAGCCGTCGAGGCTGTAGAGGTATCAGAAGAGCCGAAAGTTCTGGCCGAAGAGATAGAGACTTCCGAGCCCGCAGCTGAGGGTGAGGAGCCTAAGACCGAGTAAACGCAGGCTTAGCCTGATTTAGTGTAAAAAAGCCGCATGAATCAGTTTCATGCGGCTTTTTTTGCCTTTTCTCGCTTCTACCAGGCAAGCATGGGCATGTTCAAGTGTAAGTTGAAATGTTGGACTATTAACAATCCATTTCTGCTGAAGGCTGATAGCTGACCACTGAAAGCTCAAAAGCACTTGCCTGCTTACTTCAAAATGATGTAATCTGTGTAGGACAATGGGAATTGTGCTTGGGATAACCGGCGGAATTGCAACCGGAAAGACGACGGTCACGGATATGTTTCGTGAGCTTGGCGCCGAGACTATATCGGCGGATGATGTTGCACATGAAGTACTGGCGCCTGGAGCGCCGGTCATCGATGAGTTGGTCGAGAGGTTTGGTCATTCCATCATAAAACCCGATGGCAGCATAGACCGGAGCGCGCTGGCGGAAATAGTTTTCAAGAACCCCGAAGATTTAGCTGCGCTTAACGACATTACGCACCCTCCTATAATTGAGATCATTAAGGCTCGAATAAGAGAGTTCCGAAGCCGCGCAGGCAAGTGTGATGTGCTCGCGGTGGAGATTCCGCTCCTAATAGAATGCAAATTAATGGGACTTGTTGATAAAGTCATAGTCGTTGCAGCGGAACAAGAGACGCAGTTAATTCGTCTGACAACAAGAGGTTTCTCGTATGATGAGGCACTGCGGCGCATAGCTGCCCAGTTGCCGACCTCAGAGAAGCTCCATTATGCTGATGAAGTGGTCCGGACGGATGTGAGTCTGGAAGATACAAGACAGCAGGTGGAGCGAGTGTGGAAATTGGCACAAAGCTGCGACGAGTGAAAAGTCTGGCTGTGCGAGAGGGATGTCATCGCAGCATAAACCGGTTTTGGCTGTGGTGTGATAGTGGTTTTATCTCCTACAGTGACCGGCACTCCTGTTGAAGGGCTCCCTGCTCATTAAAATTGCTTGCCTGATTCTTGGCAGTTATGCTATATTGGAACTAAATATACTGCTGACATTGTTTCTGTCTCGGCGTCCATTGCCCGTCAGGCACGGTGTGCTTCAACAAGCTGGCAGACGCTTCGGGGATTTTGCCCGAAGCGCTGACCAAGAAAAGTTCGCGGGTGGACGAAATTGCGGGCTAATGATGGGATCATCTGTGAGTCCGGTCAATTACGTGGTCGCAGGGATAATCCACTGTCCGGCTGGTACAATTTGTAACAAATCGAACTTGCGCCATCGGTATAAAGGCAGGTTGCCTGACCGGCACTTTGCTAACGGTGGTCGTAAAGATTCTTGGGGAGGAAGTTTTCGTTGAATCTAAGGAAGCACGAGAGGCTTTATAGGCTGGTGTCCTGTGTCACGGTGTTTGGATTCATACTGCCGTTGATGCTGACAGTATTTCCGCAGGCTGCTGTAGCACAGTCACAGGCTCAGACGCCGATGCAAGTAGGCGTGGTCGAATTCCGTAATGATTCTGGCGTGCAGGGAAGTATGCTTGCCAGGTTTGCTACGGACGCGGTGGTAATCGAGCTCAGCAAGTCGGACCGCTTTGATGTTATCACAAGAGCGCAGATCGATGCGCAGATGAAAGACCTTGGAATTGCCAACCCGCTTAACAGCGTCGAGCGTAACAGATTGGGAGAGGCTCTCTACGCCGATGCTATGATCGAAGGTTCAATCAAGGCAGTCGAACTCCGGGGCAGCGGGTCTACACGCCGTGCTGCCGTCACCATTGTCATTCGAATGGTCGATCAGTCATCCGGCGAGGTCATTAACGGCGCTATCCAGACAGGTACCAGTAATGTGCGTGTCGGCAGCAGTCCGGACGATGACAAGCTGATTTCGGAAGCCATTAACAACGCTGCATATCAGGCTGTCAAAACGATGATCGATTACATCATCCCCGAGGCGACAGTCCAGAATACGATCAGAACCAATGAGATTCTGTTGAATAAGGGTGCCAGAGACGGCATCAGGTTAGGTATGCGGATGATCGTTACGCGGGACCGCGAGATCATTGGGGAAGTCGAGATCAGGAAGGTAGACCCGGACAACGCGACGGGTTTCATAGTAAAGCAGACACGGGGAATCAGCCCGGAAGACAAGGCTAGAGCAGTATTCGATATGCCGGAGATCGCCAGAGTACAGGCGGATTCCGGTACGAAATCCGGTCCTCCTACCGTTTCATCAAAGAAGTCGAGTTCTTTGCCTAAGATCGGTAGAGTGCTCCTGGGTGTACTTGTTGCCTGGGGTGTATCGAAAATCTTCGATTCTGATGGCACAGAAAGCGTCGGTGGTGTGACCGCTGAAGCAGGATTGTCCGGTTATAACCTGCCCGTTGAAAGCGGCAGCCCCGGTGTTAGGGTAAAATGGGATGCCAGTAAACTCGGACGCGGCAAGAATGTCATAGAGTATCATATCTGGAGGAACGACGTAAGCGGTCCAGTGCTTACAGCCCGCGCTTCGGATGGTGTAGCTTTTGATGATGCAAACACCAGGTCTACAGCATATACCACCGCCAACAGCGAGACGAATGCTAAGACTACCGGCACGACTACAGTTCCTGCTATGACACTCAGCACGCCTCTTAAATACTGGGTTTCCGCGCTTTATATGGTCCAGTCTTCGGATAGCACTCTATATTATGAAACGGACAAAGTTGCTACCGGCCAGGCGACACCTATGTCTCAGATAGCTGTAGCAAATCTCACGCTGCCGGCTGCTGGCAGTCAGCAGAACTTGCAGAAAGTAACATTTGAGTGGCTTTCCAGAAGAGGCGCGGATGTCTACATAGTTGAAGTTTCAAGCGACCCGACATTCCAGAACCCTGAATATGTAAGCAGTCCTGTATACTACTCTCCGGCCGCAGATGGTCAGACGGTAAGGCTGGTGGTATCAGCGTCACTCTATAACTTATTCTCAAGCACAACAAGTGATCAACCGATCTGGTGGCGAGTCGGGATGCGGGCAAGTGGAGACTCACCTGGACCAATTCCGGCAAGCGGAAGGTCCAGTATGCGATATTTATATAGTGAAATAAACTCATTCTATCCGGCTGATACACCTCCGGGCACGCCGGATCAGTAAGAATTGCTTTCAGCATCGGCCGCACCGTTCGCTATATTGAGATAAAGAGCGGGCGGCCGACCCGCTACAAGCGGGTCGGGACGACAGGGAGGTACAGGAGAAGTTGAACCATAGATATTTACAACTGATGCGATGCAAATGGGCTGTTATCTTATTCGCGGTGTTCGTGCTATCCGCGAATGCTGTCGCAGCAGATACTCCGGCAACATCGGCTTATGTACAAAACCAGTTATTAGTCCGGCTCGCGCCTGGCCTGACTGAAGCCGAGCGAGATGCCGCATTTGATAAGATTGGCGCCAAATTGATCCGCCCTCTGGCGCTTGCAAACACATATCTCGTCGAGCTTGTGCCTACCCGTGGCGAAACTGTTCAATCTGCAATGACCAGGGCAAGTTCAGTAACAGACATCACTACCGTCGGTCCGAACTATCGAAGATATCCTACTGCTTCGGTCCCGAATGATACTTTGTGGTCGAAGCTCTGGGGTATGAAGATGATAAACGCGGACGATGCCTGGGATATTACGAAGGGCAGCTCCAGCGTAATTGTTGCTGTGCTCGATACCGACTTCAGCCTCGATCATCCCGATCTGAAAGACAGATACCTGCCAGGCACGGATACGGCGATGGGCGATGGTGATCCTTCTCCATGGGCTCAGAAGGATAAGTTGAGTCATGGGACCCATGTCACCGGTATTATAGCAGCCCAGGGAAACAACAGCGAAGGTGTCGTTGGTGTCTGCTGGGATGGAGTAAAGATTCTCCCCATAAAAGTGTTTGCTGACGATGGGTCAGGTGACTCGGCAGCCGTAATAGATGGACTGTATTATGCGAAAGCACAGGGCGCCCAGGTTATAAATATGAGCCTGGGTGGGGTTTATTCCGATTCTTTCGAGCATGACGCACTAAAAGACCTGTACGCTGCTGGTATTATAATCGTTGCATCCGCGGGTAATGAGGCTTCGACAGTCAGCTATCCCGCTGCGTATGCTGAAGTAATAGCGGTTTCCGCGTTGGGCGATGATGAACGTCCGGCCGATTACACAAACTACGGTTCTGAAATAGATATTGCCGCTCCTGGCGGTGAAGATGTCGAGGATGGCGCAGGTTCTATCTGGAGCACCTGCTGGTCCAAAGACAAAGGGAATTATTACTCAGGCTTGCAAGGGACATCGATGGCAGCGCCGCATGTCGCTGGCGCAGCAGCTCTTATGATCTCGTCAGGTATATCACCGAGCCAGGTTACAGGTATGCTTTACCGCGCAGCAAGATCGCCTAAAGTCGGTGTTCTCGATCCTTTGAAATATGGAAATGGAATTCTCGATCTGTATCAGGCGATGCATGCAAATGCTGAAATCAATATAGTAACACCGGAAGATGCAGAAGTACTGGATACAACAACTCCTCAGTTCAAGATATCGACTTATCTTGTCCAGAAGAGCAGTATCAAGATTTATCTGGACTTTACGGATGCAAATAAAGACGGAACGCCAGATAATCTTGATGAAAGTATCGTGCTGAACGGCACGACAATGGATTCGGATTCAAATGCCTCCTGGGATGCCGAAACCAGCACTCTTACTTTGAATTGGCCGTCAGTCGGACAATCTCCACTGTCATCAGGCACTCATACAGTATGCGTTATGGGCGACCCTGAATCAGGCGCCAATTCCGGGACAGTAAAGGACTGGAAAGTATTTTTTGTAAGACCGAAAGTGATTTCGGCAGGGCGGCACATGTTATCGATTCCTTATCCGCTGTCGTCGGATGTGACACCTTCTGATTTATTCGGAGGGGATGATTTCTGGTTGGCCAGATACATTCCATCCCAAGATTCTTATGCCACGATAAACTATCCGTCGGGAAATGATGAAGATGCTGCCTGGCCGTCGAATCCAGGCGTACATCCGCACGGTGATACTACGGATACTCCTCCTGCGGGTCTAGGATACTTCGTCGAGGTACTAACGGATACACCAATTTCAGTAAGTGGAACTGCAGATAAGACCAGAGCTTATGATATTACCTTGACTCGAGGGTCGACCGGATGGAATATGATAGGAAACCCGTTCCCATTCCAGGTTGCTTGGGATAGTGTGAAGCTCACATATAGAGGTAAAACGCTGACGTTGAGAGACGCAGTTACAGCCGGTTGGATTCGTCAGGCTCTGTATAGATATACAACATCAGGATATACATTCGAGAATGATCTTATGAAGGCGGTTCTGGTACCTTGGGAGGGAAACTGGGTAAGGATACTTCCTGATTATCCGGATAGAAATACCGATACCATGGTCCTAATGGTCCCCCCGGTCGAGTCGACTTCTATTGTAGATGCATCAAAAAGCCGCGAGGCTACAACCAGCGATGGTTGGTCTGTAAATCTTGTAGCAAAAGTAGGAGATGCTGTCGATTCTCAAAATCTGATAGGTATAGACAGCAGAGCGTCCGAAGGTTACGACAAGCTTGATGTAGAAGAACCGCCGGTTTTTAACGACTATGTTCAGTTGTCTTTCACGCATAGTGATTGGGTAGACAAAACAGGCCGTTACGCAAGCGACTTCAGGTCGAGTATAGGGACAGGCAAGACTTGGGAATTTAGCGTCAAAACTGATACATTGAACAAGGATGTTTCGATATCCTGGCCTGGAATAGCTTCAGTACCGAAGAATTGCCGGCTTGTCCTGGAAGATCTCGACAGCGGTAACAAGGTATATATGCGGACTAGAAACAACTATATATACAACTCAGGAACAACCGAAAGCTCAAGAAGATTCAAGTTATATGCAGAACCGTCGGACAGCGGTTCTCTGATGATTACAAATGTAGCTATCTCTCAAACGAGAGGATCAAGCGTAAGTATTAATTATACGATCTCGCGTGATGCGAGTGTTGAAGTCCGTGTGCGAGATAACAGGAATAAACTGATTCGCAAATTGGGCGGAAATACAACTCGCGCCGCAGGGATTAATTCGATGAGCTGGGACTGTGCCCTCAACAACGGAGACCAGGCTCCCAGCGGTCTATATATGGCGGAGATCGTTGCTACCGGACCGGATGGTGAGGTGGCAAAGACTATCAGGCCGATTCTGGTAAGGTGATTGTGATAGGAGATAGAGTATTTATGCTACGAACAGCAAAAATATTTGCCATTGTATTGTCGGCAGTCGCTTTGATCGTGCTGTCTGCCCCCGTATTCGCGCAGGATTATACTGCCGGTACCAGTAACGAATATCTGTTGGTAATGATGGGTCAGCAGGAAGATGTGTATGTATACGAGCCAGAAGAAAAGCCTGTCGAAAAGCCAAGGTCAGGCCGGTGGGTGATATATACTGTCAAAGGCGATCCGGAAATATCGGATGATGATAATATTCCGTTGGTAAGGACAGCGGCTGACGGTGGACCGGGATGGAGACATGGGTTCACAACCATAAGAGTAGATAATACCAGTGAAATATTCGGAGATACTTCTCGCGGAGCTTGGGTGCTTTATCCATATATAAGTGATAAAGAAACGGGCAACTATGTGGGACTTACAGGGCAATATGTGTGCGGCCTGTGGTATGTTAACGCATCGGCTATAACTGCAAGATTCCGAATGGCGCTGGTAAGGGACCAGGTGAGGCTTGAAGTAGTACTGACCAATTATGACACCAAATCACATTATGTTGGTCTGAGACACTGCTGCGATGTAACAACCGATGGAAATATAGATTCCATAACGCATCCGTATGTTCCAGGCAGTGGAGTTGTAATGGCTGAGACCGATTATTTAGGGTCAGCAATACCGGACTACTTTGAAATGTATGATAGTATCAGCAGTCCCAAGGTAGCAGTGAGAAATACTCTAAACGAGCAGGATGCAACTGCACCTGACAGAGCAGCATTCGGTTCCTGGCAAAATATGCAGGGAAGCGATTGGGACTTTACCGCTATACCGGATAGAGCTGTAGGGGATTACGGCTGGGCGCTCTGGTGGGCGCCTGCGCTCCTCAATCCACGTGAATCCAGGACAATTATCACTTATTTTGGAATGGCAGCAGCTACCAGTTCTTGGACATCAGATAGCGGCAGCATTGGGTCAGTGCCAAAGCAGGATCCTTTCTGCGTGGCAGTGCAGGGACCAAAATCACTCAGTATAGATTATGATTCAAGCCAGTCATCCGATACGATGCTGCAGACTAATCCGTTCAAGATAAAAGCATATATATACAACCTGTATACTGGTGATACGACACTGAAAGATGTTCAAGTTCACTTAACCTTACCGGACGGATTAGAGTTGGTAGACGGGACCGCTACTCAAGAGATAACCAGCATACCGCCTGAAAGCGAAGGACTACCAGTAAGCTGGAATGTAAAGGCAACTGGTAAAGTGACAGGCACGCTCGATTATATCGTAACAGTTAGCGGCTCGCCGGGGTTACAAAAGCAATTGACACGTAGTATAGTAGTCCCTTCTACAGGGACTACTCAGATACAGACAGGATGGCAGATGATCTCGACGCCATTCAAATTCGAGGATTCAAGGATAGAAGAAGCTCTGAATCTGGCGGATGATACTTATAGCGCATCATCATGGAATCCTCAGACACAAAGTTATGATACTGTTACGAATATAGCCCCTGGTAAGGGGTACTGGTTAAAATCAACTATAGATAGGCCGACTACAAGAGTATCGACTAGCGCGAAACCTTTGTCGGGAGCTGAATCATATTCAATAGACCTTTATACTGGCTGGAATCAGTTTGGAAACCCGTACATTTATCCTATTCCTTGGGGAAGAGTAAGGGTTTTGGGGACAGCACAGGACGGACTGCTTACGATAGACGAGGCAGTTTCAAAGAACCTCATCAGAAAGACTATTTACTGGTGGGATACTGCCGCTGGTGAATATAGTATGTCATCAGATGAGATGGAAAATCTGGTTCCCTGGCAGGGGTATTGGATAAAAGCTAAGCAGCCATGCCAGTTGATTATTCCTGCAGTCAGTGAGATAGGTGCAACCTTAAGTGGAGATACTACGAGAAGTAGAGGAAAAGCATCTTCTGCTTCCAGTACGACGAAATGTGATGGATGGAACCTAAAACTTGTGGCGAGAGCGGGAGAAGTTGAAGATTCCACAAATTATATAGGTATCGATAGCCGTGCATCGGACACATACGATTCAGCGGACATAGAAGAGCCGCCATCACCCGGTGATTATGTCAGTATAAGTTTTCCACATACGGATTGGGGAGCTAACAGCGGTAATTATCTTTCGGACATCAGAAGATCCACAGGTGGGACACAGACCTGGGAGTTCAATGTAACATGTGATAAGAAAAATACGGATGTTGTATTGACATGGCCGGCTTTATCTGGTGTATCGAAAGATTATACTCTGAAAATGACTGATGTAGACGGCAGCTTGACCAGATATATGCGGACTACAAGCTCATATAAATATAACTCTGGCGAAGGTGGAGTAAGAAGGTTTAAGCTTGTTGCCGAACCAAGAGGTAATAACAGCTTAATTATAAGCGGACTTGGAATAAATACTTCTCGAGCGAACGGCAGCGCAACGATATCTTATAATCTTTCCGCGGATGCGTCTACTGATGTCAGGATCAAATCGACTTCGGGCAGGATGGTCCGTAGCCTGGCCAAAGGTAGAGGCGTTACAAGAGGAATTAATAATCTTACCTGGAACTATCGGGATGAAACCGGAGAGGCGGTTCCTGCTGGCAGTTATATGCTGGAAGTAGTGGCAACTACACAGGAGGGAGAGGTCGTTAAGACGATACGGCCATTCCTCGTGGCAAGGTAGTTCAGTTTGTTTGAAATGAGATATCGCAGGTTAATTGATAGGACAGGCTGGAAGGAAGATTTGAATATGATAGGGGTATGCAAGCGACTAGCTCTAGTTCTGGTATTTATTTTCGGAATAATGAGCCCGGTATATGCGAATTTGAGTGGAGGAACAGTCGGGCCAGCTCATCCGACTGTCAACTCAATTTCGAATATTAGGTCAGTATGGGAAGTCGAAGACCAGAAAATACCAGATACTGAGGTATGGAGAACATACGAATTAGGTAGAAACCGGCTTACTACGGCATCAGCATGGCAAGTAAATCCTAGTTACTATAGTCTGCAGCCGGACCCGGATGCGACAATAACGGAGACTTATAATGCAGTCGATGTCGTAGAATCGGTCTATGTAGAGGTGGATGGAAGTGGCAATATTGTACTTCCTGAGAATGCTGTCGGTATAAAAGGCGTCTGGATCGACCGATGGCAAAGGAAGAGTGTGTGGCCTGGCGGCGCATTTACTGGAAACACGATAACAAGCGCCCAAGTAACACTTCCTGCAGGTATTGCACATGTATTTGTATCCTATTATAAAGCGGGAACAAATCTGATACATGTCGAGAATGCGCCTCTTCCAAGCGAATATACTGTATATAAATATCCAGTAACTGCTGGCTTGAAAAAGATTGTTATAAATCCGGAGATATTAAGGTTGGATCCGGATACCGCCGGATTAAGAAATGGCGGAGATGAATGGAATAACCTTCTAGGCGTATACGATAACGAGTCTTTGAAGGGTGTAGACTATGCCGCAAGCAGGAATATCGACACAGCCTCATCAACGATATCGTTTAGCAGAACCGTAAGCAGCAATGTCAGGAACCTTTACGTAAAGGTATCTACATATGCTATTGATTATGTCAGTATAAACGGTAATCAAGTGCTTCCTACCAGCTATGACCCGGATACAGGAGAGATAGTGCTTCCGGAAGAAGTAACAACCGGGCAGGCGGTGGAAGTATCATATCGCCCTCTTGGAAGAAATGTTGTGACGGTAGCCCAGGTTCCAATAACAGCGGTTACCTCAGTGAGTAGTGAAAACGGTAATTGCACAGTCCAGGGATTTGATGCAGCTACTGGGAAGATAACACTACAGGATCCTCTAGAACAGGGAACAAGAACTCTATATTGCGTATATACAGCCACTGATATGCAAAATGTCACAGGCGAAGGTTCATGGAGTTGGATGGAAGGTGGCAAACCATTTCCTATTGTACGCGAAAGCGACGATCAGGATCAGCGGTATGCTTCTCTGCAGCCGGATCCCGCAACAGGTGGCGTAAGGGTTAAAGGCGGTCATGTGAAGTATGGGCCGTATAGACTAGATGAATGGGTGTTCCATGGTGTAGATAGAGTTGATGATGAAGATGCTGTTGGCGTAACCATGCTGGATGGCGATGGTAAGACAATAACAACAACAGGAATCGTCGACGCGGCTGATGATAATTGGGGGTGGACTGGTATATTCCTGTTGCCTGCTCATGAACCAGTCCTTATTAAAAGTGTAATTATATCAAGTATCATAGATGGCGAATTCGTAACGGATAACTATGCGGAGTTCGCCCAGATAATGGATATCAAAACTGCTGCAGGTGACACGGTTAGGGGTATTTACATAGATACGGACACAGCGGATGTAGGAGAAAGAGCGTTTGCTGCCAGAATATCGTACTATGTAAGTGGGAAAAACATGGTGTTGGTGCCAGGACCTTTGCCTATGCCCGCGACAGTTAGAGAAATAGACCTCGATAATCTTTTCCAGCCAAGGTCTAACTTATTGAGGATCAACCCGAATTTGATTCAGTTTGATCCTGACACTGAAAATTGGAGAGCAAACGCCCTAAGTACCAATTTATTGGACGGATATAATGTCCTGGGTGTATTCGATAACGCAAACCTGACAGGATGGAACTATTGGACTCCCGGATCCGGAAAAATAACAATAGATGCAACCGGCGCTGCAGTTTTGCAGTTGAATTGTGTTCCTACGAGTTCAGTTACTAGATTATTCGTTAAAGTATCGAGCTATGCCGTTGATGGTGTTTTTACTCAGTCAACCGGCGGAGCTAATTATTATCCAGGCAGATTAGCGGATGCATTAGCAACAGATCCAGGCAATGATGTAATGAACGATGGCCATGATTATGCCTGGTACGATCCTAATATCACATCAGAGAAGCTGGAATCTACTGGATACGCGGAAACCAGAATTGGCGAAATTCACCTTGCAAAGTCATTGCCTGCAAGTGGTCAAGCTGTGTACGTGTCTTGGCGGAAATTGAGCAGGAAGAGTGTATCGCCTGCGCGACCTCGTGTTATGGCTGTTCCAGTATTCCAATATCTGGGAGATCCGGATATGCCGATGGACGAGGATGAGAATCCTCCGATAGATGCGATAGGATATCTTTCCGCAACTCCACCGGTAAATTCGGTCAGATTAAACTCATCAGGAAGCCTGCCGGAAGGCACCCAGAATGTATACTACATGGAATACCATGCGGGAATGTGTGTTGGCGGCACAGCTACATCGGCAGTATACGTCTATGGGTTATTAAGATTTACATTCCAGCCGATGTATATCGTACCAGCTGAGAGTTCTGCAACGGAGTTTGTATACAGACTTGCTGTAAGCGCTGGGTTGAATATGAGTAAGGCCATACAGCAGCCTTCATATGATTTGAATGATCGGACCAACAATCTTCTTCTGATGGACCCAAGAGCTCATCCGGTGGACTATGCACCGCTTATAAAAACTGAGCAGGGTAGGATAGACCCAATAACTCGTGAATTTGAGTTTTATGCAGCTTCACATCCGGATAAATTGGGTTCGACTCCAACAATATCTCAAAAAGGGCCAATCAGCACGACTGTGCATGCATCAACCGTAGGGCGTGGTACGGATGGTACTGTTGATTATGGTGGAACCTATCGATATGGGTATGGGCTTGATTGGCTTACAAACTACAATACAGATCCGGATTTCCCAGTAAGCTTTGCTGGCGGCGACCCGTTAACACCGGTTATGCCATCTCCGATAGTCTCTGATTCGATAATCAGCGATGATGGAGCATCGAGCACAACATATACGTTTAGAGTTCGCTATTGGAACAAGGATAACATTCCTCCAAGAGCATGGCTAAAACCGTGGGCGGATGAATCTGGCGCTTCCGAATCAACGGGTGTTGTATTGTATCTTGACCTGATGAATGTTCTCGATATTCCAGCAGAGAGCAGTCAAAGCAGCTATAGGCCGCACTTTATGACAAAGGAGTACACAGCCGATAACGACTATACAGACGGATGCGATTATATATATACAATCGCGCCGTCATCATCGAATGAGTACATATCCCTGATAACTGGAACATATCATTATTTCTTCGGATGTTCGGACGATTCGCTTAAATTAGATGATATGGATGATAACGTTGTTACAGATGATGACATTTTGCTTTTCGATGGTCAGCTGTCTGGCACTAGCTGGGCTAATTATGATCAAACTAGCAGGACACTTACCCGTTCCAGTACTGGCCTAGATCCTTTCGAGCCAAGAAGCCTTAATGACAATGACGGCAGGCCTTGGATGCCGAGAGATATGGGTAGACGTTATAGCGCCTTCGGTGATGATAGTCCAGGCAGACCAATTAAGGATGAACCGGGTCCGCAGGATTGCCAGATATATGTCGACAGGCAGGATAGAGCACCGGGTCAATTCGAGTTCCTCTATCCTCAGCAGTATGAGTGGAAGTGTATAGAACATCCTGATATATCGATTACATTGAGTGGGTATGGCAGTAAAGCTGCCGATGGTTTCCCGAGGTTCTTTGGGACAATAAGTCCATTCTATAGAGCAGTAAACCCGAGCGAAGGTACACCGTGGGTATATGCCGGCTTCGGTTATATGGCTTCACGCATGGAATCTTGTGGCGCCACGACTTCGACTATGCTTACGTTCAAGGTCAAGTGTTATCAGAGGGATAATACTGCTCCGCTCTGGGTGAAGGTCTTCATAAACAATGAGAGTATGAAGATTCTCGATTACAATACAGGGCAGTCGATGAAACCGGAGAACGGCGGTTATACAGGCTATACAATGATGCCTGCTGCCGTCCAAACATCGGAGTATCAGTCACAGACAGCGCCATACGATTATTCGCTTGGTGTTGATTACGAGTTCAAGACCCAGCTTCCCGCCGGGCCGCATACCTATTTCTTTATGGCAAACGATGGTATAGCGACTGCGCTTTATCCTGCAAGGCCTGAAGGAGATAAATGGATTGCAGGTGTACAGCAGAATGATGATGCCGGATTCGATAACAATTACTGTCCGGGACCATATATCAACAATGCATGCCAATTGTTGACCCCGAGCGTAACTCCGGCGACTGGTATCCAGGGACAGCAGTATGTATACAGGGTGCTATATAAAGATGCCGATGGGCAGCGCCCGTATAAGACAAAGATATATATCGATACAGGTACCACAAGTGGCGTAATATCGGTAGATATGCTCAAAGAGGACCCATCCGCTTCTGATTATAAAAATGATGGCGTATGGTATGTGCTAAATACTGCAACGATGGAGGATCGTACACTTGCTAAGGGTGTAAGGCGCTATAGATTCGAGTTTACCGATGACTGGGGCAGGCCTGACGATCCTAACGACGCAATAGAAGGTCAGATGACAAACTATCCAGCGTCTGGCTCCTGGGTAGATGGTCCTACTATCGGTGAGAATGTACCTCCGACACTAAGGTATGGGAAGATAGAGAGCCCGGATGGTACGGCAAACGGAGCTACGCTTTGGGGATTCGAAGTTGAATATAAAGACTTAAATAGCGATGCTCCCAAGTATGTAACTCTATACACAGGCAGATTACAAGATGATGGTACCACGATAGAGTGGGACAACGGGACTCAAATGTCACAGGCCGACCCCGGTGACAGTATATACAGTGATGGTTGTGATTTCGTGTTGCAGAAGAGGCTGGAGCAGGCATTAGATCCTACAGATGATGCGCCTACATATTATTATGCGTTTGAAGCGTCTGATGGTATAAGCCTGGCGACATGGGTAGGAGAAGATGATCCGACAATTGATAAGATCTCTGAATCAGCGGGATGCCTTCTCAAGGAACCGCTTACAACAACGGATTATCTGACTTATTCCTGTAGTAAAACGCCTATTGTAGGGACGCTGCAGAACCAGCCGACAGATGCCGGTATTCTTATAGACCCGATTGTTTGGGCTTATATGAATGGCGATACGGCAAACCCGGTAATTTTGAGCCGGAAAGACGAGTATGTATGTAAAGGCGTAAACCAGAATCTAACAGGAGCGAACACTGTATCTCGATATTACCCGGCAGATCCTCCGGGTTCGGATTTGATTCCGGTTGAGGCAATAGACCCGGCATATAAGCCGGACATTACTGAGGTTATTGGTGTATATGATAATTCCAGCTTAACAGGAACGAATTATTTCCTTGCGGATGATGGTACACCAGGAACATATTCAAGTACAAGTTTCATGATAACCTTGCAGAAGAGTCTCCCCTATGGTCAAAACTGGGTGTGGATCAAGTATAACCATAGCGGAAATCATTCTTATACGCTGGACCGGTGGAACGGTGAATTTACCTTCGATGAGGCAATGGATTCTACAGATGTGTTAGTAGTAGACTATTTCTTCGGAACAAAACACGAAATTCCGATAGGAATAAATATACCGCCGACATTGAGTAGTCCAAAGCTTACACCGATGGTAGGCGGATCCGGCACAGACTTCGTATATTCTATAGAATATAAGGAGACTGAGGGGACGAATGGTCAAGCGCCATCGTTTGTTAGGGTCGTTATAGACGGTGTAGAGCACACGATGAGCACGACAGTGTCGGATACACCGTCCTATAGATCAAGCGTAGTATATAAATATACCGCGAAGCTTGAGAGCGGCGCGCATGAATATTACTTCACTACCAGTGATGGTGTGGGACTGGTAACATTACCGGAGGTGAATCAGACTACCGGAAAAATAGAGGCATACGTTGGACCATGGGTGAATAATTCACCAGCGCTCAGCGATGGATCAGCGACACCGAACCCGGATTCCGGAAGTATAAGTACGACGCAGAGTGTAGTGTATTCGGTAACTTACAGCGATCGCGACGGTGATTTGCCGATTACATTAGCTCCGTTCGCCAACGATCTGGGAGCGGCAGACGAAATAAAACTTATGAAGTTCCCGATGCCGCTGCTATACACGGACAACACAAATGAGACCTGGAATGTCGGAATCGTCGATGATATTATCGAAGACCCGGCTCAACCTGGTAAATACAGGTGTATTCGTGTTATGGGAAGTGACGGTCAATCAGCGAGTTATAAAGTAGACCAGTTTGCTGGAAAGCTGATACAGTTCATTGGCGGTGATCTGGACGGAAGAGTCTATCTGATTGCCAACAATACCAGCAACGTCCTCAAACTGATGACGGATGACATTATTGCTGATGGTCTTGTTAAAGGGGCTACATTCTCGATAGGTACTCTGAGGATGTATAAAGATCCCCCGACACAGAGCAACTATCCCGCTGGTGTCGTATATAAAATTGTCATACCTCAGCTGCTTGATGGGACACACAAGTTCCACTTCAAAGCTGCATCGATAATAAGCCCACCGTCGTGGGTTGGAGAGCCTTGGAATACAACGACTGAATCAAGTATGACCAGATACCCTGGCTCTGGTGAGTTGAGTGGACCTGTGGTAGCGGCACAGGCGCCTTCGGGGAACCATGTTCCTGTATTATCACTATCTTCAGGTGATGTAGCAGTATCGCCTGCAAGTGGTAAGGAATCAGATGCCTATGATTTCATTATCAATTATCGTGATGGAGATGGCGACCCGCCAAGATATCATGACAAAGTTATGGGAAGCGTACGCGTTGTCTTTAGTGACGGCAGTTACGCAGCAGACCTTGTCCCGGTTGTAGTTGAAGATCAGGATGATACAACCTTCTATACAACAGACCGGAAGTTTACTACTAAGGCGAATGGATTACCTGAAGGGAACCACAGGTTCCACTTCGAGGCATCGGATGGTTGGAACAAGGTACGTTGGCCTGTTGCATCTCAAGGAGACGATGAATCGGAGAATGATCCGGTCGTAGTAGTGAATGCTAAAGCAAAACTGACTGATACGGCGGTAAATCCTCCAAACGGAGATACGAATACGACATTCACATTGAGCGTAATATATTCGGATGTGAATGGAGAAGGACCTTACATCGATTCATCTAGCGGTAATGAACAGGTATGGGTTGAGTTTGGCGGGAATAGCAGTAATAAGATATACCTGACAAGAAACTCAACGGATACCGACTATGCAAATGGCGTAACTTATAAAGGCACAAAGTCCGGATTATCCGCAGGCGCCATAAAGACTGTATTCAAGACTACGGATAGCCTTGGTGAATTAACGACTGTAAATGGACCCACTATTGCTGTCAGCTCGAACATGAATGCTCCTGTTCTGGCTTCAGCGAAGGTGTTCAATACTACGAAGCCTGCGGATACCAATGAGCTAGCTGCAGGTGGAACAGCAAATACATTCCGTTACGAAGTGAAGTACAGCGATCCTGATGGAGATATGCCGGTAGTTGTACAGAACGGAACAGTTGTCGAGGGCATAAAGCTATATGTCGACGGTGTATTGGAAGGGGTAATGACACAGAGAGCTGCAGATGTATATCTGCAGAACGGTAAACCTGACTACACGAAGCCTGTGACGTATTGGTATACGAAGAAGGGCGAGTCATACGATACAGCTATAAGTGCACATAGTTTCTACTTCCTTGCAAAGGATGGAAGCTCTGTAGATGCCCACGAAGTGAAGTCGTCTACTGTTACCGGACCGGTAATTCTGTCAGGCTCGATTGTTATGACCAGAGAAGTCTACAGCTCAGGTAGTGGTACATGGGTAGATAAAGATCCCCAGCTTTCCGAGAGGGTAAAAGTAACGGGTGTTCTTAATGAGTCATCTGCAAAGCCAATATCCGGCTCACAGACTATAAAGATAACGATAACTAGACCTGATGGGACAGTATCATCGATTAATCTAACCGGAGCAGCAGCGGCTACTACAACGGTGAAGAAGAACCAGTTCTCATTTGAAATGGAAACACCGATGATAAATAAGAACTGGGTAATCACCGCTAAATGGGATGGTAATTCAGACTATACTACGGCGGTTACTTCGGAATTGAAGATCAATGTCAGAGGACCGAGCCGTGTGGTAGCAACTACGGACATGAGTTCACCTGCTACGAGCACTCCTGTAGTAGATATGGTCTGTATGCCGCTTACAGCGATAAGCGGTGATCCCGGATCACTCTTCGGATACGATCGCACGAGATATATGCAGATCGTAAGATGGGATCCTGAGCAGAGGACATATATGTCCTATGGCGATACATATTTCCCGCAGATTATAGCAGGGAATGCTGTATGGATCCTGCCGAAGTCGCAGTATACTGTGGAGACAATCACTGAGAATGATCTGGTATCGCCGGTAGATTCGAGCCAGACCATTACTATCGGAAACCAGTATAGACTACTGAGACCGTTTGGACGGTTATATGATCAGGATCAGGACTGTGAGATCGTATTGAAGCAAGGTTGGAACCAGATAGGTTCGCCCTATCTGAATTCCACCCTGCTCAAGGATGCCACAGTGATATATCAGGGCAATGAGATCACGATAGATCAGGCCGCTGCAAAAGGTTGGATAAGGAACTATGCTTGGATGTGGGATCCTGCTACACAGCTGGCAGACAAGCTGATCCATCCGACAAGGTCTGATGCATACAAGCGGACTATCGATCCGTGGAGAGGTTACTGGATAAGAGCTCTTGTAAACTGCACATTGGTATTGAAAGCGCCGTCAGATATCAGCGCACAATCACTTGAAGTGCAGGAATACGGAGTCACTGCCAGAGACAGCAATGCTCAATCGCTGGATATGCCACCTGCCTCACCTGTTGGCAGTGGAAAATAGATAAAAAGGACGGGTGTCTCTCAGGAGACACCCGTTTGCACGCAGTATTATTCACCACCTGACTGGAGGAGAAGTTCAGCTTATGATTAGGATCAGACAGATGCGCTTGGTATCATATATAGCAGCATTGCTGATAGTTACGATGTATATATCTCCGGTTGCAAGTTTTGCAAAACGGGGACCCAGTAATGTTCTTCAGAAGAAAACAATACTTGTATACCCATTTGAAAATGCAGTAAAATCTTCGATTGAGACACTTTCGGATGATATAGCGAAAAGCCTGCAGTCTGCTATTAAGTCAACTGATGGACTGAATGCAGTAGTATTCTCAGATCGGCTTCCATCCATTCAGAGATCGGTTAGAGAGCTCACATTGAAACCTGATGATGTAAAGGGACCGTTCGGGACCGACCAGGATCAGATAGCATGTGCTCTAAAAGTGTCTAAAGAAATTGCAGCAGACCTGCAGCTCATAGGATCTATAGATGCTGTTCAGGTAGATACCGCGGCGAATAAGGCGGAAGTAACATTAAGTGCTGTATTGACGGATATTCGCACCGGTGAGACTGTCAAATCTATCGCTATTACAGGAAAAGCACCTGCAAATACATCAAAAGTAGATGCTGAGCTTGTTGCAATGGCGGCTGCCGATGCAGTTGCTCAAATGACAAAGGAGCTTGCTCCTGCAGGACAGACTATTAACTCAGAACCGACGACGACAAAGGGGAATGAGCCGGTAGTAGTGAAGACGCGCAACAAAAAGAAGAAAAGCGCCCTTAGAAGGTTTATCATTCCGCTTGTGATCGGTGTTACGATAGCACTTGTCTCATCGAATAGTGATGATAATTCGAGCAGTGAAGATATCGATAATCCGCCGGTTGTTCCATTCTAGATCAAATAACTAAGAAAGAGTCATCAGTTACAGCGTGCCTCATATATATTTGGGACACGCTGTACTTATATATAATGCTCGTTTGTTTGACGGGCCTTATTCATGAGCTTAAACTATAATCGATGCGAAATGTAGTATTATTGATCTCACTCACAGTACTTGTGTTTTATCCTGTGAGAGTATATTCTACCGGTTTTGCGACGAGTGTCTACCTGAGCGCTAACCCGGATGCGATAATTGCGGATGGCAAGAGCATTGCGACTATAGGCGCAGAGATCAGAGACTCAGATGGGAACCTGGTCCCGGACGGGACGCTCGTAAGTTTTTCCAGCAGCCTTGGGACTATCCAGTCTTCTGTCAGCACTACTGCTGGAGTTGCTCGTGCTCGGCTGTCAGGGGGTACTGTGACAGGGACTGCAACAGTATCTGCATGGGTTACGCAGGGAGGAGCGGTCGGACAGGTGAAGGTTGAGCTTCTGGCTCCGGGAACCGAAATATCGCGGCAGTCTTTCGTAACCATCGCTTCAAAAAGCTACCTCGTTTACGATCCCGCAAAGATGGTCATCCAGGCTTCAGGCGGAGCGACTGTGATGCATAGAGGGCTGATGATGAACGCCGACGAGATAGAGTTCGACCTACAAGCGGGGATTATCAAGTGCAGGCAGAGCGCTGGTGGGAAGATTATAAAGCTTTCGCGGGGAAACAAATCGCTTCAGGTCTGCGCGCTATATTATCGCGTAGAGGATATGAAGGGGAAGGCAATTATCGAGTCAGAAACCGGAAATATGGAGCGTGTATCTATTCGCGGTGCTGATATGGCAATCGAACCGGATACCGATAATCTTTCGCCTGTAATATTTAATTTTTCAGATATATCTATGAGCGATGTGCTGATGAAGGCATCAAGTATAACCGTACGGCTCAAGGATGAGATACATTTTCGCCATGCTCAGGTCTATGTAGACGGTAAAAAGGTGCTTTCCGTGCCGCTTCACGTGCTTGAATTGGACAGTTCGAAGTCCCAATCATCACAGTATGTGGGGTGGGGAGCTAATGGACTCAAAGTCGATGTGCCGCTTTACTATTCGCTTTCTCCGAGTTCGACCGGAGCTCTTCATGTTCGTCGCGGCCAGCAATCCGGGTGGGGATTCTATTCGGGGAACTCCGGCTGGTCGCTAGATCTCGTGCAGGACTATACTACAGACACCGGCGGCGAAGGAAATCTCGAGTTGAACGGAGTCACCAGTGGAGAATGGGGCGCAAACTGGCACTTCAACCAGCAGTATGACTCAGGAAGCCGGGTTTACAGCTACTTGTCTTTTCCAGCCCATAAGGACCTGTTTGGGATGATAAATCTATCGAAACCTTTGGGAAAATCAAGCCTGGGGCTGAACATATACGGTAATAAATACCAGGATCAGAAGGGTAGTGTTTCGACAGACCTGTATTTACAGAGCCAACCAAAGCCGATTGCCGGTGGCGCCGCGAACTATGTGCTGCTTGGACGGACATCCTATGCGACAGGTAATGATTCAAGCAATGATGGCGTCGGCGCTGGAGCACAGATGCAGGTTTACGGTAAGCCGGTCACGTTCAGTAAACGGGCTGGGCTCACAAATACGCTTACAATCGGGCAGGACTGGGGAGGTGAACGCTCCGGGTTTTCGCTTCTCGGCAACTCGTCTTTTAATTACAGGATTGGAAAGACCAGCAGCTTCGGGCTGGTATACTCATATACCCGTGATCCCAGCTACAGTGATCTATCCGGCCGCCACCGATTGAGCGCAAACATAATGTATATGCCTTCGACGCTCTGGCAAGCGCGGATATACAGCACACAGATGATCGATACCCCGCAATCCAGCACATTCGCGGATGTTTCATACCGGCTTTTTCCTACATGGAGGATTAATCTGCTCCAGACTTTCCAGTCATACGATAAATATGACTATTCGGACACCGAAATCGCACTTTGTAAAGAGATTCAGGACCATGAAATGATGCTTATCTGGTCTAAATCGAGGAATCGGTTCAGAGTAGAGTTTAACGTAGGTCAGTTCTAGTTGAGCTGTCAGCTATCAGCTTTGTATGCTTCGAGACCGTAGTTCATCCTACTCCGTGGACCCACGGGGAGAAGCACGAGTATCTACTAAGTTTATGCTGCGGGAATGGCAGGTCTGTATAATCTATTGATTTACACAGATTTAATTCCCGCAGCGGTAACATGTCGCAATAGCTGCGGGAACTGAATTAGGAGCAATAAGAAGGATACTCGTATAATTTCCGTTCCCGCAGCATATATTTCCACTGATTTCTTCTGTTCTCTGTTTCCTCTTACGCTGTAATCACAAGTGATACCTCTTCCGTGAGCGTAACAGGTTTGCTGAACTCCACCTGGATGCCTTTACCGCACCGATTGAACTTGCACTCCGCCGATTCTCCGCCGATCAGCACTTCGGCATCTTCGAACCCGGATAATTTCGGCAGGGACAGCTCCCGTATGGTCATTTCACCGGATGAGATCTCTATCGTGACGGTTCTGCCCGTAATATCGTTCTCCTGCCAGTAAGTCCCCCAGGCGTTTGATGTAAAGAAGGGATACTCGCAGGCAGGCTGGTCTATCGCCGGGGTAAATGACAGGAATCCGGCCGGTTGGTCCCATCTGAACCCTGAAAAAGCGATCATAAGCGTCCAGGATGACATCGCCCTGTAGTAATGGCCGCCGCACTCTATATGGTCCCAATACCTTCCCGCGCGGATATAGCGGTCGTGGATGTCCTTCACGATAGCAAGCCCATCAGCGACCATTCCGTAACTGATAAGAAGGCTGGCAACGGTGTATTCGATCCCGGTCCACGGCGCTTCAGCCTGGAAATTATCTGATGTAGCCAGGTTGCGCTTCTTATCGGGCGGGTAGGATGCGTTGATGAGTCCTTCACCTTCCCGGAAATTCTGGCGGACGATACTGCCGAGAGCGGTTTTGATCCTTTCCGGATCGAGAATATGCTCCCATCCACTGGTTGAGTTGAACCAGTCGCCGCTCATCTGGTCGCTCATGCAGCACTCATCCAACTCGTCACCATCCCTGAAAAGGACGTAATACTCTCCGTTCCACAGCTTGTCTTCGAAGCTCTTTACCCCTTTGTCGTATGTAGCCTGCCATGATTTTGCGCGTTCCATGTCCCCGACTTCAACGGCGAGCCTTGATGCAGCCCGGAGCGCAGCCAACCAGAGCCCCGAGACATATGACGGGCAGCCCTTTATGTGCCAGGCATCGTAGGTGCTGCGGCGGGTATCGGAATCAGGAAGCCCGTCGCCATCGGTATCGATCTTACTGGTGCTCTCCATCGCCTTGATGATGTGAGGCCAGAGCTTATCGAGGTAAGCTCTATCGCCTGTCCAGAGGTAGTCTCTTGCTGTGAGCATAACGAACTGCTGGTTCATATCCACTCTATCGTACTGGTTGTCTGCGGAATAGAGGTCCGGGGCAAGCATATGGTGTACCCGGCCATCCTCGCGCTGGAAATTGGCTCCGTGTATCATCTGGGTCTTCTGCAGTTCCGGGAAGAGTGATATGATTGGGAATGATCCCTGGTATGTGATGTCCGTGGTGTGGAATCCGCAGCATCCGAGCCCTTCCCAAACTCCGAAAAGCCCGTCCCTTGTCCACCAGGTGCACTTCGTCATAATGGAGAGCTGGGCTGTTATCGCATCGGCTGCTTCGGTTGGTATGCTGGAATTATGTATTGATTCAGGCAGCATCATGGTTCGAGTGTATATGTCCGAATAGTTATCGAGCATGAATTTGCATACGCTGAGCGAGTTCTCGAACCAGTTCTCGTAGGCATGGCCTATATTTGCTTCTGTAGGGCTGATATGGTTCGGGAAATACCATGCTGTAGTAAAAAGGACGGATGATTCCGCTTCGGGCGCAAGCTCGGCTCGGCTCGAGAGCGCGGCAAGCCCCCATTCGGCATGGTTTCCATTTATGTGGGCAAGGCTGTCTGCGATTTTACCCAGAACCTCCGCCGAGCCTGCTGCGTCCGGATCGGCTGCCGCTATTCGGTGGTAGATATCGTAAATGAGAGGATGCTGCATGAGCTGATCGAGAAGCGCCTTGCGCTCATCATCCGAAAGGTCCGCTGTATTGAAGTCGCTTGGCAGTTCCGGCCGCACTTCCGCATTCAGGTTCGGCAGTGAACCGTTCTCGCGGAATTGGTGCAGAAATGAGTATATCCTGATCCCGTATTCCTGCATCCAGAGGTGAAACCCTTTGCGGTCGTCTTCATACGCACCGGTGATATACGTTACATCGCCGCCCAACGCGGCGAATGTCATATCGCCGGTGGAGCATTGATCGGTTTTCAGTCCGTCAACGCCTAGAACGATGGCTTTGGCATCTCCTATGGATTCCAGACGGTTCTTTGGTTTGCGGGAGTCCTGGTCGTATCCCACGGGGTTTCGTGTAATACCGAGGATCGAGACTTCCACTGGCTCAGGAGAATAATTCTTTATGTTGAAATGGACGTAGAAACCTGGGGTTCCCGATATCCGGCTCTCCAACGGGATGAACGGAGAGAATATCTCCGCTTCTATCGAAACAGGAAGCTCTGGATCGTTATAAGTTAAAGTCGCTGTCGGAAACGTCCCGTCGAAGCTGATAGACTGCACGGACCGTATCCACGAAAAAGAGTACAGATTGTGAATCTGCTCAGACAGTCCAAGATAGCGCAGGATAGTCCTGCCGTCAGATGTTTTGACCCTGGCTATGAAGATCAGGTCACCGGGGTCCATCGATCTTTTTTCAATAACTATAGGAGTTTGCGAGTCGTTCTTGTATTTTGGGTTCCATGTCCCGTTGTTGAATATCTGCCACTCATGAAAAAGCCCGTCCGGACGGATTTCAACCGATCCTGTCCCGATTCCACCGAGTGGAATACCTGATTTATGTTGAATCTGCTGATTGATAGTAACCAAGATATATTCCCTCCAACTAACGGTTCTATCCGGGTCAGGGCTATTCCTTCTGGTTGGATAACAGTAAATATGAAAAATATAAGGAACTAGCTGAAGCGGGTAATTACGTATCAGAAATAGAGGTAATCCATATCTGCTAATTTTAGGGGTAAAGGATGTTTCCACTACACATTGCACGGCTCCTGTTTCTGATGATGGTTTTGGTGTCTAGCCAGGTTTTGGCTGATGATCCAACGTCCGCTTTGACTGCGCCTGTTGAAGAACAGGCAGTAACGCAGCCGGAAGCAGCCCAGCCTTCGTTCGACAGCTCGTTATCACCGGATATGATTACGGAGCAGAAAGATCTGTCTTTACTGCTTCAGACTGTACCAGCAAGTAAGCCCAAGAAGTCTAGACTGGACCCGGAATATAATACAGCCATAAAGGGTACGAAACAGGCAGGGCTCATCTACCTGACCGATAAAGCCACAAATGAGTTCACCAGGTCAGCCTTAAGAGGCGTTAGCGCATGCAGGCTTTCGGATACACTCAATATACTTGGGAGTAAAAGTGTGATTGGTATACTTGGTCTCGGCTATGTAATCGGCGGACCCCATGCAAAACAAACATACGGTACTGCACTTCAGGCCGCCGGTGATGCGATGCTTGCTACAGAAAGTCTCAAATTTCTGACCGGAAGGATGAGACCGCGCGAGTCCGGCGGCGATCCGTATGAGTTTGAGGGGCCGGGATCGGGCTTCGCATCCTTCCCATCTGGGCATACGAGCAATGCGTTTGCAATCGCTACAGTGCTCGCGCATAAGCACCCCAGGAAAAAATGGTTGTATTATGCGTTAGCTGCCGGGGTGGGGTATGCCAGGATGCAGAAACAGGCGCATTATGGCTCGGATGTCTTCGCAGGTGCGGTCATAGGCACTTATGCCGGTAAAAAGGCCGTAAAAGGCGAGTCTTTGTTCGGTAAGTTGTTGCATTGAGATAAAAAAAGCTATCAGCTTTCAGCCGTCAGCTATCAGCTCTAAAATGTGAGATGCTGCGTTATTTTGAAAATAGCAGAGGGCAGGTTTTGGCGGCCTGCCCTCTGTTTTGATCTATTATTTGAGATGCTTACTCGGCAGTATTCGGCAGCTTACGGATTTTCATGTTATAGAACCATACTATTGTGCCGGGTTCTTTGCAGCAAGAACCAAGACTTACGCGGTATTTCTCATCGGGTGTAACCCCAATAGGGAATGCAACTGGATAGCCCATCTTCTTGCCATTCAGGTAAACTGTTTCTCTGCCGTCATGGACTTGGACAAGCATAGTGTTGCGGTCCTTGCAGATTGCATCAGGATAATCATCCAGGTTTCCAAAGGGAAAACTTATCATTGATACCAATTTAGTATCCTTATACATAGCCGCTATCAGGTTTCCGTTATTGCGCGGCTTATAAGGATGGATCATAACTCCCGCATTTGCATCGCCGTTTGATCTTAATATCTCGAAGTCAGCGCTGAACTCGAAGTTATCGTAAAGCTCATACCAGCATTGTAAAAACAGCCTTTGATTCCCGCTTGATCCCATTACGGATCCATCTTTCAGAGCAGTCCACTTGCCGCCTCCATTCAGCCAGCCGTGCAGGTCTTTGGGAATTTTTATGTCGACCCATCCGCCTTTTGATAATTTTGACTGCAGTGTAAGTTCTTCAATCCTCGGTTGAATATACTCAGATGCGTATTTATCATCCTTGGTTCTCGTTGCGATTGTCTGGTAGATAGCCAGCGCCTGCGATGGTTTCCCTTTGTCTGCAAGTCGGTTCGCATTGAGCAGTTTAGGGCCGTTTGTTCCGCCGAGAGCGTATATTTCGCCTCGAGCTTTATCGAAACTTATCTTGAAGTTCTGATTGAATGCAACTTTATCCAGTTTGTCTCCAAGCTCATCGACCAACTTCTTCGATTCGGCGTATCTTTCGCTGAAAAAGGCCGTGGCGGCTTTTTTGCTTTTGAACCATTCCTTCTGATTTGTAGATTTGATGTAACCATCAAACATTGAGTTAAGATATTGTATGTTTTTCGGGTCTTTCCAGTATGTTTTGTCGCCGTAGAGGTCTTCGGTAATATATCTGAGTTGATTGAAGAACTGCCATGGGACATCCGTATCGTATCTTGCTGTTTTCAGGCACTGCAGGCCGAACGCATATAGCTCCTCGATACTTCCTCCCCATCGCGGTCGGATTGATATGCTAAGTTTGTCGTAGGCAGGGATATAATCGAACTGTGCGGCAACAGCGCGGTCGAACCAGACTCGTGGTGACTCCGTAGGGTCTTCTTCAGCCATTACGATAGTGATCATCTCTGCAGGAGCCTCAGGATACTCCGGGTGCAGATTGTACGCTTCCACGAGCAGTTTGCGAGCTGTTTTCAGGTGCGTAAAAAGGCCTTCCCAGCCTTCTTCGGTAACAGAATAAGCCCAACCTGTGCCCCGGTATCCCCATCCGATATTGATGTGGCAGCGTGCAGCAAGGACTTTATAGACATAGGGTAAAGTGGGCGGTTTTGCATCCAGCGCTTTCAGATAATTGCTCCAATTCGGCTTATTGTCTATGAATAACGGGATGCCTTCAATCGCAAATCTCTCTTCGCCCTTGATATAGCTGCCATCGCTCAGAGAATCGATCGTAAACCGAAACCCAAGATTATAGAGACTGTTCATCTCTTCCTGGGATAGGATTTTATTGCCCTGCTTCGCCTGAATCAGGTTGAGCGGCAATTTAGCCATGCGTACTTTGTGGTATTTGCTTTTCTGTAGTTCATCAAGACTGCGTTCAATAACAGGAATGGCTTCAGCGAACTTGTTGTTCAGCAACAATGCAACGCCGTAGCAGGATTGTACCATAGGGTCGGCGCAGCCTGCATCGACAGCTTCCTGACCAGCCTTGAGCAATTTGTCAATTGATGGCGCATCCGGTAATTCAGTGCCGTATTTTGCATATAAATCGAGGAATACCAGTACATTAGCATCCCATTTTGGGTCACGTGTCCCGATTCTTTTGTATTCTTCGACGATTGACCTGTATCTGAACTTATAAAACGCCTGATTATAGTCTTTCGCAGTGCAGACTTTTTGTCCCGTGGGTTTAGGTTTCGTATTCTGCGCGCTCACAGATACGACCGACCAAACCAGAAGCAATATTACTGCAGCAACAACTGATTTTACTCTGACCACCATTTATATGTTGCCCCTCTCCCATGTTTTGTGTGTGAATTGCGAAACTATGTGATCGGTTGTATATCAATGGTAGTATGCGACACTTATTGATAAATCTCCTTCATTTGTCTGCGGAAAGGTGTATTATCTGTGTGCAGTTACCAAAATGGCAGGCGGTGGGAGAGGAACCGAAGATAATGGTGAGGATGTTTGTTAGAAAAAAGCCGGTCTCCCTCAAGCATAATATCGTATATACCTGTGGAAAACCGGCCTATTTGATCTGGCGGAGGCGGAGGGATTCGAACCCCCGGTAGCTTTCACTACGACGGTTTTCAAGACCGCTCCCTTAAACCACTCGAGCACGCCTCCGTGAGCGTGTTTCCTTTTGCAGCTGAATCCTAGCATCAAACGGTTTGTTGATACCGAAAATGATGCTGAAATGGTTGATACCAACCAGGATTGGCTGGTAAATACTACCATATAACAGTGATATTTTCAACGTATTTTAACTTGGTGGTTTACTGGCTGGATATGTGATAGGGGAATGAATCGCGGAAGAGAGTTCTGGCGATTCATTCCCAGCTTGAAGCGTGAGGTTCATAAACATTATCGCAATGGCCTCCTATAGATTTTCGGCTGATTAATTAACGGCCAATCATATGTTGGCTGTTGCCGAAAATCCTCCGGAAGAGTTTCAGGTGTAAGTGTAAAATCAACAGATAAAGCTATATCAGAGAACTGTTTAT
>JBDKSP010000089.1:0-86366 GCA_039680575.1 Armatimonadota bacterium
GCCAATACTGTTAAACTATGCTTCGACGGGTTCATTGTCCATATCCTTTGCTTTTTTGTCGAAACTAAGGATACCGTGAATCCGTCATTCTTTTCAAATCCTCTTATATCTGTGGGACGGTAGTGAATCAAGTTCAGCATGACGTTTTCCTTTTGCTTCGGGACGAAAAGCGGTCCCGAAGCACGAATTTCCACCAATTTCATTCGCGCAATCCGCTAAATCCGCGTAATTCGCGTTTCAAAACCCTACAGCTACTTCAGATACCAGAACATAACCAGTCCCAGTGCGGAGAGCGCCGCTGTCAGGAGATAGATCACCCAGATTGTCTGTTTCTGGCTCAGTCCGCGCTGCAGCAGGCGGTGATGCACGTGGCTCTTGTCCGCTTCGTAGACTTTCGTGCCCCGGACTGCTCTTCTTACGACAACGAAAGCCGTATCGAGAATAGGAATGGCAAGCACAAGGAGCGGGACTGCCATCGCGACGAGCGCAGCCACTTTGAACGCGCCGATCACTGAAGCAGATGCGAGCACAAACCCCATAAACTGGGCTCCAACCGTCCCCATGAATATTTTTGCCGGAGGATAATTGAACCGGAGAAACCCCAGGCTGGCTCCGAGGAGAGCGCCGCTCAGGATCATAACCGTAGTAAAGAGCCTGATCCTGTCCGCACTTTGTGCCGTAGGGATGACTACGTTGTGGATGTCTCCCAGCGCTTGCAGCGACATAACAAGGAATGTTGCTGCTGAGATAGCGCAAATCCCGGCTGCGAGCCCGTCAAGCCCGTCCATCAGATCGACTGTTTTGGTAACTCCGAATATCCAGATGAGTGTTATCGGTATCGCAAGCCAGGGCTTGAACCACCAGAACCCTGGGCCAAACGGCTTGCTGACGTAAGAAATGGTCCCTCCGAAGTAAACCAGCACGACCCCACTAACAAGAATGGCCGCAATTTGGGCGTACGGCGGAAAATCATACTTGTCATCAAACAGTCCGGCGATAGCTATCACCGTGCCGCCAAAGAGCACACCGAGCAACTGCCGGTCGAACCCTACCCTGGGGTCGATGGCAACCGCGGTGGCGACGGCGATTATGAACGCAGCATAGATCGCAATCCCGCCCCATCTCGGAGTCGGCGTTACATGTACCCTGCGCTCGCCGGGTTGGTCGATAACACCGAATTTTATCGCCAGCTTCCGTACCAGCGGTGTAAACAGAAAGCACCCTGTAAGGGCAACGACGATTGCGATAATCGCACTTCTCACTAAATATCCTCGGAATCTAATACAAACCGGACCATTTCGATTTCAGCCTGTCCCAGCATCTCCAGTGCGAAATCGTCCGGGTAATCGCCCTGAAATACTACGCGCTTGACACCGGAGTTTATAATCGCCTTCGCGCACAGACTGCATGGCTGATGCGTGCAGTAGAGTGTAGAACCCTTCGTCGATACGCCATAGAGCGCAGCCTGCATAATGGCGTTTTGCTCGGCGTGGAGCGCCCGGCACAGCTCATGCCTGGTGCCGGACTCGATTCCAAGCTCGTCACGCATACATCCAAGTTCAAAGCAATGCGGCAATCCGCTCGGTGCGCCATTGTAACCGGTCGTGAGTATTCGTTTATCTTTAACGACGATAGCCCCGATCTGTCTCCTAATGCATGTCGAGCGCTTGGCTACCACATGGGCGATTTCCATAAAATATTCGTCCCAATCTGGCCGCCTGCGCTCCGTCAATTCGCGCCTCCATAGATCGGGAATGCGTCGCAGAGTTCCTTGACGCGCGACTTGATCGAATTTTTAGTCGCTTCGCTTTCGGGATCGGAAAGTGCTGTCGTTATGAGGCCGGCGATGGTCTCCATCTCCGGTTCTTTCATACCTCTTGTGGTTATTGCTGGTGTCCCAATCCTGATTCCGCTTGTGACGAACGGTTTCTCCTTGTCAAAGGGGATCATGTTCTTGTTTACTACAATGCCGACATCTTCAAGCACTGCCTGAGCCTTTTTACCAGTCATCTGCTTTGCGGTAAGGTCGATCAGCATCAGGTGGGTGTCCGTTCCGCCTGAAACGAGCCTGAATCCTTCAGCAGCAAGCCTAGTTGCCAGCGTCGAGGCATTCCGTATGATCTGGTTCTGATAATCCTTGAACTCAGGGGACATTGCCTCTTTATAACATACGGCTTTTGCCGCGATTATGTGCTCCAGCGGCCCGCCCTGCATACCTGGGAAGACTGTTTTATCGATAATCTCCGCGAATTCCTTCCTGCAAAGGATCATTCCGGCGCGCGGACCTCTCAATGTCTTGTGGGTGGTGCTCGTGACGATGTCCGCGTGTGGTACCGGCGAAGGATGCGCTCCTGTCGCTACCATTCCAGCGATGTGCGCCATATCGACCATAAATACTGCGCCGACCTCGTCCGCGATGCTCCTCATTTCGGCAAAGTCGATAATCCTTGGATACACGGATGCGCCGGTGACAAGTATTTTCGGCTTGCACTCCTTCGCAATCTGCCTGATATGGTCGTAATTCAACACTTCCGTGTCCTGATCGACTCCGTAGTGGACTGCATTATAGAGCCTGCCGGAGAAGTTCACGGGACTGCCGTGAGTCAGGTGTCCGCCGTGCGCCAGATCAAGCGCAAGGAAGGTATCTCCCGGCTTCATAACCGCGAAGTAGGCTGCCATGTTTGCGATGGCGCCGGAGTGAGGCTGGACATTCGCATGTTCGGCTTTGTACAGCTCTTTCGCGCGCTCGATAGCAAGCGTTTCTATCACATCGACAAACTCACATCCGCCGTAATAACGCTTTCCCGGGTAGCCCTCGGCATATTTATTGGTCAAAACCGAACCCTGTGCCTGCAGGATAGCCCGGCTGACATAGTTTTCGGATGCGATCAGCACGAGCTTTTCATGCTGCCGTTTCTCTTCGAGCTTGATTGCTTCGGCGACTTCAGGGTCTACTTCCGAAAGAGGAAGCTCCATTGTACCACCAATCCGTATATCTACAGCACCCACTTGTTGATCCTCCTTGGAGCACATCCGTATCGGACGCGCCCATTGCTCCTGAACTGCTGCTTATTGTTCGATCTTGTTGACGCGGTCTATGTGGCGCGGCTCTGTCGAAAAATCGGTCTCAAGCCATACATGCACTATATTTTTCGCAAGCTCCGGCCCGATAACCCGGCCTCCGAGCGTAAGCACGTTGGTATTGTTGTGTTCCCTTGACAGTCTGGCCGTGTATTCATCCGATGCGAGAACAGCCCTGATCCCACGGACTTTGTTGGCTGTTATGCACATCCCGACGCCTGTTCCGCAGATAAGGATGCCACGGTCATATTCGCCCGAAGCTACGGCTTCCGAGACTTCGCGCGCTATATCGGGATAATCGACGGACTTCTTCGAGTGGGTCCCGAAGTCCCGATATTCATAGTTTTCCGACCTGAGTGCGTCAAGGATTTCATGCTTCAGGTCGTAACCACCGTGATCGGAGCCGACAGCTATCTTCATTATCTACGTAATCCTTACAAATGTGGTTTCCCGGCGGCTTGTGCCGGCGCAATTATACCGCTCTGAGCAGACCAATGTAAAGCGAATGGGCAGAGTTCAGAGTTGATGAGTATAACATCATACTGAACCACCACAACGTCATTCCGAGCTTGACTCGGAATCCAGGAAAAGAATGGACCCTGAATCAAGTTCAGGGTGACGTGCTGGTTATTCAGGGTGATATATAATTCCTGCAAGAGTGAACTATTACAGCGAATGGACAGAGTAGCTGCCGGATTTAGAACCGCGGAGACACGGAATGGATAAAGACTCGGAAGGTGGAGATTTACAGCAACTTCCACAAGACTCTCAACTTCTCACTAATCCCCTTTTTCGCATCTTCCGTGCTTCTTCGCGTAATTCACGGTTCAAAATAAACAGACCGTTACTTCTTCCTTGTAAGCATCCTGCGAGTAATGTTGCGTGTGCTGCGGCCTATGTTTTTTGCAAGCTCTTCGTAGGGCAAAGGGGTGTTAAGCCGGTCTATTTCCTCGGGGCGAAGCTGGTCCGGCGCATGTTTACGCTTTAACATCAAAACCGCGTAGTGGTCGCCGTCGATAAATTGCCGGAACAGGAAGTTGATTAGCGGGTTCAGCCCGTGACCACGCATTACGCAGGCAGCAAAATCTACCACCTTTGGTTTACCGTCACTCGTAACCATCACATTACCGGAGCTCCTCAAATCACAGTGGGTGACGCCTAGTGAATGCACAGCATCCATAATATCGACCAGCTCATCGAAAAAACCTTCAGGGATGTCTCCTTTGAAGTCCCTGAGAGCGGTCCCATCGATATGTTCGATGACCATGGCGTACCGGTCGATCCGCTGGAACAATCTGGGCACACCTTCGACGCCGTCCATCCTGGCGAGTGCTGCGCTCTCACGCCGGATCAGGAGTGGACCGACGATAGCTTTAAACAAAAGGTCACTTCGTCGAAAATCCTTTACCACAAAGCGGCGGTTTTCAATTTCCACCACTCTAACGTCGGGACGTGTCCCTCCAGCGGTCCTAAGGAATGCAACAGTGTGATTTTCTATCTCTTTTCGGGTCATTGGAAGTGCCTGCGCCGGGTATTCCCGGCACGTCTCGAGGAATTAATAATCAAAACATCTGGTTTACGAGCTTCCGAGCATCGCTGTCTTTCGCCGTAACATAAACGCTATCATTGTTCGGGAGGATCGCCGTTCGGATTGATTCCTTGGGCAGCGTTTTGATAAATTTAGCTACGGTCATCAACTGCGCATCGCTCATCGAGCTGTTTACACCGCTTCGGAGCGTGTCTATCAGCTCCGGCAGGTGCAGGAAGACAGACTTGGACATGATTTTACCCTTAGCTGCCATAAGAAACTGATGCTGTCGTGCGATCCGCTGCTGATCGGTAACGCTGTGTCCGTCATTCGACTTTCGGAACCGCACGAACCCCAGGGCTTCTCTGCCGTCCAGAACCTGGGTCCCAGGTTTAAGATGGATGTGGAGATTCCCCCAGTTGTCGTCGTAGTCCATTTGTTTGTCTACAGCGACCTGCAGGCCGCCGAGCGCATCTATCGCCTTTTCGAAGCTCTTGTAGTCTACTACTATGTATTCTTCGGGTTTGATATCCAGGAAATTTTCGATAGTCTCCATGCAGAGTTCAGGGCCGCCGAACGCATGGGCTGCGTTTATCTTGTGCTTTCCTCGATAGCCGGGAATCCGAACGCGTGTGTCTCTCGGAATGGAGAGGATGTTTGCTGTCTGGTCTTTGAAGTCGAGCCGGACAAGCAAAATTGTGTCTGTGCGGCCGTTTGTTTTAAGCACTCTTGCATGGTTGTCGAGATCGACATCCTTGCCGAGGAAAAGCAGGGTAATGTTGTCTTTCCCGGGGAACGATTTATCAGGCTGCCACATACCTGTACGCCAGTCATGGACTATCTGGCGCACGGTCTGGCTGCCAAAATACATATATCCTACCACCGTGCCTAGGCCAAGTGAGAAAACAAGAAATAATCCTAAAAAGATTCTCCATACCCAACGAACAGTCCGTCGCCGCCGGACGGGTCTCCTGGACACAGGCCTTCTCGACACGGTACGCATGCGCTGTTCCATCAGTCTTTCAAGAATCCTCCAAAACTACAAGTCTCAGTCAAAGCACACTCACCTGCTTCGTAGTGAGCTTTCATAAGTATAGTGTCGTGGCAAGGCGACTGTCAACCGAGTAAGCACGGCTTTTTGCTCCAATTGTCCCGAAAACGAAACCTTGCCACTCAGCCATAAATCCCCTAATATGGAGTTATTAAAGAGTTTCGGCTGAAATGACATTTATTGCTCGCTGCATCAATTACCAAAACTCATTAGTAGTAACAGAGGAAGTTTTATGAAGAGAGTTCACGATTTATCTCAACTAGACTGGAAACTTACGGGGTGGGTGCCTGAGCTTTGGCGGACTACTGCCAGCGAACAGCTCACCAATGGATCGAGTGCCGAAATAACAGCCGTACCGGCCAAGGTGCCGGGATCGGTGCAATACAGCCTCCGCGAGGCCGGAGTAATCCCTGACTGGAACATAGGGCTCAACTACCGCCTGTGCGAATGGGTCGAAAACCGCCACTGGATTTACGAGGCACAGCTACCCGATGCATGGATCGAGCCAGGAAAGATGTTCATACTTAACTGCCAGGGGCTGGACTACTGCGGCGAAGTCTACCTGAACGGCAAACTGGTGTCCGGCTTCTGCGGGACCCATGTACCGCATGTCTTCGATCTGACAGAGCACCTTGAACCGAGCGGAAACGTGCTTCGGATCTTCTTCGATCTCTCCCCGCGCTGGCTGGGACAGTTCGGGTGCACTTCCAAGATGGACAAGTGGAAACCGCGCTTCAATTATTTCTGGGACTGGACCGCGCGGCTTGTCCAGATCGGTATCTGGGACGATATCTCCCTCGAAGTTACCGATGGAGAGAAAATCGACTCATTCCGCTGCTGGACAGAGACGGACGCAGCCGCGCAGAAGGGCAAAGTCGTCGCGCTGGGCAAAGTGACCGCCGGTACCGGCGCAACGGTAAAAATTTCCATCGCTAGAGACGGAAAAACAGTTGCGGAGAAGTCTGTCCCGGCAGCTTCCTTCAATGAAGCGGGAATGACGCTCGATGCAAGCCCGGTCGAGCTCTGGTGGCCGAACCTGGCAGGTGAGCAGCCGCTTTACGAGCTGAAACTTCAGCTTCTGGACGGAAGCGGCAAGGAAATCGACTCGACCGGGAAGCGCGTAGGGTTCAGAGAGATCAAATGGGAGCAGTGCGAAGGTTCATGTCCCGATTCCGACCCGTGGATCTGCGTGGTGAACGGCAAGAAGGTGTTCATGCAGGGCGCGAACTGGACTCCCATCCGCCCGAACTTCGCCGATCTCACCGAAGCGGACTACCGGAAGCGGCTGGAACTCTACAAAGACCTCGGCGCGAACACTTTCCGCGTTTGGGGCGGCGCTTCTCTTGAAAAAGAGTGGTTCTACGACATCTGCGATGAGCTCGGCCTGATGGTATGGCAGGAGTTCCCGCTCTCCTCATCTACCATGGACTGCATACCGCCCAAAGATGAGAAATCCATAAGTGAGATGGCCGAAATCGGCAAGTCTTACGTGGAGCGCAGACAGCATCATGCGTCGCTCATCATCTGGTGCGGAGGAAACGAGCTTCTGAACACCACAGACTGGGTACCGGCGGATACGAGCCACCCGATGCTCGCGCGTCTGGAGAAAGTGGTCGAAGGACTCGACCCGACGCGAAGGTATCTGGCGACATCTCCCAGCGGACCGAGAGCAGGATTTGATGCTGCTAACGCCGGAAAAGGTCTCCACTGGGACGTTCACGGACCATGGAAGTGCGAAAGCGACATAGAGCCCGAATGGTTGGATTACTGGATCTCGGACGATTCTCTTATTCGCTCCGAGACCGGTTCGCCCGGCGCAAGCTCAGCGGAGATCATCAGAAGCACCGCCGGCGAATGCGATGTAATGCCGCCTGTAGCCACAAACCCGATCTGGCGGAGGCACATGGACTGGTGGATCGAGGAAAAACAGTTCGTCAAAGAGAAAGGCCGCAAGCCCGAAACTCTGGAAGAATACGTAGAGTGGAGCCAGGCAAGGCAGGCCAAGTGCCTTACCATCGCGCTCATGTCCGCGAAGATCCGGTTCCCGCGCTGCGGAGGGATGATCTTCTGGATGGGGCACGATTGCTTCCCCTGCGCCGCGAATACGTCGATAATCGACTTCAACGGCGACCCGAAACCCGCCGCGCTCGCCGTCAAGGCAATCTGGCATAACAACAGCTGATTAAGCTGTCAGCTTTCAACTATCAACAGTCAGTAACGAGCCTTCGGTTGTCGGAAGATGCCGGAGGCTGGTTTTGTTTAGCTCAGTGTTCCGATAGCCGGTGAAGGAATCGGCGCGCTTTTCCGATAAGATGTGTACAAGACTAAAATCGGAGCGCAGACATTGCAAAAAACATTTTTGAAACTTACACTTTGCCTGATGGCTTTTGCTTTTATCAGCCCGACCCGTGCCGTAGACGTCCAGGTGGAGAAACTCGGGACTATCCCCATCTTCGTGCTTACTACCCCGAATGACTACAAGGACTGGCCGCGGCAGAATATGCAGGAATTAGTCGAGCACGATATTTCGACTGACTTTGCTTTATGCACAAGGTCGCCTTACGACCGGCATGTTGGCGCAGTAGCCCTAAAAATGGACGGTAAATGCTGCGTGTGGCTGGATGGTAAGGAAGGATCAGAATACGACCAGGTGCGCAGCATCGTAAAGGGTGCATACAGGAGCCAGGATTTCGAATTCAGCCCGGACGGAAGCCGCCTGGCCTACACAGCCAGAAAAGGCAGTAAGTGGGTGATAGTCACTGACGGCAAAGAAAGCGCCGCGTTCGACGGCGTGAGAGAGCCATATTTCTCGGCTGACAGCAAGCATACATGCTATGTCGGCTTCAGAGGAAAAAATTGCATTCCGGTACTCGACGGCAAAGAACTCGGAAATTACCCCGGCATAAAGATGAGTTTTCCTTATTTCACCGCAAGAACCCCGGTCCGCAAAATAGATACAATGTATTGCCCCGGAATATTCGGCGCAAACGGGAGATTTGCTTTTGTCGTATTGAACGGCTGCGACAGGGAAGCGGCGGTCATCGATGGCAAGAAAACTGCGGAATATGAGAAGATTGCAGGGATAGAATTCAGCCCTGACGGCAAGCATACGGCGCTCGCTGTCCGAAAAGGCGGCAAAATGTTCGTTTTTCTGGACGGCAAGGCCGGGCCGAAGTATGACGAAGTGGACGGTATATTCACATTCAGCCCCGACAGCAAGCGGTTGGCCTATGTCGCTACCAATTATGACGCTAATTCCGATCCTATAACATTCGTAGTGATTGATGGAAAACCGGGGCCTAAATTCAAAGATCTTTTCAGCCTCAGCATCGCATTCAGCCCGGACTGCAGGCATTTTTCGTATATCGCCGAATGCGGAGAAGAAAAATACTGCCTGGTCGAGGATGGCAAGCCCGGCAAGGCGTATGATGAAGTCGGAGGAAACACCGCAAGCGCGTTCCAGGTATACGGGCTGGACGGCAAGCTGTACTACTGCACCAGAAATGATGACAAATACCGGATGGTGGTCGATGGCGTTCCTTCCAGGGCCTATGACTACATAGCAAACCCCATCCCAGTCCTTAGCCGGGACGGGAAACACTATGCGTTTGCTGCGCAGGACGGCGACAACTGGCTCGTCGTGAAAGACGGTGTAGAAGGCCCGATTTATTCCGGTATCGACCACGAAACGATAGCTATTACGGGTAACAACAAGCTATCGTATACTGCACAGAAACCGGGCTCCTCCTACAGAGTAGCAGTCGTCGACGGCAGGGAACTGCCAGGCACTTCTCATGTAACTTTCAGCGCGGATGGAACGCAGATGGCCTGTACAAAAACCGTCGATGATTGGAAGAACCCTGTATTGGCAGTGTTTAACGGGCAGGAAATCGGCAGGTTTATGGCTGTCTTGAACATGTCCTATGATGAAAATAACACGCTGACCTTCCTCGCAGTCCGCGACAACAGCCAGGAAGACAAACTGCCAAAAGATCTATACCGGGTGCGGGTCACTCCCTAGAATTAGACCAGCCTCCGGTTATCGAAAGATGCCGGAGGCTGGAGCTTACTATTTGGACTACAGCAAAGCGTTTAGGAGTTACGTCGAACGTAGACGATAACCCAGAACCTTTCCATCACCCGTCACAAAAACATATCCCATCCAACCAGTGAACCCTTGTTCATAATATAATACCTGTGAGGTTCTTTTGGGAATACTCATGGTCGCGTAACTGTCTTTTGATACTTGCAGAGCTTCCCTGGGAGACATTATCAGATCTGGTTTTCCCATCCAACGTATGACATAGGCTTTAGTGCAACCAGGCTGGCTGACTAACTGCAGCGTTGATACCCATGATTGCTGTCTGTTAAGTGCGAGTAGCTGCAGTTGCAATCCTATACAGAACAGGACCACTACTATAAGCCCAATAATTAGTACTTTATCAGTTAGGTGATTTCTGCTGCTCATAATAGATATCCCTCCAAATCCATCACACTGCACTGTCAAGTATGCAAGTCTATTCATTATAGCTTTTCACATACTTCAGCGCACTCTTGGGAGTGTGGTATGTCTTCATATGGAGCTTAGAACTTCAGTTGTTTGCTAGCTTGGCACTGCGGACCCTGCCTTGTGAGTTGAATTCTATTGCTAAAACCTCAGCATCTCCCCACCCGTCCGGGTGGAGAAAGTAATGGTAATATCCACCCAAATCTGACTCCGGCTTACCGAGCAATCGACGGACATCCTGTCTGGACATCCCACTCAGTATGCCTTTTTTCAGCAAATCGCCGACCATCCGGCTTCTCACATACGGCTTCGAGTATATTTTGGATGTATCTTTCCAGATTACCGGATCGAAACGGGCGTCCGCGCTCCTCACATGCCTTATGACCCTTCTGACTACGGCTCTCCCGATGTTCGTTTTATACACTCCGAACACCGACACCAGGAAAAGCAGCAATATTATCAACAGCCACCAGCGAGAGCCTTTAGTCTTTGCCATACACTCGTTCACATACTTCGGCGCACGCTTTTTGCGCCGAAGTCCCCTTATTCGATATCCACAGCCTCATCTACCAAGCTGCCTGATTCCGTTTCTGCTCAAATTACTCCCTATAAAAGGTATCTCTTTGATGCCGAGGCAATCTATCCGATAGATTGGTTGGCTTCGGCGAAAACTACTCGCACTGAAGATTCAAGTAGAGGTTTTTCTAATAATCAAAGCCCATACAAGAATGGAAATCGCTAAAATAACAGGGCTGATTATCAATACTTGGAAGAATACAACTTCTGGACGGACTCTAGACCACCCAACTGGATACACACGCTCACCTTTGACCTTGTATATACTGACAATATCATCCCTATCATCCATATCCAGCACTTTTATAGTCTGAGACTTACTTTTCGCATCATCCTTTATGATCTTCACATGAAAGCGGCGATAATTGACTGAGCCACTGTTGCTGAACTTGGAGTTAATCTTCGCTAGATCTCTTTTGGAGAGGTAGTATCTCAAAGGCATCTTTGCCCTGCCCGTATCTGCCCAAACAATAGGTAATCCAGCACGTGACTCCTTTTCGGCACGAGAAGTCTTATCCTTTTCTCCGCTAATATAATAAGCTGTCACTAGGCCTGACCACTCGTGTACGAGCTCAACAGGATGTTCACCGTCCATAGCTACCACAGTGAAGCCCCAACCCCCATTTTTCATCGGGCCTGTTACTGCGTCCGGTCGAGACATCATGCTGTAGAAATAATGACCAACAAGGATACAAATAATAATCGTTGTTCCTATAGAGAGTAGTGCTATTTTGAGTGTATTTCCGGTTTTCTTACGTGCCATGCTTATTACCTAAGGCCTTTGTATGCACCGGGACGTGGATGCCCCGATACATAACAAATCAGGTAGTTGCCTGGTTCTTTTTCTCGGGCTGGTTTCTGATGGTCGTCCAGTATTCTTCGCGGACTTCCTCGTCGATTTCCACCGGGGTGCGATGCGCCCATGGGTAGCGGTCTTCACCGCTCTTTTTGGGGCCGGATATCCAGTATATGTCTCCTGTGTCAGTATCGAAATAATTGCCACAGGAGCCAGGCCGCCCACGCTGGAGGCTCCTCCCCTGGTAGTACAATGTGCTCCCGGTCTTGGAAAACGTGACACGGCCGATGCGTGCAGGACCGGCATCATTGTGACCGCCCGGATGAGTTTTCAGCTCTATATACATAATCCGCGATTTCAATGTGCCGGTCCTCCTATTCCAGTCAGGCTCCGATGCCGCCTGATCCTGCTCTTACGCCTCTTTCCTTGCTGACTTTCGCCCAGTAGCCGCTCGCTCTGAATGCCGCAAGCGGGTCGGGGTCGAGTCCCATCTCTTCTCTTACCACGCGGAGAAGAGGCTCAACGTCCGTATTGAACGCATCCTGCAGGCAGTCCTCAGCCGTCACTATATCATCAGCCAACTGCGACTTGTAGAGCTTTGCTCTGTCCACGCACATCGACTTTGCGTAAGCCCGCTGGATGTTCATTATCGTCTGGATCATCGCATCGATCTTCGACTTGGTTACGAACGCCTGGTCAACCATATAAGCTATCGGCGGGTTGCCGTTCGGGGCATCCTCGGCCTTCACGATCTCGTTGTAGATCAGGAAAAGCTCATAAGGATTCACGGAACCGGCGGTCAGGTCGTCATCGGCGTATCTGTGGTTGTTGAAGTGGAAACCGCCCAGCCGCTCCTCGTCTATCAGGAACGACACCAGGTGCTCTATGTTCTGGCCGGTAAAGTGATGCCCCAGGTCTACGAGCACGTGGGCATTCGGGCCGCATTTGTTCGCAAAGCTGTAGCTCATCCCCCAGTCACCGAAATCGGTGTGGTAGAAAGCAGGCTCGAAGGGCTTGTACTCGATCAGCATCCGCATGTCTTTCGGTATGGCGGCGTAGACCTTCTTCAAGGACTCTTCAGCGTATTTCTTCCTTCTTCTGAAGTCCCCCTGCCCCGGATAATCGGTCCCATCCGCGAACCAGAGAGAGAGCGTCTTCGACCCGAGCTTCTTGCCGATCTCCACGCAGTCGATCATGTGGGCTACGGCCATCTCGCGCACCTTCGGGTCCTCGTTAGTGATGCTTCCGAAGGCATATTCCCTGTCCTGGAAGACGTTCGGGTTGATCGCGCCTATCGCCACTCCGAGGGATTTGGCATAGCTTGCCAGAGAATCGGCGTCCGCGAGCCCGTTCGGGAAGTCCCAGAGGACGTGGACAGCCACGCCCGGAGCGATTCCGGTGTATTTATGCACCTGCGCGGCATCGGCGATTTTTTCTTCTATGGTTACTGCCGACCCAGCCTGTTTATAGGGTCCGAACCTCGTTCCTGAGTCTGCGTAACCCCAACTCGGCGTCTCTATCTGCTGGGATTTCAGTCTTGCTTTTACTTTTTCTACGTCTACCCCTCTTGCGGCCAGTTTTCCGGCCAAGAGGTCATATTCAGTTTTCCAGTCACTCGACATAAGCTTGCTCCTGAATAGATTTATAACTTGATATTATTCTAAATGAGAATTACACGTTACTCTGAACGGACAACCACGTCACTTTGATCTAAGGTCCATTCTTTTCCTGGATGCTGAATCAAGTTCAGCATGACGTTGTGGACATTCGGAATAACGTTGCGTTCGTCCAGCATGACGTTGTAACAGACTAATGTAAGTTTTGCTTTCTGTAGGCCTCGTCTGGCCTTGTATAAATCCTATCGATGTTCGAATCGGAGAGGTAATGGACTCCTCCGAGGGCATGCGCCCCTGCAAGTACCCTGGCGGTCTTCACATACATCGCCGTAATCGCTTCGACTTCCTTCGCCGTAGCGCCGAGAGCGATAAACCCGTGGTTCTGCATAAGGACGACCTTCGGGACTACCCCTTCTTCATCCATAAACTTGACTACGACTTTCTGCACAGCCTTCGCAAGGGTGACACCGGGGTCGACATAGGGCATAAACACGGGTTTTATACCGCAGTAGACTATCTCATCGGGAAAAATCCTGCTTTTTATGATGTCTTCAGCGGCATTGGAACAAAGGATGGTGTTTACGGCTATCGGGTGGGTGTGTCCGACGAAGTTTACATTCGGCAGGGAGAGGAGATACGCATGGAACAGCGTCTCAATGGATGGCCTGGGGGCATTCGGGTTGACTCTCGCGGCTCCCAGCCTGTCCTTTATCTCCACATCGGAGAGTTCACCGCACTCGAACATATCGAGCACGTCTTTAGTCCGTATCTCGACGAAGATTTCGGGGTGGCTTTCGGAGAGATATGCTCCCGTCTGCTTAACGAAGAAACTGTTTTCATCTACCTTGGCTGAGGTATTGCCCTCTCCAAGTATTACATATTCATTTTCCGGTTTGGCCAGATTAAGAGACATCCTTACAAGCTCTGCAAGGACCGATGCGTCAGTCATCTACTACTCCTTTATATGGATTTTCGACTGTTTGCACAGCTGCTATTGCCGAAAATCTTCGAAAGAATCTCAGGTGTGTTCACTCTGAAACCATTTTGATAAATTATGCCTGCTTATTATAGCATACCAGTCGTAAACAGGCGCAAGTTGCGTTTGACGATTGAACTGTGGAATGATACTCTGAATGTGAATTTTTCTGAGGAGATACTGTTTTGGCTGTTTACACCGTTACCGGTGGAGCCGGGTTCATCGGCTCCCACATTGTAAGAAGACTGGCAGAAGAAGGACACTTCGTAAGGGTGCTGGATAACTTCAGCACCGGCAGCAAAAAAAACCTTATAGGGCTTCCCGAAAGAATTACGATAATCGAGGGCGATGTACGAGACCGTGAAATAGTCTCTTCGGCTGTTCAAGGAGCGGACTATGTGCTCCACCTTGCAGCGCAGATATCCGTGCCCATTTCGGTGGAGAACCCGGTAATGAACGAAGAGGTAAATTCGGGCGGGACACTGAACGTGCTTCTGGCAGCGCGGAATACCGGTGTTAAGCGGGTTGTGCTTTCATCATCATGCGCTATCTACGGAGACAACCGGGACTTGCCCCTAAAGGAAAGCAGCCTGCCGTCGCCGCTCTCGCCTTATGCGATCACAAAGCTCGCCGGAGAGCATTACTGCAAGGCTTTCCACGAGCTTTACGGCCTTCCAACCGTCGCGCTCAGATATTTGAACGTGTTCGGACCCGGACAGCGGCCTGATTCGGCCTACGCGGCAGTCATACCCAAGTTCACCCACGCAATCGTGAATGGCCTTGCCCCGACCATATACGGTGACGGGAAACAGACACGCGACTTTGTCTTTGTAGAGAACGTGGTCGATGCAAACCTCCTCGCCTGCAAGTCGGACAAAGCGGTGGGACGTGTGATGAACATCGGAAGCGGTGTCGAGATCAGCCTGAGCCAGCTTCTTGAGATGCTGGAACGGCTGATAGGGCAAAAAGTCACCGTCTCTTACGGCCCACCGAGAACAGGAGACATCGTCCGCTCGGTTGGAGATATTTCGCTCGCCCGCGAGCTTATGGGGTTTGAGTGCAAGGTCGATTTTGAGGAAGGGCTCAAGAGGACCTACAAATATTTTATCAACGAGACCATATGATGACACTGGCGAGCTGGATCAGGATTCCGCTTGTAGCTTATGGACGGGATAATCCCGCTCTGGCTTGCCAGAAAATACACGCTGAAGCTTGCAAGTAGCTGCAAATAGCTACAAGTGGGTGGAACATTAATCAAACAATCATGGTATAATCAATTATAGATTTTCGGCTATAGTCGAAAATTTTCCGGGAGAGTTTAAGGTAATACCTGAGACTCATTAGAGGTAATATACCATGCAACGGATGCTGACGGTTGACGAAGCTGCAGCAATGCTGCGGCACAGCAAGTATACTATCCGCAACTGGATAAAACGTGGCAGGCTCCAGGCGACCAGAGTAGGACAGCGCTACCTTATAATGGAAGGCGCAGTGCAGGAGCTTGTCGTTCCTCCCGCCCAAACGAAAATCCCGCGGGAAGAAAGCAAGCACCTTATGGAGCATCTCCTTGCCGAAGGAGTGAGAGCAGGCGTAACGGAAGATACTTACAACCATGTAATGCGTGACGCCGAAGCAAGGGAAGAAGCCGCACGCTTCAACACCGGAGCGCTGTAATATGGCTATAGTCCTGGATGGCGCAGCCGCCGCAGGTATACCTCTCAATGATCCCCTATTAAGAAAACACGTCGAGTCAGCGCTGGATGAACACAAGTGCTACATGACACTTGCAGCCGTCACTGAGTTCGCCTGTCTTGTAACTGCCGGATGCGGGGCAAAGCTCGCAGAGCAGTGGGTGGGATGGCTATATACTCACGAGTGCATCGAGATCGTAGAGCAGCGCAAGCTCGACCGGTACGCGTCTCTGGAGTTTCTGCTTGTGGCTGCTGATGCTTATAATAGATCGGGATTGGCTCCCGCAGCTGCCTCATCCGCCGCACTCGCCAAATATATGAGAATCCCCGTGCTGACAAACCGCGAACGGTTCAGAACACTGGAAGAAGAGCGGTTTTGCAAGGTAAAATGGGCGGTAGAGAAGATTTGAAACGCGAATTTGCAGGAGAAAATGATGCAGCAAAACGCTATTATGCGTGAAGAATACGAGTGGTCGAATATCTGGTGGGACCATGCAGATGATGCCAGCTTGAAAAGGGTCTTACTGATCGGTGATTCGATATCAGTCGGATACACTCAACCGGTGATCGATCGGCTAAAGGGCATATTCCATGTAGACCGATTAGCCAATTCAAGAGGTATAAATGATCCGGCTCTCTCTAAAGAGATCGATTATATGCTCAGTGAATACCAATATGAAGCCATCCATTTTAACAATGGCCTCCATGGTTTTCATATTCCTGATGATGTGTATGCTTATTTTCTGGAGCACATGGTTCAAACACTGATACAATACGGACACGGCGCGAAACTGGTCTGGGCCAGTTCTACACCGGTTACAACGCCGGATGCGGAGAATAATGCCCTTGTGCTGCGCCGCAACGCACTGGCAGCAGGCATTATGCAAAGATACAATATTGCTATAAACGACCTGAACAGCATTATTGCAGAGCGTCCGGAACTCAGCGCCGGTGATGGATACCACTATAAAGCAGAAGGCTATACTCTGCTTGGAGAAGCAGTTACCCAAGCGCTGACTCAACGCTAGACGGATTTGTCATTATTGACCGCGCAGTCTCAGCGGGCGTTTTTGTTCAGGAGTTCGTATATTACGAGTGCGACACCTCCCGGCGATGCGATCTCTGCTGACTTCACAAAGCCCACTTTTTCGTACAGATGCCGGGTCTGGGGGTTATCTTTGGGTGTAGCAAGCGACCAGATGACTGCTTCCGGGTGTTGGGACAGCATGAACTCGATTGCTTCTCTCCCTATCCCCTTGTTCTGGTATTCCGGGTGGACGCAGATCATATAGAGGTGGTAATGAAAGTCATTTCTGGGATATATCTCTATCCCTCCGATGATTTTGCAGTTTGCGAGCGAGATTTTATAAAATATCGCCTTGTTGATCTTCTCGACCATCGTCCCGCGCTCAGTAATGTATGAAGGGCACTCTCCATAATTAAGAAAATCACGCTTGAATGCTGCGTTTTGGGCTTCCATCAGCTCGTCCGTGTCTTTCACAGACGCCCGCTCGATAATTATTTCCATTGAATGCCTCCTCCTTGCAAAAATTCTTCTCGCAGCAGCTAAACTGCGGAAATGCCCCTAATTATACTACATTTCAACTTGTCCTTTACTCCCTTATTCGGCTAAACTGGGTAGGATATTTTTATCACGAAAGCTTGGAGCAGGACTTAGAGGGAAAACTATGCTTCGGGATGAACCACGATCACGAAGCATAGAGAACATTCTACATAAATCAGGCATCTACGATGCCTATGGCCGGCACGGAGACCGGCCACTACTTCTGTTCCCTATCATCTGTTCACTGTTCCCTATACGGAGGTCATTATGTCTATTCCAATTAAACTCGATACTTCTTATCTCGCTCCGGAGGTGACTCCAGATGAAGTCTACTCCTGGCAGGCTCATGTAGATTTCTGCCATGAAAGGCTCCATACCAAGTCCGGCGCCGGTTCGGACTTCCTCGGATGGGTAGATCCGAAGCTCATGATGCCTGCCGCGGAGGTCGATAGAATCTCGCGGGTCGCCGCACGGCTTAGATCTGAATCCGATGTGCTGGTCGTTATCGGCATCGGAGGGTCGTATTTAGGCGCGAGGGCGGTAATAGAAGCGATAGGCGGCCCGGACAAAGAGAGAATCATCTTCGCAGGCCAGAATATATCTGCTCATTACCATAAGGAACTGCTCGGCAAACTGGAAGGCAAGCGGGTTGCGATCAACATCATATCCAAATCAGGGACGACAACAGAACCGGCGATAGCCTTCAGGCTCTTTAGGAACTATCTCGAAGAAAAAGTCGGACGCGAGAAGGCCGCGAGACTGATCGCAGCGACCACCGACGCCCAAAAAGGCGCCTTGAGAAACCTTGCGGTCGAGCAGGGTTATGAGACCTTTGTGGTCCCGGATGACGTAGGCGGCCGCTATTCCGTGCTCTCCGCCGTCGGGCTTTTACCGATTGCATACGCAGGGATAGACATCAAGGCGCTCTTAGGATCAGCCGCTAAATGCGCTGAGGAGCTGAAAACAGCCGATCTCAAGACCAACCCGGCTTATTATTACGCAGTTCTCAGGAACATGCTCTACAACAAGGGGAAAGGCATAGAAATTCTGGCATCTTTCGAGCCCAGGCTGCACTACATGGCCGAATGGTGGAAACAGCTCTTCGGCGAGAGCGAAGGGAAAGAGAATGTCGGGATATTCCCCGCCTCGGTGGACTTCACGACGGACCTGCACTCGATGGGCCAGTGGATACAGGAGGGACGGCGCAGTATCTTCGAGACGTTTATCGATATAGAAGCCGGTGAGCCAGACCTCACCATCCCGAACGAGCCGAACGATGCCGACGGGCTGAACTACCTCGCCGGGAAGCAGGTCCATGAAGTGAACCGCGAGGCTTACCGCGCGACGGCGCTCGCGCACCGTGAAGGCGGAGTCCCGAACTCGTCGATCGTGCTGCCAAAGTTGGATGCGGAAACACTCGGAGCAATGCTTTACTTCTTCGAGAAGGCTTGCGCCATAAGCGGTTATCTACTGCGGGTGAACCCGTTCAATCAGCCAGGGGTCGAAGCCTACAAAGGCCACATGTTCGCGCTTCTCGGCAAACCGGGGTTTGAGAAGCAGACAGAGGAGATCGAAAAGCGGCTGCAGCTCGGTTAACAGCTGCGCCTGTTTCACTTTATCCTGCGGGAACTAAAACGGGGTTAACAGATAAATACATACTTTCCGTTCCCGCAGGATACAAATTCTGTCCGCCTACGGCGGACGCTTCGGCAGCTATCGCGCTTTCTTCGAAAGCGCTGTCGCGGCAGCATCATCTATAGATTTTCGGCTATGGCCGAAAATCCTCCGGAGGGTTTCAGTTGCAATTCACAACTGAAACTTTAGATGATGCGAGAGCAAGCAGTCCGAAGCAAATGAATTACATGGGGAGAATTACCACACACCAGCAACCACTAAAAAGCGACCGACGCGCTCAGGTTAAACTGGCTTTCCTTCTCCGGCAGGCGAAGCGACTCATAACCGGCGCTTATGCTGCTTCTGGCGTTAAGATCGTGGACCAAAAGCAGTCTCAAGCTGCTGGTATTATCGGGGTCGACGCCTTCCTTATCCCGCGGGCTGCGGTCCAGATACTCAGCCACGCCGGTCCATCTTTCTGCCAGCTTACGGTCCAGCCTCAGGAACAACGCCTTGCTGTTTCGTCCGACGGGATGCCCGATAACAAGCCCGCTGTGAGTGTATTCATGCTCAAAGTACTCGGGCCTGGTTGCGCCGTAGGTCCCCTCATCCGTAAAGATATACTCGGCGCGGAGCCCCGTGCTGCCATCGCCCAGTAGATTCGGCCAATATGATCCGGCGAAGAAACCGAGTTTTCGCGGGCGGTGCCAGTTGCCGTTACGCAGTATCGGAGGGGCGTTCATATCATCTACAAGAAAGTCGAAGTATCCCTCGAACCTGGGAGAAAACTTGTACAGTGCATCGATGGATAGAAATGAGTTCCATTCCGCGTCCACATCATCGACAAATATATGCTGATAGAGGTACAGTGATGGAAGAATAAGGACCAGCGGGTTCGGGGTCTTGCTTGTCTTTGCAGTCTCATTTATCCCGACATGGAACTGCCTGGAAAGCCGCTTTTCCCACCGTCTGCCGAGCAGGTAGAAGTTTATCCCCCCGTCCTCGAACGGAGCTACAAACTGTGTTATCTTTATGTTGCCGATCCGGCGGCCGAAGTTTACATCTTTTGCGGCCAGAAAATACATAAAGGCCGGGCTGTTGTCGGAAAGGATCATCGAGCCGCTGTAACCCGGTCCCCACCACTGGTAGTCCCTGCCTATCTCCCACTCCCAGTTCGGAGTCTTGCCTCTGACAAGGAGCTTTTCGAGGTCCGAAAACTCATCTCCATCGAGCTTTCTCCGCCGGTCTGAAAGTGTTGCAACGTATGTGACATATTTGCCGCTTGTCGCGATCAATGTCCCGTCGTAAATGCCGGTAAGGTGGTCGTCTCCATCCGAATGCATAAACCTCGACTCGAAGGAGCCGGTGGGGATAAATGCATGGCTTTCGGCATACGGTTGGAGCTTTGAAAGCGCCTCTTCTCCGCCAATCGACCGTATCTCTGCTGAATACTCGGCGGCAAGCCGGGAAAGAAGAGCCCTGTCCTTTTCGGTAACTTTCTCATTAGCGGCGTTAAACGCGCTCAGGGTGAAAGCGGCCATCTCCTCGCGAGTGTAGAGCCAGTCGCCCATAAACCGCTCGGCCGGAACGGATGGGATCAGTCCGCCTGCGGCGAGGTGCATCAAAGCGTTGTATGTCCAGTTTTCAGTGGGAACACGATCTGTCGAAGCAGTTGGTTGGGCAAAACATGTGATTCCGCAGAAAACAAGCACGACAGTAATGAGCAGACACAACCTGCTCGGTCTTACGCTGCAAAGGGTCATTTAGTAAGCTCCGTCAGCAGATATTACAGCAGGAATAGTTTTGAGAAGTATTATGATGTCCAGCCAGATAGAGCGCGATTCGATGTATTTCAGATCAAGGTTTACCCACTCATCGAAGCTCAACTTGCTCCTGCCGCTTATCTGCCAGAGGCATGTAATGCCCGGAATTACGGAAAGCCGCCTGAGCTGCCATTCTTCATACTGCTCGACTTCATCAGGAAGCGGAGGACGCGGACCGACGAAAGACATATCACCTTTCAAGACGTTGAAGAGCTGCGGAAGCTCATCCAGGCTGTAGCGCCGCATGAATTTGCCGACGCGGGTGACTCTTGGATCGTTCCGTATCTTGAATATAGGCCCGGAGACCTCGTTCAGGTGAAGTATTTCGGTCTTCGACTTCTCGGCATCGATGCACATAGACCTGAACTTGTAGAAGACGAACGCTCTACCGCCCAGACCAAGCCGCTTCTGCCGGAAAATAATCGCGCCGGGGGAGTCCACCCTTATACATATAACTATGAGCAGGAAAACAGGTGAAAGGATGAGCAGCAGAACCAACGCGCCGATGACATCAAGGGCGCGCTTAACGAGTTGATAACCTGAACGGCCATACGCCGCAGGTACACTCAAACTTTCGAGCGACACTTTCACTTTCTCCTGCCTATACATCCCCTGCTATAATTCGATCCACCGCTTCAGAAAGATCGGCGGCGATAAGATCAGGAGCCGGATCGACCGCACCGGCATCACCGGCAGAAACCATACCGGAGAGCACCAGAACAGTCCTGCACCCGGCGGCTTGGCCTGCCTGCATGTCCTTGGCATTATCTCCAATAAAGACGGTATCCTCGATGTCTACCTTCATATCGCGGCCAGCCTGCAAAATCAGCCCTGGAGCAGGCTTTCTGCAGCCGCATTTATCTTCCGGCCTGTGATAACAGTAATACGTGGCGGCAATCTCTCCGCCCGCATCTCTGACCTTGGAAAACATCAACCGGTCTATACCGGCAAGACCTTCCCTGGTCAGTAAACCTTTACCAATGCAAGCCTGGTTCGAGATAACGACGGCCTTGAACCCTGCCGCGTGTAATCGCCTCAGCGCATCGAGCGACCCCGGCAAAAAACGAAACTCATCAGTATTTTTGACATAGTCGTCCCTGTTCTCATTGATGACTCCATCACGGTCAAGGAAGACTATTCGCGTCCGGTTATTTCCTGGTAAAGACATGTAAAAATCAAGTGCGAAAGTACTACGTGGACATCTTCGACCTGTTGCATACTGTTACTCGGCACTACGACCGGCTTATCAGCTATTTCAGCGAGTCGCCCGCCGCCGATGCCAGTCAGACCGATTGTCGTAACTCCCCCGGACTTAGCGACTTCCACAGCGCGTAGGATATTAGGAGAATTACCGCTTCCGCTTATGACGATCAACACATCGCCCGGGTTGGCCCACGTCGCAACCTGCTCCGCAAATATATTTGAATAATCGGTATCATTGGCCCAGGCCGTTATAGTAGCAACACCGTCATTAAGCGATAAAACACGAAATTTTTGATTACCGAGGCACCCGATCCCTTTTTGCAGATCGCAGGCCAGGTGAGACGCGGTAGCAGCGCTCCCGCCGTTCCCGCAGATCATAACCTGTTTTCCTTCTTCGTAAGCACGCTTGATAGTTTGGACCAGATCACCAACCGTGTCCGACGGAAGCTCGGAAATAAGCCTCGCTACATCACCTAAATAACTGCTGATAAGGTTTAAACGGTCCGCGGCGACTATATGCATCCTGCATCCCTCCATCTGTGTAACCACCAATCATTTAGTAATGCCCATTATCGACGGACATTAAAGATGACCTTGCTTCCGTCTCGCTCAAGTCGAAACGGAAGCTCCTTGAGGTTTGCAAGCGCCTTACGGACCCTGTTCTGATAAGCCGGCTGGCAATAAAGCAGTAAAAACCCGCCGCCGCCGGCTCCGGCTACCTTTCCGCCGGTCGCACCGGCCTTCAAAGCCTTCTCGTAAAGCTCGTCTATATAACTATTACTAATGTTCGATGCCAGAGATTTCTTGAGATTCCATCCTGCGCTCAGGATATTGCCCAGCCGGTTAACTCTTGAACCGATAAGACAATCGCGCACGGTATATGCCTGATCGCGCATCTTCCTCAGCACGGACATTTTGTCCGCTATGTTTTCTTTCTGCTCAGCCAGCACTCCGCTCGACTTTCGCGTGATGCCTGTATAAAACAGCATCAGGCTTTCATCGAGTTGTCTCCGACGAAAACCGTCCATTTCCAACGGTTGGACAGTCACGCTGCCGTCTCTTATAAATTTGATGCAGCGTATACCGCCATAAGCCGCAATATACTGGTCCTGCTTTCCAATCGGCTTGCCGAGCACGTTGATCTCGATCTCACATGCTTCTCTTGCCAGGATCTCAGCCGGTTTGATCTCCCCTCTATACGCATAGAGCGCATTCAGGAGACCGACCGTGACCGTGCTCGATGACCCCAGGCCGGAACCTTCCGAAGGCACATCGGCCATTGTGGAAATCTCGATCCCGCTTTTTATACCTACTTTCCGCAGACTCTCTCGAACCAGTTCATGCTCGATCTCAGTGACATCGTTGACCATTTCTGTTCGGGAGTAACCTACGCGGATATTGTCATCGAAACGTTCCTTTACGATGACGTAGATATATTTATCAATTGCGGATGAAACAACGCATCCTTCTTCTCTTGCATAAAAGTCGGCGAAGTCTGTGCCCCCGCCGGCGAAACTGATGCGTAAAGGAGTCTGGGTAATGATCATCCTTTTCTCCAGTTCTGGTTGTATTTTAACATATGCAGGCTATGAGCTTCAAGGCTACCCTAAAGGATTTTCCTTCACAGACGTGTAAGTTTACCCAAGATGGAAGAGTTTCAGGTGTCACCTGAAACCAATAAATAACGCTTTTTCACAATGGACTGCGTATGTATAATAGGTTTACAGGAGGCATAGCAACTTGAGGATATTAAAAAAAGCTGAGTTGAAAGGCATCCTTGGGATGTTTTTCTTTGCATTCTTGCTTGGAGCAGTAATACTCACTCTGACCGGCACACTTACACAGTGGTTCGGCTGGCGGCTGCCGTGGGAGAAGTCGATTACGAACAAGATAGTATTTGTTTCCAACAGAAACGGCCACCCGGATATATGGATAATGAACCCGGACGGATCAGAACAGAAGCCACTTACAGACGATGAGTTCGTGGACTCCGACCCGTTAGTCTCTCCCGATAGCTACATGATCGTATTCGTATCGTCACGCGGGCAGGACGGCTCACAAATTTATGCAATGGACGTTGATGGCTCACACCTGCACAGGATCTCGAAGATATCGGGGGCTAAATCCCAGGTCAGCTTCAGCCATGACGGAAGTGAGCTAACTTTCTTGTGCGGCGGCGAACTGTGGCGTATCGGATCGGATGGAAGCATGCCCGGACGGGTCCTTCCTACTCAACAGGAAGCCTCGATCGCGCGCATGAACGGCACAAAAGCCTACTATGTCTGGGCGGAGAGATCACCTGACGGTAAACAACTGGCTGGGGTGAGGTCTGCTGACGACAAACAGGAGGCCGTTTTGATGAATGACAATGCTGATGCGCCCAAGATACTGACTCCGACCACGGACCGGGGCGCACTTCCCATTACCGAAGAGCAGGTCTTTGGGAAATGGAACCCCGGCGAAGCAAAACTGGCGCTGACTATGACCGACTCAAAGGGAACAGGTCTTCTACTAGTGGTCGATGTTGAAAACAACGATATACCGGTACTATACAACGGCAATGCGCTGATCGACCCCACATGGTCCGCCGATGGCAGTAAAATCGCGGCAGTGGAAATCAAGAGAAGGAATGCGAACGATTACATCCCCACAAAACTAATGTCACTCGATATTTCAAAACGAGAAGCGAAGGTTGTCGACAAGGGTGAAATAACCGACGCAGGATGGGCTACCTCCGGTGAAGTCATCACCTACTGTAAAAACGGTGATATCTACTCCGCTGATGTTGAGACCGGAAAGATCACGAACCTGACCAAAGGCAAAGGCAATAACACCAGCCCGGCATGGGCTCCGTCAGCAGAGAAGTAGATGCTCATAAACGACCCATATCTCAGGCACCAGTTAATCCCGTATATTGGCAATAAAAGAAAGCTCCTTCCGATGATCCAGTCGGCGGTAGAAGCCACCGGGCTGAAAAACGGCGTTTTCTGCGACCTTTTTGCAGGAAGCGGCGTCGTTTCCAGGTTCGCCAAGCGGATGGGCTTTCGTGTCATATCGAACGACTGGGAACCTTACACAGAGAAGATCAATCTCGCGTACATCGAAGCGAACCAGCCGCCTGCATTCACAGCATTCGGCGGGATCGGTCCCGTTTTCCAGAAACTGAACGCATTATCACTGGTCCGGGGCTACATAGCGACGCACTACTGCCCAATGGACGATGAAAACCCGGACTTCAGACGCGAGCGGATGTTTTACACGCAGGAAAACGGGCAAAAGATCGATGCGATCCGCGAAGAAATCAGCTCGTGGCGCAAGTCCGGGCTCATCGACCGAATGGAAGAGGCCGTACTCCTCGCTCCGCTCATCTACCAGGCGTCCTACTGCAGCAACACATCGGGTGTCTTCAAAGGGTTCCACCATGGATGGGGAGGCCGGACAAGCACCGCTCTCTACCGAATTCGAAGCAAACTCGCCATATCGCCGCCGGTATTCTACGACAACGGTCAGGCTAATGCTGCAATGAGGGAAAACGCCCTGGAAGTCGCAGAGAAGATTGATTGCGATATAGCCTATATCGACCCTCCCTACAATCAGCACCAGTACGGCTCGAACTATCACCTGCTGAACACCGTTACGCTGTGGGACAAGCCACCAGTCAGCAGATACATCCTGCCCGGAAGCAAATCAGCGATCCGGCTGGACTGGCGTACTCTCCGGCGCAGCCCTTATTGCTACAAATCAACGGCATTACCGGCATTTTCAGAGCTTGTGGCCAGAATCCGTGCTCGTTACGTCTTGGTAAGTTATAGTACTGATGGGATTATACCAACCGATGAACTGCTCCAGTTACTGGGCGCCCGAGGCAGCCTTATGTTACTGACCAGGCAGTATAAACGTTATCGTGTGAGCAGCCAAAGGCCTTCGCCCAAGCCGCACACCATCGAGTTTGTCGCCATAATCGATACCGCCGCTCGAAGCAAGCCGAAAGATATAGACCGCGCGGTAGAATCTATACGTGAAGCCGGCATCGGCCGGCAGGACTCTTGAAAGGGGAAACAGTTGAGAATATTTGTTTGTATTGCATTAGTCCTCGCAACTCTGGCTGCTGGACCTGTTTTGGCCGATAGGATAATATTCGCGCCTACCGGCACTACACTCTCTGCGGGTGAGGTCAAGGCTGAAGCAGCCACAAGCCCGTCGAACGACGATTCCAAGATATACTGGGTGGGGCTCGGCCTGCAGAATTTCGAAGTGAACGCGATCAGGTTCGATTTTAAGAACGACAGCCCTACAGTTACCAAGAACAGAAGCAGAACGATAGTCAATTTCGACACCTCACTGGATGAAGAAGATTACGACATCGTGAACGCGCAGCTCGGGCTTATACCTGAGACAACCCTCACTCCTGCCATAAGCATCGGGACCTGGGACCTTACGGATAAAACTGCCGATGGGACCGGCTATTTCCTTGCGTTCAGCAAAGCAGTACCCCTTACAAAGGAACTGCCCCTGCCTGTAAGCGATGTCAAAGTCCATGCAGGATTCGGCATCAGCGGGATGGATAATATTTTTGGCGGTGCAGAGGCATCTTTGCCGCTTGGACTTAAGGTTTCTGCGGAATACTTCCAAAAGGACTTTAACTACGCTTTAGGCTGGGGACCTGTCGCAGGGCTGCAGCTCAAAGCGTACATCCTGGACGGAGAGACATACTACGGGCTGAAATTCTCATCTCCGCTCTAATTCTTCTCCGTTCGGGGGTCTTTAGTCACGAGATAGGGAACAGTGAATAGCGAGGATAGGTGGAGATTCAGGGATGCCACTGGCTTGCTTTCTTATGCATCGGGATAACATCCCGATGCACGACATTCTCCAATTCCTTTTCTCCCTTTCGTGATAAAAATGATCCGTCCGAGACGGGGGGAAGATATGAGATTTGCGGTAATCGGCTGCGGTGAGGCAGGCAGCAGGAGAGCAGCAGCTATAGACTCCGTAGAAAGCGCCGAGGTTATCGTCTGCGTGGATATGGTGAGAAGCCGCGCAGAGAACCTGGCCCGGCGCTTCGGAGCTGATTCATCTACTGACTGGAGATCATCCATCGTAAGGGCCGATGTAGACGCTGTAGTCATCGCCACATCCAACAACCTTCATGCTGCAATCGCCCTGGCATCTGCTGAAGCCGGGAAGCATATCCTGTGCGAGCGCCCTCTGGCACGGAACCCGTCCGAGGGAGCACGGATGATTGGAGCAGCGCAAGAGTACAAAGTCAGACTGAGGACCGGGTTCAGCCGCCGTTATCATCCTGCAGTCATCAAAACTCGAAACATCATAAATGAAGGCCGTATAGGTAGGATTCTCTTCATCCGCGGCAGGACAAGCCGCGGAGGCTACACGGAGCGCCCGGCGGACTGGATGGTCGATTGCGAGCTTTCAGGCGGCGGTACACTGCTCGACAACGGCATGGACCTGATAGACCTCTGCCGGTTCTTTATGGGTGATTTCAAGCAGGTAACAGGGCGGGCGGCGGCATTGATGCTGCCGATAGAGCCATGCGAAGATAATGCGTTCGCGATCCTCACCACATCGGACAACCGGTCAGCCATTATTCACTCCTCCTGGACTGATTGTGTAGGCTATCTCTCTATGGACCTCTCCGGGACGGAGGGATACATCAAGCTCGACTATGATAACGCCACCGTCACCGTCGGATTAAAGCCGGGAGAGGTCGGGGCGGGGCTTGAGGAAGTCTTCGATCTTTCACTGGAACCGGACCGTTCACTCGCAATGGAGGTAGAGGATATGGTGCATGCTGTCGCTGAAGGCCGCAGGCCTATGGAGACTGGATTGGACGGGCAGGAAGCCCTGACTATAGCCCACGCGGTCTACCGATCATCCGACACTGGCACAGTCGTGAGAGTGTAGGTTTTCTGCTACCTATGGCTTCTCCAGATGGAACGCGTTATGGAGCGCCTTGACGGACTGTTTCACATAATCTTTGTTTATAAGGCAGGTAATGCGGATTTCACTTGTGGAGATCCCGAGGATATTTATACCTTCGTCCGCGAGCGCGCCGAACATCTTTGCCGCGTATCCGGGATGGCTGCGTATTCCGCTCCCGATGATGGATATTTTCGCCACGTTTTGATCAGTGAACAACTCTTTGGCGCCCATTTCCTCAATTAGGGGGGAAAGTATGCGCTTCGCTTTTTCAAGATCGGGCAGCGCAACCGTAAAGGATATGTCGGTCAACCCTGAGGTGACGGACATATTCTGAACGATAATATCTACATTAATACTGTTATCGGCCAGCGATTGGAACAGCTTATATGCAACCCCGGCTCTGTCGGGCACAGACATGACAGTCAGTCTTGCAGTGTCGGCATCATGTGCAATCCCGCGCACTGGATTTCGTATTTCCATACCAGTGTCCTCCTTTTTGATTATGGTGCCTGGCGAATCATTTGAGCTGTTGGCAACCAGTATCTCAACATCATAAAGTTCGCCGAGCTCCACTGCTCGGGAATGCATTACTTTCGCGCCTTGTACAGCCATTTCGAGCATCTCTTCGTAGCAGATGCTATCAAGCTTAACGGCGTTTGGTTCCAATCGAGGATCGGCGGAGTATACGCCATCTACATCGGTGTATATCTCGCATTTGTCGGCCTTAAGCGCTGCTGCGAGCGCTACAGCTGTCGTATCGGACCCGCCGCGTCCGAGTGTTGTAATATCAGCCCAGCTTGCGTTCTCTGTTATACCCTGGAATCCGGCGACAACGACGACTTTACCGTTGTTTAGTTCTTCTTCTACGCGTCCGGGATCGATCTTGAGGATGCGGGCTTTACTCGGCACTCTTTCCGTGATGATTCCGGCCTGTCCACCTGTGAGAGATACCGCCCGAACACCTTCGGACTGCAGCGCAATAGTCAGGAGCGCGCTCGACATCTGCTCGCCGGTTGCCAAGAGCTTATCGAGTTCTCTGCCGTCGGGCATGGCGCTCAGTTCCTTAGCCATTGAGAGCAGATCATCTGTGGTGTCACCCATTGCAGAGACTACGACCACCACGCTGGCATCTTTGGCGGCAATGGCTGCCCGCTTTGCTACGTTACGAATCTTTTCAGTGTTGGAGACTGAACTACCGCCGTACTTCTGGACTATAATCACGGAATCGCCTTCCTATAAACCTCTGGTGATTAATATCACTTGAAGGTCTAAAAGGATTTTTGATGATCCCTAGATGAGTAACCGGTAATTCACTGCATTGACTGCAAAACCGGCACCTGTACTCATGCATAACGGACCACGCTTAATAGAATAACACATCACACAAAAAGGTGTAAAGAAAGAAAGACCAAGTAACAGTTCACTCTTAATGAGAGATCTTACATCAAATTGCACAACCAACACATCACAATAGATAGAAGCACGTCATTCCGAACTTGATTCGGAATCCAGGAAGATTATGGACCCTGAATCAAGTTCAGGGTGACGTTGTGGCCATTTGGAATGACGTTGTGATAATTCAGCATGATGTTATACTTATCAACAGTGAGCTATTACCAACTTTCGGATTTAACCCAATTGCCTTATCTCTACTTTCCGACCTTCCACAAGCGGGAAACTTCGTTTACGAACCAAACTACGGGTTTGCACACCGAGTCCATGGATGCTGCAAAGCCTACATCCGTAGTCTGCAGCTTTACCGGCGCCCCGTTTGGAGGCGTGGGGTTGTCCATAGACATGGATTCCTTGAAATTGAGGTCATCCAGGCTGGCTGCCCAGCGCTTATTGGCTTTGAAATATCTCTTCTGAGCGTAATAGACTTCCATCAGGTAGTCGCGTACCGGCTCATCGGGGTCACGGACGAACTCGGCCTCTCCTTTACCGGCCTGGATGTCCGTAAACTGCACATATCCCCATCTTTCCGGCTGATGGATGTTGCGGGCGTACTGAGGCGTCCATGTCTGGTCGTTCGAGAGCCTGTTTTTCACCTTTTCATACTTGCTGTCGACGATCTCGTGGTCCCACTCGACCCGCGAGAAGTTGACTCTCCACTGGTCTCCCTCTCCCGGAGGAGTCCGCATATAAGCGCATTCCCTCAGCACTGCCCAGGGGATCGCAAACTCCACTGTCCAGCCCTTGTCCACGTCGCTCGAATCGTTAAGCGTGCCGTCTACATGCACAGCGTGCTTTAAACCGTTGATGTCCCAGTTATAAATCGCGGGAGCGCCGTCACGGTAGGGCTTTACCAAAAACAGGTCCCATACGGTATTGAGCACGTTTATCTCGATCTCGTAGTAGAGATGGGTATCGCCGTCCGGGTCGATGAACACCTCGAAGTCATTATCCATGTATATAATCGAGTCGCGCTTCGTGAGAGTCCCCCACACATGCGGCTCCTCCATCTCGGCGGCGATGTAGAAATACTCATCGTCCCACAGCATCTTCACCCTTGTCTTGTATCTCGGCGCCGGTCTTACATCTCCTTCGATATCGGCGAAATAGTTCGTCCACGGAGCGTTTTCCCAGGACTCTTCGTCCATTTTGCCGTCTATTTCAATCGGGCCGGATGCACGGTAGCAAATATAGCCGTACGGCGGCCTGATAGGATGCTCAGGCTGTTCAGGATACCTCTCGGCAACTACTGCCTCAGGTGTAGTGTCTGATTTTGACTCGCTATTCAAAATGACTTTCTCCTCAATTTCGTTTTCTGACTTTAATGATTTCTATAGCGGCGGTCTAATTCCTCTATAACGGTTGGAACAATTGTCTAGCGAGAATGCAGCATATGCCTTATAATCGTATAAAACGAGGGTTGAGTAATGAGCATATTTTCGACAGTGGAAACCGAGAGACTGATCTTGAGACCACTTGCGCCTCAGGATGTAGATTTCATATACAGGCACTTTTCGGATGAAGATGTCTGCAGGTATCTGTTCGACGCTGAGCCGCTGACAAGTATCGATGGGGCGCAGGCGATAATCGACTTCTACATGAGTTCGGAAAAGAACGACCGGAACAGGTGGTGCATCATCAACAAGGAATCCAATAAAACGATCGGTACATGCGGTTATCACCGTTGGGATAAAACGAATAACATAGCGGAGCTTGGTTATGACATGGAACGCGAATCATGGGGACATGGCTATATGCAGGAAGCCCTGAACGCGGCGTTCAAGGCAGGTTTCTGCAATACGAACCTGAACCGGATAGAGGCATTCACATCCGTTGAGAACGAAAGGTCCATCAAGATTCTAAAAAGGCTTGGATTTACCGAAGAAGGAATTATCAGAGACAAGCATTATTTCCGGGGAGAGTATTACGATCATTACTGCTTTTCACTCCTAAGGCGAGAGTGGACCGGCAACTGCGTTTGAGCTAATAACAGCTATACCGTGTCTGTCCGGCCTGTCTTGCCGAAGGAGCGCTGCCCGGTATACGGGTTGAAGATTTGCGCATATGTCAGTGGCTCGACCATTTCAGTTGTTTTTCAGCTCCTCAGGCAGCCTTGATCAACCCCAAGCGAATTAAGCCTTCTACGGCGAATTTGTCCGCTTTGGTCTGTTTGTAGCGGCCATTCCTACCTTCCATGTGGTCCAGGTAGTGAGAAAACTCGTGGAGGAAGATCCCGACCATAAGGTGCTCTGCAGTACTGAACTTTTCTGAACGAAGTTTCTGATAAGTCGTCTCCCGCCCGCGCAGGTCGGTCTTTTTGTAGTACTGCGATGTCTTGAACGGCACCGTGACCGGATAACGGTTCGTGTGGTTTATCCTGAGCCTGATAAGCTTGCCGTCGGGCGCGGATTTCGTCCAGCGGTAGTACGTGCCGGATATCGAGCGCCGGGACCGCTCCGGGCAGTATTTGACTTCGACAATCAGCCCGTCGTGATCATAGCCCGAAACAGACTCATGAAATAGATGTTCGATGTTGTATTTTGTGAGATTATGAATGATCATGAGGCCGGTAAATGCTTATCCCAATAAGCTCAAACAATAAAGCAATTACCAGGCCGAGGGCAAACGACTCCGGCACGGACGGACCGAGCGTTATCGCGGCCTGGTTGGTGACATTTTCGATAGTAAAGCTCGATTTTTGGATGAGCATGTAAAGCGGAGCAAAGAGAGCCATGAGAGCCGCATAAGCTATGGCAATCCCGGCAGCAAGCGGCCATTTTTTGACCGGCTTATTCGATGTCTTTGCGGCGTAATACCCCCCAAGAACGAGCGCCACAGCCGGAATAATGAGTGTGAGATACGCGAGCAGCGGGACATGCTTCTTTTTGCCGTCCGTCTCGATTCCTCTGATGAGCCCGGCACTGAGTTTGAACCCGCTTTCATCATCGACAGTCGAAGAAGCACCTCCACGGATGGTTACACCGTGTGAAATGTAGTATGCAAGGCCTGATGCTGCAGGAAGGAGCGTCACAGCGCTTTTGACCCGCTCAGTCCTTTCCGCTTTAGTGTGCCCCTTGAGCCCTATACCGATGTATACGGCAAACAGGCAGAAAAATATGAGCTGTCCGATCAGAAATGAGATCAGCGCGCCGCGTATCCATGCCGGAAGCCATGCATCTTTCCCGAAAAGTCTCTTTTTGACGCCTGCGAGGCCGCCAAGAGCGCCTATTCCGCCGAAAATGACCCCGAATATAAGCCCATAAAATACCGTGCCGCCTGCGGCGGGGATGAGTTTCGCGGCGATCAGTTCGGGAGCGGGGTTCCATCCGCCTATTTCGAACTGCGGCAGGTGAATGGCGCTGGTCGCCGCCGTAAAGAACGGCCTTGCGATCAAAAGGAAGATAACGTAAGGTATCGCAACGAGCGCCCCGGCTGTAAACCTGCCCGCGTCTTTCGCTCCAGCCAGTTTCGCGCTCACCAAACCTCCGAGCGCAAGCGCTATGGCCGGCACTGCCGCCCACAGGGTCAGCGGCCATAAAATGCTCAGCGTCAGCCCGGGTATTCCTCCGGGCATACCGGCTCCGGCTATACTTATGTGGTGGATTGCGTAAAAGTTAAGCCCGGCGCGGCCTACGAACTGGCTGATCGTCGAATGAGTTCCGTTGGACGGAACAACCAACCCAAGCCCAAGCATGTGAAACCAGGCGCTCAACCCGAATCCCAATATAGCTGCGACGACCGCGCCCGATGCCGCGCCATAGACAAGCCTGACCCATCCGGGAGAGGCATTACTTTCAGTTTCCCGCACTACCCAGTATCCTCGTATGAATTAATCGCTCAAAACGGCCATTTATCAGACCTGAAGACGGCAAACGCTCCCGGTCCCGAAAGCACGAGCGACAGCGCCATGGCTATAAGGGCAAGATTATACTCGAACCCTCCGCCTCCGGCAAAGAACCCGCGCTTCCCGTGGACAAGAACAATTGCCACGACCATGTCCAGGATTATTAAGACGCTTATAATCCTGGTGAATAGACCAATCACCAGAAAAAGGCCGCCGAGGAATTCCACAAGCGCCACCGCCCATGCCGAAAATACCGGCAGTGGGACATTAAGTGACTGCAGAAACTGTGCAGTGCCGCCGATCCCGCCGCCGCCGAACAAGCCGAACAGTTTCTGCGCGCCATGGGCCATAAAGATAATTCCAAGCACCAACCGGATAATGAACGGGGCCCAGATTGCGGCCGGTCTGAGATAAATCGAAAAATCAGGCATATTTATCGCCTCCGTCTTCTGTTCCTGCCATATTCGCTTCAGATAATATACCCGGCGGACTGTTGATTGAAAGCAAAGATGTGGTTTAGGGATTGGCGGAGAGCCGTGTGTCGGGAGGAAACACAATCTCGATGCATAAGGTCTCGCCACCTTCGGTGTCGGCTTCGGCAGCAAGCGGTCCGAAGCAAACAATTGATCATAATGTCCGTCGATATGGTTGTAATCTTTGGTAGTCTGCAGCGGTGTGCTATACTAAAAGGCAAGTTGGTATGAGCTTATAAAGACGGTTGTCTCGACGGATATAAAATTCAATGAAGGGACATAGTTATGGATAAAGCACACTCAATCTATAGGATGGGACTTAAGCCAGAAGACACTGTACAGTTGGTTCAACGATCAGCATCATCACTTAAGGTAAAGGAAAAACAGATAGAGAACTGGATGGCTACAAAACCGGAGTTGCTGTTTTCTAATCCAGAATCACTGCAGATAATAGCGCAGGAAGTATCCGGCGAACTTATGGCTGATATCCTGGCTGTAGATAGCCAGGGCAACTTGATAATCATTGAGATTAAAAGAGAATCATCTGATAGAGGGACTGTCGGCCAGTTGCTGGACTATGCAGCGAGGTTGGCATCCTGGAACTACGACGACTTCAACCGCAGATGGCAGAATCATACCAAGACCAAAAACGACTTGTTTGAGGAGTTCAAGACGTTTGTTGAGAACCCAGACTTCGACAAAGATGATTTTCTGAAAGACCGTCGGCTTTTTATTCTTGCCTCTTCAGAAGATGAAAGTATGAAGAGGATTATCAGTTGGCTTCGTGACACCTACGCTGTGCCAATAGATTTTGTGCCGTTTCAATTCTACGAAGACAATGAACAGGTTTACCTTGATATAGCAAAGATTGACATCGAGCCACTAACCATACGCACAAAGTGGTCAGGGGACTGGTTCTTCAATACCAACGAGACGTACAGCAAAGGGGCTTACAGTGTCATGCTCGAACAAGATGTTATTGCTGTATATGGTTATGAAGGTGACCGTGGCAAAGAGATGATCAGCCAACCTGCTGTGGGTGAACGCGTTTTCGCTTATCTCAACAGTTATGGCATCATAGCTGTAGGCACTATTGTCGATGATGAAGTGTTCTCAGCTAACTCAGTGTTCGGCAAGCAACATGAAAAGGAGTTCCATCGCAAAGTTAAGTGGGAGACGAAAGTAAAACCTGCACAGGCTGTCTCTTCGGCACAAGTAAGTCAATGGAATTATAATCTGCCGGTAAGATCAACTCTCTGCAGGATGAATGCAGGTGCTGTTGCGGATAGAATAGCAACTGCATTGAACAATAATACGAGCCGATAGTTCACATACAATAGATAATGGTTCCAAGTAGATGGTGTTGAATTGTGAATCTATTACCGGCCCGCTGCCTTTGTTTCATGGGCTTGGATACATTTTTTGTTTCTTTCTCTTTTCGTATCTGCTTTTGTGGTAAAAAAGCCGACCGCTGTTTTTGACAGCTATTTCTTGACACCTCAGCGCTATGTGCGGTTTCATGATGGGTATTACAGAGTAACAGGAGGCGAATATGGCAGACTATAAAGCTAAATATTTCAGCAGAAATGAAGGTGAATTCCCGGATGAGATCACGGTCATCGATACGAAGTACACCAAGGTCGATGACCTGCGCTATGGGACCAACCCGCACCAGGCAGCGGCTTATTACCGCCCCAAGGGGTCTTCCGGCCTGCCCTTCGCCGATATGGAAATACTGAAGACAGGCAAATCGGGTTTATCCGAGACCAACCTGTCCGATATTCACCATGGGATTTCGATAGTCAAATACTTCGTAAACCCCGCATGCGCGGTGATGAAGCATCTGAACCCGAGCGGCGCGGCGGTCGCCGGTGCTGGAGATGTCCAACTGGACGCTTACATCCGGGCACGCGACGCAGACTCCCGCGCGGCGTTCGGAGGAACAGTCTGCTTGAACACCCCGCTTGACGCAGCTACGGCTGAAGAGATCATGCAGTCGGTAGTCGAAGTAGTCGCAGCCCCGGATTTTGAAGATGGCGCGCTTGACGTGTTGAACGACTTCGAAAAGTTCAAGAAAAACAGAGAACTCCGCGCAATAAGGGTTCCAGGGATAGCCGCACTGCCGAAATTCGTCGGCGATCCCGCGGCACCGACGATCAAAGTCCTCGGCGACGGCTCTTTGATCCTTGCAGAACCGCTTTTGACGAAGATCCGGACCGCGGCAGACCTGCTGCCTGCCGTTACGGACCACCCAAAACAGGGACATTTCGAGATAGCGCGGGTCCCTACCGAGCGGGAATACGACGATCTCATTTTTTCATGGTATGTGAACCTGAATGTCCGCTCGAACGGTGTCGTCATCGCACGCGACGGCGTAACGCTCGCAGTCGGCACAGGTGAGCAGGACAGAGTAGGCGCAGTCGAGCAGGCCATTGATAAGGCAAAGCGCAAGTTCGTGGGCGACGCTGATCTCAAGGGCGCTGTGCTGTCATCCGACGGGTTCTTCCCCATGCGGGACTCGATAGACGTCTGCGCAGCCACCGGTATCACGGCAATCGTCCAGCCGGGCGGCTCTGTGCGCGACTGGGAAGTCATCCAGGCCGCAAACGAGCACGGCATAGCAATGGTCTTCACCGATGAGCGGATATTCTCGCATCATTAGGATTTAGAATGTATTGGCCGGGCTGAAGTCCCGGCCATTGGCAGCTTCGCTGCCGAAATACCCCTCATCCCAACCTTCTCCCGCAAGGGGAGAAGGGGCTGATTGTGCAAATCTCCACTAATCCCCTTTCGCGTCTTTCGTGCCTCTTCGCGTCCATCGCGATTCAAAACCTGACAGCTGATGGCTGACGGCTCCCTTCAAAGCGGCTTTTTCACGATCTTTGCGCCGTGGCGGGGGAACTCCTCTGGTGTGGGCTTCTGTTTCTTGATAACGATCAAACTGCGCTGAATATCCGTGCCGGGGAGAGTCAGCCGGATAATCTCGGGGTGTCCGCCGCCGAGCGTTCCTATACCGGGTCTTGCGCCGTCGAGCTCGCTGTCTACATCGGGACCTTTCATAGCGATGAACACGCCCCCTACCCTTACGAGCGGCAGGCAGTACTCGACCAGCATCCTCATATCGGCAACGGCCCTTGCAGTGACTATATTGTAGTGCTCTCTGTGCTCCGGTATCCGCCCTGCTTCTTCCGCGCGGGAGTGCATAAGCTCGATATTGGAAAGATTCAGCTGCTGGCGGACTTCATCCAGAAAAGTCAGCTTTTTATTGGTGGCTTCGATAAGCGTGACTTTGACATCAGGCCGCGCAATCGCGATTGGGACTCCCGGAAAGCCCGCTCCGGTCCCTACATCGGCAACTTCGTCGCCGTTTCGGAACCTGGCTGCCCTAAAACATGAGAGCGAGTCGAGATAATGCTTCACACCTATCTCACCGGGGTCAACGATAGACGTCAGGTTGAACTTTTGGTTCCATTCCAAAAGAAGCTCGGTATATTCCGCGAACTTCTCCGATTGTTCGCTATCTATCTTTACTCCCAGCTCAAAAGCGCCTTTAACAAGTCGTTCCTCGATCACACAGCCCTCCGTCTATCATTTAAATTTTCTTCCAATAGTATAGCAGACCTGAAAGCAGCGGATTATAGATTACCGATGTTTGGGAAAAATAGGAAAGGCTCTACGGGCTCAGCGGTTCCACAGACACGATTACTGCTTGTGATGAGTGTGGGAAGGAAGTGTTTCAGATGCCAATGATCTTCGATGCAGCGATGGGACAGCTCATACGAGAACGCCTGCAGCAGGACAAGCGTACGGCGGGAGTGACAGTCGAGATCAACTGCGCGGACGGCTGTATCAGCCTGATCGGCGAAGTGGACTCGGAAGAACAAAAGAACACAACGCTCTTTCTTATCGAAGGGCTGTCTGGAGTGAGGTCTGTAATGGACCAGATCATTATCAGACCCCACTGATTCTATCTTTATTACTTGCTAAGGAGCGGAAGATAAGGCGACATGGCAAGCTGCGCCAGAAGGCAGCATACCGTCGATTCCGAACCCTGGTTCAAGTTGACGCCCGACGGCATAAGACCGTCATAGCATCCGCCTGTTACCGGATCATAAAGCGCTTCGCTGATGCTGTTGCCGCCAAAGAACCAGTCGAACGCAATCCTTGCCTGGTCCAGGTAATTGCGGTCGTTCGTAACATCGTACGCTGACAGGTTAGCCATTACGGACGCCATCGGATCGACCGCCTGCTGATCGAACCAGGCTCTTTCCTCGCCTTTAATATACCAGCCGTTGCAGCCGATGGGATGGTGGACTCCATCGATATTGGTAACGCTGTTCAGAAAATCGAGGCTGCGGGCTGCCACATCCAGATACTCCTGTTTTCCAAACACTTGATACGCGAAGAACAGCGCTCTCGGCGGGATTCCATTGGAATAGGTCAGGTAGTTATCGAACCACGGCCAGTCATCCGTAGCGTTTTTGTGGAACGCCTTGCACATCGTATCTGCAAGTTTTCCCAGGTGTACGCGCACTGCATCCGCTTCGGGTTCGCCCTTCAGATAGAAGTAGCATCCTAGTGCGGAATACGCATGTCCCCTGGTCCAGTTAATGGTCGGAAGCCATCTTATAGCATCATCGAACAGCCTGCGTGCAACCTTCTTTACATTTTCGTGTATGTTGGTTGCAAGCGCTTCTCCACAAGCCCATAGGACCCTTCCGAAGCAGTCCTCAGACCCTTCGTCGTCCAGAAATATCTGGTCGAACGACATGAAGTTGTGAAACCGCTTGCCGGATGTCTGCGCATAGTGCAGAAAACTCAGGTAAGTGCTGACCAGCCTGAGCATCCGCCTGTCCCCGCTGCGCTCGTATTCCTGAAGCGCAACGATCAATGCGCGGGCATTGTCATCGGTAGTATAGCCTGTCCGTCTGTTTGGTATCGAATAAATGGCATGCTGGATAACGCCCGTACGGTCCGTGAGCGTTTCCAGATGCTCAAGCACAATCGGTGGATAATCCGTCACTGTTAAACCTCTATTGCATCTTCTTCCGGCGTGGTCTCAGCCGCGGCTCGTCTCCGCTGCAGGATCCTGTGGAACATATCCAGATAATCTATAGCAACATTGAACCACGCCGTCCGCCTGCCGAACTTGTAAGCCAGAGCTTCCATTTGCTCTCTCTTTGCAGGATTATCCAGCAAGTCTATAATGGCATTCGCCATAGCATCAGGAGACTTGAAATCGACCAGAGTCCCTCTGCCGTCGGCCAATACTTCCTCAGCGTAAAGATAAGGGGTGGATACTATAGCTTTTCCGCAGCCCAGCGCATAAGCAAGCGTGCCGCTTACGATCTGATCCTTATTCAGATAAGGAGTAATATACACGTCTGTTGCGCACAGATACCTGACAAGCTCCGTGAGCGACAGGAAACGGTTGTTGAACCGAACATTGTTTTCCAGATTGTTGCGCCGGACGGCCTCGAGCATCTCGTTTCGGTAAGTTTCACCTTCCCAGGCTCTAACGCCAGGGTGTGTCTCACCGAGCACCAGATAAAGAGCTTCCGGATATTTGGCAACTACGCGAGCCATAGCCTCTATGGCGAACTCAATGCCCTTACCCCGGTTAATCAGGCCGAAGGTGGATATAATCTTGCGATTAGCAATCCCCAGAGATCTCTTCACCGCAGCTGTCGATACTCTGTGAACGTTCGGCACTCCGTGGTGGATAATCGTTATCTTCTTAGGGTCGATGTCGTATGTATCGAGCAGTATCTGCCGTCCCGTGCGGACCATAACTACGACGACTTCGCACAGGTCCGCCAGTTCCTGCAGCACCCGCTTTTGATCCGGGTCAGGGTTATTGAGCACGGTATGCAGCGTAGCGACGGCGGGCTTTTTAAGGTTTTTGATCAGGTCGAGCACATACTCTCCCTGCGTCCCGCCGTAAATTCCATACTCGTGCTGGATACTGACGATATCGACCGTGGAATCGTTGATATACTTCGCCGCATCCAGGTAGCTCTGCCGGTCATCACGGAATATCTGAGCCCGGACGATCCTTCCGTAAGGCTCGATCTCTTCTTTTCGCTTAACGGCTATGACTGTCGGCTTGGAAAACGGCGTATACTTGGCTACCGAAGTTACCACGTCTTTTGTGAAAGTCGCAATACCGCATTCGCTTGGAGGATATGTCGCAACGTACGCAGGCTCAATTTTGTTCATTGATTCCTTGAGGAACTTGAACAGCTTATTATCTTCGGCTTTGAGCCACCTTACCTCGTCTCTGAGGACATACTCCTCCGGAACATCCGTTTCATATGGCAATCCGCCATCGGGTTTTGTTTTATCTTTTTGCATAACTTTTCCGAAGCCGGGCAATTACTGCTCGACTCGCTACGAGCTACAAGAACTGTTAAATCTGACTATTTACGGAGCAAATAACGCGGTTTAAGGCGTAAGTGTGACTGCTGCTTCCGATTCATCCTCGAACAGGGGGAATACTTTCTCCAAGCCTGTGATCTCGAAGACTTTACGGATCTGGTTGGAACTGCACACTACTGCGATCTTGCCGCCGCTCTCGCTGGCTCGCTTAAGACCTCCCACCAGTGTTCCCAGACCGGAACTGTCGATATATTCTACCCCAGCCATGCTGACTACGACACTCGGATGACCTTGCTCGATGACATCTATCATCGTATCTCTGAACTGGGCACAAGTGTAAGAATCTAGTTCGCCAACTAGCTCGATGATGGGGATGTCCTTCACCATTTTCGTCCTGATTCGCAAATCCATTTCCATTATTCTGGCACTCCTTCTCCAGCAGGTAACGCGGACGTGTCGAGCGGCCGTCTGCGGGCTTGACTGCAATGCTCACGAAGGTATCAGGTTGTGGGGCGATGTGGAACTGTCGCCACCAACTGAGTTTCAGTGTTCCTCAAACCTGAAACCCTTTCTTGAGATTCCCGGCTGTTGCTGAAAATCTATAATTACTTATTCCTTGGGACAGTCCAAATCGAAACATGACATCATCGGCATCGTCTCGTCGGAGGAAGTTTATCATTTACGCAGGACAATGTCAACTGTACCCGCTCGCCAGAATCTGGTTACGAATGGTCAGGAGTGCTTACGAGGAAGGAACGGTGGCCTCAGCCGGTTTGTGTTTGCAGCGCTTTCGGCAACGGATTGCAGAGTTATCTCTGTAACATACCACTGGTTCACTACCGGCAAATCCAGTTGTTTCAATCTTATAAGCATAGCCGGTCTGGACACATAAAACCTATCGGACAGAACGGACAGCCGCCAGTCAGGGTCGTCCTCCAAGGAATCATACATTTTGACGACCAACGGCTCGGGCATCAGGAGGCACGCGGCAAATTTCGACGCATACCGTTCTTCCTCATCCTCATCAACCTCAGCTTCTCGCATAAGGAGCCGCATTGAAGGCCGTGCTGAGTTTATGACGTGATGTCCCAGCTCATGAGCTATTGAAAACTGCCTTCTCCTGGGTGAATCGAGTGAGTTTACCACGATCTCGGTCCTGCCGCTCGGCAGCGTCAGATAGAACGCGGAAACCTCGTCACCCAAAGGCCGGCGTATCAAGTTTATATTGTAGTAATTGCAAACGGCGCTGACATCACAGGGAATGGTAAGGCCGAGTTGCTTCCATATCCGGGCTGATTGATCCTCCAGCAAGTCATCGATCATGTCCGGAGTTCCTGTCTATCTCGAGCCTTTCTCTGACCACTTCTTCTATAATCCTTCTGGACTCGTCCGATAGAGTATCGTTTCGCCTAAGCGCTATCCGCACTACTTCGATAACATCCTTTGGCTGCATATAACCGGCAGCGATCATAAGCGGCTCTACGGATGTCTTGTAGCCTTTTGCAAATTTTTCTACAATTTCGCGAGACGGTACTTTTCCGCCTTTCATTGCATGGAGGTAAGCCTGGCTTATACCGGTCTTTATCGTGGCTTTACCGTAGCTGTCCTCCCCCATTATCTCCTTGACTATACGTCCAAAGTCTTCGCTTACACGGGTCTCAACTGGCATTGTTCACCTCACTACAAAGGGTAGCATACGAACACAAATATTTCCAAAAGTTCTTTATCGAAAGCCTTTACAACGTAGCGAAGAACGTTTAAAATCAACATGGCACACGTCGTTCACTATGAAGAGAATAATGTCTTATGTCAGATAATCCCCTTATGGATAACACTGAATATGGATTACCAGCCGGCCAATCGCAGGTTGACTTCCGCTTTAACGCAACTGCGCAAGCGGCAGCACAGATCCGCAGGCAATTCAAGCATATACTCGATACCTGGTGCCCGGACTGCGGTGCCGCCGGGAATGAACTGCTGCTGGCTGTCGGCGAAGCAGTGAGCAACGCTTGTCGCCACGGCTGCGACGGCAAGCCTTTACCTGTCCACCTCAGCGTATCCTGGGATGCAAATACCCGGGAAGTGACCGTGGAAGTGTGCGACCCCGGCTCAGGGTTTGATTATCCCCTGTTTATACGCCGGACGCACTCCGATAAAGACTACTCATGCGGCCTCTTCCTGATGGTCAACAGCGCAGACAGCGTAAGTTATGAGCGCCGGGACAATTCCTTCGTCTGCACGATCAAAAAACGGCTCTGACACCCCATACAACATGATATTTAGCCCTCAACCTTCCTACATCCTGCATTAAGACCCATCCACCGGCCTCAAAACTCTTACAATTCACTCCTGTATGAAGGATAATCCGGCGAATACGGCGTATATTGTATAGACAATGGAAATTATTGGTATCGGGACCGATATTATTGAAATAGAGCGGGTCGCGAAGGTAATGGCGGAGAACCATCGGTTTGCCTCACGCATCTTCACCAGGGCAGAACTCGACTACTGCCGGGACAAGAAGAACTGCTACCCGCATTTTGCCGCAAGGTTCGCTGCCAAAGAGGCTGTCGGAAAAGCAATTGGTAGGCCGATTTCGTGGCAGGATGTGGAAGTAGTGAAAGGCAGTGAGGGAAAGCCGGAAATCAGGCTCCATGGCGAGGCAAAAACCGCAGCGGACGGCTGCAGGGTTTTTCTAACCATGTCCCACTCAAGAGACTACGCAACTGCCGTAGCAGTGCTGGCGTTGGAAAGCTGACAGCTAAAATGTTTCTTACAACTGCTGAACAGATGAGAGAGCTGGACCGGCGGGCAAGCCGGGAATTCGGAGTACCAAGCATCGTTCTGATGGAAAACGCCGGGCTTCGGACCTTCGATGTCGTCTACGGTATGCTGGAGGAGATCGAAGGCCACAGGGTTGCCGTCGTCTGCGGACGAGGGAACAACGGCGGTGACGGTTTTGTCGTCACTCGCCATCTTCATCAGGTCGGCGTGGAAGTCGAAATCTTCCTCATCGGCCGTATAGAGGATGCCAAAGGCGATGCCGCAATAAATTTGAACATAGCCGGGAAGTCCGGTATACCCATAACCGAAGTTACGGATATAAACGCGCTTAAATCTGCGCTCGTGCACTCGGATTTGATAGTCGATGCGATCTTCGGAACGGGAATCAAGGGTGAGATCACCGGACTTGCAGGCGAGGCGATAGACGCGATCAACGACTCAGGTTCGCCGGTCGTCTCAGTCGATCTTCCATCGGGGCTGGATGCCGATACTGGACAGGTTTCCGAAAGATGCGTGCGAGCCGATGCGACCGTCACGTTCGCGCTGCCGAAGATCGGACTTGCGACCTATCCTGGAGCCTCCTGCGCAGGCGAAGTCACCGTAGCGGACATAGGGATTCCCGATCTTGCGTTCGAGACGGCGGGCATCGATACTTTCGTCACCGATGCCGATGATGTAAGAGTCCGGCTTCCTGAGCGTCCCGATGATGCCAACAAAGGTACTTTCGGGCGCGCGGCGATCATAGCAGGGTCGGTAGGGATGACCGGCGCGGCAGCGATGGCCGGGATGGCAGCGGTAAGGATCGGCGCGGGGCTCGTCACACTCGGTATACCTGAGAGTCTGAACGATATACTGGAAGTCAAAGTCACGGAAGTTATGACTCTCCCGATGCCTGAAACAAAAGACCGGAGTTTTTCGCTGTCTGCTGTCGATAAAGCGCTCGAACTCATCCAAAAATGTGATGCCGTGGCTATCGGGCCCGGAATCGGCAGAAATCCTGAGACTGCGGCCTTCATTCACGAGCTTCTGCCAAAAATCGAGACGCCGGTGGTAATAGACGCGGATGGGCTTAACGCCGTATCTGAGAATGTAGAGTTGTTCAAGAGCCTTAAAGCTCCGGCGATTATCACCCCCCACCCCGGCGAGATGTCGCGGCTTACAGGAACTCCCGTTGAGGCTATCCAGTCTAACAGACTGGAGGCCGCGAAAGACGCAGCCGCGAGGTTCGGAGTCACGGTCGTCCTGAAGGGCGCGGCGACAGTCACGGCTTCGCCCAGCGGAGAGGCCTGGGTCAACTCGACAGGCAGCGTGGCGCTGGCATCCGGCGGGACGGGAGATATTTTGACCGGAACGATCACCGGGCTGCTTGCACAGGGACTCGAGCCGCTTGACGCGGCGGTTTGCGGCGTATACATACATGGAAAAGCCGGAGAAATGGCTGCCGAAGAGATCGGCAAATCCGGCGCGGCGGCAACCGATCTGCTTCCACTGCTGCCGCTCGCGCTTGGTATTATAGATTTTCGGCTGATTAATTAACGGCCAATCATATATTGGCTGTTGCCGAAAATCTTCCGGAAGAGTTTCAGGTGTAAGTGTAAAATCAACAGATATAGCTACATCAGAGAACTTTTATATAGCTGTAAGGCTGTTACTTTATCTCCTGAAACTCTGTAGTTAGGGAACAAAAGGGCTAAGCGAATGTCATGTTTCGGGACGGACTGCGGTCCCGAAGCATAAGGACCATCCCCCTTCCCCTTTTATATAAGGAGTGTTATGTTATGCTTCGAAAAACAACAGTTCTGCAATTATTCATGCTATTCACATTGATCTTTGCGATTTCCGCTGCCACATGGGCTGATCCCAAGGTGCAGGTGAGCTTCCCGGAGAAGGGCGGCTACCTCTACTGGCTCGAATACAAGGGCGCTGACGGCAAACAGATAATAACGGCTCCAAAGCACGCAGCCGGATCGGGAACATCCGTCGATCTCGCTCCTGCCGCACCGGGAGGAAAGCTCGGCGAAGGGACATTTAAAGTCTACGATGATAAGTCCGGCAACGTCGCGGCGAAAAACATCCAGAACCTCAAAGGCAAAACGGACCTCAAGCTCAAAACAAACGATTTTACGCTTATCAGAACACTGAAGATCGTCCTGAAACCAGCCGATGGCAAGGATAATGAGCGGATCGAGTCGGCTATCGTAACACTGACGGATGCCAATTCCGACACCTTCACCACGATTGTCGACCCGGCGAGCGAAGGTGTCGCGGAGTTTCACGATATTGCAGGTGGAGCTGTAAGCATAATTGTCCAATCAGAGGGGAAAAAGATGTCCCTCGACCTGGACATGCCCCTCGATCGGGATACTGCTGTGCATACCGAGGATTTGACGGTGTCGTTCAAGACTCGGACAGTTAATGCGTCGGTTACAGCCGGTTCGAAGGTATCGGCGGATGACGAAGAAGGCGGAAAGAAGCCTGCCGCATCGAAAGAGCAGAAGGCACAACCCGGAACCGGTATACTGCAATACATTATGGGTATTGCAGTCCTTGTGATGATCGGGTTCATCGGCTATGTAGTCCTGAAAAGCAAGGGTCTAAACGCTGACAACCTGAGGAAGCTCGGAGTACAGCTCCCGCAGGGTGATGATACGGCAGTGAACGTGCCTGGAACGGCTCAGGAGCCACAGATCGACCCGAATGTGTGCCAGTTCTGCGGGCAGCGCAAAGACCCGGCGACCGGAAACTGCGCATGCAGTGTCAGCAGCCCGGCTGCAGGGCAGGCGCCTTCCGCCACTGCCGGGATACCGAGGCTGATTGGGACCCAGGGGCAGTATTCGGGACACATTTTCGAGCTAACGGGAGCTGAGGCCACGATAGGGCGTGACCCCGGCAATACCATCCCTCTGGTCGAGGACAGCACATCGTCCCGCAGGCACGCGAGGTTCGGGCAGGAAAACGGCGCGTATTTCGTAATGGACGAAGGCAGCTCGAACGGAACGTTCGTAAACGGGATGAAGATTACTGGACGCCACCCGCTTCATACCGGCGATGAAGTCCAAATCGGCGGCACGAAATTCAGGTTTGAGGCGTAGGGAAAGATTGTGGAGACTTGAATGTATCCTGTGACTCATTAGTTCAGGGTAACTTACTTCTGTTCCCTACTGATTACTGACGGCTGAAAGCTGATAGCAAAAAATGGCAAGAGTTACTAAATATCTTTTACTTGCAGCGATAGGCGGATTTCTGGCTTGGGTGATACTTGAACCGATCAATTCGCTCACGCCTTACGTGCCTCCAGGGCAGGATGCGCCCGACATGACATTTGGGCAGATGATGGCAATAGGCGCCATCTTTGGAATGTTCCTTGGTCTGTTTCTCGGCCTGGCTGAGGCATTTTCCGGCGTCTCGCCAAGAGATGCGGTAAAAAGTGTTGTTGTAGGCATCGGAGTCGGCATACTCGGTGGAATGATCGGGATTACTCTAGGCAATTCTCTGATCTATAAACCGCTCCTCCGGTTGTCGTACGTCTTCCGCAGCGGTGAGATAATGAACCCTCTACAGTTTGTGATCCTACTGGTCGCTCGCTCTGCAGGATGGGCGATGATCGGTCTGTTGGCCGGACTCGCTCAGGGAATTTCTACACAGTCCAGCCAGAAGATGACTAACGGAGCTGTCGGTGGAATAATCGGTGGATTTGCCGGAGGAATGGCATTTGAGCTTCTCGTCCATTTCGGTGTACCTCCAGAGATGCTTAGAATGGTCGGTTTTACAACCACGGCAGCGGCGATAGGGCTTTTCATCGGGTTCATAGAAGAAGTCCGAAAGAAAGCCTGGATCGTGCACCTCAAGGGACGGAACGAAGGCAGGGAATTTTCGATTTTCAAGCCGGAGACAATCGCCGGACGCGATGAACTGGTGGATATCCCGATCTTCGGCGACCCGGACGTCGAGCCCAGGCACTTCGCCATAAAGGCGGATCAAAACAGATACGTCCTTTTGGATATGAACACCACGGCAGGCACATCCGTAAACGGTCAAAAAGTCCAGAAACAGACATTGAGAGACGGAGACATCATCCAGGTCGGTATGACCCGGCTTTTATTCAGAGATAAGGCAACGCGGTCGTTTACATCCAGACCGGTCGATCCGTACAGCGCGACCGGGACAAGCATACCGACATCCGAGCACATCTGCCCGTTCTGCGGCGGAATCAAGGACGCAGCCGGTAACTGCTCCTGTTCGGCAGGTGTCCAAGCACCGGGACAGCAGGTTCAGAACCAGACCATGCAGCAGACGGTTGTATCGCAGCCGAACCAGACTGTGCAAACGACCCAGGCGATGAGCAACCCGTTCTCAGGAGCGCCTGTCGATCCGTTTGCAGGCGCTCCGCTCTCGAACACTCCCGGAACCGGAGCGAGGCTCGTCGCGGCATACGGGCCGTATACGGGGCAGGTGTACAACCTGAACCCTGCCGGTGAGACTACTATCGGGCGGCAGTCCGACCAGATGATCTCTCTGTCGAACGATAATACAGTCTCTAGACAGCATGCAAAAGTGGCAAATGAGAGCGGACAATTCGTCTTATATGATTGCGGAAGCGCGAACGGCACTCATGTGAACAATACCAGGATCACCCGCCACGTTCTGACACCCGGCGACCTGGTGCAGATAGGAAGTACAAAATTCAAATTTGAAGGGTGAAGGTTTTTATCACGAAAGCAGAAAAAGGGAATAGTGGATGTCGTGTTTCATTATTTCGTGATTATTAACCTTCCAGAACAATCACCTTTAAAGGACAAACGACTATGGACAGCACGCAGATGATGCCTCCGTTCGATAACGAGCGGACACAGATCGGAAACTTTGGACAGAACAACGATCCGGGAAAAACACAGATGTCCAGCCCATTCGACCCCGGCAGAACACAAATGCCCGGACCGTTCGATCCTGGCAGGACACAGATGGCAGGCCCGCCCGAGAAATCAATCCGGCTGGAATGCACTGCCGGAAACCGCTTCGCGCTCTCGACCCGAAGCTCCAGGGAACACGTTCTGGTCAGCCTGTTCTCCAGCGGCGTGATAGGTGGCGCACGAATGCCGCTCAACCTCTGTCTCATCATCGACCGCAGCGGATCGATGGAGGGAGAGCCGCTCGAGTATGTCAAACGCGCATGCGGCTACGTAGTAGACCTGCTTGAACCGAACGATGTTCTCTCTGTAGTCGCATTCGAGGAACGGGTCGAGGTCATCATGCCCGCAAGACGTGTGGTCAACAAAGCACTCATAAAGGAACATATCAACCGGCTCGAACCGGGAAATACCACGAATGTTTATGACGGCATCGCAGCCGGGGCAAGCCAGATCGCAAGCGTTTACTCCAAGAGCTATGTCAACCGCGCGCTACTCTTCACCGACGGCGACCCTACAGCAGGAATCAAGGACTTCAGCTCGATAGTCGGAATGGTCGGCGAGCAAAAGAGCCGGGGGATCACAATAACGGCACTTGGGTTCGGAAACGAGTATAATGAGGAGCTTTTAGCCGGGATCGCTCGAAAATCCGGCGGGAACTATTACTACATAACGCGGCCTGAGCTCATCCCTGAGGTATTCAGAAAAGAGCTCGAAACGCTGATGACGGTCGTCGCCCGCAATATAAGGCTCACATTCAACCTGTCCAAATGGGTGCAGGTCCGGCAGATTTATGGACATCTACCGGCATTCGGCAACCGGACCGCCGAAACAACACTTACGGACCTCGAACGGGGCAGCGCATCGAGCGCTATAGTTGAGGTCGAGCTGGGCCCCAGGCCGGCAGGGACCTATAGGATAGGCAAGGTCGAGATCAATTACGACGACTCCTCCACCGGCAGGGCTGAGAGGTTGATAGAAGATGTCGTGATGGAGTTTACGCCGGACGAGAACCTGGTCGCTGCAAACATCAACCCCAAAGTCCAGTGCGAGATAGAGGTCGCGCTTGCATCCAAACAACTCGAACGGACGGTTATGGGGATGAGGACGCAGCAGATCTCACCCGCCGCTGCCATGCAGGAACTGGAAAAGACCCGCATGATGCTCGTCCAACAGGGCAAGACTCTGCAGGCACAGGAAATTGAGCAGGCTATGGACAGCATAAAGAAAGGCGCGGGGGTCGAAAAGACACTCGTCGGAACGATCTATAACCTCGACAGAGGGGGGAGCAAGTGATGGAAAACGGGATTGAAAAGACTCAACTCGCAAACGGCAACGCGACACAGATGATCCCGACGCAGGGTGCGGAAGCCACCCGGATGGGGATGAGCATCACCTGCCCGGTCTGCCATTCGACTACCCCCGAAGGAGAGAAATACTGCTCCGACTGCGGGTTCCTGCTCTCTTCTCAGCCGGTAGAGACTGCCGATATGCCCGAACCGCCCGCGCTTCCCAGGATCATCGACCCGACGAGCGGGCGCGAATCTCTCCTGAACCCCGGCGAAAACACCATCGGCAGGGAGAATTCGGACGTACTCGTCTCCCACCCCACCGCGTCACGCAGGCATGCGAAGCTCACGGTTTCGGATGGTAAATATATATTGGAAGACCTCGGAAGCACGAACGGGACTTATGTCGGAAACAGGAAAGTCGAGCCAGGGCAGCCGGTCGAGATAAAACCGGGAGATGAGATCAGGTTCGGCTCCGCTGTTATGAGGCTTGAGGAACCTGCTTCGGAAGCTGTAATTGCCGCCGAAGAGGCTGTGCGCGAGGTTGAGGAAGCCGAGGAGCGCGAAGAGCTTGCTGAAGAGTCGGTCGAAGTCGAACAGGCAGCCGAACAACCTGCTCCGCCGTCAGTCGAAGAGGAAAACGAAGAGCATGAGGAGTCTCACGAGGCTGTCGAAGCAGTAATGAAGATAGAACCGGGCGTGGAGTCCGGGTTCGAAGCAACTCCTGAACAGGCACTCGAAGAGCCGGTGCAGCCTGTGGAGATTCATGAAGAGCTGCCGGCGCTCGCGAGGCTCGTTCCGAAAGCCGGAGGAGATGAACTCCTTGTAAAACAGGGCGAAAACACTGTCGGCAGGAGACCGGCAAACGATATCGTGATCGCCGACCCTTACATATCGGGAAGCCATGCCGTAATCAGCGCATCGGACGGCAGCTTCTCGGTCACGGACACCGGCAGCACCAATGGGACATCCGTTAACGGAGAGAGACTGTCACCAAACGAGCCTCACGCACTCACGGACGGCGACGAGGTAACGTTCGGACAGGACTCGTTCAGGTTCACTGTATGATATGTTCCAAATGCGGCGCGGAGAATGATTCCAGCGCTGAAAAATGCAGGCAATGCGCGTGGTCATTGAAATCGCGGCTCGTCGTAGATGAACAGATCTGCGCGAACCATCCCCGGCGGATGGCTGTAAGCACGTGTCACTCCTGCGGGCTGGAGCTTTGCGAAGAGTGCGAAGTCTTCATCGGGGATGTTTCATACTGCAGGGAATGCGCCGAACGGCCTGGAGAAGAGGAACTCCTCCGGGATGTGCCTGTGGTCGATCCGGCTCAGGCAGAGCCTGCCGGTTTCTGGATCAGAACCCTTGCGGGGGCTGTGGACCTGATAATCCTCGGCTGCGCATTTTCCGTGCTCTGGACGGCGTTCTGGCTGCTATTCGGCGACCCGACCGTCCCCTTGCGCCTGGGAGACCATCCATGGGCTCATGTGCTGTTCTGGGTGATTGTGGGCGTAACAATACCTGTCTACTACATCTACAGTATTGCAACAAACTCACAGACACCGGGGATGTCGGCTTTCGATATTGCCGTCGTGCGCAGCGGAGGAGAAGCTGCCGATTATCGCACGGCAATTCTTCGTTATATGGCGGTATTTCCGGCTATAGTATCGATATTCGGTATATTCTGGTGCATCTGGGACAAAAATGGCAGGATGCTTCACGACAGGCTGACCAAAACGAGTGTAGTTAGGATGTAATGATATGGATCAAGAAAACGTAATCCCAGTAGCGGACGATGTCGAGGTAACTGCGGAACTCAACACCGGTGAACTTGAAGCTGAGTGGGAAAAGCTCGCTGAACGCGCGAAACACATCCACCCAGTCATCAAAATGGGCGCCCGTACGGACCTCGGGCGGGTTAGGGAGAATAACGAAGACAAATTCGATTTCTTCGAGCCCGAAGATGCCGGTCTGCTCGCCCAAAAGGGGTCGTATTACGCAGTCGCCGATGGTATGGGAGGACATGCAGCCGGTCAGATAGCAAGCGAGATGGCGCAGAAGACCGTCATAAAGTCTTATTACGCCGATCCGTCTCCCGATGTCCATGGAAGCCTGATACGCGCCGTATTTGAAGCAAACAGCCTTATATTCGATGCAGCGCAGATGATCGTCGAGCGCTCCGGGATGGGAACTACCCTCACCGCGGTCATAATCCGGGGTGACACGGCCTATTTCGCACAGGTCGGCGACAGTAGAGGCTATCTGATCCGTAATGGCGCTATCAGACAGGTGACTGAAGACCATTCCTGGGTCGCGGAACAGGTCAGGCGCGGCGCTATGTCCGAAGAGGAGGCTAAATATTCGCCGTTCAGGAACGTCATTACCCGATCACTCGGGAATCTGCCGACCGTAGATGCTGATATTTATGCTGAAGACCTTCAGCTGGGGGATATGATCGTCCTCTGCTCGGATGGGCTCTCGGGAAATCTGTCGGCTGATGATATACTGAACATAGTATCCGGCAAGAGTCCCTCACAGGCAGCCGTCGACCTGGTCGATGCAGCTAATGAAAGAGGCGGCTCGGACAATATAACCAACATAGTCCTTGCAATCAGGGATATAGTATATGAGGAGGGTCAGACTCCTCCAGAAAGAGAACTAAACGATCAGGAAACACCGCGAAAGCGAGGGTTTCTCGGGATTTTTAGATAAATTAGGATTGAATCCTGAATCCTAACCTATGTCATCGACCAATACGCTTGGAAAATATGAAATATTAAGGGAGATTGCCAGGAGCAACGACATCGTCTACGAGGCGATGGACCCGACACTGGGGCGGCACGTTGCGTTGAAAGAGTTGTACCTGCCCGGCAATCTCACGGGAGCGCAGAAACGCGAGCGGATCGAACGTTTCCTGCGCGAAGGCAAGGCTGCTGCTCGTCTGGAACATCCAAACATCGTTACTGTCTATGATGTCGGACAGGAAGGCGACCGGTTTTACATCGCGATGGAACTCCTGGGGGGACAGACTCTTCGGGAAGTGATCCAGATGCGGGGCGCTCTTCCTGTCAAGGAAGCTGTCGATATCGCGCTTCAGCTCTGCAACGCGCTTGCCTGGGCACATCAGAACAATGTAGTCCACCGGGACGTCAAGCCGGAAAACGTCCAGATACTCCCCGGCGGGCACGTTAAACTGACCGATTTCGGGATCGCGAGGATCATGTCCGAGCCGTCCATTACGGTCGATGGACAGGTCTTCGGCACTCCAAGCTATATGTCGCCGGAACAGGTGTCCGGAAAGCAGATAGACGGCAGGTCCGATATTTTCGCGCTTGGTGTCGTGCTCTACGAGATGCTCGCCGGACAAAAACCATTTTCCGGGGATACGGTTGTCACCATCACCTACAATATTATGAACTCGGAACCGGCGGCACCACCCGGCATGCCGCCTTACCTTGTCGGCATTGTGCGAAAAGCGATGGCCAAAGACCCGAATATGCGGTTCCAGACGATAGAGGAGATGGCAAATGAGCTGAAAAACGAGCCGCCGTACGGCGGTGTCCCTTATGCGGACCCGTTCGGTACAGCCGCTCCGCATAACACGGTCCCGCCGTACGGCGGACAGATGCCGGGGGGTTACAGTGCGCCTCCGACAACCTATGCGCCTCCGCCTTATGCACCCGGTCCATCGGCTGCGCCTGACCCGTTTGCTCATGTACCTCCGACACAGGCAGCGCCTCTCCCGGCGCCTATACCCAGAAGGCCGATGCTGTCCGCTGAGACTCGCGCATTTCTCGGCGCGCTGACGCTTACTATCGGTATAGTCGGGATGCTGTTCTTCGCAGCCTGGGCGGTGATAGAAGCCTATAGCGCCTATAGCGAGCGTACTACGACCGACATCGTGACGAAGTACATAAACCAGGGTGACCGGCTGTTAAGAGACGGCAAAGCCGATGCGGCCATGACCCAATACGCAAACGCTCGAAGAGTCGCGGGCTCCACCAAAGCCGGCGCAAAAGCGCGGAGAAGGCTCGCCGAAGTCTATGTCCGGCTCGCGGGAGATGCGCTCAAAAACGGAGCGTATACAGTGGTAAAAAACAATGCAGTATTGGCGGTGGATGCCGACACGACATACTCCGGCGGACACTACTACCTTGGGCTGGCCTACCATTACATCCGGGATGAAGCTTATGACGCTGAACTCAGAAAAGCCATCGAAACGGGCGGCAACGATGATTTCGCTCAATCCGCCAGAAAGATGCTCTGCAGTTATTATATAGCTCAGGGTGATGCTCTTCGAAACGTGGGGAACAACGCGGGCGCTAAGGAATGGTACCAAAAGGTGCTCAACGACCAAATGCTCTATGACCCTGAGATCGAACAGCAGGTGCAGGACCGGTTGCTTTCGGTGAGCCAGTGAGCTTGTTGCTGAAAGCTGATGGCTGATTGCTAACAGGTTTCGACATAAAGCGGTGCCGGGTAAGCAAAGTTAAAAGAAGCGGGTCCGGGCGCATATACCCCGGCAGGAGAGGACAATTGTGGAAATGCAAGGTGAAAACAAAACAAGCGGGCAGCTTGTCAGGCTGAGACAGATCGATTACGAGACTGAACCCGGGCAGCCCGACCTGCTGGGTTGGGAAGTAGCCGATTCGGACAACAACCTGATCGGAAAACTTGACGATATGCTGGTTGATACAGACACCGGAGAGATCCTGTTTGGTTCAGTGTGTTATAACGACAGATGCATAGTAGTGCCGCTTGAGCTGATGTTTATGGATGAAGCAAATAAACAGCTTGTCCTGCCCGTCAGTGTGGATGAACTGGTAGATGCCCCGGAATTCACAGAAGAAACAGAAGACATGCAGCCGCATATAAGATTCTGGACGCAACTGGTCTCCGACTGGGAAGAAGAACCGGTCGAAGACGAGGAATCCTGAACCCCGGATGGACGGTCCGGTTCAGTCCATTTTATCTATGAGTGGGTGAAACCAGTGCATTAAAATACCCTTCCACTCTTACAGGCGAACCGGCTTCCGGCAGCCATAAGTAGATAGCCTCCGGCGATTCCAGATGATAATTGATGCCGTCCGGTTCAGCCTGCCAGTTTATTATGATGACTCCGTTTCTGCCTGGCATGGGGACGCTGCCTTCGGCTTTTTCCAGATTACCTGGTGAGAACGTCAACTGGTAATGATACTGCCCAAGGTCGAATCGCGGCACAAGGCCGAGCAGGTATCTTGAGATCTGCCAGGTGGGGCAGGCTGACCACTGGTGGCAGCGGCTCCATCGAAGGTCGAAAACTTCCGGCCAGGTCGTGCTTCCGGTCTCCAGCATCCAGCCCCAGCATTTCCGATAGATATCCAGCGCAAAGTCCATCTCACTTCGCTCGATCAGAACAGGCATCGCGAAGTGGAAAAAGTAAGGTGTGATGATCTGTGTGTCTCTTACGCTGGGGCTGCTCAGGCGGGGGGTATCGGCTTTGTTCGGGAAGCAGCCGAGGATGTGTTTTTTGATGAATTCAAGGCACTCCCCCTCATCTTTACCGTCGAAATACCCGAGTTTCAACCCCAACACCGCTCGATGGTAGCCAATTGACTCCCAGTCCTCCTGACCGGCAAACCAGCGAGCTATAGCGACACTAAGTTTCCGGTCCAGTGACGCATAATGCTGAGCGCGGTCATCGAAACCCAAAACTTCGCACCACTTTGTCATATCGCGAAGAGAAGCCAGGTAGTGCATATTGAGCGCGATGTCCACCGGACCTTGGTTTCTTACGTATCCCCAGTCGATGAACCCCCAGCCTACCTCGTCGATTACGCCGTCATCCGATGTATACTTTTGGAACGCTTCGATGTTTTTTTCGGCGGCTGTGAAGAGATCGACAAGTATGGAACGGTCTCCCGTCAGCTTCCAATAATGCACGCATGCGCTGACCCACTGAGCCGCATACGAGGCTACATATACGCCTCCGCCCGGACACAGCCCCGAAACAAGCCCATCTTTCCGCGCGCACTGGGCAAACTGGGTCAAAGCGCGTTTGAAAAGCCTGAGGTCGGAGTATCCTGCTGCGGCGACATCCAAGCCGACGGAGACCACATCCCCCGCCCACTGCCCGCGCTCCCTGGTCGGGTTATCGACGAGGGAATCCTCGGCGCAGGCTCTCAAAGTATCGATCCCTACCGTCCAGATGCGGTTCAGTATAGGGTCACTGCTCCTGAAAGCCCCTTCCGGCGCTCCATAATAGCACCGCTCAAGGAACTCTTCCTTTATAAACGGACCGGATTGGGCAGGTTTGCAGCCGTGTGGATAGATAATATGCACTTCGACGTAACGGCCGCCCTTTGGTGTAAGCGGAAAGAACTCCTGCACTCCGCCACGCGCTGTGTAATGGTCAAAATTGCACGAATCCCCTGCAGAGAGTGTAATCCACGGCGAAACCCGGCCATGCATCAGGTATTCGCTCCAGGCTAACTCCACCTGCGTTCCGGCGGGCAGGTCCAGCGTAAAACGGGGACGGCAGAGCATAATCCGGCCAAGATCGTACCTGCGCCAGACTCCCTGAGCCTCATGTTCGCCGGACTGAAGGTCACGGAGGAAGAACCTGGCTGCGATGTTGTCCATCTCATAGCCATAGCCCTCAGCCAGAAACCCTTCCGCGGCTGGTCCGGGCATACTGTGAACAGATGGAAGGACTGTGGCAGTCTCAAGCGGTTCGATATGTCCAAGATCGCGCTCGACAAGCTCCGGGGAAGGCCACCCGGAATCGTCATAATCAGCCGACTGCCAGTTTTCGGGGACTTTGCGCGTATCGCACCACTCGATCCAACCAAGCTGCGGGTTTATCCGCTTGACCCGCGGCTCGTAGCCGTCAAGAAGAGCGCATTTCCATTCCACCTGGACTTCGCCCCCGTTTTGATGGATTTCGCAGTATAGAAACGGCGGAATATCCGCCAACATACGGGTTTCGACGCCTTCGTGGTGCACCTGAAACGCAATTATGTGCCTGCCTGCTGAAAGCTTGTGCCTGGTGGACTGGTACTGCGGATGATCTCTGAAAAATCTCGCTGGACCATCGGTGATGTACTCGCCGTCCAGCCAACAGCCGTACCACGACGCGCCGAGCGTCCTCAGTTCGATCTCTGCGTCAGTGTTTAATTCGAACTGCCCCCTGAAAGCAACATATGAGTCCGCTTCACATGCTTTCGGGTTGGCTGGCCACATAAACTTGTTCATCGATTACCTCTGTCAGATATTACACTCCTCGCTACCCGTTATTTTAGCACATCGGTTGTTTCGGTGGGGCGTTTCCTCTACTATACCCTCCGTGTTATAATACGGCCTAAGGTGCTTTATGGAAGTCGGCGCGTTCTCCATTACTCTTGTGCTTGCTCTGGCGGCTGGGCTTATAGGCGGTATGCTCGGACTGGGCGGTGGGATTATCCTCGTTCCGGGACTCACTCTCTTGCTCGGGTATGATGTCAAAGTGGCGGCGGCGGCAAGCCTTGTGACCGTGATAGCGACATCCACGGCGTCAGCGACGGTCTATGTGTCCCAGCGCCTTACGAACATCCGGCTTGGGATGCTGCTTGAGATCGCCACTACGCTTGGCGCGCTTGTCGGCGGGGTTATCGCGGTCTACATCAGTGGGAAGTATCTCTTTTTCATATTCGCTGCTGTACTTATATACGCAGGTACAAATATGCTGCGAGTTCAAAGGAGCCGGTCTGAGCCATCTTCAGATGAGCCGCTTTCTGCATTAGACAGCAGTTACACCGACCCCATGAGCGGCAAAATTGTCGATTACCGTGTGAAGAATGTCCCGGCGGGAATGGCAGGCAGCCTCATCGCGGGAATTATGTCCGGGATGCTCGGGATCGGCGGAGGCATCATCAAGGTTCCGCTGATGAACCTGATCATGCGCATCCCCATGAGGGCTGCAATCGCCACCAGCAACTTTATGATCGGAGTCACAGCCGCAGCCGGAGCGCTGGTCTTCTGGGTAAACGGCAAAGTCGATCCGGCTGTTGCCGCTCCATGCGTCATAGGAGTGCTGATCGGCGCCAGACTGGGCACCAGAGTCGGCAGCAGAGTTCCATCACGCGCGCTCAAGATCGGGTTCGCCATATTCGTGGTAATCACGGCGGCGCAGATGATACAGAAAGGCTTTTCGCTATGAGAGCAGACGTCAACAGATATGTGGAAGTCGTGCTGACCACCGGAGTTATCCTGAGTCTGGTCATTCTGGCATTCGGATCGATCCTGCTTATGGTAAAACCTGTGCCGGTGGGAGTCCCGGGGTCTGTTATGGACATCTTGAGAGGTGTCATACGGCTGAATCCGTCCGCGATAATCAATCTGGGGCTTCTGGTGCTGCTGTTAACACCTGTTGTGCGGGTCATCGCCGCAATGCTCGCCTTCTTTGCGGAAAAAGACAGGAAATTCGGACTCGTCTCGCTTACAGTGCTCGTTATTCTGGCTGTCTCCGCCCTGGTGGGCAAACTTTAGCAGGAATTTATGCATTTGGAAGCTAAGAAAAGCACAAGGAAAGGATATTTTTGTATGAAACTGACTTCAATCAGCGCGGTCAAGACGCGCGTCAACACTAAGAGCATTCTCCTCGTATTCGGATTTGCGCTTCTTTCGGCTGTAGCTGCAAGAACGAAATTTTGCCTGCCGTATATACTCATCCCGATAACACTTCAGACGATGGTCGCAGCCCTCGCCGGAATGATACTCGGCAAGAAGCTGGGAGCGCTCAGCCAGGCTCAGTATCTCGTAATGGGGCTTGCGGGAGCGCCTATATTTACGTATCCTCCGTTCGGCGGACCGGCGATGCTTTTATCTCCGACCTTCGGCTACATCCCCGGCTTCATACTCGGAGCTTATGTGGCAGGTCTGGCCTGGGAAAAACTTGGGCGAAGGGGCATGAAAAGTGCGATCATCTCCGCAACACTCGGCATAGCATCTATCTATACAATCGGAGTGCCGTGGTTTGCGGGCTATCTGTTGGTAACTACAGGCCAGCCTGCATCAGTATGCGTAACCCAGGCGTGGCTCACAGGGCTTGCGCCGTTCGTCGGAGTTGAGGTCTTCAAAGTCTGCACCGCTGCGGCTATTGCTTCGAAATCAAGGATATAGGATTTCGGAAAAATAGTGGAAACTTGATAGGCCGGGGGTTCAAAGCCCCGGCCTTTGTTTCACGGGCATCCATGCCCGCTACTACTCATGGGACATGGATGTCCAAAAGAAAAAAGACCTGGGCATGGATCCCCAGGTCCATCGATTCAACCGAATCAGCCAACGGCTAATTATTTCATCTCTTGTCCGCCGGTGACGTTTATCGCCTGGCCGGTCATATAATTCGCTTCTTCTGATGCCAGAAATACGACCACGTTGGCAATGTCATCATATGTGCATCCACGTCCAAGCGGTACCTGGTCGAGATATTTCTGCCGCACCTTTTCGACAGTCGTATTGAAGCGCTTTGCATACTGCTCATAGAGGCTGTCGACCCATAGCGGCGAGTCAAGCAGGTTGCCGGGGCAAACAGAGTTGACTCTCACTCCATACGGTGCAAGTTCCATCGCCAGACTCTGGGTAAGCCCGATCCCTCCGAACTTGCTTGCGGCGTATGCGGAGTTCCTGAAGCTGCCTTTCTTGCCGGACTTGGAGTTGATCTGGACGATAGCGCCGCTCTTCTGCTCGACCATGATCTTCGCGGCCTCGCGCGAACAGATAAAGTAACCGACCAGGTTGACGTCTATAACTTTCCGCCACTTGGCTACATCGAACTCGGTCACTTCACCGGATATGAGTATCCCCGCATTGGATACAAGTATATCCAGCCGCCCGAAGGTGTCAATAATACTCTTGAATCCTGCAGCAGCGCTGCCTTCATCAGTGACATCCATCTTGATACCGAGCGATTTGATACCGTATTCTTTTGCCAGTCTCTCTGCTTCGGCTACCGCCCCGCTTTCGTTTATATCGCAGACAATAACATGAGCGCCTTCCTTAGCAAGACGCTCCGATAATGCCTGTCCAAGACCCTGTGCGCCGCCCGTCACCAGGGCGACCTTATCCGCTAATCGCATAATACCTCCATTTTTGGTTCCTGTTACTCCCTACCTGCCTCGGCTCTCCGGCGCTCGCGATCGATGTCACGTTCTGCGATGGACTGCCGTTTGTCATAGAGCTTCTTTCCCCGCCCTATGCCTATCTGCATCTTGGCAAAACCCCGGTCGAAGTAAATCTTCAGAGGAATGATCGTAAGCCCCTTCTGCTCCGACTTTGCCTTAAGCTGACGAATTTCGTCCTTCCTGAGCAGAAGTTTTCTCTTACGCTTCGAATCCACAGTCCAGCGGTTGGCGAACTCGTAGGGCGCGATGTACATATTGTGCACCCAGGTTTCACCGTTTTCGATGCGGCAGAAGCTGTCCTGCAGGTTGACCTTACCGGAGCGGATCGATTTGACCTCGGTACCGACAAGTGCAATCCCGGCTTCGTAGGTTTCTTCTATCGTATATTCATGCCAAGCCTTACGGTTGGCTATACTGACGTTTTTATGTGTCTTCTCCATAACAACGATATTATAGCAGCTTTCAGCCTATGGCTGCCTTATTCTTTTGTTTTTGCCAAACCATCTTTGATGATTCACCGATGCATATGGTAAAATATAGTGTAATTGCTCAGTTGTTGTAGGTGGTCAAACCGGTGAACTGCACTCAAGAAACAAAAACAAACAAGGAATCTACAATAACGTTTTCTTCTGTTTTCGTTGAACAGACGGACTCCATTATAACGCAGATAATCAGATTCGGTATGGTAGGCGCAGTGTCAACAACTGCCGACGCCTCGCTTCTATTTACACTCACGCATTACTTGGGATTATCTTACTTGATTTCTGCAGCTTTCGGTTTTACCTTGGGCATCATCATCTGCTACGTCATAAGTATCAACTGGGTTTTTGCTTCGCGTTCACTAGACAGCCGCCATATTGAGTTCCTGGCATTCTTCGTGATAGGTATAATCGGGTTTGCTTTGACGGAACTCATACTGTATACGAGCGTGGAGGCACTGCATTTACACTATATGGCAGGAAAGGCTATCGCCGTTGTTCTTGTTTTTGCCTGGAACTATGGTGCACGGCGCGTATTACTGTTCAATAAAAGCGCAAATTGAGTATTACCTTCCGCGTTTCCCCTTATTCCGCGTCTCCGCGGTTCAAAAGCTGACTGCTGAAAGCTGATAGCTACTCGTTCTCTACAGCGGATTTACCGGCTTACCATTGACGCGCTTTTCGAAGTGGCAGTGCGGTCCGGTGCTCCATCCGGTGCTTCCGGAGCGGGCGATTACGGTCCCACGCTTTACATGCTGGCCTGTACGGACAAGAAGTCTCGAATTATGGCCGTAAAGAGTCGATACGCCGCCGCCATGATCGATGACGACTGCATAGCCATATGCACCCATCCATCCGGCCATGATAACTTCTCCATCAGCGGCTGCCTTGACCGAAGTACCCGAAGGACAGGCGATATCTACACCGGTATGCAGCGATCTGTTTCCGGTCACGGGGTGGATACGGTATCCGAACCTGGATGTGAACCGCCCGTTGACAGGCAGCATCAACCCGCCGACAAATTTCCCGCTATAGTGCCCGGTGCTTCGCCTGGATGCCTGGTAACGTTGAATGGAAGCAGCGATCTCTTCGGACTTCGCCATCAATTCAGCCAGCGCACGCTCGTAAAGCTCGCGGTCCTGTTCGATTGCGTTAAGCTGAGCGGATTCATCCTCGGCCAGACTAGAAACGCTGTCCCTCTGCTGAATCAACTGAGACTGGAGGCTTGCTATCAGCCTGACCTCTTTAGCCTGAGCCATTTTGTCTTTTTCAATCTGAGCTTTATCTCTCTTATACTGATTGATCAGATCGACATCGCTCGATACTATCTGTTCAATATAGTATCGCCTCGACAGAAAAGTCTTCATGTCACGGGAGCCCAGCATAACTTCGAGGTAACTGACGTCCTCACCCTCATAAACATCCGATATCCGGCCGGCAAGGAGCTTTCCACGGCGGTTAAGCTGGCGTTCAGTCCTTGCGAGGCGGGCGTTGATTACTTTCAGCTTGCTCTGTGCATTGTTCAAGCTCATCTTGTTTTTGATGACCTTCGATTGAGCTGTCTCTAGATTGCGCTGAGTGGATATGAGCTGATCAGTAACATTTCTCTGCTGAATTTTGGTTTGCTTGAGGCGTGCCCGCATGTCTTTGATTCGCGTGTTGACATTATGCAGGTCTCTTTTGAGTGCCTTGGTGGATCGTCGGGCAGGTTTCGCTTCGATGACGAGCGGCGACGAAGCGCATACAAAAAACACAGCTATAATGAATAACAAAATTATTCTGAATAAAGACCGCAAGCTTTCACACCACCCGAAGAATTGATGAAGCCGTTATATTTTGAGGAATCGCCTGATGGACACCATACTACCGAGCGCGCCGATCGCGGCGCCAGTCAGGACGATGAACATCGTAAACTGTAAATGCCCCACACTGGGAGCCATTGTGCGTATTGTGGGAGATATGTGTTTCCACATCAGATTAGATGCGTACCCGGACCCGGCCGCTAACAGTCCACTGGCAATCAGTGCGCCGGACATGCCGAGCACTATACCCTCAAGCACCAGCGGAATCCTGATAAACCAGTTTGTAGCCCCGACAAGCTGCATTATTCTGATCTCGTGACGTCTCGCAAACAGGGTCAGCCTGATTGCGTTGCTGATGATAAAAATCGTAGTCAGGCAAAGAACGATAGCGCCAACGATCCCCAACACCTTAACGAGGTCGGCTACTGCCCTTACATGCCGGTAATCTTCTTCCGCATTCCCGACTTTATTGACGCCGTCGATCTTTCCGACCTGCTCGGCCAGTTCGGACACTTTATGCGGGTCCTTCGCCGTAATGTCTATCCTGTAAGGCAGAGGGTTGCCGACGACGCCGCCCAGGTCCATATCTGGACTGATCTGGTGTTTGAACCCTGCCCATTCCTTATCTCTGGAGAGAAGCTCGGCGTTTTTGGTGAGCGGAAGATTCCTTATGGCATCGCGCACATCTTCAGCCTGTTTTGAGGTTGCTTCACGAGGAACGAAGGCCGCAATTTGGAACTGGGCCAACTCCCCTTCGACAAAGCGATGGCTCGAAATGGCAATAAGCAAAAATGCTCCCAATATGGCAAGTGACAGCGCGGCAGTCGTGATAGCGGCTACGGCCATAATGCCGTTTCGCCATATCCCGATGAACGCTTCCTGTATCAGGTATTCAAGATTCCGCAGTTTCAACGTTATAAAGACTTTCTGATTCCGGACCGGCGCTATAAGCGCCTTTATCTTCATCTCGGACCATCCTGCCGGCTCCAAGCTCCACAACCCGGCGCATCATCCGGTCTACTATCTGGTTATCATGGGTTGCAACAAGTACCGTGGTACCTCTCGCATTGATTCTTGAAAGGATTTGGACAATTCCCCACGAAGTATCGGGGTCCAGGTTGCCGGTAGGCTCATCGGCGATCAGGATGGGAGGGTTATTGACTAGTGAGCGAGCTATCGCGGCGCGCTGCTGTTCTCCGCCGGAAAGCTCTGCCGGGAATGAGTCACACCTGTGCATCATTCCCACAAGGTCGAGGGCTTCGGATATGCGTTTTCTCATCTCTTTTCTGGATACACCCGTAACTCTGAGAACAAACGCAAGGTTTTCCCAGACAGTCTTCCTCGGCAGGAGCTTGAAGTCCTGGAAAACCACTCCAAGCCGCCGTCTGAGATAAGGAATATGGTTCACCGCGAGCGATGTAACATCCTGTCCGGCGACGAACACATTGCCCTCGGATGGAACAAGCTCCCTGTACAACAGCTTGAGGAGTGTCGACTTGCCGCTGCCGCTCGTACCGACGAGAAACACAAAGTCACCCCGTCCTACGCGTAAGCTAACATGCGATAATGCCTGCACGCCGTTCGGGTAGACCAAAGAGACATCACACAGTTCAATCATTTTGCTCAAGGTCTCCCATGACTTCACACATCCGTGAAGCTCAAAAAAATAAAGTGCCGCCTCTCAGCACCGATACCAATTATACCTGAACAGTGAATTCAACGCAAACCGTAAGAGTTTCGGAGGGTGAAACAGTATATATTAATCGTTACATCAACTGCCGTAATTCCGGTAGGTTTACCGGGTTGTGACGAGCGTGATATAATCGCTTATGGCTGAATTGTTCATTCTTCGGCCATATGTGCGTTTTACACACATCGCACCGGGTATCAACAACTGATGAGACTCTTAGATAGATACGCCATAAAAGAGATGGTAGTTCCAACACTGGCAGGGATGCTGGTGATTATCATAATGATGCTCGGGAACTTCCTCTTTTATCATATACACGAACTTTTCCACCGGGCGGACTTCATCGATATTGTGAAGCTGCTCCTTTTGACCATCCCGTCGTCCGCGTGGATGATCCTGCCCTCCGGCGCGCTTTTCGGGTGCGCGCTCGCCGTCACCAGGCTTGCCAGGGACTCAGAGATCACCATGATGCGTATGGCCGGGATCAGCGCAAGAAGGATATTCCTGCCCATATTTATAGTGGGGATTCTGCTCTCCGGCATCCATTACATGGTACAGGAAAAAGTCACTCCCTGGGCTGAAACCAAAAGCAGGGATATTATGAACCGGATATTGTGCATGCCTGGCGCACCCTCGATCCAGGCGAATGTCTTCTTCAACTCGGAAAACTACTGGTTCTACGTGCAGCGGGTGGAGAAAAATGGCAAGAAATCGATCCTTCATAATGTCATGGTCTACGAATTGACTCCCGGAGACGAATATCCGGAGATTACTACCGCCGAGACAGCCGTTCAGGAGGGTAATATCTGGGTATTGAGGAACGGGATATCCCGCAAGACCGGCAACGATGGCTTTATCCGTTATGAGGAGAAGTTCGACGAAGGTAAATTGGACCTGAGGAGCAGCATCGCCAGCCTGTGGGACAGGCAAAAGAGTGCTGAGGAAATGACGGCATCCGAACTTGGGAAGCATATTCAGATTATGCAGTCGAGCAACAGCCCTGTCACCTCGAACTGGAAAACAAACTATTATTTCAAGCTGTCTATACCGCTTTCATGCTTTCTCATAATGCTCTGCGCCGCGCCGCTTTCCCTCAAATACGGCCGCACCGGCGGGTTCACCGGCATATTGATGGGAATACTGGTTCTGGCGCTCTACTGGAACGTAATCGTCTTCGGAAAGCTTCTTGGCTCCGTTGCAATATTGCCTCCGGTTATCGCCGGGTGGTCGGAAGTAGTGATCTTCATGGTCGCAGGAGCTATTCTGCTCTGGAAAGCGGAGTAATGCCGTCAGTAGGGAACAGATGACAGGGAATAGGAAAAGCTATCAGCTTTCAGCCGTCAGCTATCAGGTTTTGAATCGCGGAGGACGCGAAAACGCGCGAAAGACGCGAAAAAGGATTCCTATGCTTCGGGACCGCAGTTCGTCCCGAAGCACGAGTCTCCACAAATTATTCTTATGCTTCGAGACCGCGGTTCGTCCCGGAGCACGAGTCTCCACTGATCCGAGGCAAAAGATCCCTTCTGTTCCCTTTGTCTTGGCACTGATATTCTCGCTGCTGTTCGCAACAATAGTCTCAGCGCAAACAATCACCGAGCCGCCGCAGGCTCCGGCCGTCGAAACAGTACCGCAGGTCTCTCCACCGGCACAAGACCCGAATGCCGTCCCTGGACCGGAGGGTGAGACCCCGCATCAGCCATCACAGCCGCCTACAGGCTATGTACCCACGCCGGGACCAACGGTCAGTGTCACAGGAGGGGTTAACGTACCGGTAGGGCCAAACCAGCTCAGGCTCGACGCCCAGATATGGAAGGTGGAGTTCGAGGAAAGCGTAGCCGTGCTTGTAACCGCACAGGGCAATGTGAGGGCAATATATCAGAACTACACCATATTGAGCGAAACCGCCAGGATCGATCTGAAGACAAAAATAGCGACGTTTTCCGGTAATGTCGTCTTTCAGGTGGATGGGCAGGAGGTCCATGGCTCAGAGTTATCGATCAACCTCGATAGCCGTGCATGGGGCTTCGAATCGGCAAGAAGCGAGATCAAACCGGAGCTGTTTCCTGAGCTGATCAAAGCGCCGGTATTCCTTTCGGGCAGTTCAGTATCGGGACGGTCGGACAACTTTGCTCAGGCAATCAATGGCGGGTTCACGACTTGTAATCTTGAGCATCCGCACTACTTTATAGATGCAAAATCGATCACTGTCTGGCCTAACGAGAAGCTGATAGCTCGAGACGCTACGTTTATTGCACTCGACAGGCGTATATTAAGAATCCCCAGGCTTTCTATCCCGCTCACTAAGCTCAGAGAGCGCACAAACCTTACACCCCGAATCGGACAGACAGAGGAAGAGGGATTCTTCCTTAAAACTGCTTACACATATGCAGCAACGGTTGCAAATTCCGGGAACCTTAAGCTCGACTTGATGACCGAGAAGGGTATCGGGCTTGGAATAGATGATATTTACACTGTCAAGACAGGTCAGGGGAACCTTAATCTCTACCAATTGTCCGACATAAACCGTGACTTGAACACTCTGACAGGCCGGTGGACCCATCAGCAAAAGTTCGGGACAATCACAGCCAATTTAATATCCGACTACCGGGCGAACAGCTATCAATACTCATCGCAATCGAAATCTCTCAGCAATGAACTTCGACTCAACAGGGACCGGACAGGGTCATCTACGGACTTCGGTATCCGGCAGTCGGTCAACCAAGGGTTCGGACGTTATGGAACATGGACATCGACACTGCAGCATAACCAGCAGTTCGGGGAGCAATCGTCTGCTGTTATTAACTTCGATTATTTCCGGTCCGAAAGCCCGTATTCGATAAATAGCGAAACTGTAAATGCGGCGACCGCGCAGCTCGTTTCCCGGCTGGACTACAGCCAGCGCGCCAAACGCTACGATTGGAACCTTAGGGTCAACAAGATCAACGATCTTTCGGATGACATACTTATCAAGCAGTTCGGCAGCCAGTTTTCGGGAACAGAGAGGCTTCCAGAGCTGGAGCTGACGACCAGCGGTGAACGGCTGGGAAGGACTGTCTTCGGGCTCCCTACGCTCTTGAAACTGGCTGTAGGCCGGTACAGAGAAAACCTCGGCGAAGTCGAGACGGAACGAATGGTGGCGGACATCGATGTCCCTTCCAGAAAATACACACTCTCCGACCGGCTTAACTTGGCTCTGGGCGGAGGGTTCCGGCAGTATGTCTACGGCGACGACACCGCGCAGTATTCCATAGCTACCACGGCGAACCTTACCCGGCAGATCGGCAAAGAATCGAGCGCAGCACTCTCTTACCGGTTCCTCAGACCAAGAGGTTACACTCCATTTAACTTTGATTTTATCGGCGAATACAACATTCTGAGCGCGCGGTTGAATATGCGGGAGACAAAACGGTTCAAATACAGTCTGACTTCAGGTTATAACTTCGAGGAGGATGGCAGTCCCTGGCAGGACATCAGCTTTAAGATGGCTTTTGCGCCGAACGACAGGTACTTGTTCTATACATCGACAGGCTACAATCTTAACCGCTCGCAGTGGCGCTCGCTCATCAACCAGATAAGGGTTCGGCTGCCAAACAAGTTCAACCTCGATGTGGGTTCACGCTACGATATCGTCAACAGCAAGCTCTCAAGCCTCAAAACACAACTGGATACGCCTTTCGGCGATAAATGGCACATCCGGGCAAATGCCGGCTACAACGGCTACACCAGCGACTTCGATTATCGGAACCTTCAACTTGTACGCGACCTGCACTGCTGGGAGTTGGCGATTACTTATGTCGACCAAACATCGACCTGGCAGGAAAAAGGGCTCAGTTTGAACCTGAGGATAAAAGCCTTCCCGCTGTTCGACAGTTTCGGTGTAGGCCAGTTCGGGCAGGCGCTCGATACGAGTGTTGGGGAAGAGTTGTAGGAAGAATCAGGATCGGGACTAGATCTTCGTTATTCACGTATTATCACTTGCCGGCTATATAGTGCCATAAGCTTACCGATGCATATGCGCTAATCAACCCAAGAATCCCGCCGACTATTCCATAAATGCCTCGCTTATTTCGTCTTTCTTCCTTAGTCGGCCAACGCTTGGCAAGTATAGAAAAAACCGGATATGCGATAACCAGATAAAATATGCCTACTGTGATAGCTTCGTATACATCCCATTTGGTGAACATTTGATTACTCCTTGCCTGCGCTTAGCACATCACATATAAAAACATCGGTATACTCGTTCGTATCGTTAGGCACCAGATTAGGGTCAAACGACTCGAATATTATGAATCGTCCATCTCCGGTTATTACAGGTCGCCCACTATCTCCTACCGCAGGACTCGAACTATCATCAACCAACTGTGCACACTTCACCGGCACATCTATCTGTTTCGTTGTCCCAGCCAGTCTGTCCCTCAGGAATATGCATGTCCTTCCTTCTTTATTGCTCCCTGCAAGATTACTCGCAAACGACTCAAAGACTACCAGATTTCCATCTGCGCTGACGGAAGGTAGACAACAGTTTTCATTTGCCTGCAAGCCAGCGGTAGAGACTGAAACAAGCTCCGTTGTTTTGCTGTTTCTGTCGTGTATGAACACATCCATACGCTTGTTTGTGTCAGACTTAACAAGATTGCTGGCGCTTGAGTTGAATACGACGAATCTCCCGTCCGCGCTGACCGATACGCCCTCACAATCACTATTAGCCTGTTTCTGCTGAGATGACACAGACACCCGCTCAGTTGTTTGAGACACCCTGTCTCGGACGAAAACATCTTTGTGATGGTTCGTATCATGAGGCACCAGATTGGAAGACTCAGAGGAGAATGCAACGAACCTTCCATCCGCACTTATAACTGGCACAAGTCTGAAGGAATCCCGACAGTCGCCGTTTCCTTGTTTACCTTGAGTGGAAACCGATACTCTTTCAGTCTTTCGGGTTATCCTATCGTAAACGAATATATCACTCTTTTCGTTAGTGTCATCGACAACGAGATTCTTCGCGTAGGATCTATATGCTATAAACTTTCCATCCGCGCTGATCGTCGCGCTGCCACTCTCTCCATTTGCCGGCTCTCCGCTCGGTGAAATGGAAACTAGCTCGGTAGTTTTTTTCTGTAAGTCTCTGATGTAGACCTGGTAATAATGCTTCTCAAAGTTCGGAACCAAGTTGCTGGCCCATGACATGAACACAACATATCGTCCATCTGCACTGATGCTTGGCGACAGGCAAGCCTCGTTCGACTGGGCACCTTCGCTCGAAACGGATACGAGTTCTACCGTTCGTGTCGATCTGTCGTAGATAAACACATCCCTGCGTCCGTTTGTATCATTGGGTACGAGGTTAGAGGCTTCTGATTCATACACAATGAAACGTCCATCACCACTGATTTGAGCTCTTCTACTGAAGCTGTTTCCCTCAACACCATCCGAAGAGATAGATACTCGGGCCGTTGATGCAAAAAGCCCGGAAGCGAGCATAGTAAGGCTAACGATAACAGCGATTCTAGAAAGCATTGTGCATACTCCTGCATTGGCCGTAGTCTGTCGTATTAAAGACATATAGTCATATTATGCAGTTTTGGCAATCATTCCTTCATATAATGCAGCAGGACCCTAGACCGGGGACAATGGAGGAGAAATAGGAAGTATACCGGGGTACATGTGCAGCCGGCGGCCGCCTTCGAGAATATCCGGTCTCCCGACCAAACCCCTCGTAGACAGCCGCCCGCCGGAGTCCAGGCCTCACCCCTTTCCAGACACCGGCAGGCAAATCAAGCATGAATCGCTCGCTACTTCGGCAACCAGGCTATCATAACCGCGAATCCGCGGCTTTAGACCCTTGGCTTTGCGTACCCCTCGGTTTCCCCAGAGGCTGCCTTTGTCGGTGTCGCGCGTCCAGTGGGCTTCGGCAGCCAGGCTACCATGCGACCCTTGCGCCCATTATTCAGCTCTCGAGCTTCCAAGAGTTCAATATTGAGCACCGGACCGGTTAGGCCCTATAGCTTTGCGCCCCCGCCTTTCGACGGGTTTGCCATTATCGCGCTCCCTTGCGTAAAATTATTCCCATATTCTGTTATCTCTATTCAATTGTCATCCTAGCCTGTATCATTCGCATTTCTCGAATATAGCAGGCTATTTGATTGTCACTTAGATTATGCCGTGTGCTCAAGCGTATCAACGCTGCAAATATTACCAGCTTTTCCGATAGTTTTAACTGCAGAGTTTGAAAACCAGCTCAAGCGGGTAGATTTTACTGAAATGATCTATTGAGTTCTGGTAATGATGTAACGAATACCATGCGTATCAAGAATCTACATCCCTGGAATGTCACTCCGGCTGAGGCAGTCCGCATACAAAACGATCTGTGCCGCCTCGTATCGCTCGATGACGTCTTCGGACCGATACAGACCATCGCCGGAGTCGATGTCGGGCTCTCTCAAGCCAATGAAACGGCTACCGGAGGGATAGTCGTGCTGTCGTTTCCCGGTCTGGAACTGATCGAAACAGCTTTCGCGGCGAAACCCGTGGAGTTCCCCTACATTCCGGGACTCCTGGCCTTTCGAGAGATACCGGCGATTCTGGACGCATTCAAGCTCCTGAAGGCAAAACCTGATATTATGATCGTCGATGGACAGGGACTGGCGCATCAGCGCAGGTTCGGCATTGCCTGCCATCTCGGAGTCCTGCTCGATCTGCCCAGTATAGGCTGCGGAAAGTCCCGGCTGATCGGCAATTACGAAGAACCCGGTCCCGAACCGGGCGACTCATCCCCGCTTATGGCGGACAGCGAGCAATTGGGCAATGTTGTCCGCACCAAATTTCGTGTAAAACCCGTTTTTATCTCCCCCGGCCATAGAATCGGCTTCACATCGGCTGTCGAAGTGACCCTTAGCTGTGTCAGGGGCTATAGACTGCCCGAACCGGTCAGACTGGCGCATAATCTGGTTTCGAGAGGGAAGTAGCTTTTCTATGCTGCGGGAATGGCAGGTCTGTATAATCTATTGATTTACACAGATTTAATTCCCGCAGCAGTAACATGTCGCAATAGCTGCGGGAACTAAATTTGGAATAATAAGAGAGATGCTCGCATATTTTCCGTTCCCGCAGCATAAAAAAAGGCAGCGTCAAGCCGCCACACCTCAAATTCCTGTTCCCTGTCATCTGTTCCCTGAAAATTGCAGGAATCCCCACAGCAAGCGAATAATTAGTATAATATTACCGGTGTAATCAATATGATTCTTTCTACATTCAAAAGGCTGCGCCTCGCGCTCCTGGCACTTCTTGTGCTGGTGGCGCTGGGGACAATAGGTTACAAGCTGATTGAGGGTTGGTCGACCCTCAATGCGCTCTATATGACGGTCATTACACTGGCTACGGTTGGATACAAGGAAGTAGCACCGCTTTCTCCGCAGGGGAAAGTATTTACCATCATCCTGATCTCGTTCGGTGTGTCAATTGTATTCTGGGCAGTAGCAAGCCTTTTTGAAATTGTCATCAGCGAACAGCTTTGGCATACTTTAATGAGGAGACGAATGGAAAACCAGATCAGCAAGCTCCAGGACCACTATATTATCTGCGGATATGGCAGAATGGGACAGGAAATAGCTAAAGTATTTTCGAATAGCAATGTGCCTTATGCGGTGGTTGAAATCAACCCGGAGCAACTTCCAAGATTAATCGAGCAAAACACTCCATTCATAGAAGGCAATGCCAGCGATGACAAGATACTCCTGGCAGCCGGTATTAAGCGGGCAAAAGGACTGGTGACAGTCGCTGCAAGCGATGAAGAAAATGTCTTCATCACACTGACTGCGCGAGGGCTGAGCCCTAATCTATTCATAGTCGCGCGGTCGATACGCGAGGAAAATGAAGACAAGCTGAGAAGAGCCGGCGCAAACAGGGTGATGTCACCATACATCTCAGGCGGGAGGCGGATGGCATTCGCGGCACTCAGACCTCAAGTACTGGAGTTTCTTGATGCAGCAATACGAGCAGATGACATGACATTCGAGCTTGATGATGTAGATATCACAAGCAAATCCCCATTCGTCGGCAAGCGTATAAACGAATCCAGGATCAGGGAGACATCCGGCGCAATGATACTCGCGGTAAGGTCATCGAATGGACCGTTGAATTACAACCCGAAACCGGACACCGTGCTCCTGGATGGAGATACCTTGATCCTCATAGGTACTCCTGCGGAGCTTATCATAGCTCAGACTTACGCCGGCGGACACAATTAACGAGAGCGGACACTATCGGCTCAGGGAGGCTTATTATGAAAAAATTCGGACTTGCATTGTTCTCAATAGTGGTAATAGCTCTGGCAGCAGGCTACTTTGTGGTAAACAGGAACACCGGATCAGACCAGGACCAGATTTTCACGCTCATCGATCGCGGCAGACAAAGCGTCGAGTCTAAATCTCTCGATTCAGCGATGTCGTGTGTTTCCAAAAATTGCAAAGACGAAGGCGTGATGAACTATGACCGGATCAAGCTGCTTATTTCCGAAGCCTTTCGTTCCGAATCGAAATACGAAGCAACAGTAGACACTCCCGCCATAGAGATGGAAGGCACAGGTAAAGCCCGTGCAAAAGCGCATGTAACAGTATTTGCAGTCCGTTCGGATGCTAAACAGGAAGTATTCTCGGGCGATATGACATTCCTCCTGACAAAGGAGCGCACACGTAAATACCTGATCTTCCCCACTCACGAGTGGAAGGTAAGCGGAGTCGAAGGGCTCGGCAGAATTTTCGATCTGCTGTAGCTGTACGCCGCGGCTAAAGCATCAGTAGGTCGGCTCGGTTACTTCGTTCACATCAACTGTGACTCCCCGGTCGGTATCCAACAGGGACTCCTGTATGATGTCGCGGATTTCTTCCGGGCTGACCATCTCATCTTTACCCTGAGACCAGACTATTGTAACTGAAAACCGCTGCCGCTGCGGCTGTTCTTCTTCGCTCATATATTCATCGTTGTTATTGCGCATCGTTAACCTCCAATGCCTTTTCCGTAATATTATCCCGTGCGGCGTCCGGTCCTAATCATTCTTCCTGGCTATCGCAATACTACCAGGAACTTTTTGTCGAAATTTGCGTTCAGATACGGCAAATAGTGGTAGAATTAATAACGTATAGACCTCTCAACTATATTTTGTCAGGGTCCAAATGAACTGGTTATGTAAAAAAAGCCTCCGCTATATCGTAATATTTGCACCTCTTGCTATCGCTGTCCCGGCTGTACTCTACAGCGGAAGCGTTAACAAAGGGTATTCATATAAGCCCTCTATATCACTGCCGAATATATCTTCGGAATGTGATTTTGAAACACAGCCGGTCCAGATGGCATTTCTGCCGGGTGATAAACTGACGCTCGGTCCATTCCCTCTCCCGCCGCTTCGGTCTGCTTTCAGCAGCAGATCGACTATCAATACAAGATTTATCGACTGGCGGTTGTTCCATGACGAACTGGGATCTTACGAGATAGAACTGAAGTCCGACCCGGATGAACTGGCTAACGTCCAACTCGCGGCTAACGCTATAAATGGAGTTATCGTCCAGCCGTTCGATACATTATCGTTCAACGCGGCGGTCGGAGAACGCTCCGAAGAACGCGGGTTCAGGTCCGGGCTGATGTTTTCAAGCGGAGAGGTCATCTCAGGCATAGGCGGCGGTGTATGCCTTGTCTCTACCGCGCTTTATAACTGCGCTCTTGAGGCCGGTTGCAAGATCATCGAGCGCGCGCACCATTCCGGCCCGGTTCGCTACGCCGGTCCTGGGCTGGACGCGGCAGTAGTCTACGGCACGCTTGATATGAAGTTCAAGAACGATACACCCTCACCAAAGCTCATTCTGGCAAAAGTTGTGGACGGCAGACTGATCGTCAGCATAAACGGCAGGAAAACGCCCGGGTGTTCGGTCGAAATAATAAAGTCAGGCTATAAAGAACTGCCTTACAAGATCATCGAGGTAGAGGACCCTGCCGTGCCGGATGGAGAAGTAAAGGTAAAGACTCCTGCGAGGACCGGGTTCGAGGTAAGCATTACACGAATCATCAAGCAGGACGGCAAAATCATCAAACGCGAGGACTTGAACCATGATTATATGCCCGCTAGGAATAAAGTCGTTCTCGTCCCGCCAAAACCCAAAGAAGAACAGCCTGAAGAGCCCAAACCCGTTAAGGTATGCGAGCCTGTAGAACCGAAACCCGCGGAATGCAGGGAACAGAAGATGCAGGGTGCGGGAATTAATGTAGAGCTGGACAAACTGCCTTCGCAAACACCATAAACCACTGGTATGCGGCCGCGGATTACATCAAAAATAGAAAGGCCGGGGTTCATCCCGGCCAAATCTGTCCCCTATTTCGTATTTTCTATCCCCCACTTCATGCAGTCAGCGAAGATAGCAACACCATGACTTTATGGTAAGTCACAAACTGGTAGAACTCCATCCCTATGGATGAGTTTGATAACGCATCAGGAAGGACACCTCCCGCGCTCGCAGCAATAGCCAACGATTTCATGACTACGTGCCCCAGGATAATCGCAACCCCTATTCCCAGCACACCACCGAGGGGAGGATCGAATGTATCGAGCGTAATAAGCGTTGCATCGTACACCTTTTTGCCGATAAGTAAAAGGACCATTCCCAATACTGCGAACACCCCGGCGAACAGCAACGCCTCGTTCGCATGAGACTCACTCATAAAGCAAAAAGACTTCGCCAGTTGCGGAACAACAAGCGGAACCAATCGGACAGCGGCTAAAAGAGCGACGAAATCGAATACAGCCTTCCCAAAGCCGCGTTTTGTTTCGAGAAGCATTATACCGAGAAGGATTACGACCAGAAAAATATCAATAACCACGCAACATCACCCCATTTAGAAAAAATCAAAAAACCGACTTTTCTAATCTTTTACGGCTTTTAGCGCGCCGTAACCGACGACCTGGCTTGTGTCGCCAATAATATCGCCGGATGTGTAATACGATAACAAATCGGCTCTTTTTGCCCCAAGAGCCCGGTGTGCCGCGAGTGCGGTCGCAGCAGGCACTACTCCGCACATCGATATGTCCATTCGTGCGACGACATCGATCAGTCCGGCATAATCCAGTGATTCCATCGCCGCGATAGCTGCTCTGTCCTTTCGTTCGGCCTCAGCCTTGGGCTGGTAGTGTGTTAAATCCGTGCTGGCTATTACAACGGCGTTCTTTCCATCGATTGCCGTCGTAATAGCCCTACTTAATTCTTCCGCATACAGCAGGGCATCTTCCCATGCGATAATAGAAATTATTATGGGGACGATTTTTGTCCTGCCGCCGAGATACTGCAGAAATGGAACCTGGACCTCCAGCGAATGCTCCGGCTGATGGGCGCGGTTATCTTCGGTGACAAGATCGGTAGCGCTCATAATCGCATGGGCCGCATCCGAATCGATCTCCACTTCACCAAATGGGGTCAGCCATGATCCCTCAGGCATAATCGCCGCCGGAGCGCCTATCCCCCGGTGGTTGGGTCCGATCAAAACGGCGGTATCGGGAAGCCCGTCATCAGCGAGTTCGAAAAATGCTGATGCAGTGGCATAACCGGAAAACCGGTAACCCGCGTGCGGACATATCAGCCCGACTATATTCCGGGTTATTATCGGAGCAGGGGCAGGAAGGCGTCCCGGCCCATAGGGACCCAGAAAACAGGCATCCATCGTCTCCCGGAGGTCCTCCGGCAACTCATCGTAAAACAATCCTGCAACCGCTGGCTGGCGTATCATATCCTGACCTCCTTGTATGGCTAATCCAGATTATCGAGCGCAGTCTGCGCATCGGACTGTAGACCCGGCGAATGCTCGATAAGCCATCTGAACTGTTTTTTTGCCTCCGTCTTTTTACCCATCAGCACATATGCCTTTCCCAAAGACATCCTTGGTAAATCAGTATCAGGAGTATCTTTTATGATCTTCTCAAGCAGTCCAGCCGCACGTGGCAGGTTTCGATCCGATTCTACACATAGATCCGCCAGGTTGTAAGCAATCAGCGAATTCCCCGGAACCGCTGTCAGTCCTCTCTCAAGAATTGTTATAGCATCATCCGTCTTCGGTGGATCAATAGTCTTATACAATTGCGCAAGCTGGATATATGCCTGAGTTACCTTAGGATCATCTTCGATAGACGCGAGGAACTGCTTGCGAGCTTCTTTGTATTCACCTTGATCTGCAAGCGCATTTCCCAAGTTAAGGTGTGCTGCAGCATAATCAGGACGCAGCTTGAGCGCAATATGGAACTCTTCTATGGCTTCCTGATCGAGCCCTTTTGCCAGATATTCGACACCTAAGCCACAATGCGCGTATGGAACATCAGGATGGCGGGAAACAACATATTGCCAGATCGTAAAATCATCCAGCCACCTGGAGTTACCTGCCCAAGTGGTACGCGCAAGAAATCCCGTAAGCAAAACAATGAGACAAACCCCAACGATGGTTGCGATTTGTCCTGATTTTCGCTTCATTACACTCCACAACCATACCAACCCTGCCGCAACCACAATGCAGATACCCATAGATGGTATATATACATACCGTTCTCCCATCGTCTGACCCGGTAGTTGAACGATATTTGTAGCCGGTATGAGTGTGGCAAAGAACCACACCACTGGCCAGAATACGATGGTATTGCTCCTTTTCCACACTACTAATACTATCAGCACAAACAGAAAAGATGCACAGACGATGAATTTCGGATTAATTACTGACGAGATAATAGTCGCGCTGTAGTAGAGTTCGGAAGAACGAGGCACGAACAACATATCCAAATAACGTAACAAATTGACAGGAACACCGAGCAACCTGTGCATCAGCGGCGCAGGCGTGTAGGTAGCGCTCACATACAGATCCGATGACGCAATCAGCATTGCTTGTCTGGCACCAAGATAAACTGCAAGCACGGCAAGATGAGGAACAATAGCCATAATCCTGGCAACGATGCGCTTACGCTTCGCAGCAGGTTCGTCAAGATACGTAATAACAAACAAAAACGGGATGACAAGAATGGAGACTTCCTTAGATAAAAGCGCGCCAGCGAACGCCGCCGCTGATCCAAGTTTATAGCCGGTTTTGGCCGTCTCTTTCCATTTCGCAAACAACAGCATTGCCAAAAGCGCGAAAAAACCACATAGAAGGTCCGGTCTTCCAGATACCCACACTACGGCTTCAGTATGGACTGGATGGACAGCAAACAGCAATGCAGTAATCATTGCAATCGGTTTGTTCGCAAACAACTTACGGACTAAAAGATATAGTAAAAGCGCTGTTGCAGCGAATATTATAACATTTGTTAGGTGAAAACCAGCGGGAGCCATCTTCCAAAGCCAACCATCGAGGCTGAACGACAACCCGGGAAGCGGCCTAAAGTAATTTGTCGTAGCTTGGGTATCCGTAGACATATAAGGCCGGGTAAACCAATACCGCAAAACCAATTTACCGAGCAGATACGGGTTATTCTGGATGAGCACCTTGTCATCTGAGACAAATCCGCACTTAAGTGCGTTCAGATATACCAATACGGGTACTACAGTGACAATCACCGAATCCTTATTTGCCTTCAAATACCTGACCAGACGTTGGAAATACATAACGCCTCCCAATGATGTATATACCTCTGCAGTAATGGGATGATTATACTTTCCAGCCGATACATGGTCAAGCAATCGTGCAATATGCGCGTTCATTCCAGCCTGTTTCCAAATCTTTACCTGGTAATATTACCTGAATTTGCAATTAACCTCTTGACATCAGTTAAAACCTCTGCTAGATTGCTATTGTAATGAATACTAAGAGCGGCAAGCAGTAAAGATCTCTAGACAAAATAAGCCGCCGAACTGGATTCTGTAGTGGAAGCCGAAAAGAGTTATTTCTTAAGGCCATAGAGTGGGTTGACTAGTTACAGCAGGGGAACCTGCATCTTCTACCACACTTCCTCAGAAATACCAGTAGTATCCAGCACCACCATTACACTGTGAAAGGTTGATAGGTGTCCGAATTGCGGTTATATTCCGGATGCTTCAACATAGCTGGGAAGATCGACAAAGAGGCAGCAAGCCCTCATATTGCCACGAGTCTTCTACGCGCATATGACACAGTCCTTCCCGGAGGTAAATCGCGCTAACCAAACCGGCGCAACCGGTCCAAGTTTAATCAGATTATTAATTCCCATACTAAATCAAGCTCTAATTGCGAATTGGCATGTTTTTTGCACAATTATTAACTGTAGCAGAGTTTCAGTAAGGGATGATACAGTAGAAAGTTTTCAAAGCTTGTGATCTAATATCCCAAACTGAAATCTAGCTTAACAAGAGAATTGGCACAGAACTTGCACAATAATCTAGTGAAGTAGTAAAGAGGTTTCGGAAAGGGGGAGAACGAATTGACCACAAGAAAAAGCGATACAATCGCAATTTCCGAAAAGAAGAGAGGAGGAGGTGAAAGAATGAAGAAGGTAATAGGAATAGTATTGGTGATGGGGTTGTTGCTGGGACTGACCAGCATAGCAATGGCAGCTAGTGAGACTGACTGGACTGTTCTTTTGAGAGCATCCAACACATCCTACGGAAATGCTGCTATGTTGGTTCAGGTCGGAACCGCCACTGGTAAGCTTGATGGACATGACGCAACAGGTGAATCAAAGTATACCGCTAACTCAGGTGTACAAGCGCAGGTTGTTGTCAGTGAACCAACATGGGGCGATTCCCCGGCATATTATGTTGCAGACAAGCGCGCACCGATCACTGCTGGTGAAACAATGACATGGGATCTCCTGCTGTGGGCCGGTTCAAGTTATTCAGGTAACACTGCTAGACTGTCTTGGTATTCTACATCCGCACTGACGCCGTCAGCAACTATTGGTGGTATAGATTATACTTATACTCTCAGTGTTGTCGGCGACCCAACAAAGGTGTGGACATTCAAACCAGGCGCAATAGGTACTTCGACTACCCCTGTAGGTTATTTCGACTTTGATGTAACCAATTATAAAATTGCTGATGCTGATGCAGCAACAAAGGGTATAAAGCTTCAGCTCAAGGCAGCACCGACAGTTCCTGAGCCGGGCAGCATGCTTGCACTCGGAAGCGGACTCATAGGTCTTATGGGCTTCGCAATCCGCCGCAGGAAGTAAGAGAAATACTTACACAGGAAATTATTCCTAGAAACAATTGCCACCGGGTCGATTTAACCCGGCCCGGTGGTTCTTTCCAGAAAGAGACGAAGATCTCTATAAATAAGAGATATACCAACCATTAATTGCACTTATTCTTTCGCGTTCTTTTTATACAACAATCGTAAGTAAAAGCATAAGCAGCAGTTGGCGGGGTAAAAGCCCTATACATACTGCAAATATCAAATTGACAAATGTGGTTAAAGAGAGGGGGAGGTGGAATTATGAAACACACACTTACAACTTCAAGACTTTTGAAAGGAGGTGAAACAATGAGAATAGCATGTTTAGTAGTGATGGCTTGCCTGTTATTGGCAGTAGGTGCTACTGCAGCTACCTACACTCAAATTCTCTATCCAGATACAAGTGGTGCATATGGTGCCAACTGGATCGCTTTGAAAGCTGTCCCGTTTGATCCTAATCCCATAACTGTATTTGGTAGCGTAGATCTGATCGATGGTACTCTATCAAGATTAGATCCTGTCACTGGAAATACAGAGGGGTATTTCAGCTTCCAGGAACCAGATGGTCCTTTCGGGAATATGCTTCTTGGTGAGGGTTATTGGTTAAACGTTACTACAACTTCACACACAATATCATATCAAGGTGCAGTCGATGGACTTGGAACTGAATCTACGGTAACAGAAGGAACCAAGATATCCAGCATGACTGACATGTGGATCAGCCTTCCTGGACCTACAGGCGAAGAAGGCGGCTACCATTGGGTTGGTTTCCCATTCAGCCATAATGTATTGTGGACGGATGTTAAAGTAACAGATGGTAATGAGACAGTTCCTGTTCTGACCGCTGTGTCCAATGGGTGGCTTGATGGCGGATGGGCTTATCTTGATGCTGCAACACAGAGCACATACGGCGTAGACCCTGATGAGATTATGGGAAGCGCGTATCTTGAGCCTGGCAATATGTATCAGATATTCACACGCAAAGCTAACCTGGCACTAATCATCCCCGCTGGAGATGATTACATCAAGTAAACAACTAAAAGGCAGTAAGTAACACAAGTTGAAATTAGAAATATCCGGCCACTACGGAATTAATTAGGGCAAAAGTCCCTTTATAGGGGGTGGCTCTCTGAGCCACCCCCTTTTTTCATATCATTATTCCCATTCCTAGCCAAGCGGTATTTCCGCATTTTTAAGTCTCCCGGTATAAACGCGAACTTTCCACACCCCGCAATCGTCTAGTAATTGAATACATCATCCAATAATTATGATATATAGCGGCATGGACGCCGGGGAAGGCAGCATGAAGATGAAAAATACCCTTATACTGATACTTATCGCACTCACAGTGCTTGCAGCAGCGGTAACTGTTATGGCGGAAACCCCTTCTCCTGTTGCGATGAACAACAAAACCCTCGGAGGAGGACAGCTAAACGTTTATACACCCGGAGTTGATGGTGGTACGGGGCTTAATAACATCGGGCTTCTTGTCAGGACTTGCGGTGTCGTAACCTATTACGATGACGATAATAAATTCTTCTACATTGACGACGGCTCCGGACTTAAAGACGGCTCAAAAAAGCTGGATGGCACAACAGATGTCGTCGGCATAAGGGTATCTTATAAAGACCTTGCCCCAAACGTCTCTTTCTCTCGTCCAATCCAGGGAGCATGGGTCACGATAACAGGTATCAGCAGCACGAGCGAAATAACTGTAGACATAGAGGGGATCTCAGAAACCACTACAAAAATCGTTCGAACACTTCTGCCGAGAAAACAGACGGATGTGCAGGAATCAATTACCAGCGGTCTTCCATAGGAAGATATTACTTATTTAGCAACAACTCTGAGACCGTTACCAGTTCGTATCCCTTGGCGCGAAGTTCGTCGATTATTTCCGACAGAGCTTCTACCGTCGGACCGCTTCCACAGTGCATCAGGATAATCGAGCCTGCCTGAGACCGATCGAGCACTCTTTCCTCTATCTCAGCCGCCGTGATACCCTTCTTGAATGCATCCCAGCTATCGACCGTCCAGTATACGGACCTATAGCCTTCATCCCGCGCTACCGACAGCACGCGAGAATCACGCGCTCCGAACGGCGCTCGAAAGAGCGGCTTTGTTGATACTCCCGCTGCGGACTGCACCAGCTCTTCTGTCTTTACCAACTGTTCACGGATCTCATCATCCGTCAGCTTTCTCAGATCGGGGTGGGAATAAGTGTGGTTTCCGATCTCATGCCCTGCGGCAGCTATCTGCCGCGTAAGCTCTCTATTATCTTCTACCCACTTCCCCGTAAGAAAGAAGGTCGCTCTGACGTCTTTCGATGCCAGTATCTTCAATAGTGCCGGTGTGGGCCTGGAACTCGCGCCTGCGTCGAATGTGAGTGCAATCTTGTCTCCGCCAGTCTGACCTTGCTTCAATTCAAAGGCAGGTCCAACAGACTGTGTACCGGTATGTTTTTGAGCAGTCTCCCCTACCCCCCGATTATCGGGGTTGACTTCCGTCACCGTCACATCAGGAGCTTCGGTTTTCTTGTGTGATGTGACTTCGTCCTTATCTACCTGAGCATTATCCTTCTCAGTATCGGTTGACGGTTCGACAGGAGACGATATAGACGTGGGCCTATTTACTCTGCTGATACCGGATTGGGATCTTCGTCCGCATGAGCTGAGGAAAACAACCAGGGCGATTACTATCAGCGCGATGATTACTGTGAGGATTAACCGCTCGCGGCGGCTTGCACCGCCGCGAGCATTATAAAGCGAGGACAAATTACTACCTCTTACTATCTTACCTTTCCGCCGGACGCCTTGCCTGCAGAGATACCGAGTTTCTCTTTAAGAACATTGATCCCTTTGATCAACTGGACATCCTTCTTGAGATCTCCGAACTCGATCACATCTTCGCCGCTCTTTGGCTCTACGCTCGCGACAAAGACATCAGGCTTCACTCCGACCTTATTGATATCCCTGCCCTTGGAAGTAAGATACTTGGCTGTAGTGATGGCGATAGCCGATCCATCATTCAACGTCGACACAGTCTGCACGCATGCTTTTCCGAAGGAGTTTGTACCTACGACTGTGCCTGCCTTGTTGTCCTGTATAGCGCCTGTGACTATTTCTGACGCACTGGCGCTCTGCTTGTCTACAAGCACCACAAGCGGATACCGCTTGTGATTTTGCTTCGATTTTTCGACGCAAAGCTCTTCCTGTTGGCCGCTCCGATACTTGATAATGACTATAGGGCCGCTCTCGACGAACCTGCTCCCTATATCGACAGCTACGTTCAGCAGCCCGCCGGGGTTCTGCCTCAGGTCAAAAACAAGCCCTTTTAACTTCTTATGCTCAAGCTGAGTTATAGCCGACTCGAACTGGCTGTCGCTGTGCTCATTGAAGCCGCGAAGCCGAATATAACCGATGCCATTGGCCGCGTCAAGCATCTTCCACTCGACCATCTGGAACTCGACCATCCTACGGACAATCGTCAACTCGACCAGCTTTTTCTTTGGACCTCTTATGAGCGAGAGTTTCACCTTCGTGCCTTCCTCGCCGCGTATCCGGTCCACAACCTGGTCGATATCCAACCCCGCAATCGGCTTATTATCTACTTTGAAGATAATATCGCCTGCCTTGACGCCCGCGGCAAGAGCGGGACTGTTGGGTATAGGCTCCTTGATGTATACCTGCTGATCTTTATTGACCTGAAGCTGCGCGCCGATACCTACGAAGTTACCTTCATTCTCTTCCCTCATCTGCTTGTATGAATCAGGATCGAGAAACCTGGTATACGGGTCGTCCAGCGCTGAGAGCATTCCGCGAATAGCGCTATAAGTCAACTGCCGGTCGTCGATGGCTTTGCCGTAATAGCTATCTTTGAGCTCACCCAGCACCTTGTAATAGGTCGTGAGCACCGGAAGCTCCGTATCGTCGTTCGAAGGCCGGTCGACAAGTGTTTTTAGAAGATCCGGCAGCCGGTTTATCCTCGCCTGAAGATCATTCGGGTTACCGCGCGAAGCACTTACATCCGGGGCGATAAACCCAACCATAAATGCCGCAATCAGAAGCAGCACTACCGGTAATGTATAATAAATCTTCTTAGTCATCCCGGTTTACCCTTTAACCTTTCCGGCTGTAAGCACTTCAATACCTTTATCAAGCGTCGGGTCCATGCCGGGTTTCGCACTGCCTGAAACCGTCACATCTGCCGCAAGACCTTTGTTTCTAAAATCAACGCCTCTCGGTGTCAGATATTTACCTGTAGTCATACTGACAGCCGAACCATCAGCCAATTTCAGGAACGTCTGCTGGAAATTACTGCCGAATGTCTTACTTCCTACGAGCTTAGCGCCCGCACCATCGTGGACCGCGGCAGCCAGCACTTCGGAAAGCCCTGTTGTGCCGGAGTTCACAAGAACAACCGTCTGTCCGGTCCATTGTCCGCCAGCCGGGGCAGCATTTGCACTCAGCGTCCGGCGCTTGCCCTTGAGAAGCTGCAGGATGGAAAGCGGCTTCTTTGGTATCAGGTTACCGGCAATCGCCTGCGCGCTTTCGAGCGAGCCACCCGGAGAGTCTCTGAGATCTATCACTATTTTCTTGACGCCCTGCTTTTTGAAGCCGGCAATCGCGTTATTAAACTCGGACTCAGCCGGTTTTATGATAAGATTCAGATCTATGTATCCGACTGAATGGTTTATCAGCCGCTCAGTGACAGGATCGACTACCGTCTCGCCCAAAGCCACCTTGATCTTGACCGGACTGGCAACCTTTGGCCTGGCTACCGTGAGAACATACTCCTTTACACCGTTGCTTGAGAGCATATCGATAACCTTGTGGAATCCTATTCCATCCTTGAGCCTGTCGTTTTCGATCTCAAGCTGTTTTCTGAACTCCTGGTCGGTCATTTTTCCGTTTTTGATCAGTTTTACGTATTTCTCGACGCGCTGGAAAGGATCATAAGGCAAAACGGCCTTTCCATCGATCCTAGTGATGACATCGCCGCTCAGCAGTCCCGCTTTCTCAGCAGGACTGCCCGGAAGCGTACTTGTCACGACCAGTTTCTCTTCGGTTATCTCTCCCTGCTTGTCCTGTCTCACCGACATTACCGCTCCGGTCCCGTAGAACTTGCCGGATTGGGCTTCAACAACTATTTTGGTCTGATCGACAGCAAAGAACCTGGTTAGGGGATCGTGAAGGGAATCGAGCATTGCGTTCAGCGCCCCGTAGGTCATATCGCGCTCGCGGGACTTCTGAATCGGTTCCACATACTCTTCGCGCAGTCTAAAGAGGACTTGATAAAACACCTGCAGCGGACGGAGGTCCACATCCGAACGCGGAGTAACATCTGTCGGGGATGTACTCGGCGCGGATGCTGAAAGCGAGCGGGACAAAGCCTCCTCACGCTGGATTTTAGCGAACGGATCATTCCGGTCTACCTGCGACCGCGCTATGAACCCTGCAGTCATGGCCACTATAACAAGACAAACTATGGCGAATCGCTTCATACGCATCTTAGTCACTTTCCTAATGATGGACATGGTTCGGATCCGCCGCAGTTCAACTTATTTATAGACTACCTCGCTGCGGATTTCTGAACCCAAATTACTGCAACAAAAAGTCAGCGAAAGCTGTGACAGCCTTCGCACCTTTTAGCATTATACCATAGGGCAAACCACTGTCAACAATTGTGAAAATATGAAAACTAATCTTCATCTATACTCAGCAGGTCTTTTGTCCGCTTGAGTATATCGGATTGGCTCTCCTTTTTCTTCTGCAGCTTGCGGACTTCCGCCAGATCGATGTAAACCTTGCCGAGCCCTTCGATATCGGTCCGGGAGAAATCAAGGACAAGCCAGCCTTCTTCACTGGTTTTACCCTCATAACTTGTCACAACCTGCATCTTTTCTCTTGGAAAAAGCATTTCGCGCCTCCTATTCACGGCAATAAGTACATTATCCGTATCCCTCACCATAAAAGCAACCGCAATCTGGCCGTACAGGAGAAACAGCCCCGACTCTAATTTGTATATAAGATGGGATTAATCAGCTTTATTCGTTTTACGAATAAAGCAGTCTTAGCAGGATGAAATGCCTCGATTATAGATTTTCGGCTGATTAATTAACGGCCAATCATATATTGGCTGTTGCCGATAATCTTCCGGAAGAGTTTCAGGTGTAAGTGTAAAATCAACAGATAAAGCTATATCAGAGAACTGTTTATATAGCTGTAAGGCTGTTACTTTATCTCCTGAAACTCTATAGAAGGTATTATTTCCATGGAAAGGACAAAGGAGGAAATATCCGATTGAAAAAGCGTTTATCTGCATCTATCTTGATCCTGGCTCTGGCAACAGGGGTTGCGTGCTCGGCTCCAGCAGTCAAAAAGGCGGCTAAACCGGCTCCTGCAAAACCACTCCCGGCGGTAATGCAGGCTACCGGGACTTTCGATGGAGGAGAGACATCAGCAAAGGTCTCCATATTCGCCGCGCCGGATGAGTCCGAACCGGCCTCATTTACAATAAAGTCGACGAAAGCTTTCTCATGCGTGACTGTAAATCTGTCCGGCGACCTGAAAGCGGGGAAAACTTCCATACCGGCAAGCCGGGTCGTGCTCTCAGCAGTCGAAGAGACGAAACTAGTGCCCATATCGGCTTTCGATCTTCAGCCGGGAGAAGCAAAGCGGTTCTGGATTCGGATCGATGTGCCCGCCCGCACCGCACCGGGGATCTATAAGGGCTCTTTACTGGCGTCAGCAGGCGGAAAAGTCATCGGCAAGCTGCCGGTCGAGTTGAATGTGCTCGGAATGCGGCTGCTCAAGACTTCCAAGCGAAATGGTATTATGCTCCCACAGCTCGAAGCGCTCGATGAGACCTGCATAGGGACGCTTCAGGAAATGCGGGCAGCAGGGTTCGGATGGGCGACGGTAACCACCCCCGTCAACCAACTTGGCGAAACAGTGAGTGCAATGAAACAAGTCGGAACAGCCGGGCTTCCGATAATATGCACGTCCCCTGACCTTACTCTGGACACCATACCTGTGGTCTGTGAGCAGGCAAAGTCCGTATCGCTCAGAAATATGCTTCTATCCGTCGCCAATGGGCCCAAAACACCTGAGGATATTCAAGCCGCGTGCGATATGTCCAAGGCAATTCACAACGTCAAGCAGAAATCTTTCGCGGTAATCGACGATGAGACGGCGCTCAGCCAACTGAGCGAGTCACTCGATGCCATAAACTATCAGATAGACCTCTCTTACGTCCAGGGGCTGATGACCGGAGCAAAGAGAACCGGCGGCAAAAATGAATGGGTCTATTGGGATGCCACCGCAAGCCCCAGGGATAATCGCATTTACTCAGGATTCCTGCTCTGGAAGTCAGGGCTTGATGGGATGTATCTGCCGATGCCATCTTTGGATTCGTTGACCGGCACGGTGCATTGGGAAGCGCTCCGTGAGGGAATTGACGATACACGCTATCTCACAACACTCATGGACCTGGTACGTCAGGCCAAGGACCTCAAGAAAGCCGGGGATGTCACCGATGCTGCCGAGGCTTATGTAAATGCGGTGCTTGCAAAACCGCTTATGGAGATGTCGAACAAAGACTATCAAAGCTGCAGGCTGAAGCTAGCGCAGTATATAATGAAGCTTCAACCAGTCGTAAAGTAATTTGACCCAAAAAAGCCGGTCCGTCTTGAGACGGACCGGCTTTTTTATTGTACACAACTGGCGGAGTGAGTGGGATTCGAACCCACGAACGGGAAGCCCGTTACAGCATTTCCAGTGCTGCTCCTTCGACCAACTCGGACATCACTCCAAAGCGAGTGTATTTTAGCATGAATCAAACCGAAGATCAACGATTGTTTTGGTAAGTGCAGGAGCATCGTTTTTAGACAGTGAGCTTGTATATGATTATCGGGTGTATAGGATTGGTCTGGAAAAATGGCGGGATTGTTAGTATTGATACGCGAAAAAGGATGATTACGGGACTTCTATACAG
>JBDKSP010000090.1:0-17621 GCA_039680575.1 Armatimonadota bacterium
ATATAAACAGTTCTCTGATATAGCTTTATCTGTTGATTTTACACTTACACCTGAAACTCTTCCGGAAGATTTTCGGCAACAGCCAATATATGATTGGCCGTTAATTAATCAGCTGAAAATCTATAGGGAACAGAAAGTAAACTATGTCTGATCGGATTGCAGAAGAATTCAGAAAACTTGTGGATGTTGTAGCAGCCTTGAGAGGACCTTCTGGCTGCCCCTGGGATAAACAGCAGGATCATAAAAGCCTCCGAAAATACCTCATCGAAGAATCCTATGAAGTTATCGACGCAATCGATAAAGACTCACCTGCAAAAATCGAAGAAGAACTCGGAGATGTATTGCTTCAGGTGCTCCTCCATTCGCAGATTGCTTCGGAACGCGGTGAATATGACGCAGCGGATGTCTGCGAGCAGATCAGAAAGAAGCTGATACGGCGTCACCCTCATGTTTTCGGTGAGGTCGAGGTCGCAGGCGTCGATGATGTGCTCCACAACTGGGAAGAGATCAAATCCAGGGAACCCGGCAGAGAGGAAATCACTTCTGCTATAGGCGGGGTCCCCGAAAGCTTGCCCGCGCTTATGAGAGCGGCGGAAATATCCAAGCGTGCCGCCAGAACAGGCTTCGAATGGCCGAATATGGAAGGTGTGCTGGACAAGCTCCATGAGGAAACCGAGGAACTTAAAGAAGCAATCGCTTCAGATGACAAAGAGGAAGTCAAAAGTGAGATCGGGGACACACTCTTTACCATCGTGAACATCGCCAGATGGGCTAAAGTCGACCCGGAGGAATCGTTACGAGAGATGCTTCAGAGATTCCAGACCAGGTTCTCAGCAATAGAGGACCACGCCCGCGCCGAAGGAAAGTCCATAGGCGATCTTACGATAAATGAGATGGACGAGGTTTGGAATAGGGCGAAAGGAAGATAGCTGATAGCAATCAGCATTCAGCCGTCAGCTTCTGAACCGCGGAGACACGGAATAATCGGAAACGCGGAAGTCTCAACTGTATCGCCATTCCGCGCCCTACGCCCTGCCGCGATTCAAAAGCCCTCACTTGTACTTACCCGCACTCTGGTACAATACTCAATGGAGCGGAAAAAGAGAATGCAGAGCTCAATTTGGAACGAATACGAACGCTTGGATTTTGAAGTAGAGAACCGTCCATCCCTGCTGGTCCTGCCGAAGACTGCGGCGTCCGGCAACCCGTGGATATGGCGAACGGAGTTTTTCGACGCATGGCCGGCGGTGGATATCGCCTTGCTGGATAGAGGCTTCCACGTGGCCTACATGAATATGAAGAATCAATACGGCGGTCCCCTGGCGATGAAGCACATGGACGCCTTCTATGCCTATCTCACCAGGGAACGCGGTCTCTCGCCGAAACCGGTGCTGGAAGGGTTCAGTCGGGGTGGCCTGTTTGCATACAACTGGGCAGCGCGCAATACTGGCAAAGTCGCCTGCATCTACGCCGACGCCCCCGTCTGCGACTTCAAGAGCTGGCCTGGCGGCAAGGGCGTCGGCGACGGTTCACCCGAAGACTGGGAGCGCTGCAAGGCCGTGTATTGCCTCACCGAGCAGGAAGCCCTGGATTATAAGCTCAATCCGATAGACATCCTTGAGCCTCTCGCCAAAGCCAACATCCCCCTGATCCACGTCTGCGGTGATGCGGACGCGGTAGTGCCGATGGAAGAGAACACAATGGTTGTCGAGGATCGCTACAAGAAACTGGGCGGAACAATCGAGGTCATCACCAAACCAGGTTGCGGCCACCATCCGCACAGCTTGGAAGACCCGACACCGGTCGTGGATTTCATGCTGAAGCACGTGTAGCACACTGTCGATTCCCCCTCTCCCCAATGCGGGAGAGGGTCGGGGTAAGGGGGGAGTCACGATCGATTATCAAAGATTCATCAATACCGCGCTGATCTTCCCCGGAGCATCTATCTCGACTTTTCCGACGTAGTGAGCGAACCACCCCGCCTGCACAATCGCCGTTTTGCCCACCCATTCCGGCGATTCCAGCACGGTATGCGTGTGTCCGCCGACTATTAAGTCGATTTCCGGCACTGTTGCAGCCAGTTCTTTATCCTTCTTTAGCCCGATATGAGTCAACGCGATGAGTATATCTGCCCGTTCCCTCAATCCAGGGACTAATGCCGTCGCTGTTTTGATAGGATCATCGAAAACGCAGCAGGAAACTTTTCTTGAAAGCATACGCTCTGTAATCATCGGCACGGTAAGCCCGAAGACAACTACCTTTATGCCGCCGATGTCGAAAGTCACGTCGCTTTTTACGGGGAGACCGGTATGGTTGGTGGAACGGATGTTGGCCGAGAGCACAGGAAACTCCGCCCAGCCGATCTTTTTTCTTAAGCCTGTCGCAAGAAAATGGAATTCCCTGTTGCCGAGCGCCATAGCGTCGTAACCGGCATCGTTCATCAGCTTCAGGACAGGTTCACCATCCGGGCGAAAGTAGATATTTCCCGCCCATATAGCGTCGCCACAGTCGAGAAGCAGGCTGTTCGGGACTGAATCCTTCATTTCTTTCAGTCTGGCAGCCTGCTCCTGAGTAAGCCGGTTATGGAAATCATTCGTATGAAAGACCGTTATCTTCTGCACCGCTTAAGTGACCACTCCGGGAGCTTCGCCTCTTTCCTGCTCGGCTCGGAGAAGCTCAAGGAACCCCCGGACGCCGTCATCCCATTTTCCCTGCTGTTTCAGGATCATTTCAATGGCCTCACGGACAGCGCCATGCCCGCCGGACTTCTCCGTTATAAAATCAGCCGAAGTCTTCACCTCTGATGCAGCATTCGCCACAGCAAACGCCGCCCCTGCCTCCTCTATTGCAGGAAGATCGTTCAGATCGTCGCCGATGTAGGCTACCTCATCGAGTGATAGCCCCTTTCGCTCGGTAATCTCTTTCAATGCAGCCGATTTATACCGCTGCCCCTGGTGGAGTTCGGTCACCATAAGCGATTTCGCGCGCTCCGTGACCGGCGCAGAGACGTTTCCGGTGATCCAGGCTATCTCGAGTCCGGCAGCTATCGCCAGACGAATACCAAGACCGTCCATCACGTTGAAGAGCTTCATCTCTCCTTCCGAGCCGTAAACCATAGACCCGTCAGTCAATACGCCGTCGACATCCATTGCGAGCAGCTTTATCCGGTTAAGTTTTTCAAACATCGTTTTAGAGTATTCCCGCCTGCAGCAGGTCTTTCAGCATAAGTATGCCTACGGGCTTGCCGGACTCGTCCAGTACCGGAATCTCGCCGATCTGCTTCTCACGGCTGTCCATCAGTTTCAGCCCTTCGGCTGCCAGCTTGTCCGGGTGGATGGTAGTAGGCGCGCTATTCATGGTACCGAAAACTTTTTGGTGAAGCGCAGCCTCGTCTTTCAAGAGCGCGCGCCTTATGTCGCCGTCCGTAACGAACCCGCTCAATTTTCCGTTAGCATCCTCAACACAGGCTGCGCCTGCGTGAGCTTTGGTGATGCTGAACAACACGTCCCTGAGCAGCATATCCTCCGGTACGACTGCCACAGCGTCCCCTACCCTCATAACATCCGATACCCTGAGAAGAAGCCTTCTTCCGAGTGCTCCGGCGGGGTGTATCCGTGCAAAGTCATCTTTCGTAAACTTCCTGACCATCATAACCGAGAGCGCGAGCGCGTCTCCGAGCGCAAGCTGTGCTGTCGTGCTGGCTGTCGGAGCAAGATTATATACACAGGCCTCCCTCTCGACTGTGACATCGAGGATCGCCTGCGAGTATCTTGCTAGTGTAGATTCGGTATTTCCGACTATAGCTATGATTTTGGAGCCAATTCGAGCAACTACAGGCAGTATACTGACCAACTCGTCGGATTCGCCGCTATGAGAGAGCGCAAGGAGCACATCATCCCCGGTCAAGACTCCGAGATCGCCGTGTACACCTTCCGCAGGGTGTAAAAATAGCGCCGGTGTGCCGGTGCTTGAGAAAGTTCCAGCCAGCTTGTGGCCTATTGCGCCGGATTTGCCCATACCCGTGATTACAAGCCGCCCTTTGCAGTTCGCAATCAATTCTACGGCATGGATGAAGTCGTCTCCCAGCCGACTCACCAATCCAGCGACCGCTGCCGACTCGATCTCAAGAACTTCACGAGCCCGTGTTATTACGCTTGCTTTATCTATATCTGTAAAATCTTTCATCCTGAAGCATTATAGCAGAGCTTCGGCATAAGAAAAAGCCCGAAAAATTAAAATATTAAAATCAAAATAATCTCAATGCAGACTTGCCATAGGTTGCTATAGGTTGTATAATCAACCCGATGTTATAGAAATGTCCAGTGATTATCATATATGCCAAATACTCGGAGATTGAGTCATAAATACTTGCGGAGGTACCATGCGAATATGCCCCTAGACCGGCATGACAAGAGGCCTTCCGTCACAGGAAGACTTGCGGATGTAGCCCAGGAGCTGGCATTGGATGTCGAATGGGAAACCAGGCTGCAAAATGTTCTGTCGATGCTCCGCGAGATACTTTCCTCTGATCTCGCTGCTCTGGCCGTATTTATGGACGAGTGGAAGACCGTTATCTCTCCCCAATCCTTCGAAGATTCCGACCTTCCGCGAAATCTCATAACCCATCATGCTGCTTTGGCCAACATCCCCTATCCGCCAAACCCTATCGCTTCGATTGCTGAGAATAAACCATGTCCATCCGGTTCCCTGACTATACCAATCCTCGGAGATGACAGATTTTTGGGCGTACTGCACATCGGAAACAAAAACGGAAGCACGTTTTCGCAGGATAATGTCAATGTGCTTGCAATAGCCGCATCACTGATCGGCCTTTTCCTTCGAAACGTTATCGCGCAATCGAGCAAAATATACGTCCGGCAAGAGGTGGAAGCTCTGGAGACCGCGTATGAAAGGGAACACCTGATAGCCGACACTTTCCAGCGGGCACTGATAACCGATGTCGCCCGTGACCTGCCCGGCCTGTCGATAGACGGTAAATACCTGCCTGCGCTGAAAGAGGCTGAGATCGGCGGAGATTTCTACGATGTGTTCGACCTTGCCGACGGCAAGCTGGCTATAGTTGTGGGCGATGTATCGGGAAAAGGCCTCCGTGCGGCAGTCCATATGTCCACCGCAAAGAATATGCTCCGCGCTTATGCGCATGAAGACCCCGATCCATGCTACGTAATCGAGCGGCTCAACCAGGCAATGTGCACATATACACCCGAAAACCTGTTTGTAACGATATTTTACGGCGTCCTGGACCCCGTAAAACGCACTTTAGTCTATAGCAATGCCGGACATGATGAGCCGGTTCTCTACCGATACAGCTCAAATAGTGTTATCACCCTGGATGTTACAGGCCGCGCTGTTGGTATAATCCGCCAGAGCGGCTATGACACGAGGTTCTTGAGGCTTGAGCCGGGAGACGTACTGCTCATTTACACCGACGGGATCACCGACGCCAGGAATAATGGCCATTTTTTCGGGATCGAAGGTGTCTCCAGAGTCCTCATCAAAAACGCCGGTAAAAAGGAGCGAGCCATAGCCGACGCCGTATTCGAGGCCGCATCGGCAGCGGCAGCGGGCGATCTACGTGACGACGCTGCCGTGCTTTTGATAAAAACAAAGCTTTAGCCCCACACCTTCACCGGTTTGAAACCCGTGTGATCGACCGATGCAAGGTGGTAACGGACGCCCCCGACATCGCCGCGTAGGTAAGAACCGGTACCCTTGTGGATATGCCCATAGACCAGGATGTCGACCCGGTATTCCTGCAGCAGAGAACTGAACTCGTTGGGTCTCAGTCCCAGGTCGAACGGCGGGTAATGAAGCATAGCTATCTTCGTCGAGACACCTTCAGGGATGGATTCCAACCCCCGGCGGAGGTATGTTAGTTCCCTGTCGAATATCTTTTTGTCGCCTTCCGCTGTGCCTTCCAGGTTGCAATCTTCAAGCCGCCATCCCCTGGTACCTGCTATCCCGACTCCGTCAGCGACACAGCTTGATCCCTGAAGGAGGGTTATGCTCGGGTCGAGCATCCGTTGTATCTTGTTTGTGGCCTGCCTGCCCCACCAGTAGTCGTGATTGCCCCTGATAAGTATCTTTCTGCCCGGGCGGGCTGCCAGATACTCCAGGTCCGGCATCGCATCGGGCAATTTGAGCGCCCATGATGTGTCGCCTGCGACAAGGACCAGATCATCATGGGTAACAACTTCATCCCAATTACTGGCAATTTTCACGGGATGGTCCTTCCAATGCGGCCCGAATATATCCATCGGTTTCGGATTGGCGAATGACAAATGCAGGTCTGCTATTGCATATATTATCATATACTAATGATAACACCCCTGAAATCACGACAGTTATTCACACTATCGCTTAATAGTTGCTAGTTATAACTGTATATATCCTTGATCTATCGCGCATTCGTAACAATAACTTAAGCGCACGGACGGTATTTTGCCCTTGTATGTGCAACCGATCATACATATAATTATAAATGAGGCAGGGATCATTCTTTGAATGGTCTGAACCTCCAGGCCGGGAAGTAGGCCAGGCTTCCCGGCCTATTTATTTTCCCCATCTCTTCTCTACTACTACTATTGATATGAAATAGACGTGCTCATATGTTTGGTTGGCAGCGGCGGGACAGGGTCGAAGCCGGATAGTGGGTGGTCTACTCGTCGGCAAACGGGTTGTAGTCCGGTTCCAGCAGTTCGTCTATGCTCTGAGCATCAGCAGATGGGTTCATTATCTCGGATGGCAGGCCTTTGAGCAGTGGCCGGTCGAATACCCAGTTCCTCTCCGTCCAGAGGTCGGATTCGCTTGCAGGAGCATCCTTACCCACAGCCTGCCTGAAGGTGTTAACCTTCGCGTCGAGGTCTTCCAAAACATGGAGGATAATAGCCTCAATGACTTTAGGCCGCTTTGCGGCTCCCCATTCTTTCTCTCCGTGATGAGAGAGTATAATGTGGACCATCACAGACTTGAGAAGCGGATGGAAACCCTCGATTGTGTCGGCGGCTTCCTTTACCATCTGAGCGCCAATTACGACATGGCCGATCAGATGCCCGTTGTCGGAGTATCTTATCGACTTGTCCCAGCAGAACTCTTCCACCTTGCCGATGTCGTGCAGCACGGCTCCCGTTATAAGCAGGTCACGGTCCACGCCAGGGAAATGCGACGCTCCGAACTCACACAGCTTTGCGGCGGAGAGAGTATGCTCCAGCAGCCCGCCTATATAGGCATGGTGGATCTTTTGTGCAGCAGGCGCTGTAGAGAACCTGGATAGAAACTCCTGGTCTTTGAAGAAGTGGTCCAGAAGCGCTTTCAACTGCGGATGCTCGACCGAATCGATGATCTTTTTAAACTCTGCGAGCATCTCATCGATGTCTTTTTCCGAGCGGGGCAGAAAATCGGTCGGATCGATGCGGTCGTTATATGGACGGAAGGTATCGACCTTGATCTGCAGTCTGCCGTTATATGTGGTGACGATGCCCCGGACTCGAATGAATTCGTCACTCGATATTGCATCGCATGCTGCTTCGCTCGCATCCCACTTTATGGCATCGATGGTCCCGGTACGGTCGCCCAGCCTCATGCGTACAAACGGCGATCCATCCTGCGTGTAACCGAGTGATTTATTGTGTATAAGGAAAATGTCGTCGATCCGTGAGCCGTCGCACAGCCCGGACACATAGTAGTTCTTCATGCGCTCTTTCTCCAAAAGAATCATACTCGTAGGAGGCAGGCGCTGTCAACGGGCTACTCTTTGGAAAGTCTCTTTAGGGAGTTCTCTTTTAGTTCTAACTCATGATATACTATATAAATAAACGCCCGCCTGTAGTCAATAGATCAGTCAGTAGGTTGATGGTTCGCTTGCTTATCCTCCAGGCGTGCCATTTTATCGCATACTTGCTCATTCCAGCAGTAAGTTTGGCTAAAAATACAACTTATTGAGGGGGATAACTTGAATAAGCGGATCAGCTGGATTGACTATGCAAAAGGCATCGGCATTATTTTAGTAGTATACGGTCACGTACTCCAGGGATTGTGCAAAGTCGGCCTTGACATTTCACCCAAGATATTCAGCTTTTCAAATTCACTGGTATATGGGTTTCACATGCCGTTATTTTTCCTCCTTTCCGGCATGTTTGCAGAAAGCTGGCTCGCCAAATACAAAACCTCAAGCGCAATTAAGGCTAAAGTATTCTCAATATTATGGCCGTACCTCGTCTGGTCACTTGTGCAGGGTGCTGTCAGTGTCGGGGTATCCGATTATACAAACTACCCAATGACGTGGCCCACAGTTCTCAAAAGAATCCCTTTATCCCCATTCCTGCAGTTTTGGTTTCTGTATGTTTTGTTTATACAGCACATGCTTTATCTTGTACTGCGCCGTTATCTGAACCCAAAAGCAATTGCGATTGTCTCACTGGCCTTGTACATCGTATGTCCTTGGCTCAATTTTTGGGTTACAGAGCGGGTGTTCAGGTTCTTTATCTACTTCTGCCTTGGAGCGCTTATAAACCGCAACAGCATAGAGAGCGTCCTGAGCAAGTTTGACAACAAGTGGGGTTTTTCCGCAGCGATATTGGGGTTTGCCGGGATTAACGCTTTGTATCTTTCAGGGAAGGTAGATTTTCCACAGTTTAGCGTGATCATTGCCCTTGCGGGGGTTATCCTGACTATTTTAGTGTCGCACAGACTGGCGCAGTCATCGATACTGCAATGGCTCCGGGTAGTGGGAACACTATCAATGCCGATTTATCTGCTGCACGTAATGAGTGGTGCGGCAGCAAGGATAATTCTTCTGTACTGTTTTAAAGTCCGTGATGTCTATATTCACGCGATCCTCGGATGCGCTACCGGTGTAATTCTACCTGTGCTGTTCTACAAAGCTATGACGAAGATTAAAGCCAACACCCTGCTTTTCGGAAGATGATAACAGAAAGATTTTTCAGTTATTATCTCTCTGCCTTGCGGCTTCGTAAGCCATAATCGCAGAGGATACGGCGATGTTGAGCGACTCCATCTTCCCAGCCATCGGTATTTGGATGAACCAGTCGGCTATGTCACGGATCGATTGCCGGACGCCAGTGTGTTCGTTCCCCACGATCAAGACACGGGAACCGGTGAAATCGGTAGCCCAGATGTTTTTTGTGGCATGGGCAGACGACGCAACCACTTTGAACCCTTCCTCCTGTGCCTGCGCCAGCCAGTTTTCAGGTTCGGAGACTATAGCGAGCCTCAGGCTGAGGACGGAGCCCCGAGAAGCCCTTACGCACAGCCTGGAGAACGGGTCGACGCTGTCTGATGTGATGGCAACGCCGTCTACCCCGGCTGCATCGAGAGATCTGAGAAGCATCCCCAGGTTATCCGGGTTTTCGCACCTGTCTATGAGCATCAAAAGCGGGTTTTCACCGTCCAGCAGCTCAGAAGGTTTGTACAAACGCCGTTCGACGACCGCGACGACACCCGGAGCGGGCTTGGCTGGCACGATTTTTGTCATGAGCCCTTCGGTGACGGAATAAATGTTCACTCCAGACTGTTCTGATGCGATTTGGATACTTTGACACTCGGCTGAGGACAGAAATTTGTCTGTGAATACGATACACCGAACGCCGGGACCGTATTCCAGAGCGCGGCTCACGAGCATAGCGCCTTCTACGTGGAACGCGCCGGTCTCGGCGCGTGATCTCTCGGTCTGCAGATCACGAAGCATCTGAATGACCTGATGCTTCTGGCTGTCTATTCGTTCGATATCCATCATTTACTCTACATATAGCAAAAGCCGCCCGATAACGGACGGCTTTTGTCGATTCTGGTGGAGCCAAGGGGATTCGAACCCCTGACCTATTGGCTGCCAGCCAACCGCTCTCCCAGCTGAGCTATGGCCCCTCGAAGACACTAATAATATACCATCGGTCGGAAATTACGTCAAGCGTTTATGAGCGTAAAAAAGAGTCAGCTTTCATGCTGCAGCTGAATTTAATCCTAAAAACATCCGACAGCCTAAATCTCAATAAGGGTTCACTCTTACTGAGAGATTGTACATCAACTCGAACAACCAACACATCATCATGGAAGGACGTCACCCTGAAACTCTCCAATGTTATACTCATCAACTCTGAACTCTTATAAATATCCATCCATTTGAAATTCATGCTATAATCACCTGCTTTTTGGCAACCTTACGCTCAGTTTCCGATAAACCGTATATTTTCTTGGTAATGATATACGTATTGGCATATATAATGCAGAGATTAGTTGCACCGAGCAACCTGGAACCGATGGGCTGGCTGCTCGAGCAATATAATAAAAACGAGAAGGGAGGGAAAATTAGTGAAAACAAGACTGATGATATATATGGTGATAGCGTTGCTGGCAATCTCTGTCGCGGCTCAGGCAGCGATCACACTTTACACTCCGGCTGCGGGAGATGCCACATATTCATGGAACAGCAAATACGCCGATACCAGCTATGGTGTGGGCGAAAACGCTATGGGCATCGGTCTGAATAATGGCGGCTTTTATGGTAATGACTACACAGTGTCGATTTTCGAAATTCCCGTTATCGGACTTACCGGCAAGACCTTGACCAGTGCGACACTCTTGGTGGATTCGCTCGGGTTTAACACAGGTTACTATTATGGTTCAGCATCTATCGGTTGGCTAGATACCGGAACAGCTACACTTACCGGCGATGTGGTAGCAGATAAGCTGGGGCCTGTCAGCACGAGTCGGCCCGGTGGATTTACAATCTATGACAGTGGCTCCGTCGATACACCAGGTCTTAAGTCGTTCGATGTCCTGACCTGTGTCCAAGCGGACTTAACCGCTGGCCGAACGTTTTCGACATTCGTCATGTCCGGTTCGAGAGACACCTATGGTTCGATCTGCACCGCCGAGAGCGGCTCAGGTCCACGGATTGTTGCCGACGTCGCTGGTAATAACGTACCCGAGCCAACGACAATCACAGTGCTGGGCGCAGGCTTGGCGAGTCTACTGTTCAGGAGAAGGCGCGAGGGATAATCACAGACCTTTAGCCCATTCCACCCGCCATAGCTTTCGCTATGGCGGGTTGGATGGTTGATTAAGGCAATCGGCAGGTTCGGTGCAAAGGACACGCACTAAAAGCAGACGCCTTCACCTACAGAAGAGCCTCTATGGCTTCTTCTCTGAATCCGACAGCTTGGCTGATGTGATGACCGCGTCTATCACGCTGTAGATATAGAGAAACACCATTATGCCGGTGAAAATGATTACCAGTGAGCCTAGGGGCGGCGGTTTCACGGCTGATCCCGACGGGTTGAGCCACACGCCGACGTTCCTGAGCAGGTTTCCCGTGTCCGGCGAGACAGAGAGGATCAGGACAGAAAACAAAAACACGCCAAGGATTATAAGCCCCTTTATCCTCTCGCCGTTATACAGCTGCCCCAGCCCCGGAACCACCGCAGACAGCAGAAACGCAGCGAGCGGGTGCTGCGGCGGGTTCGAATACTTGCCTGGGTTCTCTATCATATCGCGGGCGAGTTTTTTCTCATACTCGTTCTCGCCCTTCTCAAGCATCACTTTGGCGTACTTGGTCTCAGCAGACGCGCAACCGGGGTTGGCTTCCATGATGTTCTTATATTCCTCGGCTGCCGATTCCAACTGCCCGCGCCCGTAAAGCATATCCGCCATCATCTCATGCACGTCCACGCGGGACTCATCGAGCGAGAGCACTTCTTTCAGCACATCTTCGGCCTCGATATACTCGCCCCTCATCCGGTGGACGTTCGCGCGCGAGAGCAGCCGGTCTATCTCCGCTTTACGCTTGATATCTTCAGAGTCTGTTGACATAGGTTTTATTTTGCGGCCAGCCGCTCCTCCGTAGCCCGCCACAGGGACTCGAGGTCGTAGAAATCCCTCTCCTCCGGCGCGAATACGTGAAGCACAACATCTCCGTAATCGACAAGCACCCATTTAGCTTCGCTGTAGCCTTCGACACGGTCAGCACGCTGGCCTTGCTCCTTCATTCTTTCCAGTGTCTTATCGACAATCGCTCTGATATGCACGTTGGACGTGCCGCTTGCCAGTACAAAATAATCTGCGATGATCGTCCTGTCCCGCAGGTCGATTACTTCGACGTTTTCCGCTTTCTGGTCGACAACTGCGTTTCGGACTATCTCAAGCCTCTTATCGGTTTCTAAATTGGTCATATTCCTGTCTTATTATCTCTTTCTCACTGCTTGTAGTTTTTACCTATAATCACGGTAATATCGGCACTAGCAGATGTACTTTCTGAATCGGCAGCCGTTTTTACCTCTGCATTTCCTACCAGCGGGGCTATTTCCCTGGCTTTGTCCTCCATCCCGGCGCGAGCATTGATCTGAGAGCGTTCATAGTTGAAACCGCTTGCATTACCGGTCGATATTACCCTGTAACCCAGCGTCTGCAGTTGGTCCGCAACCTGCTTCGCAAGCCCTGCCGTACCGGAACCGTTCAGCACTTCCACACTCGGAGCGAGGTTTCCGCCTCCCGGAAGCAGGAGCTTCGCTACCTGTTCCGATGTCTTTGCCGTGTCGATTACCCAATAGCTGGCGCCATCGATATTCTGAGGCGCTCCCGCCGCCATCTCCATCTCCATTTTGTCCGGCGGAATATCGCGTGCAAGCTCAACAAGCGCCTTCAGGTCCTTCAGGTTCAGGTTAGTCTTTACATAACCCTTTTCGTAGATTTCGCCGACTACCGCAGGCGCATGCACGAGGTTCTTAGGTTCCAGCATGTGCCGGGCAATCGCCCGGAGAAACTTCTGCTGGCGCTGGATGCGCGTTATATCACCCAGCTTATCGTGCCTGAACCTGACGTATTGAAGCGCCTGGTCTCCGTTCAGGTGCCTGTAACCTTTTCTGAGGTTGATATAGAGTCCGCCTCGCCGGTCGGTGTAGTGCATGTTTTTCTCGACATCGATCCCCACACCTCCAAGCAAATCGACTATGTTCTTCAGCCCGGCAATATCCGTCTGCATATAGTAGTCGACCTTGACACCGAGCACACCCTGAACGGCATTAACCGCAAGCTCCGGTCCACCGATAGAATACGCTGCGTTGATCTTGCTGGTGCCATGACCAGGAATTTCTATCATGGTATCCCTGGGGACCGATAGCCCTCGAACGGTCTTTTTATCCATATCGACCGCAACTACGAGAATCGTGTCGGACAGACCCCGGCCTGTGGCACTGGATTTATGCGTATTGTCTTCGCCGAGCGCAAGAATCCTCACAAACCTCTGACCATTGAAAGGAGGCTTCATCATCTGCGTCACGGTTGTATGCGCTGCACGAAGCATGAAATACGCCTTAACGCCCCCATATCCGATTGCAGCGCCAAGCACTATGGATATGATCCATGGCCAGATGCACTTTTTCTGTTTGCCATCAGCCGGTTTTTGCATCACTTTTCCACCACGTACAACTTATTATCGGTTATATAATCCTCTACCGCTTTTGGAACCATATATTTAATGGGCCTGCCGGAAGCAGCACGGTTTCTGAGATCAGTTGCCGAAACATTCACTCCCGGAGCATCCATGAAGGTTATGCGTTCCAAATATTCCTCAGGTAGTTTCTTTTTTACATCAGAAAGGCGATACCCCGGCCTTGTCGTGGCGATGAACCTGCACATACATCTGAGCTTCTCAGGCTTGTACCACGTTAGAATTTCGAGAATCGCATCCGCGCCTATTATAAAGAATAGACGAGTATTATTGCCATAGATTTTCTTAAGCTCTGCGAGCGTATCGACCGCGTAGGATGGACCGGACCTGTCGATCTCGATTCTGGAGACCTCGAATGCCGGGTTGTCTTCCGTCGCCAGCACGGTCATATCGAACCGGTGTTCCTTATCCGTGATAGGCCGGTCCGGCTTGTGAGGAGGCACACCTGCCGGAATAAAAATCACCCGGTCGAGCTGAAACTGATACCTGGCTTCCTCTGCGATGATCAGGTGCCCCAGGTGAATCGGGTCGAACGTCCCGCCTATAATACCTATACGCGCGCCGGAGCCCTGTTCCTCGCACTCACTAATCACCGGTTTTTGATTTTCAGTCCCCATACGCATCTATATAGTAAGAAGAAACTAAACGCCAGTTTGTTCGAGGAAATCTGCACAATCTGCCCCTACTCTTTATCTTCATCCTGGAATTCGAACTCGATCCCCCGAATATTGACCGTATCTCCCTGGGATGCGCCCTTTTTTCTAAGCTCCTTGATGACTCCAATCCGTTCGAGCTGCTTGTGGAGTCTCCTAAGGGAGTATTCGTTCGCCACATTGGCGCGCGCCACCAAAATTTCAACCGGACGGCCTTCTACTATGTATTCGTGCTCCCCGGTCCGCCGGACCTCCCAGGTCTCCGCTTCATGCTCGGCAGTAAAGACCATTACCTCTTCTTCCGGCAGGCGATGTTCCCTCGGACCGAGCTTTTCGAGCTCACCGGCGATGTCATAGACCAGTTCCTGCACGCCCTGGCCGGTCACAGCGGAGATAAGATGGACATTTCTCCCCGTCGAGCGTATCTTTTCGGCAATTGAAGCTGCATTTTCTTCAGCGCCGGGAACATCCATCTTGGTAAGCGCCACTATCTGCGGCAGTTTGGCAAGTTCGGGGTTGAAGGAAGCAAGCTCTTCATTTATGATGTCGAAATCCGTCAGAGGGTCCCTTCCGGTCGCGCCGGAGACATCCAGCATATGCACAAGAAGCCGCGTCCGCTCGATGTGCCTCAGGAATTGATGCCCAAGACCCGCTCCCTGGTGCGCGCCTTCGATCAGTCCCGGCATATCCGCGACGACAAACGACCTGTTGTTATCGACTCTAACGACTCCGAGGTTCGGGACGAGCGTAGTGAACGGATAGTCCGCTATTTTGGGCTTCGCTGCGGAGATGCGGGCGATGAGAGTAGATTTACCGACATTCGGAAACCCGACCAGACCGACATCCGCCAGGAGTTTCAGTTCCAGCACAAGCTCTCGCTCTTCGCCGGGGTCGCCGTTTTCAGCAAATCTGGGTGTATGAAGTGTCGAAGTGGCAAATTTGGCGTTTCCACGGCCACCTTTGCCGCCTTCCGCCGCCACAACTTCCTGCTGGTGCTCTACCAGGTCCGCAAGGACCGCTCCGGTGTCCTTATCACGGACGATAGTGCCGACCGGGACCGTTATTTCGAGGTCCGCTCCACTTTTGCCGGTCATATCGTTCGATCCACCGTCACCGCCGCGAGGGGCTTTGTAGTTTCGTTTGTAGCGAAGATCGACGAGCGTATTTATGCCTTCGTCGGCCTTAAGGACGATGTTTCCGCCTCTTCCGCCGTCGCCGCCCGCAGGTCCGCCGCGCGGGATGTACTTCTCTCTTCGAAAAGCAACAAGCCCGTTTCCGCCGTCGCCGGCTTTAACACTTATCTCTACCTGGTCGACAAACTGCATTAGATAATCACCATCGGCTGTGTGATCCGCCTTTTGAAAAATACTATCTTTTCTGTTCCCTCTTTCCGTGTAATTTGCGATTCAAAAGCAGCTCAAAAGCTACTCTGCTGCTTTCGCCGGCTTCGGATCAGCTATAAACCGGCCCATCTGCCTGAACTTTTTATATCGTTCATCGGCAAGCTCATCACCTGACATCGAGCTGAGCTCACCCAAATGCTTCAGTATCACGTTTTTGAGGTTTCTCGCAGTCACATCGACATTTCGATGCGCGCCTCCGAGCGGTTCAGGGACGATTTCGTCTATCACTTCCAGCTCAAGCGCATCCTGCGATGTGATTCTGAGCGCTTCCGCAGCTTCGATCTTCCGATTCGGGTCACGGAACAATATCGCGGCGCAGCCCTCCGGCGGGATGACCGAATAGACTGCGTTTTCGAGCATCAGAACCCTGTTTCCGATCGCTATTCCGAGCGCGCCGCCGCTTCCGCCCTCACCAAGCACCGCAACGATCACCGGGACCTTGAGCGTGGACATTTCCATAAGGTTTCTGGCTATCGCCTCGCTTATACCCCGTTCCTCTGCACCGACGCTGCAGTCCGCAGCAGGAGTGTCCACCAGACAGATGATCGGACGGCCGAATTTCTCAGCCAGTCTCATCAGCCTCATCGCTTTTCGATAGCCTTCCGGCTTCGCGCTCCCGAAATTTCTATACTGCCGGTCTTTCAGGTCCCGGCCTTTCTGCTGGCCGACAAACACAACCTGATACTTGCCTATCGCACCGATCCCACCGAGCATGGCCTTATCGTCTGAAAAAAGCCTGTCCCCGTGGAGTTCGAGGTAATCGTCGAATATAAGGCGGATAAAATCCATCGCATAAGGGCGCTTCGGATGCCGGGCGAGGAGTGTCTTGTCCCAGGGAGCCAGCTTGGAGAAGACCTGCTTCATCAACCGGTCTCTGTGCTTCTCCAGCGCGGCTATCTCCTCGGACCGGTCCTGTCCCTCTTCAGCAGTAAGGCGTTTAATCTCTTCGATCTGCTCTTCAAGCTCAAGAATCGGTTTTTCGAAGTCGAGTACATTCAACTGGTTAAGCGACATCAGCGTCCTCCTTACCACAGAAGTCCAGCAGCTTGACCAGAGTCTGCTTCATATCTCTTCGCGCTACTACCATATCGATCATTCCGTGGTCGAGCTGGAACTCCGCTCTCTGGAAGTTCGGCGGGCGGTTGATGACTCCGGCCTGTTGGGCAACCCTCTCTCCAGCGAAACCTATCAGCGCGCCGGGCTCCGCTATGATGACATCACCGATAGATGCGTAACTTGCATGCACTCCGGCGGTCGTCGGATCGCACAGGACGACTATATACGGTAGTCCGGCCTCGTTCAGCTTTCCGATAGCCGCACTCGTTTTCGCCATCTGCATAAGTGAGAGTATCCCCTCCTGCATCCTGGCGCCGCCGGAAGCGGAAAAGAGAATGAGCGGCCTTTTTTCTTCGATTGCCCGCTCGACAGCAAGGACGACTTTCTCGCCCTGCACACCGCCCATGCTGCCCCCCATAAATCCGAAGTCAGCCACACCTATCACAACGGGACGCGATTCTATCGCAGCCGTGCCTACGAGCATCGATTCGTTGATGCCTGATGTCTGCCGGCCTTTTTTGATTTTTGCTTCATAATCCGGAAAATTGAGCGGGTTTGCGGTACTGATATCAGTTGCAAACTCATCGAAGCTGCCGGGATCGACCGTGAAAGCCAGCCGCTCTTCCGCCCGCAGCCTGAAGTGATAGTTACACTTGCTGCAGACCCGCAGGTTCTTTTCCAGTTCCTTGTTAAATAGTATTTCATTACACTTCGGACACTTAGTCCAGAGGCCGTCAGGAAGCGCATCTACACTCTTGCGCGCGATCTTCTGAGCACTCTTCGACTTACGTCCGAACCAGCCTATATTTGCCATGGATGGGCTAATCCTCCATACTGTAGCCTTAGAATGGGCAGCTACAGTATATCAATTGCTGAGTCACTTCGCAATCCGAGGCGCACAGGGCAAACGCATCTTAATCAGGGGCGCAGTGTGAACGAAGTTTACATAAAGTATCATTACCGCAACACAGGTACTTTGGAAGCTCACGTCGAAGTAGCAAGTATTACACATATAGGAGTTTGCCT
>JBDKSP010000091.1:0-22818 GCA_039680575.1 Armatimonadota bacterium
ATATAAACAGTTCTCTGATATAGCTTTATCTGTTGATTTTACACTTACACCTGAAACTCTTCCGGAAGATTTTCGGCAACAGCCAATATATGATTGGCCGTTAATTAATCAGCTGAAAATCTATAGGAGGAAAGATGTCAGTAAAAATAGGCGTTGTCGGTGCAGGCAATTTCGGGCAGATGCACCTTGATTCGTATACTCAGCTCGGATACCTGGGTGTTGCCGAACTTGCAGCCGTTGCCGAAGCCAATCCCAAGCGTGTAGAGCAACTCAAAAAAGAACTGAGCTGCCCGATATTTTCAGATGTAAGCGAGATGCTCAAAAAAACGGATATAGACGCAGTCAGTATTGCAACACCGGACCATCTTCACAAGGCAGTTGCCCTTACCGCCCTAAAGGCCGGTAAACATGTACTGGTCGAAAAGCCTCTCGATATAACAGTCGAAGGCTGCAAAGAGATCATTCAGACGGCGAAAGATTCCGATGTCCTTTTGCAGGTCGATTTCCACAAGAGATATGACCCCGACCACCAGGCAATAGAGAGGCGTGTCAAAAACGGAGACCTGGGCGATCTTCTCTATGGCAGCGCTTACATGGAAGACCGGATCGAGGTCCCCAGCAAGTGGTTCCCGAACTGGGCTCCCAATTCATCCCCTGCATGGTTTTTGGGTGTTCACTTCTACGATCTTATAAGATGGATCGTAAAGAGCGAAGTGAAAAGCGTTTACGCGACCGGTATAAAGAACACCCTTCTCAAAGACTACAATGTAGACACCTATGACAGTATCAGCGCGAAAGTCGACTTTGTAAACGGCGTGAGCTTTACATTCGATACCAGTTGGATACTGCCGGACAACTTCGAAGCCGTCGTGAACCAGGGTATGCGCATTGTCGGGACCAAGGGTATTTTTGAGTGCGACAGCCAGGACCGAGGCACCCGCTCGTGCATAAAGCCTGAAGGTATGTCGACCTATAACAACAACTTCAAGCGCGAAACTTCAGATAAGTTCGGACGGAAGGTCATGAAGGGCTACGGTATCGAGAGCATAGAGGATTTTGCATACAATGTTGCGTTCTTAAAGAGCGGCGGCAAGATTGCTGACATCCCCGGCTGCTGGGCATCCGGCGAGGACGGTCTGGAAGTCACGCGTATCGCAGTCGCCGTCCACGAAAGCATAAAAACAGGACAGGTTGTCGTGTTGAGGTAATAATTATGGCAAGTTACGATCTTACTCCGGTGGAAGTCCCGCTGGTCAATACAAAATACAGAACAATAAAAACAAAGATCCCCGTGCCTGAGTCGCTGCCGGTATTCGAAGCGCTCAAGGAATCGGAATCGCGGTCCATGATGGGACAGCCGCCGATTGTGTGGCACAAAGCCGAGAATTTCACCGTCGAAGACAAGTGGGGAAACCGCTGGATAGACTGGTCGAGCTGTGTTCTCGTCGCAAACGCGGGTCATGGCCGTCCTGAGGTAAAAGAAGCCCTTAAGAAACTCATCGACCAGGGGCTTCTATCAAGCTATGTGTTCGTGCATGAGCAGCGCGCGGAGCTGTGCAAACTGCTTCAGACTCTTGCGCCTGATCCTTCAAACTATCGCGTTTTCCTGCTCAGCACAGGAAGCGAAGCAACCGAAAACTGCATAAAACTTGCTAAGACCTATGCCCTTAAAAAGCATGGTGAGAAGAAAAAATACTTGGTTTCGTTCAAATACGGTTTTCATGGCCGCACCATGGGCGCGCAGCTCGCCGGAGGAATGGAAAAGCAGAAGACATGGATGGTGGATAGAGACAAAACATTCGTGCAGGTCCCGTTCCCGGACGGTTACAAGAACGAAAACAGGTCATTCGACCTGTTCCTTTCCACTCTGAGTGACCTTGGGATCACCGGCGATGAGATTGCAGGTGTGATGGTGGAAAGTTATCAGGGTATCGGTCCTGATTTTCTGACTGTCGAATATGCCCAGAGGATGCAGGACTTCTGCCGGAAGCACGATATCGTGATGATCTACGATGAAGTGCAATCGGGCTTCGCAAGAACAGGCAGGATGTTCTGTTTCGAGCATTACGGGGTCAAACCGGACATCATCTCATGCGGCAAAGGGATTTCCTCATCGCTTCCGATGTCGGCGGTAATAGGCCGCGAGGACATAATTGACCTCTACGAGCCTGGTTCGATGACATCCACCCACTCGGCATCACCTCTGCCGGTCGCCGCGGCGCTTGCGAATGTCAAGATCATTATCAGCGAGAACCTAGCTGATAGAGCCGCAAAAATGGGTAATATATTGATCCCTGAGCTCGACCGCATTCAGAAGAAATACCCTGACAGGCTGGGATGCATGCATGCAATGGGACTGGTCGCTGGCATTCAGGTAGTCAAGCCCGGAACGAAAGAACCTGACCCGGAAACCGCGCTGAAAATTAACGTTGCGTGCCTGCAAAAAGGCCTGCTGATGTTCTCGCCTGTGGGTATCGCGGGAGAATGTCTTAAGATCGCTCCGCCGCTTACGATAACGGAAGACGCTCTGAGGGAATCCGTGCAGGCTTTCGAAGAAGCGGTAGACGAGGTAATTGGATAGAAGCTTAAGCTGAAAACCTTTTGGAGAGTTTCTAGCGCGGCTCACACTGGAGTCAAAAGGCTGGACGGTCATTTCACCGTCCAGCTTATTTTTCACCTGGTTGAGCGTAAACCGCGTTCTCCGTTCTTCCAGGCTATCATCGGAATTCCCGGACGATTTCTTCCAACTTCACCTTTCTGGCGGGGTCGAAACCGGCTGCGGGCATGGAAGCATATCTCTTAACAGCATCCTGGGCAACCTGGTAAGTACTTTTGCCGCCAGCAGCTTCCCATGATGCGCGGGGTCCGCGCACTGCGATGTTCGGAATGTGATATTCGTCCGTACGCAGCCAATCCATGGTATGCTCAGTCATCAGGTAAGACCCACCCTGTGGCCCGATCTCTTCGATGACATCACGCGCAATCATCTCTTCATTTACGGTGATACCGGCAGCGATACGTCTGGACAAAGCGGATATTTCCTCGTCCATAACGAGCTGTTCGTGAGAACAGGTCATACCCGTCGCGAACATGCCGCAGTTTACGATCAGGTCATGCCCTGCTGCTATCGCACAGAACTGGCTGAGAGTCTTTTCCCATGCGTTCTGCTCGTCATGCGCGTGATTGTCGGAGTTCGGCGCAGTTGTATGCGAAGGTACCTTATAAAACCGCGCAAGCTGGGCAGCGGCTATACGGCAGAGAGTGGTCTCTGCCGAACCGACCAGAGCTGCGCCCGAACGCATATCGGTTGTCGTCCACGAGTTCGCATACATTACCTTATGACCGGGCTTCAGCATCTGGATCATCGCGAGGCCGGATATGCATTCGGCGTTGTTTACGGTGAGCAGCCCGGCAAGCGTGTATGGCGCGGAGACTCCGGCGTTAGGTTCCGGTAATATGGCAATCGGGACTCCTGTACCGATTGTATCCATAATCGCATCGATTACGCTGCCTTCCCAGAAAAGAGGGCTTGTCGGAGAGAGCTGGGTTATTCCATAGACCTCGGAATCGAAATCACCGGCAAATGCGGCGCGCAGCAGCTCTATGCATGCCCTGTTGACATTCACTTTATCGGTCGAGAAGTAGATCGGTTTCCGGCTGTTTTCAATGCAGGCTCGAACACCATACACCAGCGATGCATTCGGAGCAGGAACATCCTGGGGCATCACGGGAATCCCGATCATATCGATGTTGGGAAGGTTGTCGCATATCTTTGCGAACAACTCGACATCCGACACTCTGGATGGTCTCGTCTCGCCGCTTTCCGAATCCAGCCAGAATACGGCGTTATGCCCGGCGGCAATCCTGGGAACACCATTGCCCAGAGTAAAAGCGAATTCGCCGTCCCGGTCAAAGACGTCGATAGTCGAAGGCATCGTGCTCAATGCGTCTTCGATGCTTGACCGGCTGAACTTTACCACCCGGCTATCTTTGTCCACATTCAGCCCTTTTTCTTCGAGAAACTGAAGCATTTTCGGGCTGTGTACCTTAACACCGCAAGTCTCCAGAATATGAAGAGTTGCCTCGTGTATTTGTCTCACTTCGCTGTCCGAAAGGACTGTCGATATTGGTAATTTCATTCTGTGTTAACCCTGTATACGTTCATTGAAGACTATTTCCTACATCGAAAGGTATTCGTGCATCGACTTCAGAGATGCGTCACTGCATCCGATTGGCGAGTATTCGAGCCCGAATGAGCCTTTATAACCCACTTTATCGATATTGTCGATTATCTGCCTGTAGTCGAGCTCTCCAACATTGAGATCATGCCTCCCCGGAACACCGGCTGAATGGAAGTGGCCGATAATATCAATATCTCTTTGTACGGTCGCGATTACGTTCCCATGCATTATCTGCATGTGGTAGATATCGTACAGAAGTTTCAGATTAGGGCTATTTATTTCTTTTACTATCTCGACACCTTCATTCCAGTTGTCAAGATAGTAACCGGGGTGGTCTACATAGCTGTTCAGCACTTCTATATAGAGCGTATAATTCTCCTTTTCAGCTATGGCTGCCGCCTCCGAGTAGGCTTTCATCAGATTGGACCGCATCTGCGAGCGCGAAAGGCCGTCTACCATGTTTCCCGTACAGGTAATAGCCTTGCTGATTCCGGCTGCCCTGGAAAAAGCGATTACCTCGTGAAGCCTGTCGATATATTTGTTCAGTTCACGTGAATCGACGATCACGCCGCCGACAATCCCGTCCGGCGAGTTGACGACCATGTTGTTTATCGTCATGCCGCACTGCTCGCATACCTGCCGCAGAGTCTGCGCGTCTTTCGGCTGGTCCGCTGTACAGGTAGCGCCATCGAATGTGTTGTCGTGAAACCAGAACTCCACACAGTCGAACCCGGCTTTTGCTATTTTTTGGATCCTCTTATCGTATGGAAGATCGGTATGGACCATCTCAAGGCATATGTCGAACTTCATTTTCTTTTTCTCCGTTATCGCACGCCTAGAGCAGCGCCTCGGCGACCTTTCTTATTCCCTTTGCGATCATGTCGCAGTCCTCTTCCGTAAGCTGCGCGGGTATGTCCAGATGAATCGTCCGGGAGAGGATCTCATTGGTTCTCGGACACATATCCTCACTATAGCGGCTGGGTGCATCGCCCTTGTAATGCGGGCAGCTATATGGGCAGCCATCCGAAGTAGGCGTTTTCTGCTTAAGCACATGCTGCCAGTGCGAATAGATATGCCAGTCAGGGATGCCTTTATTGAACACTCCCGCAGCATCGACTCCCTCGGCCCTGAGCGCATCCACGAACGTTTCTACTTTTTCGGAGCTATCGAGCATCCACATGAGGCAGATGGCCGTGTCGCCGGCTTCATCATTGAGCTTTCTGAACGTAATGCCGGGAATACCCGCGATCCGGCTCTTGATGCGCTTCTTGTTGGCGCGCATCTTCGAGATCAGGGTGTCCAGCTTGCCGAGCTGCGCGAGCATCACGGCTCCGGTCAACTCGCTCATTCTATAGTTAACACCGCAGAATAGCTCGCCATCATAGCGTTCACCACCGAAACGGTCCGGCCTCCAGCAGGCAGCCGTATCGTGGTAACCCATGAGGCGGTCATACAGGCGGTCGTCGTTAGTGATGCACGTGCCGCCCTCTCCGGCAGTGATGATCTTGTGATACTGGAAGCTGAAGCAGCCGACATCACCGAATGTTCCCAGGGACTTGCCCTTATAGCTTCCGCCGCAGGCCTGCGCGCAGTCTTCGATCAGCTTCAAATTGTGCTTCTTGCAGATTGCCGTAATTCTGTCCATATCACACGGCACACCCCGCATATGAACGACAATTACAGCCTTGGTATAAGGCGTAATCTTCTTTTCGAGTCCATCCGGGTCCATGGTCATGCTTTCATCGATATCGCATATAACCGGAACCGCCTTGGCAGCGACAATCGACGCGCAGCTTGCGAAGAACGTGTAACCGTTTACGATGACTTCATCACCGGGTCCCACGCCGCATGCGACCAGAGCGCTGATCAGAGCGGATGTGCAGGAATTGACTGCAAGGCAGTGCTTCACACCCATACGCGCGGCAAACTTTTCTTCGAATTCCCGGACCTTGCTGGGATAATTCGCAGGTCCATAATAGCGGAACAGATATTTCCGCTCGATGACTTCGAGCAGTTGCGCTTTTTCTTCCTCTCCGATCTCCAGTCCACCTGGATACATCGGTATATTAGGTGTGGTTTTCGCCTTTTCTCCACCGTTGATAGCCAGTTGTTCTTTAGTTATCATGCCGGTTGCCTCCCATCAAAATACTGTTAACATAGAAACTGAGCTCTTCGTAGTCTCTTGCCTCTCGTAGTTGGTCCATATACGCCTCATCGCAGCTCCGTACCTTCTCAAGAAGCATCTCGAACATCTTTTTGCTATAAACAAGATGCTTCAGGGAGTTTTCCTTGCTTTGTGTGCGAAGGGTCTTGACATCAAGGCCGATATACTCCCCGTTTTTCCCATAACCGTACTTGTCGAGCATGTAGACCTGTGAGAACGCCCGGCCAAGGTTTGCACTCCCGAACGTCTTGTCTTCATCGAACTTCAGACCGTTCTGGTCATTGAGGTGCACTCCCCAGAGCTTGCCGAAGCTCAGCGCAAAACCCATCTCTTCGCTCGGCTCAAGGTTAGCCAGCAGTGCATGAGCACTCTCTATGAGGATTCCCACCCGGCTTGGGTCCTTTGTGCGGGACGCGATTGCGAGGAAGTGTCCGGTTGTGGGGCAGAATGCGGAGTCCATCGGCTCGTTCGGCTTCATTTCACCAAGAATACGTATATTGGGGTCACAATCAAGAAGCATATCGACATACTCAACGAACCTGTCCGCCGCAACCTTGGGATCTTTGGCTTCCCGGATGTACGTGCCTTCACGGGCGGGCCAGAGAACGATATTACGTGTACCCAGCATTTTGGCTATCTCTACAGCGTGCTTCGATCTATCCCAGGCATACTTTCTTGCCTCAGGGTTGTTGGAAGTCCAGCCGCCGTCGACCGTCATCGCGTGCTCCCATAGTCTCGGAGCTACGAACTCGGCTTCCAGACCCATATCGTCAAGAGTCTTCTTGAGCTCAGCGAGCTTTTTGTCCTGCTCTGCGATCGAAAGGGTGATATCGACCGCATCGTCATCATGGAACTGGATGCCCGTAAAACCCTCTTTTACCGCAAACTCCAGCTTTTCACGGAATTCGAAAGATTCCCTGACCATCGGGCCAAAAGGATCAGCCCCTTCATGGATGTTCCAGGGGCCAAAAGAAAACCTGTATTCTCCTGCCATTTCCCACCTCTAAATTAAGATTATGTTAATCTTCCGTATAATATACTACACACCGAAGCGCAAAATAAAACGGCTATAACGACTACTTGTGAGATTATTTACCTGAGCTGTACAGCCATTATCTTGAGGATTTCGTCAGACTCGTTGCGTGCTACGTGTAGTTGTCCCGCTTTAACATAGAAAGCATCCCCGGCTTGTATAGTAAACTTACCCTTGTCGACAACTTTCAGCGTTAATTCGCCGGATACGACCATTCCGAACAGATCGCCTTTGTGGCTTTCTTTCTCTACAACTTTTGTATGAGGCTGGTACTCTTCATAGGTCAGTTCAGCTTTGATATTTGGATGCTTTGCAAATGCGTAGTACCACCTGTGTTCATCATCTTCAGCAGTAACCATTTCCGCCTGTCGAAACACAATCTGCTCTGATGGATCGCTGTCGGCCCCGTCCAGGAAAAATTCATAAAGATCGACATTCATCGCTTCCAGCAGTTTACTGAGGCTCATTACCGTCGGAGAGACCTTGCCCGATTCGATCTTGGATATCAGGCTGACAGAGACATTAGCCGTGGACGCAAGCTCACGCATTGTAAGTTTGCGGTTCTCGCGAAGCGCCTTCAGTCTGACCCCAGTGTCTCTGCTGTTCAATTGTGCTCCTACGATGAATATACTATATATAAACAGTTATGCAGCTAATGACAGCATCATATTACCTTGCAATCAAACATAATGCAATATGTTTTTTTCAATTCCGCGGTTACTACTGCGCGGGCATCGGCACATTAACTTCATTATGGGTATATCAGATGATGATCTCACCAGAGTTCTTTACATGGGTTTAAAACACATCAGTCAAAGGGTAAGCGTGAAGCGAGCCGGCATTCAAAATGAAGGCGCGCTCCTGCTTTAAGATACGACTACTGTCAGTGGAGGAACATCGAATAGTGAACGGTAAATCACGCAGCCGGATCGTCATAACCGGGACCTACTGCTCGTTGAACAAAGGCGATGCGGCTATGCGCATCGCGCTCACCGATGCTCTCAAAGAAGCCGTACCTGATTGCCATGTCACGATGATGACCCCATTTCCAGAGCTGGACGGCTCCGCCTACAGAAGCGATGTCACTCTCAAATGCAGCCGGCGGCGTCCTGTAAAAGCCCTGGGACTGATACTTCTCGCATCGGTATGGCATGTCATCTACCGGGTATTCCGGCTAGACTTCAGGTTCATGCTGAACAATGAGATGAGAGTTTACCGCGAAAGCGATGTTGTAGTCGATCTGAGCGGGGACGGGTTGACCGAGGAATACGGAACAAAATGCCTTATCGCGCACCTCATCCCGATAGTACTCGGCAAACTGCTCGCCAAGCCGGTATTCGTCTGCGCTCAGACTATCGGGCCGTTCAACAAGAACGAGGCTCTCTGCAGGTGGATACTCAAGAAAACCGACGTTGTGTCCGCGAGAGAAAAACTTACCTATGATTATCTTTCCAAGCTGGGACTGAACGGAACAACATTATCACTTACAGCCGATATGGCGTTTCTGGTCGGGGCTGTTCCTCCTGAGACAGCAAGAAACATACTTGCCAAAGAGGGAGTAACATTCGACAAACCGATCATCGGTTTCTCCATCAGCCGGCTGCCGGGTCATATTTTGGGCAGTGCAGAAGAACGCAAGGCTACAAATCTGGAACTCGAACTGGCGGAAACGCTCGATAAGCTGGTCGAAGCTGGAATGCACCCGGTATTCGTGTCTCATGCAACAGGGCCAGGAGACCGGCGGGACGACCGGAAAGCGGCTAGAAGAGTGGCAAATATCAGCCGTCACAGCTCGGAGATCACTGTTTTAGAGGGCGATTACTCCGCTGAAGAGATTAAGGGCATCATAAGCCAGATGGAACTATTCGCTGGAGTAAGGATGCATTCCTGCATAGCGGCAATGTCTATGTGCGTGCCTACGGCGGTAATTGCATACGGCCCCAAGGCATACGGCATAGCAGGACTTGCCGGGCAGAGCCGGTGGGTCTTGGATATCAGAAACATTACATCGGGTGAGCTCTTCGACACCCTGCAGCAGCTCTGGCAGAAACGGGAATCTGTCCGAAGATCTCTCAGAGAAGAGATGGCGGTCATAAACAAACTTGCGGGAGAGAATGTAGCGATCATCCAGACACTCCTGAGCAAAAAAGATTGACCCGCGCAGCGCTTGCACGAACCAAACATTGATTGGCTGTTCGATAAGCTGTGATTCTGTCCTGTAGAGATGATGACCTGTGGATTTTCGGGTGAATAATACGGAGAGTTTCGAGTTTAAGCGTAAACCAACAGATACAAGCCCGTAGGATTGTTACATCATTGCTCGAAACTCCTTAGAAAACCAGTAAAGGGGAGGTAGGGATGCCTTTATCGCTGCTGCGCCAGATGCGGCGTATAAACCGTGACCAGTGGATTGAACCGGATAATCTTGAAGCTGTGCAGTTGCACAGACTTAAGCGACAGGTAAAAAGAGCCTGGGATTACTCACCCTTTTACCATGAACGCATGTCCTCCATCGGATTCGAACCCGGCGACCTGAAAAGCCTGGATGATCTTCGGCGGCTGCCTGTAGTAACAAAATCCGAGCTTCAGACGGCAGGTAAGGACGCATTTTGTTCGGATATAGACCTGGATGGCTGCGTGTGGCTGAAGACCAGCGGCTCCAGCGGCTCACCTTTATCGCTCCCGTTCACCATACGGGATAAATCACACCGGGTACTGAAAGAACTCCGCGCGCTGATGGCACATGGCTACAAATTCACGGACCGGATGATCATTTTTGTCGAACCAAGATGCATGGTAGAGAGAAAAAACAGCCTGCAGAAGCTGGGACTGCTCCGCCGGGACTATGTGTCCATTTTCGACGACCTGCTGGACCAGATAGCCAAAATAAAATCGATTCATCCTCAGGTGATATATGGCTACACATCGAGCCTGCGCATTATCGCCGAAAGCCTTGCGCGCAACCATTTTTCGCTGCCCGTGCCTAAGGTGCTGATGACTGCCGCTGAGCTGCTCGACCCGGCTGCACGGAAGTTGCTGAAAGACGGTTTCGGGGTGGAGCCTACCGACTTTTACGGTTCGATGGAATTCGGATGGATCGGATGGCAATGCCCACAGCAGCATGGTTATCATATCAACTCGGACTGCCTTATCGTCGAGTGCTTGAAAGACGGTCAACCTGCCGGGGACCGCGAAGAAGGGGAACTGGTAATAACGAACCTTTACTCGGACGCAGCTCCGCTTATCCGTTACTCCAGCGGTGATTCGGGTGTCTTGTCATCTGAAAGGTGCCCATGCGGAAGGTCTCTCCCGGTCCTCGCGTCGCTGACTGGCAGGCTGGCGGACTGTATTTCGCTTCCAGGCGGCCGGAAGGTATCACCATATACCGTGACCTGTGCCATCGAGGATATTCCCGGTGTGGGACAGTTCCAGGTCGTTCAGGGCAAGGACTGGACCGTCAATATCAGCCTGGTCCCAAGTTCACGAAACCTGAATACAGACGATGTTAGAACGGCTGTCCAGAAAATGCTGGGGCAGGATGTAGCCGTCGTTGTCAAGGCAACATCGAGGCTTTCATTGGAGCCGAACGGCAAGTTCAGAGTCGTACGGTCTTATGCCAGCCCGCTTCAGCCAACGGACCAAAGGAGCATTTCAAAACAAGGATGCATACAGCAATGACCTCAGTCAAATCGGAACGGCTGCAAAAAGCCGGACCTGTCCGCATTACGCACGGCTGGCAATGTGACTCGATGCAGTTAAATGCAAAGCGGTTTGTATCGCTCGCAAGACATGGGACATTGGCGCTTTACAGGCTTGAGGGCGAATACTGTGGGAACCATATGCGGGTAATTATCGCGGATGATGGATCGACGCTCAACTATATGAAGAAACTTATCTTCTCGGATGAGCCAGTCATATCTCACATAGGTACTATAAGCGCTTTCTCCGGTCCAGGTCTGGCTCATGCAGACGCGGATATAGTAATCGCCGGTGCGAACCACATGCTTCTCGGCGCTTATTCAAAGCAGGGTTTCTATATCGTGCCGAAGTGGATACGGCTTTTCGTCCCAATATGGAACCACCCGGATACGATGTACAGCAGGCTCGACCTGGACCGCGCAATCCGCAAATACTTCAGGCGTCTCGCTCGAACAATCGAAACAATGGACTACAGCTTCAGTGTTACGGTCGATCCGGGCTGGTTCAACTATTTCTACTATCGTATGTATCTGCCCTACGCGCGAAGGAGGCACCAGGACCTGGCGATAATCCACAGCTATAACACCGTGCAGCAAAACTTCTCACGCGGTATGGGTGTTACGATTATGAAAGACGAGAAACCTCTGGGCGGTGGGATAGTAATCTGTGAAGGAAAGACCATAAGTTTCAGACATATGGGGATGGTAGACGGCAGCATAGAAGCATCTAGAGACGGAGCATCCTCCGCGCTGGATTACTTCGTTGTTCGGTTTGGTTATTCCAGGGGATGTGACCAGATGAACTTCGGCCATACAAGAGCGTTTACTTCCGACGGTGTGCTGAGATATAAGCTCATGTGGCAAGCGCGGGTAGAAAACGACGATGACGCTATCTCCGCTTTCGCCATAAGCACTCCCGGTACAACACCGCAGGCTCTAGAGTTCCTATCGGAAAACAGGTTCTTCCAGTTAACCCCTGAAGGAGTCAGACTCTACGATGAATCTTAGGCGACTAATTCTGAATTTTGTCCGGCAGTCAGTTTCGCTTGTACTGCATTCCAAGTTAACGGTATATTCCGTTGAAGGCGAATACGACGGGAATCGTCTCCATGTGCTGATCGCTGACGATGGCTCCACGCTGGACTATATAAGCAACCTTATATTTCCTGAAGGATCGGTGATCTCAAAAAAGCGTTCTATCAGCGCTCTGAAAGGAACTAAACTCATAAACAGCGCCGCCGACCTCGTAGTAGTCGGGGCAAACCTGTTGCTTAAGGATAAGTATGCCCGCAGAGGATTTATCATCGCGCCGAAATGGATACAGTTGTTCCTTCCCGTCGATGAAAACCCTTATACAAGACTGTACAACAAAGGCCGTCAGTCTCGAAAATACTTCAAGTGGATGATCCGAAAAGCAGAGTCTTCCAGTATTCATTGCGAGATAGTGACTGACACCGGATGGCTGGACGAGTTTTACAACAAAATGTATCAGCCTTACGCGCTGCAGCGGTTCGGTAACTTCGCTGTTGTGCATAAATATCAGAAAATCAGACGCTCATTCCAGCGTGGAGCCGGGATAATCGCAAAAAAGAACGGAGTGCCTGTTGCAGGTACGATAATCTATCGCGCCGGAGACACAATGCACATCCCGCACATTGGAGTTGTTGACGGCGACCTTTCGATAGTAAGGGAAGGCGCAGCTTTTGCCATGGATTATTACGCGGTGCAGTTGGCGCACTTGATAGGCTGTAAACGAGTGGACTTCGGCCACAGCAGGCCGTTTCATTCCGATGGAACACTGCAATACAAGCTGAACTGGCACATGGACGTAGAGGAAGATGATGACGGAGTGGCTGTCTTCGCCATAACTGTGCCTGACCAGAACGGACCTGCGCTGAAATTCCTGGAAAACAACAGGTTCTTCCACATTACCCCGAACGGGGTTATATCGCCATATGAATAATTGGAATTTTTATCTGCCGGCGTGGCGAATGCTTTTCCTTGCCAGACATCCCATGCTGGATCTTTACACTGTAGAAGGAGAAACTGACGGCTCTTCACTCACGATGCTTGTAGCTGATGATGGCTCTACCCTGCCCTACATCAGCAGTGTAGTCTTCCCATCCGGTGCAGTGATACGGAGAAAAGGCTCCATATGCGCATTGAAGGCTCACTGCCTCATAGATAGAAAAGCCGATTTGATCGTTGTCGGAGCAAACCGCCTTCTGCTCAGAAATTACGCCCGCCGTGGGTTCCATCTGATCCCCAAATGGATAAACCCGTATCTACCGTTAACGGATCATCCTGATGCGCTCATAGACAAACTCGATAAATCCCCAAAGAGGGATATTACGCGGAACCTAAAGAAAGCAGAAGCAAATGGATTCGATTACGAAGTAACTGCCGACCCTGCATGGTTTGACAATTTCTATAATGATATGTACGTGCCTTACGCGCAGAAACGGTACGGAGAGCTTGCCCAGATCGACAGTTACGAACGAGTAAAGCAGGCATATACAAAGGGCGCAGGGATAATCGTAAAACAACACGGAAAGCATGTCGGCGGGACAATTGTGTATGCTCAGAGAAACGTAATGCGGAACCCTTACGTGGGTATCTCAGACGGTGACGAGACGGTGGCAAGAGAAGGCGCATCCAGAGTACTCTACTACTATGCTATGCTGCTTGCTCATTCATGGGGATGCGAAGGAGTGAATTTCGGCAGCACCAGGCCGTTTCTATCGGATGGAGTGCTGAAATACAAACTGAAATGGGGAATGCAGGTCCGCCATGACGAGCTTTCGACTGCCGTGTTTGCGCTCGCAGCCCCCGGATTGACAAAACCCGCACAGAAATTCCTCGAAACTAATCCATTCTTCCGGCTCACGAAGCAGGGATACGAGATTTTCAAGCCCTGAACCCTCAAAAAACGCTAAAGTAACTCCATTAAGCTGTCGAGATATAATGCGGAGGCTAAGTAAAGTGATTAATGGACTTTATAGCGCCGCAGCAGGGATGCTCGGACAGATCGAACAGCAGGACACTATTTCCAATAACCTGGCTAACGCAAATACATCAGGTTATAAGCGATCAGCCATAAGTTTCGCCGCTGTCAGCAGGGGTGTGACTATCGAGGAAATGAGTGAGGCAGGAACCTCATCAAAACAAGTCCGATGTGTGGTCCCGATTCCATTTTCCAAGCAGGACAACAGACAGGGAACCCTTCAGGATACCGGCAACCCCACCAATCTCGCTATTGATGGCCCCGGTTATTTTGTCGTTAAAAACGGGCAAAGCCAGCAGCTTACAAGGCATGGAGACTTCACGCTGAATAAGTCCGGCCAGCTTTCGACAAGTGATGGAAGCCTGGTCATGGGGCAAAACGGCCCTATAAAAATATCCGGCTCCGACTGGTCAATCGATCCCAAGGGAACAGTTCATGTAAACGGAAATGTCGTGGACAAACTGCAGATAGTGCCGGATAACTCGACACGTGCCGCGAACGGGTCTCAGTCCGTCGGGGAAGTCCTGCAGGGTGAGGTAGAAGGCTCGAATGTCAGCGTGGTCAGAGAGATGGTCTCGATGATCACTGCATTGAGAGCTTATGAAGCCAACCAGAAGAGCATACAATCCATCGACCAGACGCTCGAAAAAGCCATCAGCGTTGGCAACAGAGCAGGTTAGCCCGCTTTATTCGTTTCACGAATAAAGCTCTCGCTATAAATGTTATCCACGCTTCTCGTGAATAACGCGGGTTAGGAGGACTAGAAAATGATCAGATCGTTATGGACAGCGGCCACCGGAATGGAGGCCCAGCAGTTAAATATAGATGTTATTTCCAATAACCTGGCTAACGTCAACACAACAGGGTTCAAAAAGACCAGGGTAGAGTTCCAGGATATGCTATACCAGACAACAATAGCTGCCGGTTCTACCGAATCCCAGGGATCAGTAACCCCTACAGGTGTTCAGGTGGGACTTGGGACCTGCTATTCGGCGACTCAGAAGATTTTTACCCAGGGCGACTTCCAGCAGACCGATAATCCGCTCGACCTTGTCATCGAGGGAGACGGGTTCTTCCAGGTCCAGCTGTCAAACGGGAATACTGCCTATACCCGCGACGGAACGTTCAAACTCGATTCACAGGGAAGGTTGGTAACATCGGACGGCAACCCGATTGAACCTCAAATAACTATCCCTACGGAAGCCACGAACGTCTCTATCGGATCGGACGGGACCGTTTCCGTGAAACTCCCGGGTCAGACGAACTCTCAGGAAGTGGGACAGATTCAGATCGCCAAGTTCTCGAACCCGGCCGGGCTTTCCAGCGAGGGAAACAACCTGCTTCTGCCCACAGCTTCCTCCGGCGACCCTGTAGTCGATACGCCGGGAGCAAACGGCCTCGGAACGATCGCCAGCGGGTTCATTGAAATGTCCAATGTCCAGGTCGTCGAAGAGATGGTCAATATGATCGTCGCACAGAGGGCTTACGAAGTCAATTCAAAAGCAATTCAGGCATCTGACGATATGCTTAGCATAGCAAATAATCTTAAACGGTAGAGCAAATGTTAGCACGCATCCTCCCTAAATACATACTGATAACAGTCCTGATAGCTCTACCGGTCATGGCAGGGGCAACGGTAGTTGATATTCTGGTGCAACCATCACCGGAAGTATCCGCAGCTCAGATAAAGCTGGTGGACCTGGCAAAGGTGCAATCCAGCGATGCCGTCCTGGCCCAAAAGTTGGCATCGGTTCTGATATGCCCGTCGCCCCTGCCCGGAAAAACCCGCGTTATTACACGGGACCAGATCATCGTCGCTATGAGGAGACAAGGTATCGACGAGAGCTCTATTAATCTCATGTGTCCCATTCAGTTTTCAGTGAAACGCACAGCATCACTGGTTACCGGCAAAGCTCTTTTCGATACTGCGCAAGAGTACTTGTTGGCGGATAGTTCACGTATGGGAACGGTTACAGTGGAACCTGTCAGGCTGCCGGCGGATATTTCCGTACCTATGGGAAGTCTGGAGATCCGCGTCAAAGACACTTATCAGAAATCCCCCAAGGGACGTGCAAACCTTCCGGTAGAGATAATTATCAACGGACAGGTATACACTACCGTCAATTTGCCGGTAAATGTTCGGGTCTTTTCGCAGGTAATGGTCGCTGCGAAACCAATAGGCCGAACAGAAGCCATATCATCCGAGAATATAATTTTTGAGAACCGCGAGATTACCACACTCCCCGGAGATCTTGTAACAGACCAACCGCAAACATCGGTCACAGCAACCGTACCGATCGCGCAGGGATCGGTTATCCGGCGCAGTTGGCTGGCAGAGCCGCCAGTCATCAAATCCGGTGATGCAGTCACTGTCGTGGTATCTGGGGAAATGGTCCGAGTAGCCGACAAAGGTGTCGCCGTTATGGACGGGCAGAAAGGCGACGAGATTAAAGTGAGGCTCCTCGGCGATGTCCGAGAAGTGCGCGGAACGGTAGTTGAACCGGGGCTCGTAGAGATTAAACTCAGCAGGAGGAACTAGGAATGCTGTCCAAATATGTTAAAGTTTTAGCTATTATGCTTATACTTTTACCATTCACACCGGCTGCAGCGGACTCGCTGTGGGTTGCGACATCACCCGGCAGCATGTTCACGGACATAAAGGCCAAACAGGTCGGCGACTTGATAACAATACTTATATCGGAAGGGACTTCTTCGTCTGTAACAGCCAGTAAAAAGTTCGACAAAAGTCTTGAACACTCAAACAGCGGTGGTGTCGGAACACTTCTCAAGATGATACCCGACATGGGCTTCACATCAGAGCAGGAAGGCTCCACCACCGGACAATCGGCTGTCAGCACATCACTTACAGCTAATGTTACAGCAAAGGTAACAAAGGTGCTGCCCAACGGCAACCTTGAGATCCAGGCACAGCGGACTATATACACCAACGAAGAAAAACAGGAAATCACCGTGACCGGGATTGTTCGTCCTCAGGATATATCAGCCGACAATACCGTGTCTTCAACCTATCTTTCTGATGTCACGATAAAGCAGACCGGCAAGGGCGCCATCGGAGACAGGCAGAAGGAAGGCATCATCAGCAAAATCGTAAGATACCTTTTCTAAAGAATTTCAAATAACACTGAAACTCCAGTACGTAATTAGGAGCCAATAAATGCGGGCGAGCAGATCAATCACATTCGGAATGATATTTATAGTCATATTCGCGGCAATAGGAACGGCATCAGCCGATATGGTCGTGAAGATTAAGGACATTGCAAAGATAGAGGGCGTCCGAAGCAACCAGCTTGTAGGTTATGGACTCGTAGTCGGTCTCGATGGTTCCGGTGACAGCCAGCAAACGATGTTTACCACTCAATCCGTGGCAAATATGCTGAGAAGACTCGGAATCACGGTTTCGGACGACAGTCTAAAAGTAAAAAACGTAGCAGCCGTAATGATAACAGCGGAACTCCCGCCATTCGTTCGACCGGGCAGTAAAATCGACATAGTAGTCTCGTCGATCGGAGATGCAAAGAGCCTGCAGGGCGGCACGCTTCTTCAGACACCGCTTCAGGCCGCTAACGGCAGTGTTTATGCAGTTGCGCAAGGCAGTGTATCCATCGGAGGGTTTACCGCCGGAGGCGGAGGAGACAGCGTAACGAAAAACCATACTACAGTAGGCCGGATACCGGATGGAGCAATTGTCGAACAGGAAGTCTCTACTACAATGACCGATGGCAATACGCTGAATGTGTTATTGAATAATCCTGATTTTACTACTGCAGTCCGCCTGGCGCGGTCTATCGAATCAAGACTGGGATCAGGTTCGGCAACCGCACTCGATGCCGGTACGGTCCAGGTCCACACTGGCGGCGTACAGAACGTCACCAGCATAATAGCTGATATCGAAGATTTATCAGTCACGCAATCATCTGTAGCGAAAGTCATCGTAAACGAGCGGACAGGAACTGTGATTATAGGGGAATCAGTCCGTATCTCTCCGGTCGCTATCTCTCATGGCAACCTGACAGTCGAAATTTCTACCGATTACGAGATTTCGCAGCCATCGTCGTTCTCTGAGACCGGCGATACGGTCGTAGTGCCGCAGAAATCGGTTAATGCGAATGAGGAAAAGGCCAAACTAGTCCATCTTAAGCCGGGTGTAACACTGGACGAGTTGGTACGCGCGCTGAATGAGCTCAAGGTGACGCCTCGCGACATGGTGGCGATTCTCCAGGCGCTCAAACAGGCCGGAGCACTTCATGCAGAGCTGGAGATTATCTAATGCAGATCCAAACCGGACCAATCAGTACGAGCAGCCCTACAGCATCGAAAAACGATGCTGTAACCAGAGATGACAAGTCACTGAAGAATGCCTGCATGGAGTTCGAGTCCGTTCTCGTCCACCAGATGATCAAGAATATGAGGAATTCCGTGATAAAGTCTGACTTGTTCGGATCGAGTGAAAAAGAAGAAATGTTCCAGGATATGATGGATGAAGAAACCTCGAAAAACTTCTCCAAAACGGGCTCGATCGGGCTGGCGGATGTGATGTATCGACAGCTTATACAACAAAATACCGCTAAAGTCATTGACGAAACTGTCGATAGATAATGTGGGGATCAACGACGAGTTGTTAGCCCGCTGATCGCTTGAAAGGGATGCATAAAGTGTACGTAAACAACGCACAAATCAATAAGGTTCTTGAACTGCACCTGCACAAAGTCTACTCGACTCAGGGTATATCCGCAGCAAGTTCAACAGGAAAACCCGATGAGCTTATTCTTTCTTCCAGGATGACTGAAATGCAGGATGTAAAACAGGCAATATCAGCCTTACCTGATATGAGGACCGATCTGATAAGCGGTCTCAGGTCGAAAATAGAATCAGGGACATACAATTCAGGCAGCCAGGATATTGCTGACTGCATGATGAGATCGACAATCAAGAATTTGGGATAGTTATAAATCGAGGTTAGATATGGACGCCGAGAAAATCAGAGACGAGATAATACTGATATCGAAGCACCGGCTGGACCGATGCAAAACGCTGGTATCACTGGCTCAGGAACAGCGAGAGCTACTGACCCAGAGACGTCATGACGAGTTGAACGACAATGCGAAAAAGCATGAACAGCTCATTTCTGATCTGATGAAGCTCGACCGTCGTGAGAAGGCGTTACTTCGGGAAATCGACCGTTATCAATCCGATAGCAACACCACCGCAGCTTTCGACAAAAGACGCAATGCAGTAATTACCGAAACCAGCGCCGAAGCAAAGAAGCTGGGATCTATCATGCAGATAAACGCTGGGCTTCTCAATAATGCAATGAACTATGTGAGTTTTACCGTAGGACTGCTGTCCAAGATTGTCAGCAGCCGGCCATCCTATGATCCACGCGGCGAGAACATTACCAGTTCTGCTGTTGTGCTGGACTTGAGAGTCTGATTCGGGAGAAATATACCGTGTCGTTTTTTGGACTTGACATAGCTGTAAGCGGACTGAATGCGCAGCAACTTGCGATGAATGTTACAGCACATAACATCACCAACGCCGGGACCGAAGGTTATCACCGGCAGGAAGCAGTGACAACCGCTGGAACACCGCTTGTCGGCGCACTCACTCTGGCAAACGGCAGTGCAGCTCAACTGGGGACGGGAACTCTTGTAAGGACCATACGACGCCTGCAGTCTGAGTTCATAGACAATCAGATCAGGAGCGAAGAACAGCTTTCAGGCTCATGGAACTATAAGCAAAATGCTCTCAGCCAGGTGGAATCCTTCCTGGCGGAACCGGGAGACAGCGGACTCTCGACGTCATTCGATGAATTCTGGAACTCATGGAATGATCTGGCGACTTCACCGGAAAGCAGTTCATCGAAAATTGCCGTCGTCGAGGAAGGATCTTCTCTGGCTCTAATGATCAATAATCTCTGTGGGAATCTACGTGATCTCCAATACCAGGCAGACAGCGACATTGCGCTAAATACAAACGAAGTAAACCGGATAGCAAACGAGATTTCGCATTTGAACGAGCAGATAGGAAAAGCAGCGGGAGACACGACAAATCAGCCATGCGATCTCCTGGATAAACGGGATGCGTTGCTCAAGGAATTATCCCATATCATCAATTTCCAGACCAACAACGCGACCGGAGCGGACTTGGTAATCAGCATTGGAGGAAAAGCCCTCGTGCAGGGCGATAATGTCACGGAAGTCAGCATAACCGAAAGCGCTAACGGCTGGTCACAGCTAACCTGGTCCGATGATGGAGCTGATGTTCTAATAACAGGCGGAGAAATCCAGGGACAGATAGAAACTCGCGATGATCTCATCGGAAGTTATATTGATACATTGAACAATATAACATCTACGCTCGTGACTGAAGTAAACAAACTATATTCAACGGGTACGACATCAAGTGGAAATCCCGCCGGCAACTTCTTCACCGGCAGTGATGCATCCAGCATATCAGTCAATTCTGGTCTTATTACGACCCCTACCAATCTCACGGCTTCCTATACCGGGGATACGGGTTCCAATAAGCTGGCTCAGGATATAGCCGCACTTGCGGATAAAGATGTAATGGCAAACGGCGAATCGATCTATGAGTCCTATACATCCTTGGTCTCACAGATTGGCGGAAATTCTGAAGAAGCCCAGTCGCGAGCAGAGTTACATGCTCTTTCACTGGATGAACTCAACACACAGTCCGAATCGGTCTCAGGCGTATCGCTGGACGAAGAGATGTCCGACATGGTTAAGTTCCAGCAGGCGTACAACGCTATCGCACGAGTGTTCACCACAGTCGACGAGATGCTGGACACTATTATATCGATGGGTAAAGTCGGGAGGTAAGTAAATGCGGGTTACTCTCGGGATGACGAACGATAATATCAAGGCGAATTTGACGGGCGCTACTTCCCGCTTACTGGAAGCGCAGGACCAGGCTTCATCGGGGAAAAGAATAGACCGTCCAAGTGACGATGTCGCGGGCATCGGCAAATCGCTCAGCCTGCGGTCCACTATCTCATCGATCGAGCAGTATGAGGAAAACTCGACAATGGCTAATTCGCAGTTATCCACTGTGAGCAATACCCTGTCTTCCATTACCAAAACGCTTCAGTCTGTGCGGTCGCTCGCATCGCAAGCAGCTAACAGCACTCTAAATGATGAGGCGCTCGCCAGCATAAAATGCCAGTTGGAAGGTATATCGGATGAGCTTAAAGGATATGCTAATACTCAATATCTAAACAAGTATATCTTCGCTGGGTCCAAAACTACTACATCCCCTGTAGCGGAAACCGGAGGCACTCCAGCTTATGAGTATCAGGGTAATAATGAGCAGATAAAAGTGCAGACAGCCCCCGGCGCATATACTACCGTTAATGTCACCGGAGACCTGGTTTTCAATATGGGCGGAGCTGCTGTATCGGATGCACCCGATATCTTCACAATGATGGACTCGCTTATATCCGCAGTCGATTCGGGAGATATCTCCAGTATATCCGCGCAATTAGCTGACATAGACGCTAACCTAAACAATATAACTGGAATCAACACGCAAGTGGGAGCCCGGATCAAGCGGCTTGAATCCAATATCGAAGCTCTGGGCACTTCGAAGGATACAATGAAATCGATGCTGTCCGATGTAGAAGATGTGGACCTCGCCGAAGCTGCAATTAACCTTGCTACACTTCAAAACTGTTACGAAGTAGCCCTTTCTGTCGCCAGCAGCGTACTGAAGACATCACTTGCAGATTTTTTGAGTTAATCTCTGCCTTGTAAAGGAGTAGAAAATGCAGATCACAACTACCAGGTTTGGAAACATTGACGTAAATAATGAATCGATCATCCATATGGATGAGACGATGCTCGGTTTTGAACACTGCAATCGTTATGTATTGCTCCAGGATAGACCTGATACGGCGTTCAAATGGATGCAGTCTATTGATGATCCGACAGTAGCTTTTCTGGTCATCAATCCGAACGATTTCTTCCCGGACTACGAGATCGAGCTGACTGATGAGCAAGCCGAATCACTCAAATTGAGCGATGCTCATGATTCGGTAATGTTCACCACAGTGACACTCGACCGAAAGTCCAATAGAGCGACGACTAATCTGGTCGGACCTATCGTGATGAATGTGCAGACAATGCACGCATCGCAGATAGTATTACAGAATGATCGTTACACGACCAAACAGACAATATGGGAAAGATCCCAGTCTTGCACAGACCGTGAACTGGTTAAGGCAGCATAGGATCAGGATCCATTATATGCATAAGGAGGTGGTCCTGACACTATTTTGCAACTATTACGCAACAAATTCGGATATTTTGGAATCTGGGGTTCCATTCAGGTTACCGCAGCTGTATTGGAATCACATCAAAACCAAGTAAAAATGCGGAATAATCAAGTCGATAAGGGCAGGGATGCCCCTGAGTTCGAATAGCATCCGAACTCGATAGGATCAAGGAGGAAGAATTAGAGGAATATGGGACTACGAATTAATCTTAACGCATCAGCGCTCAACGCGCACAGACAGTTGCAGAACACCGATTCTGCAATGTCCTCATCAATCGAGAGATTGAGCTCAGGCTTCAGGATCAACCGTGCAGCGGATGACCCTGCAGGGCTTGCGATTTCCGAGAACTTGAGAGCTCAGATCTCAGGCCTTGGCCAGGCTTCATCTAACTCGAGTGATGCAGTAAACCTTATAAAGACTGCGGAAG